>JAADGE010000051.1 GCA_013152535.1 Chlorobiota bacterium
GTCGTTCAAACAGCTTTTATTTTTACGTTATTCTGCATTTGAAAACTACGAAATTTCTTTGAGGTCGAAAATTGCAACTTGCAAAATAACCAAATATTTCAAAAGCTGCATTTCCTGAAAGTCACTAAATAACAAACTTGTATTTAGCAGATTTCTTATTTTCCGTTTTCCAATTTGTCTCTTAATAATTCGTAATCGTCTGAGAAATAAAACGAAAATAAATTAGCAATTCGCAGTGCCGTTTGCTGATGTTTATAGGTTCCGTCGCTGTTTTGTTTTAACAGAAAATCTTGTAACGAAGTTTGTTTTATTTCTTCAAAAACAGTTTCTTCAAAATCTCCGTTGAGAAAAACAGCTTTTACAGCCGAAGTTAAATTTCCGCATAAAAGCAAACCTGCTCTGTCAGCTGTGTATTGCATTATTCCGGAAGCTGCCAGTAAGCTTTGTCGCTTCTCAGTTTTGGAACCTGTTTTTATTTTACCGTAAAATTCCGATATTTTTAAAGCAGCATCATAAGCTGTTTTTCCTGTAGAAATTCCGGTTGCCGTTGCTTTAAAAATTTTACTGAGCAAATTAAGTCTCGGAACATTTTGAATTGTTTTAGAAATTACACCTGCTGCAGGAATTACTGCCAAAGCAGCATCTGCAAATAAAGCTCCTTTATCCGTAAGCCCTCGCCAAACATCTTTACTTGTCAGTTTTGTATGTTTAAAATAAATATGTGCTGATTCGGAAGCGACCGAAAAACGTAATTCTGCCAAATTCATATACAAACGAGAACTCCTGTCAGTATGTTCACAGCCGATTAATATAAAAGGCGGATTTCCGGCATAGCCGATAATTTTATTTTTCCTTTCGCCTTTTGTTATGTAAAATTCAGTATCAGGAAGATTAAACACTTCGCTTGTATTTTTTAATACAGCAAATAAAGTATTATGTGTTTCGGAAGTGATTTTTTCAGAATATTTTTTTACCGTTGAATAATCATCTTCTTTAACTTTAGAAATCCATTTTTGTAAATTATAAAATGTGTTATTTTTTTTACCCGTGTTAAGAACCAAATGTAATTTAAAATCTGTATCACTCAAAGGATGAAATGTTGTTTTACAAACAGGCTCAGCATCTGAAAATAAAGATTTACCGATTAAAATATCAAGTGCTTCTTCTGCTCTGCTTTTAATATCCGAAACCGTTGTCAGGTGTTCTATTCTGTTTTTATTTAAGGGCTGCAAAACACCGGTTTTTTGAATTTCCTTTGCTGAATTTTCAGTTCCTTTAACTTGTGCAAGCAAATCCAAAATTCTTACTTTTAAAAATTGTCCGCTGTATTCTCCCGTTAAATCCAAATCTTGAGGCGGAAGTAATGCAGAAACTGTTTCATCAGGTAAATTTTTTAATATTCTTTTTAATATTTTTTTTGCAGTATGTTTTCTCTTACTTTTTATTAAAAATTCGGCATATTTAACATCAAAAACAATTCTGTTAATTTGATTTTTGTTCTTTTTAAAAAATTTAGGTCTTATTGATTTATAAAATAAAAAAACTTTTTTCTGTGCTGCGTCTGTACTTGCTGTTTCCGAAAATAAATTCAAAAAAATAATTCTGTCTTTAAACGAGATTTTAAATTTATCCGAAAATATATTTAAAAAATTATCGTCTTCCTTATTATTTAAAATGTTATTTATTGTTTCCGAAAGTTCATTTTCGGAAATGAAATCCTGAAGACTTTGTTTGTTAGTTTTAAAATCACTCAATAACAATAAAAAATTATCATTCGGATTATTTTCTTGTTTTATCAGTTGTTTTAACAATTCTGCCGTTCCTTCATATTTTTTTTCGTAATAATTTAATTCGGCTGTTTTTCGAATACGTTCAATTCCTTGTACCTTCTGAATATCAATTAATTTAGTAAAAAGATTTGAATTTTGACGTTTCGGAAAAATGGTATATTTTTCAATTTCTACAGTGGTTCTCAAAAAGTTTTTATTTATTGAAATCGGTTTAGTTACTTCAAAACAATCAATTATATCATCATTTTTATTCAGTAAAATCAGTAAAATATGATTTTCGTCCGCAACAACAAAACCCGAAGAAAGTTCTTTAATATCCTTTTTTTCTCCGTTTTGTTTTATACTTTGAAAATGAAGATTACATAAAATTTGTTCCTGCTTAACTATTTGTTTTCTTAATATTCGCTCATTTAAAGCCGATGTTTCAACAAAAATATTTTTGGGTTCGTTCAATTCTCCGAAGTTCATTTTATCATAACCGGAAAATACCTTTTTTTCAGCAAATTCAATAATACTTTTTCGATAAGAATTATTAAGCAATTTTGCAGGGTTGAATTTGGATTTTTGCTCTCCTTTTTCTAAAAATATGTAAGGAATAATTTCCGTCTTCAAAAATAAATTTCCTTTTAAAAAAAGGAGTGAGTATTTTTCAGCAACATTTAATTTTTCTGCTATACTTTTTTTTGCCTGAAAGTTAATTTGAATAATTCCGTCTTTTCTTTCTTCAACATCAGTTGAAAGTTTTAATTCATTGTGCAGGTATAATTTTAAAGAACTGATAAAGACTTCAAAATTAAAATTATCGTAAGTATAAATTGTTTTGCCGTTTTCAACCAAAAATGATTTTAAGTTAAAAGCATCTTTATCGGTAACTTTAGTAAAAAGTGCTGTTTTTTCACTTTTAAGTTTATTGCAGTATTCTGACATTTCTCAAAATTTAAAAGTAAATAGAATACTCAAAATTATGAAAAAAACTATATATTAATCTAATTTAGCTGAAATTAATTACTGAGAGCAGGAAAACCGGTTGTAAAAATACGAATTTTATGTGCATCACAAGAAACCAGATATTTCCCGTCTTTACTGAATGCCAAATCTAAAACAGGTGAATCATGTTTTAATGTTTTAATCTTTTCGTGAGCCTCTAAATCCCAAATTATAACCGTATTATCATCAGCACCGCTTGCAATATATTTTGAATCAGGACTAATAACAACTTTATTTATCCACCATTGATGTCCTCTCATTAGTGCAATATTATTAAAAGTGTCAAAATCCCAAATTTTAACTGTATTATCTTTAGATGCTGTAACAACATATTTTTGGTCAGCACTTATTGCAACGGAAGTAACATCGTTTTCATGTGCATGTACCGACTTGACTTGTAATTGTTTTGAAATATCCCATTTTTTCATAGTGCGGTCGCCTGAAACACTAATTACATATTTTCCGTCAGCAGTAATTTTTAAATCATAAACTCTGTTTTTATGCCCCCATAAAGTGCGATATCTTTGCCCCGATACTAATTCCCAAATGCTGATAACTTGGTCGGTGCCTCCGGTAACAAGATATTTTCCGTTAGGTGTAAATTCAGCTGTCCACACAGCATCTCCGCCGTAAAAAGTTTTCAATTGTTTCCCTGTTGCAACACTCCAAACAACTGCTGCACGATCTTGTCCGGCTGATACAAAATATTTTCCTGTTTTGTTAAAACTTATAGAATGAATGATATTTTGATGACGTTTGGTTTCATACACTTTTTTTCCGCTTACAGTTTTATATGCAATAATATCTCCGTCACTAAAACCGCATATAACAAATTGATTATCAGGTGAAATATTTACAGCAGTAATCTGATTATTTTCAACAGTTATTGAATTTATTTCCTTGAAGTTTTGCCCGTTACTAATTAACATACAGAAACTTAACAGTAATGTCATAATAATTTTTAGGGTGTTAGTGTTTTTCATGGGGATAAAAATTTTGTATAACCGCTAATTATAGTGTTTTTTTTTTAAATGACCAAGAAATATACTAAAAAGTTGCTTCACAGATTTAATTCGCACATGCAAAAATCACAATACTAATTTATAAGAATCATAATATAAGTTTATCTCTTAATTTTTTGTATATTTTTATCTGTAAAATGATTTTCTCGGGATATATTGTCTTATTAATCTTCTTTCCCGCAAGAATACGGATGCGGAAAATAAAAATATAGATTTAATCTGTTATTAAATATAAACTCGGTTAGGAATAAAGGATTTGTTGAAATTTCTTATATTTTTGTTTGTTTATTCATAAGCTAAAGTAAAAAGTTGAAAAGGAATTTGTATATTTTATTCTTAAAAAAATTAAGCTTTAAAAAATTGCTGAATACTTGCCGTGTATATGCAAGCTATTATCTTTCGGTATTCTTTAAATACAGCAAACGCAGAGGTTATCCGTTGAGTATTTCTGTTGAACCTACAACAACTTGTAATTTGCAGTGTCCCGAATGCCCTTCCGGTAACGGTGAACTGACACGATTCAGAGGTGATATTGATTTGTCTTTATTTAAAAAAATTACGGATGAATTTGCACCGTATCTTTTAAATTTGATTTTGTATTTTCAGGGAGAACCGTTTTTAAATAAAGAAATTTTTAAACTTTTTGAATATGCTTCTGTTACAAAAAAAATATTTACTACAACATCAACCAACGGGCATTATTTAAATTCTGAGAATGCTGAAAAAACCGTAAAATCAGGCTTGGATAAAATTATTATTTCAATTGACGGAACAACACAGGATATTTATGAACAATATCGAAAAAACGGACAATTAAACACTATTATTAAAGGGATTAATAATTTAGTTTATTGGCGGAAAAAACTTCAGTATTCAACACCGTACATTGTTATTCAATTTATTGTTTTTCGGTTTAACGAACATCAAATTAATGATATTAAGAAGTTAAGCAAAGAATTAAAAGCAGATAAACTTGAGTTAAAATCTGCTCAAATTTATGACTTTACAAAAAATTCACATCTTATACCGACGAACAGCAAATATTCTCGTTATAAAAGAAATACCGACGGGAATTATGAGATTAAAAGCAGGTTAAAAAACAGATGTAAACGATTATGGGAATCGACTGTGATAACGAATACCGGCGATGTTTTACCTTGTTGCTTTGATAAAGATGCACAATATATTTCGGGGAATTTGAAGGATAAGGATTTTGCCGAAATAAATAATAACGAAACAATTATTTCTTTTAGGAGAAAACTCTTAAAAAATCGTAAGCAAATTGATATTTGCAGAAATTGCACAGAGGGTTTGTATAATACCAAATAAAAATGCCGGACTTTAATAAAGTCCGGCAAATCAATATTACTCTTTCACTACTTATTCATATTATTCATCATTCCGCCTTTCGGATGATTTTTTTGCATCATCTTTTTGTGCATTTGTCCTGCGTGCATATCAAAATATATGCGTTGATCATCGTTTAATATTTTTCTGATTTTTTGATGAGCGGCAGCTCTGTTTTTTGCCATTTTTGTTTTGATTACTCCAATTCCGTCAATAGTAGAATTAATCTCATTCATTTTCGGATTGTCAGCAGTTTGCAGAGTTTGCAGATGTGCTTGTTTTTCCTTTAATTCATTTTTTAAAGGTAACATTTCTTTCATTGTTGCTGTTCGAATTTCTTTTATTTGCGTTTGTTGAGCTTCTGTTAAATCCGGAATGTTCATAGACATACCGTTGCATTTTTTATTTTGAGGCATATTGCTTTTTTGAGCAAATAATCCTGCTGCAAGGAAAATGAACAATGCTGTAATTACTAAATTTTTGTTTTTCATGTCGTTTGAATTTTGATTATTAATTTTTGTTTGCTTCTTTGACACAAAAAATTCTAAAAGGTTTAAAATTGAATTTAAAAACTTAAAAAGCTATCGTTTTTCGTATTGGTTTTCATAATATTTTTCGTAAGAACCATCGATTATCCGATTCATCCATCCTTCATTTTGCAGATACCATTCAATTGTTTTTTCTATACCTTCGTCAAAAGTTACCGAAGGTTTCCAGCCGAGTTCATTTTGAATTTTAGAAGAATCTATGGCATAACGTAAATCATGACCGGCACGATCTTTTACAAAGGTTATCAGTTTGGAAGATACGCCCGGTTTACGCCCGAGTTTGCGGTCAGCAATTTCACAAAGTTTATGAATTAAGGCAATATTCGTCCGTTCGTTATTGCCTCCGATATTATAAGTTTCGCCGTTTTTACCTTTATGAAAAACTAAATCAACGGCATTTGCATGGTCAATAACATAAAGCCAATCTCTGATGTTTTCACCTTTTCCGTATATTGGAATGGGTTTGTTGTGTTTTATATTGTTAATTGCTAAAGGAATTAATTTTTCGGGAAATTGATTAGGCCCGTAATTATTTGAACAATTGGTAATTACAACAGGTAATTTGTAAGTGTGAAGATATGCTCTTACAAGATGGTCGGAGCTTGCTTTAGATGCAGAGTAAGGACTTCGAGGGTCATAAGCCGTAGTTTCGGAAAAAAAACCTTCATTACCGAGTGAGCCATAAACTTCATCAGTAGAAATATGATAAAAACGTTTGTTTTCGAAATTATCTTTCCAAAAGTTTCTTGCAGCATTTAATAAATTAACCGTACCGAGAATATTTGTTTTAATAAATGTTCCCGGGTCAGAAATAGAGCGATCGACATGCGATTCGGCAGCGAGATGAATGACCCCGTCAAAAGCATATTTTTTAAAAAGGGTATTTACAAGTTCTGCATCTGTAATATCACCTTTTTCAAAACGATAATTATCTTTTGAACTGATATCTTCCAAATTTTCAAGATTACCCGCATAGGTTAAGGCATCAAGATTTACAATCTTATAATCAGGATATTTATTTATGAATAATCGAATAACATGGGATCCTATGAATCCGGCACCTCCGGTAATAAGAATAGTTTTTTGCATTAAAAATACATTTTATAATTTTTTACAAACATAAAACTTTCTTAATATTTAACGATAAAATAATCATTTTTTTACTTTTGCATAATTAAATATTTGAAACAGGCATTCAAACCATAATTACAAGCAAATTTTTAAAAATTGTTATATGTGATTCTTGACATCCTTTGTGTAAAAAGAATAATTAATTTCACGCAAAGAGTATAAAGTGTTCGCAAAACAACACAAAGATTTTTTGGTATTGCTTTATTTACAGCATATTGCCGTTATCAGTTAAAAGCCTAATTCAATTAAAAATTTTGTATGATTCATAAATCAGATTTTTTAGTAATCGGTTCAGGACTTGCCGGCTTAATGTATGCTTTGAAAGTTTCGGAATTCGGAAAAGTTATTGTTGTAACAAAAAGTAAAATTGATAATACCAACACAAGTTATGCCCAAGGCGGTATTGCTACGGTTCAAAAAGTTAACGATTCTTACGAAAATCATATTCAGGACACGCTTATTGCAGGTGACGGAATTTGCAATGAAGATGTTGTAAGAACTGTTGTTACCGAAGGTCCGGAAATGATTAAAGAATTAATAGAACTTGGGGCAAAATTCGATAAAAAAGCAGACGGCACATATGATTTGGGAAAAGAAGGCGGACATTCCGATAACCGAATTTTTCATCATAAAGATAATACCGGTTTTGAAATTCAACGAGCATTAACCGAACAAGTTCTGAGAAATAAAAACATTACTGTTTTTGAAAATTACTTTGCCGTTGATTTAATCACACAACATCATTTAGGTTATACTGTTATTCGCAACAAGAGTGATATTGAATGTTACGGGGCTTATGTCCTAAACCTGAAGACACAAAAAACAGAGCGATTTTTATCAAAAATAACGTATTTGGCAACCGGCGGATTAGGCAATATTTATGATATTACAACCAATCCTCAAGTGGCTACCGGCGACGGTATTGCTATGGCTTACAGAGCAAAAGCGTTGATTACGGATATGGAATTTGTTCAATTTCATCCCACGGCATTATACAATAAAAATGAGCGACCTTCTTTTTTAATTACTGAAGCATTAAGAGGTTTCGGAGCAATACTTCGTAATAAGCAGGGCGATGCGTTTATGATAAAATATGATAAACGTAAAGATTTGGCTCCGAGAGATATTGTTGCTCGTGCCATTGATACTGAGATGAAAATAAGCGGTGATGAGTTTGTATATTTGGATGCTGCACATTTGGATTCGGAACAACTTAAATCACATTTTCCTAATATTTACGAAAAATGCCTGACTTTGGACATTGACATTACAAAAAATTATATTCCCGTTGCTCCGGCGGCTCATTATTTGGTAGGTGGCGTAAAAGTTGACTCTGAAGCTAAAACTTCCGTTAAGCATTTGTATGCTGCCGGTGAATGTTCTTCAACGGGTTTACACGGAGCTAATCGTTTAGCATCCAACTCCTTACTGGAAGCTTTAGTGTATGCTGATAAAGCGGCAGAATCTTCTTCAAAAATATTTAATACGGTTATAATTAATGAAAATATCCCGGTTTGGTCCGATGAAGATATGACTCACCCCGAAGAAATGATTTTAATTACGCAGGAATTTAAAGAGTTGCAACAAATTATGACTTATTATGTCGGAATTGTGCGTTCTAATTTGCGTTTAAACAGAGCTTTGGCACGTTTGGAAATTATTTTCAGAGAAACCCAAAAACTTTATGACAGGTCAAAAGTGTCGAGAGAAATTTGTGAACTGCGAAATGCAATTAACATTTCTTATTTAATTATAAAAATGGCAAAATCTCGCAAAGAAAGCAGAGGTTTGCATTATACAGTCGATTATCCCGAAAAAGGAAAAATATTATAGAGACTTTCCAAGTCTTTGAGACTTGGAAAGTCAAAAAAATTAAATAGCCTCAGTTTCAACCACTTTTGCCAAAACATCGACATAGGGAATAAATAAGAACTTTTTATCTTCAAATTCCATCTCATTTCCCGAAAATTCTTTGTATAAAACGGTATCTCCTACTGAAATGCCCGGATTTTCAATATTTCCTAAAGCAATAACTTTTCCTGTAAGTTCTTTTTCTTTTGCAGAATCAGGAATAATAATTCCGCTTGCCGTTTTTTGTTCACCTGTTTTTTCGTTTAATTCGAGTAAAACATTTTCGTTTAAAGGTTGTAATTCTCTCATTTTTATATTATTTAATTGTTATTAATATTTACGATTATTTATTTTTTTATAAGCCTAACAGAGTATCAATTTTTGTTTTATCAAAACCTACAATTACTTGTCCGGCAATAATACTTTGCGGAACACCCTGTTGACCACTCCTTTTTACCATATCTTCAGCGGCTTTTTGGTCTTTCGACACATCAATATTTTTGAATTTGATATTATTATCGCGAAGATAGCTTTTTAATCTGTTGCACCAAGAACATGTAGGTGTGGAATACACAGTTACACTTTTCTGAGATTTCTCACTTCCGGAATTTGATGCTGTGTAAAATGAATCGGAAAATAATGTCAAATAGTATGATACGTCATTACATCCTTTATATATGCCTTTAAATTCAGAGTTTTCAAATTTAAGTAATGAAGGAACAGAAGTAACAGAATATTCAGGGTGAATGTCACGAACATTGTTAACATCGGCAAAAAATACATTCGTATCCTGACCTACTTTATCAACTGCCTCCGAAATGCTTCTGTGAGCACAATTACTTTGTTCCGAATTTGTTTTATAAATCAATAACCAAAAATCAGTTTGATTTCTTATTTTATTGTTAAAATCTTGTAGTGAATTTACTTGAATCATCATTTTTAAAGTTTCAAATCCTACCGGTATTTTACAATTGGTATGCCGGATATAAAAAAATGAAGAAATGACAGTCTCTCTAAACAGTTAAAAATGCAAAGTTAAAAGTCGAGAATTTTACTGTCTGAATTTCAGAACATTAAACTTTTATGCTAATATTTGCTCAAAACAACTCAGAATTATTATTCTTAAAATAGTTATGCCGGAATGACGGAAATTGTCATAAAAAAACCCGCCGAAAATTCGGCGGGTTTTTAAAATAATTCAAATATTTAGAAAGTTAACACAACACCTGCATTGAAAGTTCTCGGTAAACCAAGATAAACTTCTGCAGAATTAACGGTATGTGAAAATCTATTATCATAACCGTAAAATCCGTTGTATTTACTGTTATCAACTGCATCTTGAATATACATTGTGTCAAATAAGTTGAAAACATGTCCGAAAACTTCAACACCGATTTTTCCTTGTAAAGGAAGTTTATAAGAGAAGTGCATATCAGCTAAGAAATATGCCGGTGCTTCCCAAACTTGTTTTGTGTCATTTACGTCTGTTCTGGTAAAAGGATTCCAGTCAGCATAATTTTTGGTATAGTATCTGCCGTCAAATTGAAATCTTAATCCTTTAATCGGAATAATTGTTAACATTCCGCCGAATTGAGTTTGAGGAGCATCTCCTACTTTTAAACCGTTTGCAAAAATACTGTATGTCGTATCTGTTACTGTAGTTTCATTATAATATTTAAATCTGCCGGTAATATCATTAGTATATTCCCAATTTCCGAATGATGCCATAGCACCTATTGCAATAAAATCAACCGGATGATAGTTTCCTTCAAATTCAAATCCGCTGTGTTTTTGATCAATTCCGTTAATAAATATATTAATATCATTATTGTCTAAATCTCGAGTTCTGTAGTTAAGTGCTCTGTTTTCCCAAGTTGTATTATAATAATTAACTTTTATATCAAGATCTTTTGTCGGTGTTTGATAATTTACACCAAACTCATAAGCTTTAAAAATTTCATTCTTGGAATTATCAACAAATTGACCTATGTCATCACTTATTACATTATCAAATATAGGTGATTTTGAAATATATCCGTAATTTCCGAAAATACTGAATCCGCCTACAGGTCGATAGCTTACGCCGCCTTTAATTTGATAACCCGGAAGTGTTTTTGATTCTAAATATAATTCCTTTCCGTCGGTTCCTTTCCTGAAATGGTTTGTATAAGTATATTTTATGAAAGAATGACCGAAAGTTCCGTAAGCCGTAAATTTATTCGTGTTGTATTCGGCTTGAGCAAAATAACCAAACCAATCTACAGTATTTGTAAAATGATAAGCAATTTTATCACCTAATACTTTATTATAATCAGAAGGACTGTCAAATTCATTCCCGCTATAAACAAAGAATTTGCCTCCTATTAAGTCTCTTACTTCTCTGAAGTGGTCAATTTTTGCTTTTCTCCAGTCAATACCGATTTGTCCTTTAAAATGATCGCTGAACAAAATTTGGGCTCTGGAAATAGCACCGATTGTCCATTGGTTATTAACACTGTTTCTTAAAATACCGAATGCGGTATCTGTTGCTGTATTATTTTTATACGTTTCGTCCCAACTTACAAATCTTGAAGGACTTGTAATCCCGGCATTATAATTCCATTTCATATCTCCGTATGTTCCTGAACCACCGCCTGTTCCTCCTGAATAGTATAAAGTAGTATATTGTTTTACTTTAGGAGACCAAGTAGCATACCAGTTTAAGTTTGCTAAAGGTTTGTGATAATAATTTTCTCTTTCACTCATAAAGTTAGCGTTATTTCGGTTATGAGTTTTACCGCTCCACCATTGCTGACCATTATAATCAACAGTAATAGGACTCCAATTTTCATTATAAAAACGACCTCCTTTGGCATCAGCAAATCCCGGATATTGTTCTTTTGCATCAGCTTCAGGAAATTTTAATAATGTACTGTCATCTGCACCTATTTCTTTTGCATAATCATGACTGTATGCAGCTACATTTTGTTTATATAAATTTTGCCCGTGACGTTGAGCTGCACCCAAAACAAATAATTCCAATTTGTGATTTTTGTTCACTTTATAAGAAGAACCTAAATAGTATGCAAAAGCTTTTGTGAATGTTCCGTCAATAATACCGTTGCCTTGTTTTCCTACGAAACTTGCACTTAACGCAAATTTATCATTAATCAAACCGGTATTACCGCTTAATGACATTTTCATAAAATTGCCTGAGCCGTATTCTAATTTAGCTGAACCTCCGGCTGTTTTTTCAGCAGGGCTGGTAATAATATTCATTGTACCGCCGATAGAAGGTGTTGCTAAATTTACGGCACTTAAACCTCTTTGCATTTGTATGGATGATGTTGCATCGGCTACACCATCCCAATTTGACCAATAAACCCAACCGTTTTCCATATCATTTACCGGAACACCGTTAATCATAATAGCAACATTTCTTTGGTTAAATCCGCGAACGTTGATACGAGCATCACCTGCACCGCCGCCGCCTGCTGTTGAATATACACTCGGAGTCATATTCATTACCAACGGTAAATCTCTTGAGCCGAGTTGTTGTTCAATTTCTTTTTTTGTAACATCAGAAAATGCTACCGGTGTTTCTCTTTCTTTGGCACGATCGGCTATAATCAATATTTCTGCCAATTCAGCATTTTCAGGTTTCAATGTAATATTAATTGTTCCTGCTTTAACGGCAACTTCCTGTGTTGCCATACCCACATAAGAAAATACCAGAAATTGAGCACCCGCAGGAACTTCAATTTTATATTTCCCGTCAGTTCCCGAAACTACAGCTACGGTTGTTCCTTTTACCATAATGGTTACACCCGGTAATACCGTACCGTCGTCAGCAGTTACAGTACCGTTTACACTTGTTTGAGCAAAAGTAAATGCCGTAAAAAAAACAAATGTAAATAACAATAAAAACTTGTTTAAATTTCTCATAATCAATTAGTTTTAATTTATAAACATTTTAAATAATCAATTGCAATTTAATATAAACTTTTTAAAAAATAAAATTTTAACGAGTTAAGTTTTTAACATAAATTTTTTAAATAGCTTTTATTCAAATACAAAAAAATGATGTTTTACAATATCGACAGACATTTAAATGAATAAAATATATTAACTTCGCATTTTATACTATTTATTTTATTAATAATTAAAACAGTTGTTTTATGAAAAGAAATTTATTTACTTTTATACTTTTACTTATTCTGAGCGGAATAAGTACAGGTATTGTTGCACAACAAACCGTAAAAGGTATTGTAACAGATGCCGGGGACAGTACACCGATTCCGGGTGTAACCGTTATGGTAAAAGGGACTGATATAGGAACAATTTCTGATATCAACGGTAACTATAAAATTAATGTTCCTCAAGGTAAAGATTATCTTGTTTTTTCATATGTCGGAATGAAAACGATTGAAATGAAAATTACCGGAACAGAATTGAATGTTGCTTTAGCTCCGGAAAATGAAGAAATAGCGGAAATTATGGTTATTGCAAGTTTTGCAAAAGACAGGCATACACCGGTTTCGTTTTCAACAATTTCACCTGAAATAATTACCGAAAAATTAGGAAATCAAGAATTTCCCGAAATTTTAAAATCTACACCAAGTGTTTATGCAACCAAAGAAGGCGGCGGATACGGTGACAGTCGTATAAATCTGAGAGGTTTTGATTCCAGTAATATAGGTGTGTTAATAAACGGTGTTCCGGTTAACGGTATGGAAAACGGAAGAGTATATTGGAGTAACTGGGCAGGTTTATCTGACGTAACTCGAACTATGCAGGTTCAAAGAGGTCTCGGAGCTTCAAAACTTGCTATTTCATCTGTCGGCGGTACGATTAATATTATAACAAAAACAACCGATGCTAAAAAAGGCGGTTCGGTTTATCTTGTAACCGGTAATAACGGATACAGCAAAACAGCATTCACTTTGTCAACAGGTATACAGGATAACGGTTGGGCTGTAACTGTCAGCGGAAGTAAAACGCAAGGCGACGGTTATGTTCGCGGAACAAACTTTAAAGGATATTCGTATTTTTTTAATGTGTCAAAAAGATTAACCGATAATCAAACATTAGCATTAACAGCTTTCGGTGCACCGCAATGGCACAACCAAAGAAGTTCGCAACATTTTATAAGTACTTATTTAAGCAAACCCGACGGAGTTTTGTATAACTCAGATTTCGGATACAGAAACGGAAAAGTTTACGGAGGCGGATATGCGTATAATGAATACCATAAACCTCAAATTTCATTAAATCACAATTGGAGTATTAATTCTGTAACAAATTTATCTACAGCGATATATGCATCTAAATCTACCGGAGGCGGAAGACGTATTTCCGGAACACAATCAAATTTATTAACATTTCAATATCCTTCGGGTGAACCCAATGCAGAAACCCTGATAACTCCTGACGGACATTTAGATTATGATTCCGTTATGAAAATTAATCAGGCATCGAATACCGGTTCACAGGCGATTGTTGCTATGTCTAATAACTCACACGATTGGTACGGAATACTTTCAAGTTTAAATACTAAAGTCGGCGATATTAATATTACGGCAGGTATAGACGGAAGATATTACAAAGGATACCATTATCAGGTAGTTGATGATTTACTCGGCGGAAAATACTTTTTGGACGGAGCAAATGTAAACAGAGATGCAAGTACTCCTTTATATAAAGGTGATAAATTTGCATATTATAGTTTGGGTGAAGTTCTTTGGGAAGGTTTTTTTGCACAAGGTGAATATGTTGCCGAAAGTTTTTCCGGTTTTGTGTCAGGTTCTGTTTCAAACAGTTCATACAGAAGAACAGATTATTTTGCCTATACTCCTGAAGAAGGTCAAGTAACCGACTGGACTAACTTTCTGGGATACAGTGGTAAAGCAGGTGTAAATTATAATATTAACGAGCATCATAATATATTTGCAAACGGCGGTTATTTCACGCGTGCACCGTTTTTTAAATATGCTTTTATAGGTCATACAAATACGTTTAATGAAGGAGCTAAAAACGAACGTGTTTTATCATCCGAGTTAGGATACGGATATCGTTCCGTAAAAGTAAATGCAAATGTGGCTTTATATCGTACAAAATGGATGGATAAGGCTTTAACCAGAACATTGGGACAAGAAACTGCTAATATTACAGGTTTAGATGCTTTGCATCAAGGTGTTGAAGCCGAATTAACCTATAAACCTTCACATAAACTTACCGTTAAAGGGATGCTTTCCGTAGGAGATTGGATTTGGGAGAAAGATGTTGCTGCAGCAGTTTATGATCAAAATCAAGTATTTATGGATTCTGTTTTTATTTATTCAAAAGGTATTCATGTGGGTAATGCGGCACAAACAACAGCTGCTTTAGGAATAGATGCTGAAGTTTTACCGAAATTAACAATCGGTGTTGATGTAAATTATTATGCTAATCTGTATTCTTATTTTGATATAAATTCCAGAGTTAAGGAGTCGGATATCGGTGTTGATGCATGGAAAATGCCGGATTATACTTTAGCAGATTTCAATGTGAAATATAAATTTAAAGTAGCCGGTTTAAATGCGGCAATTTACGGAAAAATCAATAATATTTTAGATACAGAATATATTGCCGATGCAACCGACGGTGTAACTCACGATTATGCAACATCTCCCGTTTTTTACGGTTTCGGAAGAACATGGTCAATAGCTTTAAAAGTCAGATTCTAAACCTTAAAATTAATAAAAATGAAAAAATATATAATAGTATCATTTATTTTCGGCTTACTGTTTACGGCGTGTAATCCGAATAAGGATATTTATAATGATATAAATAAAAATGAAACACCGTATTCAGAAACCGGATTAGAGTACACATTAACATCCGACGATTATACATATGCAAAATCAACAATTGAAGCATCTGCAACCAATCACTCAGATACTCTTTGGGCATCATATATTAAACAATACAGCAGTTTTAATACAAAATTTTCGGCATATAAATATATCCCTTCAATTTTGGCAAAAAATTTCCCTGCTTTAAATGACGGCTCTAATATTGTTGTAACTTTTAACCAATATATAGGTCAGATGTACGGAGATATTATCACTGTTGTTTTAAATGATAATGACTACATTAATATGGGAGGAGATATTGCTACAAATAAATATTTTTCAGTCCCTGATGATTTAAATAAGTTACCGGGATTTTTATTAAGTAAACTTTCCAATGCTGAAGCAAATGAGTATACAGAAGTATTTTATAAATATCCTGATAATGAGACAATTGCCGGAAGTTTTTATAAATTTAACGGTTATCAATGGACACTTGTTGAGAATTCAATAGTATTAGCTCCCAATGATTATAATGAAATGGGAGCACCGGGCGGTACCAAAAATTATTTTTCTGAAGATGCGATGCCGGGTAATTATTTGCCTGAATTTTTAAAATTACATTATCCGTATGCTCAAGAAAGTGATGAATTAACAGTAGTATGTCATTTATTTGATTTTGAAAGTATTGTTTATGCTATTTCCTGTAATTATGACGGTTCTGATTGGAAAATTAATTTTCCCGGAGAGGAAAGAGTTTCTCAATTTAAACATGACGAAGAAAAATGGTATTTTGACCCGACAGTTATTTTTACTATGTCTGCTTCTGATTATCAGTTGATAGTAGATTATGTTACAGGAAACCCGAGTATTCCGAACGGATATCTTGATAGTTCTCACCCTGAAAATACTGAATATTACTACGGAGCAAGTTCTCATTATGGGAATTTTAATCTTAAGCTGTCATATCGAAGACCTAATGACCCGTTGGGCTTATTAACTGATTTGTCAGATGCAGATGCTACTGCAAATGTTTGGGAAAGAATGAAAGAAGGTATTGTAGTAATGTTACAACAAAAATTTCCGAATGCTGTACCGTCAATTGAAGGTGTTGATGTGCATTATTTTGTAACTTTCAAAGTTTATGACGGGGCAAGCTACTGGTATGTAATAGAATACAAGTGTACTGCATCAGGTACTCCGCCTACATTTGAATTGGTTACTGATGCCGAAGATATATCCGGAACTGTTCAATAATTTATAAAATAACTAAAACTCAAAAACCGCAGCAAAATAAATCGCTGCGGTTTTTTGTTATCTTACAGAACTTTAAACCACCTTATTAAGGTAAATCAGTTTTACCGACACGAAGCCTCAAAGCCTATATATTTTGAAATATTTTGACGTTTTGAAGTCGGTCGCCTTTGCTGCCGTATTTTGTACGTAATTTTTCAACGGTTTCTCCCTTTTTATCTCGAAGAATTTCAGTTAATCGAACTTTAAAATCTCTTAAGCTTTCATTCGGTTTTGATTCTGCTTTTAAAACCGTGCATTTATATAACTCCAGTTTATTTGAGCGATTCTTATTTTATTCTGTTTAATATCAAGGTCATTAAGTTCTAATACTATTTCTTCCGGAAAAAGACTTTTATAAAGCCTCGGTATTCCGGAAACAGCCCAACTGCCTTCGGTTAAATATTCAACTAAAAATAAAATTTGCAGTTCTTTTGTAGTTTTCCAAACTTGGATATTATTTTTACTAAAAGCCATAGCAACAACATGTTTTGTTCCAAAAAACATTACATCAGAACATCTGTTGTCTTCATGTCCTCGAAATAGAATTGTATTTTTAGGAATAATGCAATAGCCGAATGTTTCAATTAACCTATCAGTCATTCTGCAATTTTTTTAACCGCCGCTTATTAAATGAATAATGTCAACATTATCTCCGTTTTTAACGACAGCGGTATCATATTGATTTTTCCGAATTAATTCTCTGTTTATTTTGATAACAAGAGCTTTAAAGGTAAATTTTTTTATTTTCAAAATTTCAGAAATTGTTAATTGCTCAAAATCAAAAGATTCACTTCTGTTATTTAATGTAATTGTCATTTCCCCTGTATTAATTTAATAATATTTCCAATACCAGATTAGCCTGCATATTTGACACTATTCCCACTCTCGGAGCAAGCGGCGGATTGTTATCCGAGATTTCGGATTTTTCATCACCGCAAATATATAAATTTTCAATCTGCTTCGAATGAAGTGAATTATTATCACCAAATCCCGCCATTCCCAGACCGGAAATTATCGGTTTATCCGGAAATTCAGTTAAAACAGTTTCAATCAACATTTTTTTTTCTTCAGCTTTATCAAATGCTTCAATAATAATATCGCATTCCGAGAAAATATACGGTATATTATATTCATCAACTTTTAGAATATGAATGCTAATTTGAACTTCCGGATTTATACGATTAATATTATCCTTTAACGCGTTCACTTTTATTTGCCCTATTTGGTCATAAAAATAATATTGACGGTTTAAATTACTTTCACTCACAACATCAAAATCAGCAATAATTAATTTCCCGATTCCTGAACGAGCAAGTGCAACGGCACAATTAGAACCTAAACCGCCGGCTCCGGCAATTCCGACTGTTTTATATTTCAATGAATTTTTAATTTCTTCAAAAGTCATAAATATCTGTTATTATGAAGTGCAAATTTAATTAAAAATTCAATATTGTAACTTATTGAATGTCAATATTAGTTTTGAAAATTGCGATATGCAAAAGATAACATATTGACATAAATCATTTTAAATACACATTACAGAATATAAATTTGTATTTTTGCATAAAATATGAAAATTTAAAATTATATAATATGAAATACGAAGAGTTAAGAAATAAACACAAATTATTAGCAGATAAAAGCTATACATTCACACCTCCTGATAAAGGTTATACTGATAAAACTTTGTATGTTAATGTCGGCACAAATGAAATTGAAGAAAAAGATGTGCCGACTGAAATGAAAGAAAAATTTGTAGGGGGAAAAGGATACGGATTAAGATATCTTTGGGATGCAATAACACCAAAAACCAAATGGAATGATCCGGAAAATGAAATAATAATTGCAGGAGGTCCTCTTTGCGGTATTACCCAATATTCCGGTACAGGTAAATCGTTAGTAGTTACTTTATCACCACAAACTCAATCCGTTATGGACAGTAATGTGGGCGGTTATTTTGGTCCGTTTTTAAAGTTCAGCGGTTTTGATGCACTTGAACTGCAAGGAAAAGCTGATAAAGATGTCATAATTTTTATTGACGGTGTTAACCATAAAATATCAATTTGTGAAGCACCTGCCGAAGCCGGTAACAGTCATATTTTGGCACATCAATTAACAGAGATGTATGCCGATGATGAAAAAGACAGAAAAAACATATCTGTTGTATCTGCCGGTGATGCTGCCGATCACTCATTAATTGGAATGTTAAATTTCAGTTTTTTTGATGTAAAAAGAAAAGAAGTTCGATTGAAACAAGCCGGAAGAGGCGGCATCGGAACCGTATTCAGAGATAAAAAAATAAAAGCACTTGTTGTAAAAATTCCGGGAGTCAAAGGAAATTTGAATAATGTTGTTGATTTAAAAATAATTCAAGAACGAGGCAAAAATTTCAATGCGGAGATGAAATTTGACGAAGAGCAAAATCAAATGAAATCAAAAGGTACGGCTCACCTTACCAATATTATGAATGATTATGATTTGTTGCCTGTTAATAATTTTAAATTCGGGTCTTCTGAAGAAGCTGTTAAAATCCATTCGGATATTTACAGATCATATTTTTCACAAGGAATGCCGGACGGATGTTGGATTGGTTGTAATATGTCCTGTGCCAAAGGTGTTGATAATTATACATTAAGAACCGGACCGTATGCCGGAGATAAAGTTCTTGTGGAAGGTCCCGAATATGAAACAGCATCCTCTCTCGGTTCTGTCATGGGAATTTTTAATCCTGAATTTACAATTGAAACTAACTTCTATTGTGATACTTACGGTATTTGTACGATTACTTGGGGAACCACAATGGGCTTTGTAATGGAATGCTACGAAAACGGAATTTTAAATGAAGAACGTACAGGCGGTATTAAATTAAATTTCGGGAATGAAGAAGGTGCAATGAAATTATTACATCAAGTTGCAAAAGGCGAAGGTTTCGGAAAAATTGCAGGACAAGGAGTTCGTAAATTAAAAGAATATTTTGCAGCACAAGGTTGGGGCGATGCTCAATTTATGCAAGATATAGGAATGGAAAATAAAGGTTTGGAATATTCACAATATGTTTCAAAAGAATCTTTGGCACAACAAGGCGGATATGCTATGACCAACAAAGGACCGCAACACGATGAAGCTTGGTTGATTTTTATGGATATGGTTAATAACCAAATTCCGACCTTTGAAGATAAAGCCGAAGCATTGCACTATTTCCCTATTTTCAGAACTTGGTTCGGATTACAGGGACTATGTAAATTGCCTTGGAACGACATTGAACCGCAAAATAATGCAGAAACCGACGAACCTGCAAAAGTACCCGAACATGTCGATAATTATGTGAAAATATACACAGCTGTAACGGGTAAAAAATTCAGTAATAAAGAATTAATTCTTCAGTCGGAACGTGTATATAATTTCCAAAGAATTTTCAACCTGAGAATGGGATTCGGAACCAGAAAACACGATGCTCAGCCATACAGAGCTGCCGGACCGGTAACAGTTGAAGAATACGAATCAAGACAAGAAAGATACGACGGACAGTTAAAAGAACTTATCGGTGTTGA
This sequence comes from Chlorobiota bacterium, assembly GCA_013152535.1. Lineage (GTDB taxonomy): Bacteria > Bacteroidota > Bacteroidia > Bacteroidales > JAADGE01 > JAADGE01. The sequence continues at coordinate 20,333 of JAADGE010000051.1, forward strand.
CCCGACAGGAAAATCTACAACTGAAAAAGTCGCAATACTTCGTAAATATAAAGAAGAACAGTATGAACAATTATTAGATGCTGTTTATGAAAGAAGAGGTTGGACTAACAACGGAGTTCCGAAAATTGACTATCTGAAAAAAATAGAAATGGATCTTCCGGAATTGATTGAAACTGTTAAGGATTATCAGTAAATATTACAAACTTATTCGTGCCATGCTGAGCGTGGCACGATTATTTAAAAGGATTATCAGTAAATTTTAACTAATATATTCTGAGGCTGTCTAAAAAGGCAGCTTCTTTTAATTTTAAGTGTTCAATTATTTAGTTAATTTCGGCAAATATGAAATTTACAGAATTAAAACTTAATGAGCAATTATTAGAAGCCATTTCTTATATGGGTTTTGAAACAGCCACTCCTGTGCAGGAAAAGGCCATTCCTGCAATTCTTGAAAACAGGGATATGATTGCCTGTGCACAAACCGGAACAGGAAAAACCGGAGCTTTTGTTTTGCCTATAATTAATAAACTAATCAACAAAAAAGATTCTTCAACAGATACCTTAATAATTGTTCCTACGAGAGAATTAGCTATTCAAATTGATGAACAAATACTCGGGTTCTCTTATTTTGTATCGGTTACATCAATTGCTGTTTACGGCGGCGGAGACGGTAAAGATTGGGATAAACAAAAAACGGCTTTACAAAACGGAGCAGATATCATTGTAGCAACACCGGGCAGATTATTGTCTTATTTAAAATTAGGATTTGTAAATTTGGATACGGTAAAACATTTGGTACTTGACGAAGCTGACAGGATGTTGGATATGGGTTTTATTGATGACTTAAAAGCAATTATTTCATTTTTGAAGAAAGACCATCAAACGCTGATGTTCAGTGCAACTATGCCGAAAAGCATTAATCAGTTGGTTAAAAGAATTTTACATAACCCCGTTGAAATTTCTTTATCTGTTTCAAAACCGGCAGAAGGCGTAAATCATAATGTCTGTTTATGCTATGACGAGCAAAAAGGAAAAATATTGAATTATATTATTTCTGAGCGAAAACAGTATGACAGTTTTTTAATTTTCACTTCTGCAAAAAGCAAAGTTTCTGAAATTGTAAGATTACTTAATAAATCCGGATTTCCTGCAAAAGGAATTTCTTCCGATTTAAAGCAAGATAAACGAGAAGAAGTAGTAACCGGTTTTAAATCCAAAAGGATACGAATTTTGGTTGCAACTGATGTAATGAGCCGAGGTATTGATGTAAAAGAAATTAATATGGTAATTAATTATGATGTTCCGCATGATGCTGAAGATTATGTACATCGTGTCGGAAGAACTGCCAGAAATAATGCTGCCGGTGAAGCCTTAACATTTGTAAACCCAAGGGACATGCATAAGTTAAGAAAAACAGAGCAATTAATTCAAATAACAATTCCTGAAATTCAGTTGCCCGATGAATTCGGGAAAAGACCAAATCGGGAAAGCCGAAAATTAAAAACAAAAACTAAAAGACCTTATTACCGGAAAAAGAAAAATTATAATAAGAAATAATAATCACTGTTAATTTGGGTAAGAGCTTTGCTCATTATTTTCTAAATTGCAGTTTCATAAGCAGGTTCGTAATACTTTTCGTATTTTCAGTTGTTCGGCGGTTATAAGTTTTTCTTATTAATAACAAGAAGATAATACGGATAAAGCATTATCTTCTTGTTATTATATAAAAAGTAATTATCTTATTGATTTTTTCCTACAAAAGACAATATTCCTACTGCACAAGTTTTGCGCCTGCCTTTTCCTTGTTTAAATCTAATGGAAACATAATAAACTCCTGAACGTTTGCATATAAAGTCAAACATATTTCTGCCGCTTTTTTCAGTAGAATTCCATGGTCTCATTTCGGGATGTTTACTGTCAAACAGAGTTAATTTTACATCGTTACTGTGACCGCTGGGAGAACAAAGAATAAAACGATATCTCGTTCCTCTGTTTAACACAACAGGCCATTTGGTTCCGTTAATACTTCTTTCTGATCTTACAGCTCTCAGTTTTGTATTAAAATCGCGCAAATATATTGCATTTCCTCCTTTTCTGGCACACTGATAAACTCTTTGTTGTTTACATTGTGCTTGAGCCTCCCCGGATGCAAATATAAAAAAACTTGTTATGGCTATAAGAATGGCTATCTTCTTCATTATAATGAGATTAAATTGTTACGAATTTTAATAATTTTATTTTCTATTTTATTTAAATTTTCTTCTGTATAGATAATTTCGGTATGTTCTCCCGGTTCAATTACCTGAATAGAATCCTGAGTATAAGAAATTTTATCCTCTCCTTCAACTACCTTAATTTCAACAGTATCATATAATTTTAATAATTCTCTGAATTGATCATTCATTTTTTTAAACTTCGGTTTATTATCAAAGAATTCTAAAACACTTAAAAGTTCTTTTACTATATCTTTTTGTCCTGCAATTATTTCTTCTGTTGTTGTATCTCTTTTAAATTGGTTTACTTTACAAGCAAGATATTGACCTTCAGTCCAAACACCCGTAATCATTAACGCACTTAAATTACTTCTTCTTGTTTTTCTTAAATGTTCATCCATATCGTGATAACTGGTAACGGATAAAAACATTAACGAATCCAGATTATTACTGTTGGTAGCTAAACGTTTTAATGTTTGAAATTCGAAAAATTGATCAACATCCAATGCGTCAGCTAATCGTTTAATTGATGTTAAATATTCAACAATAGCATTTTTTCTGTTATAAACATTTAAATAACCCAAATCGGCACTTAACATACCCAATCCCAATGCTTTCTCAAAATTTGAATCAAAATCATTTGCCACATCTGTAGGGACAAGGTGTTTTTTCGAATAAGGCACTTTCATATCTTCAATTGTTGCTGCCATTTCAATCGGAGACGGGAAACTTTCAATTAACCCGTTAATTTTTGCAGGGTCAATTTGAACAGCTCTTGAAGTATCCTGTGTATCAGGTCCGGTAATTGTTGCATCATCACCGCCTCCGCCGCAAGAAGCAAAAACAATTATAACAGATATTATAAATATAAGTTTTTTTATCATAATAAAACAGTTAAGAAAAAACTATCAACAATCAAAGATATTAAAATTTTTATATTTCAAAAAATATTGTTTGAATATTTTATTTTTCAACCTTATCCTGTAAAGCTTTTTTCTTTTCTTTTCCTCCTTTTTTATTAAATTTAATATTACCGAAAAACTCAACAAATTTCCGTAAATGATCAAAATATAACGGAAAATATAATAATAACGACATTGCCCAAATTACGAATATATTAAACCAAAATGTTTCATATACGTGTCCTAAAAAATATTTATGCGGAGCGTAAAAATGAGCTCTGAAACCTATGAAATTAGAATCATCAGGTTCTAAATATATAGGTTCTTCCTGTCTTACTAATTTTTCATTAAATCGTAATATTTTATTCTTTTCATATATATTTCTGACAATATCATCAAGATGCTCGTTGTGATATTTATTTCTGAATTTGATATAATATCCCGGTTTTTTACTGTCCTGATAAGTAATTAAATTTTCTTTTAATTCATTGGCACTTGAATATACAGCAAGATAAAAGTCTTTCCATTTTTCAAGATAATCCATAAGGTCATAACCTTGTTTTTCAGGATCGTAAGTGCTTACGTTCAATGAATTTATTAATTTTTCAGGAATAAATAATGAATCTTTTATTGTCTTATCGTCAGCAGCTAAAGCATCAAAATTATTGTAAAAAACATCAAAGTTTATCTTTCTGCCGTTTTTTCCTTTTTTATAATTCCTGAGTTCATGTGTCAGCTCCAATATTTCTCTGTTTCCTTTCGGAAGTTCATGTTTCAGTAAAGCTAATTCGTATGCAACTACTTTATTAACTGAATCAACATTATTTTTTCCTTTATTTTCTTCTTTAACTATTTCAATAGCTTCAATACTTTCGGAAAGTTTGGGAATAAATTTATCCTGACTGAAATTAGCCGTACTTTTAACTTGATCAAAAGGAAAATATTGTTTTTCAAATTTATTTTCTTTAAACTGATGCACCATTAGTGCCTCATATGCCCAGCGAGATGCCATAATATCAGCAATAACAGGTACTTTATCAACACTTCCGATTACTCTGTTTAATTTATTGAAACTAAACATAGCTCCGCCTAATGCCATTTGAGGAATCATTAACAGAGGAATAAGAATATATATTGTAACGGCAGAATTAAATGCAGATGAGATGTTTAATCCCATAAAATTTGCAAAAACAAATGTTGAAAATAAAACAATCCAATATGCAAAATACATACCTTGAATGCCGAGAACAGCATTTCCGATAATTACGAATAAAAAGGCCTGAATTGCTGAAATTGAAATCAATATCACAATTTTTGCCGTTAAATATGAAGAACGGCTTAAATGTAAAAATTTTTCTCTTTTCAGTATTTTTCTGTCTCTGAAAATTTCTTCGGCACTTACGGTTAATCCTAAAAATAATGCTACTACAATGGACATAAATATATAAGGCGGTATATTTTCATTATCGAAGAAAATATATACCGAAGAGGTGGGATCTGCAATGTATCGAATTAAAAATGCCAAAATAAAGCCTAAAAGAGGTGCTTCAACAAGATTAAGTACAATGTACTGTGTATTACTGATTTTAGATAATAAATCTCTTGTTAAAAAGATTTTAAACTGATTAAACCAATTCGGAATACTTAAATTTGCCGGCGGCTCATCACTGACTTCTTCAACTTCGTCTTGGGGAACTTTTTCGTGATAATGTTTTTCCCATTCTTGAGGAGTTACTTTTCGTTGTTCGGTATATTTCCCGAATTCATCAACTACTTCCGATTCTATAATGTCAAAAATTAATTCCGGTGTTACATTTCCGCAAATCTGACATTCTCCGATATCTGCATTAATCTGATTGTCAAGGACTTTGAAGTGAACAACAGCGTCAACCGGATTTCCGTACCAGACGAGATAACCGCCTTGATCCAAAATCAACATACGGTCAAACATTTTGTAAATATCTGATGATGGCTGATGAATGACTACAAAAATTAATTTACCTTTTTGTGTTAATTCACTCAAGAGTTCCATTACATTTTCCGAATCTCTTGAAGATAAGCCGGATGTAGGTTCGTCAACAAAAAGAATTGCGGGCTCTCGGATAAGTTCTAAAGCAATATTCAGACGTTTTCTTTGACCGCCGCTGATAGTTTTATTCATTGAATTCCCGACTTTCAAATCCTTTTTATCAAAAAGTCCGAGATCTTTTAATGTTTTTTCTACAAGTACTGTTATTTCTGCTTTGTTTTTATTTTTAAAACAGAGTTTTGCATTATAGTATAAATTTTGAAATACGGTTAATTCTTCAATTAATAAATCGTCTTGAGGAATATATCCGATAACGCCTTCGAGTTCTCCTTTGTTGTGGTGCAGATTAATACCGTTAATTTTAACTTCGCCTGAAGAAGGTGTTGTAATTCCTGATAAAGTATTAACTAAAGTTGTTTTACCGGAACCGCTGGCACCCATTATACCGACTAATTTTCCGTGATCAACAGAGAAACTGACGTCTCTGACTCCGATATCACCGGTTTTAAATCTATATTGCAGGTTATTTACTACAAATGATAATTTGGAAATTTCCAAATCTCTCATAAATCTGGCTGCAACATCGCTGTAATGGATTGGTTTGCCTTTTGGTAATTTAATAACACTTCCGGGAGCAAATAAATATATCCGATTGTTATAAACCGTTGTACTGTTCAGAAAAACATCTTGTTTTCCGGTATATTTTAAGAAATATAAATCGGCACTTTTTACTTGTAAAATTAAGACACTTCCGTGAAGACTCTCTGAAAGAATATGTTGAGAGTGACTGTGAGTATTATCTTTATCATTTATTATTAATACAGATTCGGAATCTAACTCGCGATAATCATTCTGTATAACAAAGTTTTCAATTTCTTTTGATTCTTTTGCAGCAAGATTAAAAGCATCGGCAACAACGGAAATAATTTCCATTCTTTGCTCAGAAAGGTTCTTTTCAACATTAACATTAACAAGCTCAAATAAACGAGCCAGAACAATTACTTTTTGTTTGTGGTTAAGTGTTTTATTAATTTTACGGCAAATTCCCATTACTCTGACGGAATCGACCATTTTAACTTGTCCTGAAGAAGTATCTGCTCTGCCTTCTTTTCTTTTTCGTTTTTTTTCTTCTTTTTCAGAATGTTTGATGAACAAATCCATATATTCATCAACCTGAGATTTGCTTAGTTGAGAAGATAAAAAAGTTCTTACGAATTTTTCTTCCTGTTGGACAACTCCTTCGTCCTGCTTTGCAATAATAGCAAATAATTGCATTAATGCTTTTAATATCTCTTCACTCATAGTATCAGGTTATAACGAAACTGAAAATCAGTTAAATATTTTTTAAGAACATAAAGCATAAATTAAGAAACATTTTTTTGAAATAAACTTAAAATATCAGTCAATTGAATAACTTACTTGTTCAAAAGGTACTTCAACAATGTCTTCGTATTCTTCTCCGGCTTCTTCCATATCTTCATCATCATCGGGAAAATGCCATCTTACTAATACATCATTTCCCGCTTCATGCATATCTTCAAGTTTTAATAAAATATCCAATAACAGTTTTGAAGATGCCGTATTAAAGTATTCTAATTTGATGTTGAGGACAGTTTTTTCTAAGGGATTTTCAGAATATTCATCCAGCCATTCTAAAATAGGGTCATAAAATGCAACAACATCTTCCGGTAATGAACGCCCGGAAATTTCCATAAATGGGTTTTCAGGATTAGCATCAAATGTAACCTGAGGAGTATCGTCTGTACCTTCAATTTTAATTACTCGCATAATATCTTTTATTTTGTTCTGAATATAGTTGATGTTAATATAAAGTACGATTTTTTATCATTTAAATCTAAAAATGTATATATTAATTGTTCACCGGTTTTTCGTACCATATCAATAAATCCCAGTCCGGCACCGCCTTTTTGAGATAATTTTCCGAATTTAATTTTTTCTTTGTAAAGATCTTTCAGTATTTTTTTATTTCCTGAATTAATTTTTTCTATATGTTCTTTTAATGCAGGAATATTTTCATTAAATACTACATTTCCTGTTGTTATGTTGTATTCTTTGTCATTTTTTGTTACTAAAAAAATACCTTGTCCGTTTGTAATTGAATCAGGATTTATTCTTTCAGATGAATGTTTACTGATATTCTGTAAAGATTCAACCATTACATGAAAAACTCTTTTTTGCAAAGAATTTGATTCATTACTTAAAGCAATATGACTTTCGGCCAATGAACTGAATGCTTTTGTAATTTCATGTGTTATTTCCCCTTCATAGGCAAAAGTAACATCACTATTCTTCATGATGTTAAAAAAATCGAAAGCAAAATGTAAATTTTCATTAATATTTTGATTTTCTGTCATACAAAGATTTTTAAAATTCGATACCTATAAATAGTATGTCATCGATTTGTTTATAATTCTTCTTCCAATTTTCAAAATCATTGACAAAGTAATGATAATATTCTTTCATTGAAAAATTATTTTTTTCAATAATAATATCTCTTACCCTGCTTGCTTGGTATTTTCTGCCTTCTTCACCGCCTATTTGATCCGGTAATCCATCGGTAAATATAAATATTTTATCTTTTTTTGCAATATCTATTTTATAATTTGTAAATTTAGCTTCTTCTTTTCCGCTTCTTGAGGCAACGGATTTACCTCCTATAGACATTCTGTCTCCTTTATATCTGTCTAATTTATCGCCTCTTAAAAAAAATAAAGGGCGATGTGCACCGGCATATTCTAATTTGTTTATTTTATAATTTATTTTTACGAGTGCAATATCCATGCCATCCCGTGCTTTTGAATCCGGAGAATCTTGTTTTAATGTTCGTCTGACTTGTATGTGAAGTGCATCAAGAATTTCTGCCGGCGTTTTTTTCTCTTTGCTGTTTAGAATACTGTTTAAAGAAAAATAGGCAATAAATGAAATTAATGTTCCCGGAACACCATGACCCGTACAATCAATTGCTGCTATATAAATCTCATCTTCAGTAACATAAAACCATGGTAAATCGCCGCTTACGACATCACGCGGTTTATAAAACATAAATGATTCCGGTAAGTATCTTTTTATAATATCAAAATCCGGTATAATTGCAGATTGAATTCGTTGAGCATAATTAATACTTTCAGTAATATTTTTATTTTTATTCTCAATTTCAATTTCAATTTCTTTTCTTTCGGTAATATCATGAACTACAAAAAGAATTGTGTTTAATATATTGTTTTCTCCGAATTCAGGAATTGCATTAAATTGAACAATCCTCTTAGATTTGTCGATTTTAAAAATTGTTTCTTTTTGAATTTCTTTTTGGTCGGTATTTATTTCTGCTGTTAAAGATTTGATAAAATCTTGAATTGTTTTTTCGATTTCAACATTTTCAATGGTTTTGCCGATTAATAATTTCGGGTTAATTCCGAGAAATTTTTGAGTTGTAGGGTTTGCATAAAAAATTGTTCCGTCAGTATCAATTCTGATAATCATATCGGGACTGTTTTCAGAGAGTGCCTGCATTTCACTACTCAGCCTTTTAATGGTTTCTGCCTCTTTACGTTCGGTAATATTTCGAGTGTTAAATATAATTCCGTTAATAGCAGGGTTATCAGTAAGATTTCTGCCGCTTGTTTCTAACCAAAGGCGTTTATTGTTTTTATTTGTATATTGATATTCAAAGGTTCTTGCTTCATTAGGATTTTGCAGTAAATATTGAAAAACTTCTTTGAGTATTTTGTCTCCTCTTTCAAATCTGTTAACACCGATCATTTCTTCGGGTTTAAAACCTAATATTTCTTTTACCGAAGGACTGACATATTGAATAATTCCCTTTTGATCATATATAGTAATAACTTCAGAGGCATTTTCTAACAGGGCATGAAGCCTTTTTTGCCCTTGTTCAACTTCAGAAATTTTTTGAGCAAGCTCGATATTGTATTTTTTCAATTCAATTTGTGTTTTTTCCGTTAATTTGGCATTTTCTCTTAATTCGGCTTCGTTATGTTTTAATTCTTCGGTTAATTTTTGAGAATCGGAAAGAAGTTTTTTAGTTATCGTATTTGCTTTAATATTAAATAAAGTTTGCCCTATAATTTCACTTAATTCTTCAAATAAAAAAAGAGTATTTTTATTGATATTGTTTTTTAAAAATGCTATTTCTATTGCACCTTGTATTTTTTCGTCTCCCAGTAAAGGTAATACAACAAGGGACTTCGGTTTTTGTTCACCCAGTATTCCTGAGGTTACTGTAATAAATTCATCCGGTAAATTTTTTCTGTAAAGAACTGTTTTTTCATAGGATGCTTGTCCTATCAAGCCTTCTCCGATTTTGTATTCTGTTTGTAAAAATTTTTCTCTTCCGTATGCGTAGGATGATACAGGTTTCAATTTTTGTATTTCGTTATCAAAAACATAAAATATGCCCTGAACTGCATCGGTATATTCAATGAGTTTTACCAAAATATCATAGGACAAAGGTTTTATTTCATTATATTTTATTAATATATCGTCAATAATATTTTTTCCTTCCGAAATCCAATTTTGTTTTTCTTCAGTTTGAGATTTCTGAATCAAATTGTCTTTCATTTCAATAAGCGATTGACCTAAGTCATCTTCAAAGTAATAATTTTCAACCTCAGAATAATTTCCGTTTCCTATTTTTTTGATATATCCGGAATATTTCTGAATTAAATTTTCTTTTGATAATAATTGGTTATAAATTTCTTTCCTTTCTTTTTGAAATTTCAGAGTTAAAAAATAAGAAAATCCGGCTAATAAAAACGGGAAGAAATCAATAAAAAATATAATCGGATTGTTTAAATGGATGTTTTTTATTTCAGAAATATTAAAAGGAATATCTTTTATCAGAAAAAAATAAAACCCTGCCGAAAGAGGGAAAAATATACCCAATACAAATCCGTATAATACTGATTTATATGTAGTTATATTTTCCGAGAAGATATCAGATATTTGTTTAGTGTTCATTCTTAAAATTTAACATCTTTAAGCCATTCGGCATATTTTTTTTCTGTGGGTGTTTCAAAACTTTGCAGAATTTTGTCTTCTCTTTGTTTTAAAAGTAAAATTTTATCATCCGTAATGAGTTCATTCTTTTTTACTTTATTAAAAACGCTGTTTATTTCTTTTTCTTTTTCGCTGATAATTCTGACTTTCGCAATTAATTCTTCTTTTAAAAGTTCATTTTTCTTTTGTAATTCTTCTCTGAAAGAAGTGTTATCAGCCAGCATTAAAATTCTGATAATTTCACCTTTTTCATTTCTCACGGCAGAAAATAAAGAATTTGTTTTTATTTCATTATTGTCTTTTGTCGTAAATATAATTTCTTTATGAGTAAAACTGTTTTTTGAGATTTCGCTAAAAACATCTTCCGTAATTTGCCTGTTTTTATCTTTTATAAATTCCGAAAAAGTTTTATTTCTCATTTCTGTCAGTCTGTAGCCGAGCCTGTTTAGGAATAAATTATTAATTGAATTAATTTTTCCGGCTGTTGTAAGTTCAATTTTAAATAATATTTTATCAATGACTGAAATTAGAGCATTTATTTCCGATTCACTCCTTTTTGTTTCTTTTTGGGCATCTTTTAATTCATTTATTTTTTCAGACATTTCAGTATCTCTCATAGCTAATTCTTGAGATTTTTTCTGAGTTTCTTCCAACAATTCAGCTGTTTTGTATGTAATTTTTGTAGTTTCTAAAGTTTTAGCAATATCTTCTGCAATATTTTCAATAAATTCAATTTCTGTTTTTTTGAACTCATAGAATGATGCAATTTCAACAACACCGAGGATATTATCTTCAGTTTTTAAAGGAAATATTAGGATGTTAGTCGGAGTTGCTTCTCCTAAGCCGGATTCAATTTGCATATAATCATCCGGGACATCTGTAATTACAACAGTATTTTTTTCAACGGCACACATCCCGACAAGTCCGTCTCCGAATTCGATTCTTTTAGTAAGCATCTTTATTCGATCATAAGCAAATGCCGATGTAAGTTCGAGAAACGGAACTGTTTCATTGTCGTTAACAATAAAAAAACCGCCTTGAGCTGCGTTTAAAAATTTTACCATATTTATTAATGCTGTTTCGGCTAAATTTTCAATTCCGGAACTTGCTTCGCGTAAAATATCGTTAAATTTTGCCTGTCCTTCGGCAAACCACTGTCTGCGGCGTTCATCTTCAAGTCTTTTATCATTAATTTCAATATTTTCTTTCAGTTTATCCCTTAAGTCAGTAAGTGATTTTTGAACAGGGTCTTTTTGTTCTTCGGTTTTAAAATTTACACTGTAATTATCTGATAATAAATTATTAATAAAATCTGAAATTTCCTTAAATTTTATGTTAAATGATTCTATTCCGCTTAAAACCGGTGCAAATTCTTCACTGTTTTGAAATTTTGAAATTTCTGAAGTATTTGTCAGACTCTTAAGATTTAATTGTAAATTTTCAATATTTTCGGAAAGTTCTTTTTTTATTTTCAAATAAATTAATATTGCAGAGACAAGAATTAACAGAAGTGTCAGAATATCCGTAATATTTTTTCTGACTGATAAAGATTGAATTGATTTATTATATGAATTCTCGGTATTTTTTAAATTATGTATTATAAAACTTAAATTTGATACGAATTCCTTTTTATATTTTTCAAAATAAAGCAAATCCGAATCGGAGTATTTTTTTAATATTTCGTTATTCTTTTTTATTCTTTTTTTAATATCAGAAAATGTTTGAGAAAAAACTTTTTCAACAGGAGAAATTTTATTTGTAATAATTAAACCGTTAATTTTTCCGCCTTCTGTAAGTATTGAAACGGATGATTTTATATCAGAAAGATAAGATGTTATTTTATCGAAATTAATATTTTCGGAAGAATTAAATTGATTAAAAATCTGTTCTGTTAAAAATAAACTTTTATCAATAAGAATCACTTTGTTCTCTTTATCTATTATTTTTTTGTTGAAATAATTTGTTAAAAAATAATTCAGAATACTCAATACAAAAATTATTGATAAGAATATCTTTATTCCGCTGATTATTGATTTTTTTTTAAATGCCATAACCGATTTCGTAAACCTGAACGATACAAAAAAATACAGTATTAATTGTTTTTATTAACTATAAGAATTCAAAAATAGTATTTTTTTTAATTTTGTGAAAATCAGAGAGAAGAAATATGTTAAAGTTCAATCTTTTTTCTTATTAACATTAGTCCGTCTCGTACAGGAAGTATCATATTTTCAACCGATAAATCTTTTTGAACATAATCATTAAAAGAAATTATGCCGTGAGTAGATTTGTCATCTTCTGAAATATCTTTAATTACTTTTCCGCTCCATAATACGTTATCGGCAATAATAAATCCTCCCGGTTTTAATATAGGCAAAACTGCTTTATAATAATTTAAATAATTCGGTTTATCTGCATCAATAAAAATTAAATCAAATATTTCTTTTAATTCCGGAATAATTTCAATTGCATTTCCGATAATCAATTTTATTTTATTTGTAAAACCTGCTTTTTTAATAAATTCATTAATAACGGCTTCTTTTTCGTCATTAATTTCAATTGTGTATAATAATCCGGTTTTAGTGAGTCCTTTTGCCAAACAAATTGCCGAATAACCGGTAAAAGTACCGATTTCTAAAATCCTTTCAGGGTTAAGCATCTTACTGATAAATTCTAAAAATTTGCCTTGGATATTTCCGGATAACATTCTCGGATGCAATGTTTCTAAATGTGTACGGCGTGTTAACTCCGATAAAACAGAATCTTCTTTATCGCTGTGATTTATAATGTATTTAAGAATATCTTTTGATGTTTCCAAATTATATTTTTTTGATGATACGTAAAATAATTACTTTTGAATTTTAAACCAAAGATAAATGTTTTTTACAGATATTGCCGGACATACAGAAATTAAGCAAAATTTGATTAACTCCGTAAAACAAAACAGAGTTAGTCACGCAATATTATTTGCAGGACCGGAAGGAAACGGCAAACTCTCTTTGGCAATTGCCTTTGCACAATATCTTTCCTGCAAAAATAAAACAGAAAATGATTCCTGCGGAACTTGTACTTCTTGTGTAAAATATCAAAAAATTATTCATCCGGATTTGCATTTTGTTTTTCCGGTAGTAAAACTAAAAACGGCAACTAAACCCGTAAGTGATAATTTTATTAAGGAATGGAGAGAATTTGTTTCTTCGTCGTCTTATCACGGCTTTAAAAAGTGGCTGAAAAAGATGGGAACCGAAAACCAGCAAGCCGGAATTTTTGCACAGGAAAGTGAAGAAATAATTAAAAAATTAAATCTGAAATCATACGAATCGGATTATAAGGTTATGATTATTTGGATGCCCGAGAAAATGAATATTTCTGTATCTAATAAATTGCTTAAAATGATTGAAGAGCCGCCGCCGAAAACTGTTTTTATTTTAGTAGCAGAAGATACCGAAAATATTATAAAAACAATACTTTCACGTACACAGCTGATTAAAATACCTAAAATCGGCGAACAAATAATGTATGAAAGTATTAAAGAAAGATATAATTTTGTCGATGAAAAAATAAAAGAAATCGTAAGAATTGCTGACGGAAATTTTTTAAAAGCCGAAGAACTGATTCAAAATATTGAGGGACTTTCTGAAAATGAAAATTTTAATCGCTTTGCATTTTTTATGCGTAACGCATACGGTGTTAAAATTCCGGAACTTACGCAATGGGCTGAAGAGTTAGCAAAATCAGGCAGAGAGACACAAAAAGATTTTCTGAAATACGCTTTAAAATTATTAAGAGAAAATTTAATATTAAATATCAGCCCGGAAAATCAAAATAAAATTATATTTTTGACGGATAAAGAAGAAAATTTTTCAATTAAATTTAACAAATTTATACATAAAACCAATATAGTACAATTAACAAATGAGTTTAACGAAGCTTATAATCACATAGAAAGAAACGGCAACGGGAAACTTATATTTTTGGATCTTGCTTTGAAAACAGCACGATTGTTAAAAGTCAAACCACAGTAAAAAGTTGGTTGTTCCAAAATTTCAGATTAACAAATAATATAGTTTATTTAATATTAAAAATATACAAAATTGACAGAGTTTATTAAATAGATACATAATATATAAAGGAACGCATACTTTTTTTACTGTTATAAAAAACAGTAGAAATGAAAACAGAAGAAGATTATACACTAAGAGGATGTGCTTCGCAGGCAGTGAAGAACGGAAAGTATTGTAACCCCCACAGTTGCAATAAATTAAATGTTTTTAATGATTTAAGAAATTTTCCTAAAACTGCAAATACTCCCGATATTATTGAAGTTCGTTTTAAGAACACAAGAAAAGAATTTTATAAAAACGTAAATCAGCTTATACTTACCGAAGGCGATATGGTTGCCGTTGAAGCTTCTCCGGGGCACGACATCGGAACGGTATCTCTTGCGGGAGAACTTGTACGTGAACAAATGAAACGAAAAGGTATCCGCACGGATGATAATCTGAAGATTGTCTATCGTAAAGTAAAACCTGCGGATATTGAAAAATGGGAGGCTGCTACAGCTCGGGAACATGATGTTATGCTTAACTCAAGACGAATATCAAAACGCTTGAATTTGAGTATGAAAATAGGAGATGTTGAATTTCAGGGTGACGGAACCAAGGCTATTTTTTATTATATTGCTGATAAACGTGTTGATTTTCGCGAACTGATCAGAATTTTAGCAGATGAGTTTCGTATTCGAATTGAAATGAAACAAATCGGAGCCAGACAAGAAGCCGGCAGAATCGGAGGTATCGGTTCTTGCGGAAGAGAATTATGTTGCTCATCCTGGATGAATGATTTTAATTCCGTAACCACCGATACAGCCAGAGAACAACAGCTTTCAATGAATCCTCAAAAATTGGCGGGACAATGCGGAAAACTCAAATGTTGCCTTAATTTTGAGAAAGCAAGTTACAAAGATGCGATTGCTGCATTTCCTCCGAAAATTAACCTTCAGACACAAGACGGAATTGCAAGATATATTAAAATTGATGTGTATAAAAAACTAATTTGGTATTCGCTAAAATCTGATAATCATGAATCTCTGATTTCAGTTCAAACTTCACGTGCTTTTGAGATTATTGAAATGAATAAAAACGGAGAAAAACCTGATAATTTGAAGGAACAAGGATTTACGTCTCCGAAAATTAAAGGTTATAAGGATCTTGCAGGACAGGAAAGTATTACACGTTTTGATAAAAAACCTAAAAAACGCAGAAAAAAACGAAATAATTATCACTCTAAAAATAAACATGTTTTCAGTAAAAACCCAAAAAAAAATAACAACAAAAAAGATGAAAAATAAAACAATACTTTTTATTATCGGCAGTTTGTTTATACTGTCTTTTTTAAATTCTTGTAAAAATAAAGTATTGTATGAAAATACGCTTAAAATACCCGAAAATATATGGCAAATAAATGATACACTTGTTTTTAATATCAACGTTCCTGATACAATTAATCATTATAATGTTTATATAAAAATTAAAGTTCAGGATAATTATTTAACCGATAATTTATGGTTGATTATTAATTCAAAATCTCCGTCAGGAAATGGTTTGAGGGATTTGGCAGAATTTTATTTAACGAATCAAAACGGGAAATGGTACGGGAAAAAATACAGACATTCAGTAAGCAACATATTTCTGTATAAAGCCAATATCCTTTTTCCGGAAAAAGGAATCTATACTTTTAAAATTCGACACGGAATGCGAGAAAATGATTTGCCGAGAGTTTCATCTGTGGGAATGAGGATTGAACGAGTGAAATAAGACTCGGATAAAAGACAGATATTTGTACAGAAAGTATCTTTAAAAACCGGCATTTTTATATTTTTTTCTGTAAATCCAAGCTGCAAGTGCTCCGGCAAGTGCTCCGAATAAATGCCCTTCCCACGAAATACCTTCTTGACCCGGAATAATACCTTTAAACAATGCACCGCCATACAGTATAATTATTATTACGGCAATAATAATTGATTTTACACTTCTTCTGAATATTCCGCTGAAAAGTAAAAATCCGATATAAGCAAAAATTAAACCGCTGGCACCAATGTGATTAGTTTCGGTTCTGCCGAAAAGCCATACGGCAAATCCTCCGACAATTATTGAGAAAATACTTACCCTAACATAAAGTTTATTGTAAAATTGCAGAATAACAAAAGTTAAAATTAAAAGCGGAATAGTATTTGAAATTAAATGTAACCAATTCAAATGCAAAAACGGTGAGAAAAGAATTCCAAGTAAACCGTTGACAGTTCTCGGTCTTATTCCGAACTGATTAAAATCAACAAAAAAGAAAAGTTTATTTAAAATAAAAACAATCCAGATACTTGCGGTAACCCATAAAGTTGTGAGTAAATTTTTTTTCATTGATACGGTATTAATTGACGTTAAGCATTTATTATAATTCAAATATAGATATTTTTAGCAAAAACGAAATATTTTTTTAATATTTGTTTTTTACATTTAAAAATAAATTTCATACACATGAAAAAGATATTATTATTAACTGTATTTTCATTTTCTTTACTTTTATTAACAGCACAAACAAATCCGCTTTGGATGCGTTACTCTGCAATATCTCCTGACGGGCAAACAATTGCATTTTGTTATAAAGGTGATATTTATAAAGTTTCTGTTAACGGCGGAACTGCAAGTGCAGTAACTCAAAATGATGCTTATGATTTTAAACCGATTTGGTCGCCCGACAGTAAATCAATAGCCTTTGCATCAGACAGATATGGCGATTTTGACATCTATACAGTTTCGATTAACGGCGGTATTCCGAAACGTTTGACCTATTATTCCGGAAAAGAAATTCCGAGTTCGTTTACTCCCGACGGTTCAAAAATATTATTTAAAGCAACAATTACGGATCCTCCCGATAATGTAAGTTTTCCGAGGTCATACCTGAGTGAATTGTATGAAGTTTCTATAAACGGAGGTAAGATAACACAAATTTTATCAACACCTGCAGAAGAAGCAAAATATTCAAAAGATAAAACTAAAATCATTTATCAGGATGTTAAAGGTCCTGAAAATTATTGGCGAAAGCATCATACATCTTCTATAACCAGAGATATATGGGTTTACGATGTAAAAACCGGAAAACATTCTAAACTGACAAGTTATAAAGGTGAAGATCGATTACCGAGTTTTTCTTCTGACGGAAAATATGTTTATTACATAAGCGAACAATTTAATAATACATTTAATGTATGTAAATTTGAATATGCAAATCCGAAAAATATAACACAAATAACACATTTTGAAAAAAATCCGGTGCGATTTTTAACGGTTTCAAATAAAGATGATTTATGTTTTGGTTACGACGGAGAAATTTATGTAATAAAAAAAGGACAGAAAGCTAAAAAACTTAACATCACTGTTTTTTCCGATATGAAAGAAAAACCGGAAGAATATACTGTTGCAACTTCAGGGGCAACAGAATTTGAAGTTTCACCTGACGGCAAAGAAGTTGCTTTTATTGTTAGGGGTAATGTTTTTGTAAGCTCAACTGATTACGCTACCACCAAGCAAATTACATATACTCCGGGGCAAGAGCGTTCGGTTAGTTTCAGCCCTGACGGAAGATCAATTTTATACGCTTCGGAACGCAATAACAGTTGGAATGTTTACCAAACGAAAATTGTTAAAAAAGATGAAAATAATTTCATTTTTGCAACAGAATTAAAAGAAGAACCGCTTTTAACTTCAAAAAAAGAAGAATTTCAGCCGACATATTCTCCCGACGGTAAAGAAGTAGCATTTCTTGAAGAACGCACCACTTTACGTGTTCTTAATTTGAAAACAAAAGCTGTTCGTACGGTTTTGAACGGAAACTATAATTACTCCTATGCCGACGGTGACCAAGATTATCAATGGTCGCCCGACAGTAAATATTTTTTGGTAAGTTACTCTCCTAATACTTTATTTTCAAATGATATCGGTTTGGTAAAAGCTGACGGAACCGGACAGCCGGAAAATTTAACCCAAAGCGGTTATTCCGACACTAATCCTAAATGGGTTTTGAAAGGCAAGGGAATGATTTGGGAATCAGACAGAAACGGATATCGAAGTCATGGAAGTTGGGGTTCTTATCGTGATGTATATGCTATGTTTTTTACCCAAGATGCTTACGATAAATTTCGATTATCGGAAGAAGAGTATAAATTTATGAAAGAAAAAAATAAGAAGAAAGATGATGTGAAAGATTCCGAAAAAAAGAAATCGAAAAAGAAAAAAGGCAGTGAAACAAAAAAAGATACAAAAAAAACGCTTACTCCGGTAAACATTGAAAAAAACGGTTTGGAAGATCGAATTGCCCGTTTAACCATTAACTCTTCGTCAATTTCGGATATGGTTTTATCTCCGGACGGAAATAAATTATATTATCTGACACGCTTTGAAAAAGGTTTTGATTTATGGGTAAATGATTTGCGTAAACATCAAACAAAATTAGCGGTAAAACTTTCCGGTTACGGAGGTAATTTGCAAATTGATAAAGACGGGAAAAATTTATTTCTGTTTTCAGGAGGCAGAATGATGAAGATTAAAACTTCTGATTTTTCTAAAAAACCGATTTCGTTTAAAGCAGAATATTATTTAAATAAAAGTGCCGAACGTGCCTATATGTTTGAACACGTATGGCGAGAAGCATATAAAAAGTTTTATAAAAAAGATATGCAGGGTGTTGACTGGGCATATTACAAAACAGTTTATAAGAAATTTTTACCCTACATAAATAACAATTACGATTTTGCAGAAATGTTAAGCGAAATGCTTGGCGAATTAGATGCTTCGCATACCGGCAGCGGTTATAGACACAATGATAAAACAGGAGATAAAACAGCTTCGCTCGGAATTATTTATGACATAAACTATACAGGGCAAGGCATTAAAATTCAGGAAGTTATCGATAAAAGTCCGATACTGAGAACTAAGCATAAAATTAAACCCGGATTTATAATCGAAGAAATAGATAATCACCGGATTAAAGATAATCAAAGCTATTTTAAACTGTTAAATCACAAAGCAGGAAAAGATGTTTTATTGAAAATAAAAGATGTTAAAAATAATAAAACTTATATTGAAAGAGTTCAGGCAATTTCTTTGCGTAAAGAAACTGATTTGCTTTATGAGCGTTGGGTAAAAAATCGCAGAGCCGAAGTTGACAAGCTCTCGGGCGGTCGATTGGGTTATGTGCACGTAAGAGGTATGGACAGCAGAAGTTTCAGAAAAGTATATTCGGATTTACTCGGAAAAGAATTCCATAAAGAAGCCATTATTATTGATACCAGATATAATCACGGGGGATGGCTGCACGATGATTTGGCAACACTTTTAAGCGGAAAAAAATACATTACTTTCAGTCCGCGAGGACATAAATTCGGATACGACCCTTTGGGAAAATGGATAAAACCGTCAATTTTACTTATGTCCGAAGGCAACTATTCTGACGGTTACGGATTTCCTTATGTTTATACGGTACTAAAAATAGGTAAATCTGTCGGTATGCCTGTCCCCGGAACTATGACTGCCGTTTGGTGGGAAACTTTACAGGACAAAAGTTTGTATTTCGGCATTCCTGAAGTAGGGTCTATTGATATGACCGGTGATTTTTTGGAGAATAAGCAGTTAGAACCTGATTATAAAGTGCGTAACGATTATGATATTATGATAAAGGACAGAGATCAGCAACTGGAAAAGGCAGTTGAAGTGATGCTGAAAGATTTAGACAGTAAAAAATAGCAGAAGACCTGCAAAATCAGACCTGCCAAGTTTTTAAAACTTGGCAGGTATTTTTTATTCGTCTTCCGAGAATTTGGACGGTAACGATTTTTGAGCTTTTGCTCCGAGTTCTTTTAATTTTTTTACCTGACCGATAATATTCCCTCTTCCTTCCGTTAATTGATTAAAAGCAGAGTCGTAACTTTTTTGAGTACGTTTAATGTTACTGCCGATATCTTCGAGATTTTCTATAAAAGACACAAATTTATCGTGTAAAAGTCCGCCGCGTTCGGCAATTTCCAACGCATTTTTATTCTGCTTATTGCGTTTCCATAAGTCAGCAACCAGTTTAAGAGCAGCAATAAGGTTTGTCGGACTTATCAACAACACTTTTTTGTTATAGGCATAATTCCAAAGCTCCGGTTCTTGCTTCATAGCAGATAAATAAGCCGGTTCTACGGGAACGAACATCATTACAAAATCCAGAGAATCCGTATAAGAATCGTAGCTTTTTGCACTCAATTCGTCAATATGGCTTTTTACGGAACGGATATGAGCCTTTAAAAATGTTTGCATATCATTTTCGTTCTCGGCAGAAATATATCGTTCATAAGCTGTTAAACTTACTTTGGAATCAATAATAACCGTTCTGCCGTCCGGGTATTTCAACATTACATCGGGCTGCAATTTTTTACCTTCGGGAGTTTTTATTGTTCTGCCGGATTCGTCGCGTAAAAATTCCTGAACAAAAAATTCTCTTCCTTTTTCTAATCCGGATTTTTGCAAAATGTTTTCAAGAATCATTTCGCCCCAGTCGCCTTGTGTTTTTGAAGAACCTTTCAGAGCTTTTGTAAGATTATTGGCTTCTTCGCTGATTTTGTTATTTAATTCAACAAGCTCTTTAATTTTTTCTTCGAGTGAAAAACGTTGTTTAGATTCTTTATCGTAAGTTTCTTCAACGCGTTTTTTAAATTCTTTGATATTTTCTCCGAGCGGGTCTAAAAGAGTTCTTAAATTGTCTCTGTTTTGTTCTGTAAACTTCTTGCTTTTCTCCTCTAATATACTATTTGCCAGAACCTTAAACTCATTACTGAATTTTTTACCGATATCTTCGAGTTCGGCTTTTTGAGTTTCCAGTTTTTCATTCAGATATTTGTTTTTTTCTTCAAGACTATTTTTTTCGGTTGAAAATTGATTTATTTTTTTATTTAAGAACTCTATATTTTCAGACAACTCTCTGATTTCATTTTTTAATTCTTCCGTTTCACGTTCTCTGTTTTGCAAATTGGTTCGGAACGAAGCTGTTTTTTGTTTGAGTTCACTTATTTCGTTATTTAAAAAATCTGTTTGTGTTTTTTCTTCTTTTAAAAAATTTTCGGTTTTTTGCAGAAGTTCGCCGGATGTTAACAATTTATAATCGGAAATTTCTTTTTCTTTTTTCAGATTTTCAAATTTTGATTTAGATACCGTCGTATTTTTCAAAAAAAATCGAAACAGAAAAAATCCGGCTGTTATTCCGAGAATGAGGGTTATTACAGGTAAAACAGTTTCCATAATGTCTATATAAAATAAGGATTGCCTTAATGACAATCCTTTAAAATTTTAGTATTTTTTCGATTTTACCGGATTAAAATAAAAGAATTTTATTCAACTCTAAATCAATTAATACGTAAATCTTAATATTTAAATTATTTTAAGAATTAATCATTGAAGCATATTCGGAATCTGATAATAAACTGTCGGCTTCCGAGGCATCTTTAAGTTTAATTTTAATAATCCAACCTTCACCGTAAGGGTCAGAATTAATTAATTCCGGAGTATCTTCCAACTTTTGATTAAATTCCGAAACTTCACCGTTTACAGGCATAAACATATCAGAAACGGTTTTTACGGCTTCAATAGTTCCGAAAGTTTCTCCTTGTGCAATTTCATCGCCTACGGTTTCAACTTCAACAAAAACAATGTCTCCGAGTTCTCCTTGTGCAAAATCCGTAATACCCACAAACGCTTCATTCCCTTCAATTCGTAACCATTCGTGGTTTTTTGTATATTTTAAATCTTTAGGTATATTCATAATTTCCTCTGTTTAAGATTTTTATAGATTTACTTGAGTATTTAATTGTTTTTCAAAATTAGAAAATCAATTTTAATAAAAAAAATAATACTGCAATTATTAAGTGTTAAAAATGATGTTTAAAAATAGCTTAAATATTTGCCAAATTAAATCGTAAGCTGAAACCGACATGTGTATTAGAAGTTTTAAAAGCTGTTGAAACTCTCGGTGTATTAACAATTCGGTCATAAAATAAACGTAGGGTAACTTTATCTAAATTATAATCTATACTCACTTTTACCGCCAGATTTTTTTGTCCTGCAGAAAGTTGATTATCGGCTTCTTTTATCCTTCGTATAACCGCAAAATTATCGCTGTAAGTAAAATCAAATCTGAAATTCAAATCACTTTTAAATAATTTTTGATTGCCTTGTATCATCATCGGAATTTCAAGATCAGGAACTTTATAACCTAAACCGATTACATATTCTTTACGTATGAGTTCTGTTATGGTGTTATTGCTGAAACTTAAAGTTAACATTCTGGATTGTTTGTATTCCAGTTTTGTTGACATATCATTACGCCACTGCATATCAATTCCTGCTAAAGGCGTAAATTTCTCATCAAGCGTAACAGCATCAGCAAGTAATTCGGTAACATAATAAGTGCTTGTAAGTTGGTCTTGTATATCGGTAAATCCTGTTTCTTTGTAATTTTCAAATGCAGAATTTGATTGAAAAGAAGAAATAGAATAGCTTGATCTGTATCCGTGATTTATAGTTATTCGTTTAAAATATTTTTTAATACCGTCGTAGTAGGTTAATCCGTCGTACTTCAAACGCCAATTCGGAAAAGGAATTACTCTGAACAATTTCATTCCTATTGAATTTACATCTTGTCCGGAATATGCCGCTAAAAATGCAGGCAGCATCACATCCTGAGAAGTCGGGTTATATCCGTAAGGGAATTTATTTACATAATCAGCAAGCGAATCGGGATTATTTAATTGATTTCGATTATACGGAATGTCGGCATTTTGTCGATTATCGGCTAAGCGATTTGCTGTTATCTCTCTGTTTGCCAGAAATTGGTCGTAAACATCGGATTGGTATGTTGTGTCATTAATTTTGTCAAATGCTGTTTTTATACTTAAGAAACTCATTGAAAACGAACCTTCATAAGATTGATTTTGAGCATGTAATTTTCCGAAATTATCAGAAACCCAAAATTCTTGATTTTGATGACTTTTTCTGCGTTCGGCTGTTACATCAATTCGTAATCCTTTTATTGGTTTTAAAGTGGCTCTGAAGTTATAAGTTATATCTCCGTTTTGAATCAGCGGAGTATTGAGTAAAGTATCTCCGGATAACCAATGATTTGCAGCAGCAGTTTCTGCAAAATGAGTGTCGGGAACTCCGGTTATAAATTTCCAACCGGGTGCATTAGTGTTCAAATTATTTATACTGAATTTTTCAAAACCCATATAATTTGATTTTCTCATATATCCGGGCACAACTGTTCCGTTATTTTGTGAATATGTGAGGGAAACATTCCTGACAGACATTAATGCATACAGTGTATAATCAGAAATAACATTGAAAATATTTTCTTTAACTTCTCTTTTTCCCGTAACTTCTATTCTTGTTTTCTTTGCTGATTTTTCAGCATAAAATTTTACTTTGTTTTCATTCACAATTACTGTTCGTCCTTTTATTTCATTTCCTTTGCTGTCGGTAACTTTCAGTTTAACATTTTCAGTTTTAAGATTATGCGTTATGCTTCGAGGTTTGTTCTTTTTTAGAGTTACGCCTTCTTTTGTGAATTTAACATTTTTAAATTTCTTTTTTGCTTTCTTTTTTCTGCCTTTAAATTTGTTATCGACATTTTTTAAAAATTTCACTTTTCGGTACAAACGCTCAAAATTTGCTTGCGAAGTTAATTGTATCCGTTGATTATTTCTGATAGTGTTACCTAGATTTATCGCGGTATCGGCAGTACGCGGACCTATAGTCCAATAATAATCAGCATCATAGCGTGCATTTGCATTTATCCAATCGAGCAAAGGCAGTTGGTTTACCGGAATGTTCCAAGTTCCGCTTAATTTTTGATGAAAATCGGTAGTTCTTCCGAAATTTTGTATGCTGTCAAGTACGCTGTTCTTATAATCATTCCATTTTTGCTCATCTGTTTTATCAATTTTTCCTTCAGGTTCGCCTATCCATGCAACATTATTAGCACTGTATGTAAATTTAAGATTTCGTGATAAATTATATCTTAAATCATAATTTCTGTTCCATATAAATTGTTTGTCATAGGTTTCATCTAACATAACATTGGGATTTTCAATGTTCCGAAGCAAAACTTCATTATATGATTTTCTCATATCCGTTCTGAAAGCAATCATGGACGGCATGTAATAGAAATTGAAATCTTTAATAATTCTGAATGCTTTTTTTCTGAATAGTTTAATTTTTGAGAAGGGTTTAATATTTTTAGGCGTAATGTTATAATTATATGTAATGGCTCCCGTATGAATTTTTAAAAGATTGTGATCGGTGTTTATATTTCTCGAAAGAAGTTCATTATATCCATAGCTTGCAGTCCAGTTAGACAAAGCCCAAATAGGAGTAATTTTTCTGCCTCTTGAACTGTTTCTTGCTTTGGGTTTCTTAGTTTCTCCTTTCAGAATATTTTTCTTTTTTCTTTTTTTCTTTTCGGAATTACCTGAAATACGGATATTTGTGATATTTATAGATTTTCGTTTAATATAATCCTGACTTATTTTAAGATAGTCAATACGTTCCTTTTGCGACATGTTTCTTAAGGTTGCCGTCATTTTAATATCGGGATTTAAAGGATCGTATTCGGGATTGTTTTTTGTTTCGGAATAACCGAAATATAAGGGAACACGAATTCCGTATTTTTTAGGAAAAAATTTACCGAGTTCGGTACTTACAGAAAAATCGTAATTAAAATTGGTTGATTGTTGTCTTTGATCTACCGATTGTTCCAGTCCTCCGAAACCCGGAGTGCTGTATTCTGTTGCGAGTGCAAGTGTAGAGAAATCGGCAAGATTTGCCTGCAGGCGTCCGCGTGTTGCCCATCCTCCGTGTTCATTGAAGCCTGCAAGTCGCAGTTCATTCATCCAAACATCAATAGATTTCGGTAAGCCGTCGTCAGACAGAATATTGTTTTCTTTTTTTCGGTTTCTGATACCGATCATTATTGTTCGAATATTACTTAAATTCGGTGTTCCCGTAATACTTATTCTTCTGCCGCTTTCATCAATATATTCGGAATATTCGGAAGTTAAATTAATATCAGCACCTTCTCTTATTTTTTTGTTTCTCTCTTGTTTTAATGCTTGGAACACGTCAAAATCAACATCCAGCATATTTTCAGGACGCCAAACAAGTTCTCTGTCAGGGTCGTTTTTATCTTTACTTGTACTGTAATATCCCGGTTTTGTTAATTTTAAAGGTATTTCATATTCGTAATAATTTTCTTTATAATCAGATCCTAACCGGATGAAAGCACATAAATCATCGTCATTTAATACATCGCCTTCAATAGCTTCGGCATGAATAAACATTTGCAGTTTTTTGTATTGCCTTACGTCTAAATCTACATTTTTGTATGCAGCCCTTGCATCACCGTCACTTAAATTAATAACTTTTAAAGAAATTGATTGTTCATTAAGTTGTTGAAGATAGGGATTTCCGGGCGATATTTCGCGTGTAACACCGGGCGGCAAAACATAATTTACAGGTTTTCTTGATGAATTTTCTTCAACATTTACCGTGTTGACATCAAATTGAGCATCTGTATATTCGGGAGTTCCGGAACCTTCCGTTCCTTCCAATAATGATAAACGGTATTTTCTCCAATCGCCTCTTACTAAATCCATTTCCGCAAAACGCAAAACAATGTCTTTTTGCCAATCTTTCATAAATAAACGAATAAAACGAACGGATTTAAAATCTTCGATATTCCCTATTTTTTTTTGATAATCGGCTAAGGGTATTTTAAAATGATACCATTTTACGGTTTCTTCGTTCTTATTTCTTAATTTAACATTTGCTTCCCTTATATCGGTAATGTAATTCTCTCCTATTTGCATATCATTAGGAGCAATATGCACTTTGTACTGGAAATATGCTTCGTTTTCTGTAAGAGTATAATCTCTGTTTATATCTTCCATATCAGGACGTAATTCGGATGCAGTGGCTATATTTCCGGTAGAATATGAATTCCCTTCCTGGTTGTTATATTTTTTATATCTGTCGAGAATACCGGTTTTATTTTCATCATAAGAAGGATCTTTGAAAAATAAATAATCGTCATCCGACGGATCTGCCGTTGCTTTTTGATATGCAACGGATCCTGTTCCGTATGCAGCAGCAATACTTTGTAAATAATCGGAAAAGAATGTTCTTTCATTTTTATCTGATAAGCCGTCTAAACCGACATCCTGAAATTCTCTTGCATTTGCAGGCTGGGTAGCAAATGCTTCCGTTATTCTGGGTAATACCGGAACTCTCCCCCAAGCAGTTGTATCAACATTTACAACATTGGCAGTAGGCGGTAATCCATTTTCAAATGCTTGACGTGAATCTCTTAAAATATCTTCTGAAATATTGCCGAGATTGAAATAGATGTCTCCGCCGTTTTGGTTTTGGTTATTAATAAACGGATCGAGCATCCAAAATTCGATAAACTCAATATTGGCTTCTTCAAAATCATTTGTTGTTAATGCCTGACTGATGCCTGCCCAACGACTTCCGGGGTCGTTCAGGTTTCCGTTTTCACTAATTCCCGCGGAAATTCCGGGTATTCCGGCGGGTGTGTCAAAATTATACGGCCCTTTTTCGTTCGGGTAATATCCTAAATTCAAAACGTAAAGAAATTGAGGAATATCATTTTCGGGGTCTCTGTCAGGAAAAATTTCTTGTTCCGGAATTTCTCTTATTCGATTGTCGGAAAGGTCATCAACGGTTAAATAACTTAGAGATCCGGAACCTGTTAAAAAATCACGACTGACATTATACCAAGCTAATTTTGCTCTGTTGTAACCATAGGATAAGGCATTTATTGAGTCTGCTTCCGGAAATAAATCGGGTTGCCCTTGCGGTGTACTTGAGATTTTCCAGCGAGAAGGTGATTTTAAATCGATGGTAACTTTTGCTCCTTCAAAATCATCAATATTTGCATATCCTTGATCTCCGAGAATTTTAGGGTGACCGGGAATTAATTGTGCAAATTCTCCGGAGAAATCTATGTGTGAGGGTGTTTTTGTTTTTACAAAAGGGATAAATTTATCGACAAATTTTGTTAAAAAAGGAACTTCCTGATTAAAGTTTACATCAGTTCCCCAAATGGTATTTGAAACAGGGATATCTCCTATATTAACTTTGGTTGTGAGAGGCTTTTGATGCAGATGCATAAGTGTTGCTCCGATGTTAAAATTATCTGATATTCGGTAATCTAAATGTGTCCCGATCATTGATTTTGTTCCCACTTCAAACATAGAATTGCTTTCGAGTGAAATTTTTATCGGTGTTCCGGATTCAAGTAAGCTTTGATTGATAATTGTTACTCTTCCGAGATTGTAATCAACCGTATAATCTTTATTTTCGCTAAGAATGGCACCCCCGGCGGTTACCGTAACAGAACCTTCAGGAATATTCATTGCATTTAAATTAATTTCCGAACCGCCTGCCGAGCGATATTCTCCTTTTAAAAAGAACTTATTTTTTTCCGCATTTTGTCTTGCCTGACTTTGTGTTTCATCGTATAATTCAGTGAAAGCATATTGTTCTGCAATTCTGTTAATTTCAGGATTGGTGCTGCCTCCGGTAATTTTTTCTTTCAGATACGAACCGAAAGGTTCTGTAACAGGGAAAAATATTTTTCCGTTAGAAGCATTAATTGTGATTTTATCAATAAAATCAAAATAACCGTCTGCTCCGGGTTCGTTATTTTTATTTAAGTTATCCAAACCCATTACTTTCAGTAAAGTTTGTCCTTGGATTTCTCCGGCAGGTAAATAATTTATTGAAGAACCCGTTTTATCGTTACGATACATAATGTCAAGTTTAAAATCTTGACTGTTAACCTGATATGCATTAATTGAGTACACATTCTTCATCATTAAATTCCACATCGGATTTTTTGTTGATAATGTTGTGGATTTCAATAATTTTAAAAACAATGCTTCGGGTGCTGACGGTTCTTCGTTTGAAAACTCTCCGACACGATATGTTTTTCCGTCAGCGGTATTTTCGTATTCAAAAGCTACGGCAAGAACTTCATCGTTGTTTAATGCAGAATTTAATGAAATATAACCTAATGTAGGATTAAAAGTATATTCGGAAGACTGTAATAAACGTGCATTTTGAACTTTTTCATAATCATCACCTGCTTCAAAATTAATATATGCGGATAATATGGTTCCGGCATTTGAGATATCTCTTAAGCCGGGTTGATTTGTCATTTTTTGATATAAATCATTTGTATTATTATCCGGAATAAGTTGCCCTGAAGGAGAAAAGTTATCGGTAGAATAAATATGGTTTCCGTTTTCTCCTAAATCGGTAAATGCAATGATATTACGTGAATTATCAAATTTTCCGCTTCGGTTTGTAACCCAAACTTCTATTCTTCGAATATTAATATTTGAACTTATTACAGGTAAGTTTTTTAATGCTTCGTTGTAGCGGTCTCTGAAATACTGGGAAATAAAATAATGCCTGTTTGCATCATAATCATCTGCCGTAATTTCAAACGGGGTTGTTGTTGCTCCGCCTTGGACTTCAACGGTTTTACTTTGTCCTTTTTGTTGAGAGAAAACATTGGTTACCAACAGATTACCAAATTTTAATTCGGTTTTTATACCGAATAAACTGTGGCTTCCGGTAATTAATGAGCCGGAAAGCGGCATCGTTACATTTCCTGCTTCTATTTTTTGAATAATTTCATCTTCTTTTCCTTCGTATGCTAATTTCGCATTATTTTCAAATTCAAAAGTGGCATCGGTATCAAAATTAATACCTAATTTCATTTTATCCCCTATTTGTCCGGCAACACCCATTTTAATATTCATATTAAAATCAAAATTGACATTTTTTTGAAGGTCTTTTGTTAATGCCGGATTTTCTGTATTATTAATTTTCAGACCAAAAATAAGTTCGGCTGTTCCTTGCGGTTTAATGTTTATTGTATTGCTTCCGAAAATTTTATCAAAACCTTGAATCGGGACAATTAAATTTTTATTTACCAATCGGTCAACCAAACTGCTTTCACCTTTAATATTTTCAAGAGCAGAGCGTTCCATCCAATATTTATGAATTTCCTGTTCGTTGCTGTAGTGCATAAAATCATTAAAAGACATATAATAGGGATTTCGATAATTGAAATTACCTATTTTATCATAAAACACAAATTCTCCTGTTTCCGGATCATATTTTACCGTTGATTTTATTATTGACGGATTTTTCAAGAATAAAGGAGAGGTTTTATGAATTGATAAAGGATTATTTATATAATCATCAAAAGGAAAAATGAGAGAATCTCCGTCAATGGTATCTTTAATTCCGGGAATGTAATATCCTTTTGAGATGTTCTTATACGGTGATGCCGAAAACGACATAATGAGAAAAAAACTGCTGATTATCAGAACACCTTTAAATAAAGAATTTAAGAATGATTTCACTGCAAATATTATTTAAAATTTGAAAGGTAAAATGTGGTTCATAGGCAAAAATATATTGTGTAAACGAATTTATAATATTTTTAGTGCATTTTTAACAAGTTCTTCAACTGTTATATCTGAGTTTGAAGTGTAAATTCTTTTGACAGCTTTTTCGGCTTTTATTTTTGGAAAGCCGAGCATTGTTAATGCTGACAAAGCTTCTTCGGGAATTGAATTCGTGAAAGCAATACCGCTGTCATCATCAGTTTCGGCTTTATTTATTTTATCTTTTAAATCAATAATAACACGTTGGGCGGTTTTTGCACCTATTCCTTTTACACTTTGTAAAGTTGTAACATCATCTGTTCTGATTGCATTTTTAACTTCATTTGCCGATAAAGAAGACAGCATTATTCTTGCTGTGTTAGCACCAATTCCGGATACCGAAATTAATAATCTGAAAATGTTTCTTTCTGATTTATCGGCAAAACCGTACAGGGCATTTGTGTCTTCCCGAATAATTTGGTGTATATAAATTTTGAACCGGTCTTTTCCCGAGAGTTTTGAATGTGTTTGTAACGAAATATTTACAAAATAGCCGATATTTCCGGTTTCAATAATAATATATGTGGGAGTGATTTCGGTAATGTTTCCGTTTATATATTCAAACATAAAATGTATTTTAACTTGCAAATATAAAAAAGTAATCGGAAATATTTGAAAAATATACTCTTTTGGCTTATTTCAAATAAAATGCAAAAAAGTATAAAAACTTTTTTGCAGTGAAAAAATTATCATTACTTTTGCTGACCTGAAATTTAAGAATTTCACGGGGCCGATAGCTCAGCCGGTTAGAGCATCTGACTCATAATCAGAGGGTCCGGGGTTCGAGTCCCTGTCGGCCCACATATTAACAATAAAGATTTAATAATCTTCGATAAAATGCCTGAATAATTTATTCGGGCATTTTTTTGTACATATATATATTGAAAATACGATATTTTTTATCTGTTTTTGTTTATTTGTACGAGTCTCAATGTTTATTTTTTTGCCGGTTGCCTTTTTCTTTTACAAAAACAGCAACGTTTACTTGAGTTTCCTTAAAAAACATTCTTTAGAGTTTGATGCCGTTTTTCCGTCAGAGTCTTTTTTATTGTGTCAAACTTCTGAAAATATCTTCCATACTTTCTTCTTTTTGGTGCAAGGTAAGAATAGTGAGTTTTTGATTTACTGCAAAACGGTATAATTCCGGTCGAATGTCTTCTTCATTATTACTTTCAAAAATAAATAGTCCGCCTTCAGAATTATATACAGAAATATTCTTTTGTAATGAATTAAAGAAGTCAATTTTAACGTCTTCGGCAAATTCCATTAATACGGATTGTTTTTTGCTTTGAGTAAGTTTCGTAAGTTGCCCCACAGGTTTATCGGCAATTATTTTTCCTTTATTGATAATTATCACACGATTACATATTGCTTCAACTTCCTGCATAATATGCGTTGAGAGCATCACGGTTTTTTCTTTACCGACTTCTTTTATCAAATTCCGTATTTCAATAATTTGATTCGGGTCAAGTCCTGTTGTGGGTTCGTCTAAAATTAAAACTTCCGGATTGTGAATTAATGCTGCTGCAAGCCCCGTTCTTTGTCTGTATCCTTTGGATAAAGCTCCTATTTTTTTATTTCTTTCCGCTGTTAAACCGGTTCTTTCAATAATAGTATCAACTTCTTTTTTATAATCTTTAACAGAATACAATTTTGCAACAAAGTTCAAATATTCTTTCACATACATATCATAATATAAAGGATTGTGTTCCGGCAAGTAACCGATTTGCTTTTTCACTTCTGTGATATGGTCTTTTATATTTAATTCATTTACAAAAACATCACCGCTGTTTTGAGAAATAAATCCGGTAATAATTTTCATCATTGTTGATTTTCCGGCACCGTTGGGACCTAAAAAACCTACAATTTCTGCGGTTTTTATATCAAAACTGACATTGTCGAGTGCTTTTTGACTGCCGTATTTTTTTGTTATGTTTTCTGCTTTTAATGACATTGTATTCTTTAATAAGTAAAACCCGATTATAAAATTAATATTATAATATATTTGCAAATTAAGTTAAAAGTTTAGAAATTTAAAAGTTTCAATCTTAAATTTAAGTTTTTGCTTTTTAAAAAAACACAATAATGTTTAAAGATAATTATCTGAAATATAAAAGAAATAAAACACACAAAGTATTAATCGGAAATATTCCTTCGGGTGAAAATGAGCCTGTGAGAATTCAGTCGATGACTAATACCGATACCAATGATATTGAAGCAACTGCTACACAAATTATTGAAATAGCTGATGCCGGTGCGGATTATGTTCGATTAACGGTTCAAACAAGTTTTATTGCCGAAAAACTTAAAGATATAAAAAAATTGTTAGAAGAAAAAGGATATGATATTCCCTTAATTGCCGATATTCATTTCAGCCCGAAAGCAGCCGAAGTTGCAGCAAAAATTATAGATAAAGTGCGTATTAACCCGGGGAATTATACTGATTTAAAGCAATTTAAACATATAGGATATACAGATGAAGAGTATCAAAAAGAAGTTGAAAATTTAAAAATAAATTTTGTTCCGTTATTAAACATTTGCAAAAAATACAATACAGCAATTCGTATCGGTACAAATCACGGTTCTTTGTCCGACCGCATTTTAAGTTATTACGGTGATACGCCGGAAGGAATGGTTGAGGCCACAATGGAATTTTTGCGGATTTGTAAAGAGGAAAATTTTACGGATGTCGTAATTTCAATGAAAGCCAGTAATCCGATTGTGATGATTTATGCAAATCGTTTGTTGGTTCAAAAGATGCAAGCAGAAGATATGTATTTTCCTTTGCATTTGGGCGTTACCGAAGCCGGCAATGATTTAGAAGGCAGAATAAAATCAGCACTCGGTATCGGCACTTTATTGGCTGACGGAATAGGAGATACAATACGTGTTTCGTTAACGGAATCACCGGCAAAAGAAATTCCCGTTGCAAGAAAAATTACCGAAATATTTAAGTCGGCAAAATTTAAAGATTTTTCCTTGCCGATTAAAGTTAATATGCCTGAAAGAAGTTTTTTTGACTATGAAAAACGAAAATCGTTTGAAATTCTCAATATCGGAGGAAAAAATGTTCCGGTTGTAATTTCTGAACTGTTCGGAAAGCAAATTACAAATGAAATTACAGACAGCGGATTTATTTTTAATAAGAAAAAGAAACAATTCTCAAAAACAGATTTATCGGCAGATTTTCTTTTCGTGAATACTGATATCAACGATATTAAATTACCTCAGGGAATTAAAATTATTTCTTTAAAAAAGAATTTAACTTCAAATAATTTGATTTTAGTTAACTTTGAAGATTATAAATTGATTGAAAATAAGGATGATAAAATTTATTTTGTGAAATTTGATGCCTCTGAGCCTAAAAATATTGAGTTTGAAGATTTAAAAAAAATGCCGAAGGCTGTTTTTGTATTGGATTTGACAAATTCTGATTCCCCCGTCCGTTACGGCAGAGCATTTTTTCTGAAACTTGGAGAACTCCGAATAAAAAACCCCGTAATTATTCAACAAAATTTCAAGCAAATAAATGAATATGCTATATTAAAAGCTTCCGCAGAAATCGGTGCATTATTTATTGACGGCTTTGGTGACGGAATTATGATTTCGGGCAGCGAAAACGACATTTCAAAAGCAAATGAATTGAGTTTTGGAATTTTGCAGGCATGCCGAACACGTATTTCCAAAACAGAATATATTTCTTGTCCGAGTTGCGGCAGAACATTATTTAATTTAGAAGAAATAACAGCAAAAATTAAAGCAAAAACAGCACATTTGAAGGGAGTGAAAATTGCCATTATGGGATGTATTGTCAACGGATTAGGCGAAATGGCAGATGCCGATTACGGTTATGTAGGAACCGGAAAAGGAAAAGTTACATTATATAAAAACAAAGAAGTAATTCGGAAAAATGTTCCCGAAAATGAAGCAGCTGATGTTTTACTGCAATTGATAGAACAATATTTATAAATAATTTTCAGTTTTTAATTAAAACCGGTATCTTTGTCAGTTGATTTAAAAAAATCTTTTAATAATGTCACATTCCTGCAAATTGCTGAAATATTTTTTAACCCTTTTAATTTTGACAGGCAGTTTGTTTGTTACAAAGTTGTATGCAGGTAAAATTGTTTTAGACGGAATTTACAGAGGCGAAAATTTGTATATTGAAAATCCTTATGCTTCAACAGGTGTCGGATTTTGTGTTTCGGAAGTATCAGTAAACGGCAGAACTACAACTGATGAAATAAACTCTTCTTTTTTTGAAATTGATTTAAGTATTTATAATTTTCGTTTCGGAGCAATTCTTCACATTGTTATAAAACACAAAAACGGCTGTAAACCTCGTGTGTTAAACCCTGAAGTTCTGACACCCGAAAGTACTTTTGTAATTAAATCCATAAGTATCGACAAAGACGGTTTTTTAAATTGGTCAACCTTGAAAGAACACGGAAGTTTGCCTTTTATTATAGAACAGTTTCAATGGAATAAATGGATAAGATTGGGTTCTGTTAAAGGAAAAGGAAAAGGAACATTAAATCATTATCGTTATAGTGTACAATTTCATTCCGGTAATAATAAATTTAGAATTAAACAAATCGGGAATAATAAAAAACCGCATTATTCTCAAAATACGGAATATTTTAATGATATTCCGGAAATCACTTTTATTCCCGGAAATGGCGGAAAAGCAACAAATAAAATATATTTTTCGAATTTAACCCGTTATGAAATATACGATTATTACGGAAAACTTGTAAAAACCGGAACAGATAATGATATTGATATCAAAAGTTTAAAGTCCGGCACATATTTCCTTAATTACGACAACAAAACGGAAACTTTCATTAAAAAATAGAATAAATTTCGGCTTATTTTGTTATCATCTGAAAAATCATGAAATATTCATTACCTTTGTCCGTTAAAGTCGAAACAAAGATAAACGAATGGAAGAATATAAATATCTCTCTCATATAAATTCCCCCGAAGATTTAAAGAAGTACAAATACGAAGAATTAATCGCAATTTCAAAAGAACTTCGACAATATATTATTGATATTGTATCATCAAATCCCGGACATTTTGCATCAAGTTTAGGGGTAGTGGAATTAACCGTCGCTTTACATTATGTTTACAATGCACCTTATGATAAAATTGTTTGGGATGTGGGACATCAGGCATACGGTCATAAAATATTAACCGGCAGACGGGATATATTTTGTACCAACAGACAACTCGGAGGAATTTGCGGTTTTCCGTCAATTTTTGAAAGTGAATATGACGCATTCGGAGTCGGACATTCTTCAACTTCTATTTCTGCTGCTCTCGGAATGGCTGTTTCGGCAAGTTTAAGAGGAGAAGAAGACCGACATGTGGTTGCTGTAATCGGAGACGGTGCTATGACCGGCGGTTTAGCATTTGAAGGTATGAATAATGCAGGGGTGCAAAAATCTAACTTATTGATTATTCTGAATGATAATAATATGTCGATTGACCCTAATGTAGGGGCACTAAATCAATATTTACTGGATATTACAACTTCTAAAACTTATAATAAAGTTAAAGATGAAGTTTGGAATAAATTGGGAAAAATTAAAAAATTCGGACCTAATACAAGAGCTTTTATTCAAAAAGTTGAAGGCAGCATAAAGTCTTTAATAATGAAGCAAAGCAATATGTTTGAATCTATGAATTTACGTTATTTCGGACCTGTAAACGGACATGACGTAAACCAATTAGTGAAAATTCTTGACGACTTAAAAGATATAAAAGGACCTAAACTGTTACATGTTTTAACGAAAAAAGGAAAAGGCTTTGAAGCTGCCGAAAAAGACCAAACAACTTGGCATGCACCCGGGAAATTTAATAAAAAAACAGGAGAACGCTTTTCTGTAAAATCCGATACTCCGCAAGCACCTAAATTTCAAGATGTTTTTGGCAGTACCATTGTTGAGTTAGCTGAAAAAAATGAGAAAATTATAGGAATTACTCCGGCTATGCCTTCGGGTTCTTCTATGAAAATAATGATGAAAACAATGCCTGAAAGAGTATTTGATGTGGGTATTGCCGAGCAACATGCAGTAACATTTTCAGCAGGACTTGCAGCGGACGGGATGATGCCTTTTTGCAATGTGTATTCTACATTTATGCAACGTGCTTATGATCAAGTAATTCATGATGTTGCTTTACAGAAATTAAATGTGGTATTTTGTTTGGACAGAGGCGGACTTGTCGGTGATGACGGAGCCACACATCACGGAGCATTTGATTTGGCTTATATGCGTATTATTCCGAATATGATTGTTTCGGCACCGATGGATGAACCCGATTTACGAAATTTAATGTACACGGCACAGCTAAAAAATCAAGGACCGTTTTCAATTCGTTACCCGAGAGGACGAGGTATTACGCCCGATTGGAAAACCGAAATGAAAGAAATTAAAATCGGAACCGGACGAATTATAAAAGAAGGTAAAGATATTGCCGTTTTAAGCATCGGAGCAATCGGAAATTTAGTTTCGGAATTGACAGATGATTTTGAGAAAGAAAAAATAAGTGTCGCACATTACGATATGCGTTTTGTAAAACCGCTTGATGAAAAATTGCTGCATGATGTATTTCAAAAATTTGATAAAATAATAACTTTAGAAGACGGTGTTATTAAAGGCGGTTTCGGAACGGCTGTTTTGGAATTCAAAAACGAGAATAATTATACTTCAAAAGTAAAACGGCTCGGAATTCCCGACACATTTATTGAACACGGAACCCAGCGTGAATTATATCATATTTGCGGATATGATCCCGAAGGTATTTTGAAAACGGTTAAGGAAATGCTTAATGGAGTAGTTCAAAAGAATAAAAGATGAATAAAGAAAAACAATATAAATTAGATGAACGTTACTTGCGAATGGCTCATATTTGGGCAGAAAATTCGTACTGTAAAAGACGTAAGGTCGGTGCAATTATCGTAAAAGATAAAATGATTATTTCCGACGGTTACAACGGAACTCCTTCCGGATTTGAAAATGTTTGTGAAGAAAAAAATAATACCACTAAGCCATATGTGCTTCATGCAGAGGCAAATGCAATAACAAAGGTGGCAAAATCTCATAACAGCAGCGAAGGCTCTACACTTTATGTTACAACTTCTCCGTGTATGGAATGTTCAAAATTAATTATTCAGGCAGGAATAAAACGTGTAATTTTCGATGAGAAATACAGAATAACAGACGGTCTGGATATTCTCGAAAGAGCCGGTATCGAACTTGTTAATCTTAAAATAAAAAATATTATATCTGATTATTAAACTATTTACTGAAATAATGGAATACAAAAATTCAAAAAGAGCAATCTATACGCCGATAATAATCGCATTAATCTTAGTTGCGGGAATGTTTATAGGTCGCAATATTTTCCCGCAAAAAACGGATGGTTTTATTTTCACTACGACAAAAAAATCTTCGTATAATGATAAAATTGACGCTATTTTACAATTGATTCATAATAACTATGTTGAAAAAATTTCTATTGACAGCTTAACGGAAATTGCCATACCGCAAATTCTTCATAATTTAGATCCGCATACATCTTATTTGCCTTCTAAGGTGAATGAAGAAGCACATGAGAGTCTTGACGGAAATTTTGACGGAATAGGGGTACAATTTAATATTCAGAATGATACAGTAATGATTATAAATACTATTTCCGGCGGACCTTCTGCTAAAATCGGGGTTTTGGCGGGTGATCGTATCGTTACGGTTAATGATTCATTAATTGCCGGAGTCGGTATTACGAATAACGGTGTTATGAAAATATTAAAAGGACCTGCAGGGTCAAAAGTCAGAATAGCCGTGAAAAGAAAAGGAATAAAAGATTTAATTGATTTTGAAATTATCAGAGGTAAGATTCCGCTTTACAGTGTTGATGTATCGTATATGTTAAATAAAAATACAGGCTACATAAAAATAAGTCGTTTTGCCGGTACTACGTATGCTGAATTTATGAAGGCTGCCGAGAAATTAAAGGCAAAAGGAATGACTGAATTAGTTATGGATTTACGCGACAACGGCGGCGGATATTTAAATGAAGCAGTGAATATTGCAGATGAATTTCTTCCTGCCGGAAAAATGATTGTTTTTACAAAAGGAGCATTCAGGAAACGTACCGAATATAAATCAACCGGAAATAATGAACTTATTGATATAAAGTTAGCAATATTAATAAATTCCTGGACAGCATCGGCAAGTGAAATTGTTTCGGGTGCAATTCAGGATAATGACAGAGGTATTATTGTAGGACGACGTTCATTCGGAAAAGGCTTGGTACAGGAAGAATTTGATTTTAAAGATCATTCGGGAGTTCGAATTACCACGGCAAGATATTATACCCCGGTCGGCAGATGTATTCAAAAATCCTATAAAGACGGCTATGAAAATTATTATACCGATATTTATAAAAGAGCTTATGACGGTGAATTATTAACCGCTGACAGTACGAAATTTCCTGACAGTTTAAAATATACGACCCCCGGAGGCAAAATTGTTTACGGCGGCGGAGGTATTATGCCTGATTATTTTGTACCTGTTGATACATCGGGGGTTACACCTTTTTACAGAGCCGTTACCAAAAAAGGATTAATCTATAAATTTGCTTTAACTTATGCCGATAATCACAGAAAAGAATTACAAGCACTCAAAAATTATGAGAAAATTAATAATTTTCTTAATGAAAAAAATGTTTTGAAACAATTTACAGCTTATGCCGCAAAACAAGATATTACTCATAAAAACAGTGATTTAAAACTTTCCGGCAAAATAATTAATACTCGTTTAAAAGCATATATTGCCAGAAATATTATTGATAATGACGGCTATTATCCGATAATTAGAGAAATTGATACCGATTTAAAAAAAGCAACAGAAATTTTAAATGAGAATAAATAAAAAAATTATTTAAATTCCGTTTGATAAATTAAAAATTATTATAACATTTGCGGAAAATTTTAAACATTATTTGACAATTTAAATTAAAAATTATGGCTTATTACATTAATCCTGATGAATGTACCGCTTGTGGTGCTTGTATTGACGAATGCCCTGTTGAAGCAATTGCGGAAGGTGCAGATTTTTATACAATCGACCCCGAATTATGTACTGATTGCGGTGCATGTGCAGATGTTTGCCCTGTTGAAGCAATAGCTCCGGCAGAATAAACATTTTTTCAAGTAAAAACACAAAACGACTCATACTTATTTGAGTCGTTTTTTTATTTTATTATATCGAATTCAACCTGTGTAAATTTGAGTTATCTGTATGAAGAAACAGTTTAAACTTTAATTCCGATAACTGTAATATCATCGTTTTGGATATTTTTACCTTGCCAGTGATTTATTGTTTTCATCAGTCGGCTTCTTTGAATATTAAATTGCAGATTGCCTAATTCCTGCAGGAATGATCTGAAATTTTTCTTCATAAATTTAGTGTCATTTTCTCCGCCGAATTGATCCTGATAACCATCCGTAGCCAAATATAAAATATCTCCTTTTTTAAGCTGTATTTTATAATTTTTAAAAGTCTTGTTTTTTAATTTTTCATGTAATTCTGCACTTATTGACAGCCTGTCTGCTTTTACTTCTGTTAATTTATTATTTCTGAAAATCAATAAATCTATTTTAGCTCCGGCATATTCAAGCATATAACTTACAGGATTAAAATTAACAACAGCCATATCCATTCCGTCTCTTACTTTTTTATCTTCTTCGGTTTGTCCTAATTTATAATTTATTTCTTGTTGAATATGATTTAAAATATTTGACGGTTTTATAATTTTATTATTAATTACAGTGTTGCTTATCAAGTCATTACCTATCATAGACATTAACACACCCGGTACACCGTGTCCGGTACAATCGGCAAGTATAAAAATAATATTTTTCTCTCCTGCTTCATTTACTACTTCATTGACTCTGTAAAAATCACCGCTTACTATTTCTTTAGGTCTGAACAAGATAAAATGATCAACAAATAATTTTTGAAGATAATTTTTGGGAGGTAATAATTCTGCCTGTATCAATTGAGCAGATCTGATATTTTCGGTTAATATTTCATTTTTGCTTTTAATTTCTTCTAATGTATCCGACAGCTGATTATTAATTGCCTCTATTTCATCTTTTTGCGATTCAAGTAAATCTTTCTGGTTTGAAACATCTTTTGTTCGGGCTTCAATTATTTGCTCAAGATTTTTTGTAATATTTTCAGTTTCAGTATATAAATCGGAATTATCAATTAAGCCGATTATTTGTGCGGCAATTTCTTTTAAAACCTCTCCTTCATTTTTTACGAAAGGATTTTTTTTATCAATTCGTTCAAAATATGCAACAGCTCTTACTTTATTTGACACTGAAAACGGTACTGTTAATGACGATTGAGGTGAATATTCATTAATATATTCTTTATCATAATAAATATTTCCTGAAAATTTCTGATAAATAAGTGTCTGTTTTTTTTCAAGAGTGGTCAAAATCAATCTGTCAGGATATAGCTTTTTGAATTTATCAAACGGTTCTTTCGGAAAATTTGCTTTAAAAACAAGTTCATTTTTTTCATTTACAGAAAACAGAACAGCTCTGTGAGCATTTAATTTTTCTGAAAGAACTTTAAATGAATTATAAATGTCAAAACTTTTATGAATTAAAAGTTCATTTTTAAATTCTTCAACATTTGAAATTAAACTGTTTAATTCTTCTTCGTGTTTATAGAGTTTAGAAAAATTAAATGACAGCAGATACGATTGTGAAAATATAAATACAAATAACCCTACCGGCACTAAATAAACAGAATTAGTTAAGCCGGAAACCAATAATGTATCATTTACTGCAGTAAGTAATAAAACGATATTTCCTATTAACGGAATCAGTACACCTTCTTCTTTAGCAATTAATGCTGTTATTTGAGCTGTAAGGACATAAATTAAAGTAACAGCAGAAATGGCAATGAAAATAAACAGCGTAAATGCAAATATTTGTAAATTTGTTAATAAAACAAATAGTGTCAACAGAATATTAATTCCCGAAATTGCATAAATAAAATATTTATGAATATAAGTTTTATAAATATGATAAAAGAATAATGCAAAAAAAGTAACTCTTGCAAAATTGCTTATGTAATCAATCCGCTTCAGAGTCAGCCAATCAGTATTAGGGAAGTAATAAGTTAACAGTGTTTCGCCGTTTATTGACATACTGAATATTTCGGAAATAAGTAATAAAGCGAAAAAAAGCAGAGAAAAATCTTGTTTTCTAACGGCAAATAATCCTAAATGAAAAATTGCCATAATAAACATAACTCCGATAATGAAAAGTTCATACATGCGAGCTTTCTTTGTTTGCATCATTACTGCATCTGCACTGCCGAGAATAACAGGGTCGGCAATTCCGCCTTTTCGATGTTTAAAATTACTGACTTGTATGATTAAGGAAATTGTTTTTTTGTCAACTGAAAATATTTTAGCGATTGTTTTTTGTTCGGGAACAGCACTTTTAATATCGGTTCCTACTTTTCCCGTTTCAACAATAAGTTTGCTGTTTACCCAAAGTTTGTATGAACTTTCAATACGTTTCAGCCTTAAAGCAAATATTTTAATACTGTCCGGGATTTTAATTTTGAGCCTGTATGTTCCGTATCCGATATTAGGGTTTTTACTTTCGGGAAATAAATTTTTATTCCATAATGAAGGAATTGATACAAATTTAGGAAATTCGGAAATTCCTTTTTGAAAATCAGAAGGGCTGTATAATTTTGACGGATAAAACTCCCATACACCGTTTAACTCAATTGTTTGATTATCAGAAAACAGATTCTTACTTAAATCAAGTTTGCCTTCATATGCCTTTAATTGACTTATTCCGTTAATTGCAATAAGGTTAAAAAGCAGAAACAAGATTAAATAATATTTCGGTCTTTTTTTCAACATATCAGAATTTTATTCCTGTTATTAATACATCTCCGATTACTTTATTATCAAAATATTCGAATAAAAGATCAGACACTTTTGAATTGTCAAAATCAGAGATGCGAATTAATAAATTCAGCAATTCTTTCTTTTGAGTTAATCCTTCCTCCGTTTTTTTTCTGCATCCCGAATTTCCGGAACATATGAAAATTTTTGCTCCGGGTTTTATGTTTATTCTTTTATTAGAGAAAAAATGTT
This sequence comes from Chlorobiota bacterium, assembly GCA_013152535.1. Taxonomy (GTDB): domain Bacteria; phylum Bacteroidota; class Bacteroidia; order Bacteroidales; family JAADGE01; genus JAADGE01. The sequence continues at coordinate 62,339 of JAADGE010000051.1, forward strand.
TTTGTTTTTCAAGATTATTATTCAGACTTTCGAGCGACTCATCAGATGATTTGTACTCAATCAAATGGTTTTCATAGGAATAAAACAGTGAATTATTAGCTCCGGAATATAAAATTTCCTGTTTTTCTTTATCATATAAAAAAATTGCGGTATCAACTGCACCGATGTTTTCATTATATATTTCAAAATTTTCCTGAATGTAATTTAATATAATTTTAGGCGAATAATTTTGTTTGTATATAATAATATCATTCAAAAGTTGATTCATTAAAATTGAAATTAAAGTACTGCTCACATCCGAACCATGAGAATTTACAGAGGCACAAATAATTTTATTCTTTGTAACTTGATGAAACCAATAAAAAGTGCTGATAAGTTTATCGCTTGTTTTGTGCCAAATAAAACTGTTCGGAAACAGATTTTGAAATTGAGTTTTGTCAAGTAATAATGCTTTTTGTATTTTTTCGGAATAATTAATACCGTCATTAATTTGTTCGGTTTGTTTTTTTAACTTTTGAGAAGTTTCAAAAATTTGGACATTTTGTTTCTCCAATTTTGATCTTACAATTTTCAACTCTTCTGTGCGTGCTTCAATTTCTTTTATTTTATATTCAACTTCCTTTTCTAATTTTGTATTTAAATGTGTTAAATCATTATATGAAGTATAATTATCCATAAAAACAAGTATTTGAGGTTTTATCTCCTCCAATATTTCAATTGTAAGTTTATCAAATTTTTTCCTTTCCCGGAAATTCTCAAAATACAGCAGCCCTTGAACAATTCCGTCTTTTATAAGCGGATAAGATAAAATGGATCGAATTCCGGATCCTTCTAAATACTTCATATCTTTTGCCTTTACCGCTTCATTTACAACGGTATAAACAGGTTTTTGTGTTGATATTGTTTTTTTTACGTTAAACGAAGAAAAATAGATATGCTCTTTTCCTGAGAATATTTTAATTTGCACTTTATTGGTAGTGTCAGTTTTTTTCAGATATTCATTTGTGGCAACCCAATCATTATCGGTATATATAAAAATTAATGAACGATCGGTATCAATTACCTGCGATATTGCTTTTAACGGCTCCGTTAAATCGTATGAATTTGCCGAAAAAAGAGCATTCTTAATTTGACTTCTGATGCCTATATTTTTTGTAATTCGTTTAATAACTTTGTAGGAATAAGCATTTTGTAAAGTAATTAAATACGAATGGAAAATGATGAATATAAAGATTCCGAAAATCGTAAGTGATATAGAATCAATAACTTGCATTTCTTTTAAAATATCATTTACTGCTGTCGCTATTAAAACTATAACACCTGCAAAAGAATATATTGCTCCCGGACGTTTTCTTATAATTGCTTTAATCTGCCCGAAGATTATATATATTAAAGTTATTCCGGTTAAAACTAAAAACACGATTAAAGTTTTAGTGTATATAATTGCCGGAGTTGCAAGAATAAAAATAATGACAGCTGTTATTATAATAGCTAATATCCTAAAATACAGCTTGTTCAGTTCTTTTGGAAAAGCGTAATAGATAAACAATGAGAAAAACAGAAGCCTTAAATAATTAGAAATATAATTTGTTTTAATAAGAATTTCCCAATTTAACGACGGCAGTAAATCCGGCAATAAAATTTCTCCGACTGTAGTTGAAAAGACGGCAGAAAAAATAAGTGTCAATGAAAAATATAAATTTGATTTGTCATTTTTCCGAAATAAAAATGCAGCAAAATGATATGCTGCCATAATCAATAAAATTCCTAATAATAAAATATTCCAAGCACTTCTGTTCCACGTATATTCAGAAATAGTATCAGCCTCGGCAAAAAGAACGGCATTTTCAATACCTCCTTTTTTATGGTAAAAATTACTGACTTGAAGAATTATTTGTGTTGTGTCTCCGCTTGCTTTAAAAAAAACATTTGAAGACGACCATCGCGGTTTTGATGTCTTCTTATTTGTTCCCACAATACCTTGTTCTTCGGCTAATTGATTGTTAATCCAAATTTTATAGGAAGATTGAACACGATTTAAGTTTATTCCGTAGAGCTTACCTTTCTGTGTGTGAAGCAATTGCAGCCGATATGTTCCGTAACCGATACCGCCGGCATTATTGTTTATTTTAATTGTATTCCATAAACCCGGAACAGGATAATATTCAGGTCTTACTGTAGTGTTTTTTTTAAAGTCCTCAGGATTGTATAATTTATTTTTATAAAATTCCCAAGTTCCTTTTAAATCCAATACTTGTTTGTGTAAGTTAAAACTTTGAATATCGGCTTCTCCTTTCACAACAAAATCTTTTTGTCCGAAACTCGGAAAAGATAATAAAACAGAAGTAATTAAGAATAAAAGATATTTATTGATAGTTTTTTTCATTTCAATGCCACGAACTTAGAAAATTTATTTCGTAAAAAGAAACTTTTTTTATAAAATTACAAATGATTTCACATTAAATTAATCATTTACAGTGAATCAATTATGACTGAAACTTATGTAATATATTACAATGATTAAATTACAAAAATAATGAACTGATTTGTTTAATTAAAATGATAATTAATTAAAATATGAAACGTTTTGCAATAATAACTGCCGGTGGAACCGGCTTACGAATGAAATCACAAATTCCGAAACAATTTTTATGTGTCGGAGATTTGCCGATTTTGATGCATACAATAAATCGTTTTTATCAATTTGATAACCGAATTAATATTATATTAAGTTTGCCTGAAAATTATCTTAAATATTGGGAAAATCTTTGCAAAAAATATAATTTCAGAATTCCGGTTACAATAGTTAAAGGCGGAAAAACGCGTTTTCATTCAATAAAAAATGCTTTGGATGTTATTGATAAGGCAGGTTTTGTTGCGGTACACGACGGTGTGCGTCCTTTGGTAAATGCCGCAACAATAAAGAGGACATTTGATGAAGCCGAAAAACTTGGAAATGCTGTTGCATCCTGCGATATTGTTTTCTCGATAAGGAAAATTGAAGGACAAAAAAATATCGGTGTTAACAGAACATTTTATAAAGAAATTCAAACACCGCAAACATTTAATATTCAGGCATTAAAGTATGCGTATAATTCAGACTGCAAAGACGAATTTACCGATGATGCAAGTGTTTTTGAAGCGGCAGGGCATCAAATACATCTTGTAAAAGGAAATAAAGAAAATATTAAGATAACAAGTTCGGAAGATTTAATTATTGCCGAAGCATTATTGAATCGTATCGTTTAAATTTTTACGTTTTTCCAAATCTTCGTAATATTTATCATCTCTATCCAAAGAATTATCATGTTTAAAAGGTGATTTTTTAAATAAATTTGTTCCGTATTTTTTTCGTTTTCTGAAATCAATAAAATAAGATGCCCCGACAATAGGCATAATTAAAAAACGATTGCGATCCGGTATGGTTGAAAAAGCAAGTTTTAATCCGGCAAATCCGCTTAAATGTTTTCCGTAATATCCGTAAATTCCTCCTTTTGCTTCAACGGAAAAATTATTTACAAACCCGTAGGCATAATAATCAAAATTTGCAAAATAATTATAGGTGTAATTTAGGTGTCCGTTGATTCCGGCACCGGCATACCATACAAACCCCGGAATTAATACTGCTGTTTCACGATATAAAACCGACTGATAAATTAAAGGTTCATCAAAAGAGCTGAATTTCAGTGCATATTTAAATCCTAAACGAACGGTTAATAAAAAATCTCCGGCACTGCAATGATCAGGTTCGAGTAAATAATGACTTAACAAAACTTCGCTTTGAAAAGCAACAGTATTAGGAACACCGGCATCTTCGGGCTGAAAATGTGTAAACCCGAAAGGCAATCTTTGATTTAAATTTAATGCAAAACGAGGATAATAAATTCCATGCTTTGATGAAAACAAAAATCGCTGCCGGAACAAATCAAATTTTAACCATTGTCTTTTATAAAAAAAATGCGGCAAAACAAACATTCCGATTGGGTGTGCTGAAAGTTCGTCTTTTTTTGTTAATCCGTATTTTGCAGGGCGAAATAAACTTAATTCCAGGGTTTTAACAGGAACTGTAAAGGCAGTTTCGTCGGTTCGCAAAGGATTTTGTCCCGAAACCGAATTATTAAGCGTGCTTATAATTGTTAAAATAAATATTATTAATACCGGTTTCTTCATTTGCAATGCAAAAATATCATTTTGTATTAAATTCTTTCAGGAATATTTGACAAATGTCTTTAATTGATTGTTCAACAGGTAAAAACTCATAATTTAAAGCCAATTTAATTTTTTCGTTTGAACATCCGTGTTTTTTCTGTGCCGAGCGTAAAGTATGTTTTGTTAAACGAGGTTCTTTTCCCGTAAAAATATATCTCATTTTATCAAAGTATATCAAACCCTTTAACATAAACGAACCTGCAAGAACAGAAGAACTTTTTTTTCCGAGATTTTCGGCAATCATATCAAATAGTTTTTTATAAGAAATATTTTCACCGTTCAATATAAACCGTTCATTTGAAATATTGTGTTCGGTAAGTTGTATCATAATGTCGGCAACATCCCTTACATCAACAAATCCGTTTATTCCTTTTGTGTAAAATTTTAAACCGTCCCAAATAGTTTTAATTAATCTCGGACTTCCGACTTTCCAATTTCCGGCACCGAGAATTATTGAAGGATTAACAATTATGGCATTCAGTCCTTCTGCCATGCCTCTCCAAACCTCTCGTTCCGATTGAAATTTACTGACGGCATAATCGGAAATATTTTCAAAATCAGTTAATTCCGTATCTTCTTTCAGGAATTCTCCCTCGTGAGCATTCCCGATTGCCGCAACCGAGCTTACGTGGCATAATTTTTTAACTGAATTTGCAAGACAAGCGTTTACAATATTTGCCGTTCCCTGAACATTATTATAAATCATACGTTTTTTGTCTTTCGGTTTAAAAGAAACCATTGCAGCTGTATGATACACAAAATCAGCATTTTTAACTGCAAAATCAACAGAACGATAATCAAGTATATCACCGTTAACCCAATTAATTTCCGAAAACAGTAATTCCCCTTTTTCCGATAAGGAATTAAATATTTTTCGTGTAATGTTAATATTGCTGTTTATTCTTTTAAGTACAGTTATTTTATAATCTTTTTCCGCAAGTTTAAAAAGTAAATAGGAACCTGTCATTCCTGTGCCTCCGGTTACCGTAATATTCATAATGCAACTTTCTTTATGTATGAAACGTCTTTAACAGTAAATAAAGTATTAATTTTGTTAACATAAAAATATTTTACAATTATCGTTTTTTTAAAATAAAAATCCTCAACTTTGTAAAGTTAAAGAATAGTGTGATGCTTGACTTATTATCCGAACCATATTTAATTATCGCAGCTTTTATTGTGTCATTGGTTATAACGGCGGTTTCTATACCTTCTATTATTAAGGTGGCAGAATTAAAACAACTGTTCGACGAGCCTAATGAACGCACAGTTCACAGCAAAAGTATTCCTACTCTCGGCGGAATAGCAATTTTTTCGGGCTTTATGGTTTCTGCATTATTTTTTTCTGATTTTTCGGAAATACCTGAATTGAAATTTGTTTTAGCGGCTACGGTAATTTTATTTTTTGTCGGTATTAAAGATGATATTTTAGTTATTGCTCCTTTAACAAAATTGTTAGGTCAAATATTAGCAGTTTCAATTATTGCTTTTTTTTCTGATTTGCAATTTACGGATTTACACGGATTTTTCGGAATTCATCATATTTCTCCTTATTTCGGAATTCCTTTAACAATTTTTGTTTATCTGGTTATTGTTAACGGTTTTAATTTAATTGACGGAATCGACGGTTTGTCTGCAGGTATAGGAGTTGCAGCTGCAAGTGTATTGGGAATTTGGTTTTTTTTAGTGAAAGAATATCACTATGCTGTTTTGTCTGCTGCAGTGGTCGGAGCATTAATCGGTTTTCTGAGATATAATGTATTCAGTAAAAAAAATAAAATATTTATGGGTGATACAGGCTCTTTAATTCTCGGGCTGGTAATTTCTGTATTAATTGTGAAGTTTAACGAAATGAATATCAATCAAAATTTTGAATATTCAAAATATGCGGCACCGGCAATTTCTATAGCCATATTAACCATTCCTTTGTATGATACTTTGCGTGTAATGTTTATTCGATTTTTTCAAAAAAAACCCCTTTTTAAACCTGACAAACAACACATCCATCATATTTTTATCCGCTTGGGATTAAATCATAAACAAGCCGTTCTTATTTTAATTCTTATTAACTTATTTTTTTCTGCAGCCGCAATGTATCTTCATAATTTAATGGGTATAAGGCGGTTAATACTTTTATTGTTGTTGGCTGCAATGATTATTTTTTACATTCCGATAATAATACTGAATATAAAAAATCGTAAAAAATAGCTTTATGTTTCTCAGAAAAATATTCTTTGTATTTTTACTTTCTTGTATTTTCGTTTTTTCAACAACTGCCCAATTTGTCAGATTAAATAATGATATTAGTTATTATTATGAAACGAATTTGAATTTTAATACTGTCCGTCATTATACAATAAAACCTTATGAAAAAGATTATTATAAATCTGTAAGTTTTCAAAATATTTTTTCGAAGAATAAATTATTTAATGAGAATCTTCTTGAGATAAAGAATAAAAATACCGACTTTATTTTAAACCCTGTAATTACTTCTTCTTTTTATAATGATTTTTCCGACAAAAGATTTTTTTCTGATTTGAGAGCAGGAATAAATATTCAGTCATCGTATAAAAATAAATTGTTTATAAGTTCAGATATTTTTTATTCCGAAGCAGGATTTCCTTCTTATTATGATAATTTAATTAATAAATTCGGAATTGTACCGCATTTCGGAAAGTATATAAAAAGAACAAATTCAAAAACCGAATTTTATTCTTGGACGGGAGATATTACATATCAGGTAAATAAATACATTTCCTTATCCGGCGGAAGAGGAAAATATTTTCTCGGAAACGGATACAGATCGTTATTTTTATCAGATAATTCTAATGCGTTTCCTTATGTGAAAGCAGAAGTTACTATTTGGAAAATTAAATATTTGTGGATGTTTACTAAACTTTCGGATGTAAATTTATCTTCCGGAGTTAATACAAATATTTTATATGATAAAGCGGCTTTTTTGCATTATTTCAGTTTGAATATTACAAAACGCATAAACTTTGATTTTTTTGAAACCGTTATCACAAATCCCTACGACAGTAACGGACGGCGTGTTTCCTATGACGCCGTATATTTTAATCCGGTAATTTTTTACCGCCCTACTGAATTTTATAAAGGTACTTCTGATAACTCATTGATGGGTCTGGCTTTGAATGTCAGGCTGTTTAAATCAACATTCTTATATTCTCAATTTATTTTAGATGATATACTTATTTCATCTCTGCGAGACAAATCCGGTTGGTGGGGAAACAAATTCGGATTACAAGCAGGTATAAAAGTTTATAATTTATTTCATGTCTCCGGCTTGTTTGCTCGAGGTGAAATTAATGCTGTTCGTCCGTACACTTATTCTCATGGTGAAGCATATGTTAATCAGGGAATTGCAAATTTGAATTACGGAAATTTCAGGCAAGAACTTGCCCATCCGTTAGGAGCAAATTTTGCAGAAGGAATTGCCCTTATACGATATGTTAAGGGTCGGTTTTCGGCAAAAGCAAAAATTATTTCAGCAAAAAAAGGCGAAGATATAAATGATACTGTAAGTTACGGAGGCAATATATACAAATCGTATCGGTTACGACCCGATGATTACGGTATAAAATTTTTGCAGGGAGAAATATCAAATATTCAAATATTTGATTTGGGCTTTTCATATTTAATCAATCCTGATTACGGACTCTTGTTTAATGTCGGATTTTATTATCGAAAAAAAACGAATCAATTTATTGAAAAGAAAAGTCAAATAATTTATTTTGGTTTATCAACGAATATTTTTAACAGTTCCTTTGATTACTAAATCAGAATTATATTTTCCCTTAAAATATAACAAAATATTTATTCTTACCGGTTTGAATATCTGTTCAAAAGATATATCTTTACCGCTGAAATACTAATTTAAATTTAATAATTTATTTATAAACTATTGATTAACTGATGGAAACACTTATTTATTCTATTATCGGAGCCGGGGTTTTAGGTATTCTTTTTACAATTATTAAGTCTGCTTGGGTTAAAAAACAAAATGCAGGTTCAGAAAAAATGCAAACGATTGCGAAACATATTGCAGACGGTGCAATGGCATTTCTTAAAGCCGAATATAAAGTTCTGATTGTTTTTGTTGCATCTGTTGCTCTTTTATTATATTTTAAAGGAGAATCAGAGCAATCTTCAAACGGATTTATTGCTGTATCATTTATTGTCGGTGCATTTCTTTCTGCATTTGCAGGTTATCTCGGAATGCGAATTGCCGTAAAAGCAAATGTCCGAACAACTCATGCTGCACAAAAATCTATTAATTCAGCATTAAAAGTTGCTTTTAACGGAGGTTCTGTTATGGGTTTAGGTGTTGTGTCTCTTGGGGTTTTAGGATTAAGTATTTTATTCCTTGTTTATAATTTAATGGGATTTTCAGGCGGAACTGTTGAAGTTTTAAATGTACTTACGGGTTTTTCTCTCGGAGCATCTTCTATTGCTTTATTTGCACGTGTGGGAGGCGGAATATATACAAAGGCTGCTGATGTAGGTGCGGATTTGGTGGGAAAAGTTGAAAGCGGTATTCCGGAAGATCATCCTTTAAATCCTGCAACAATTGCAGATAATGTCGGCGATAATGTCGGTGATGTTGCCGGTATGGGAGCTGATTTATTTGAATCTTTTGTCGGTTCTATTGTTGCTACAATGGTTCTCGGAGCAGCATTTATTTCATTGCCCGAATTTGCAAGCTTTTCAATCGGACCGGTATTATTACCCTTAACTTTAGCTGCTGCAGGAATTATTATTTCCGGAATCGGAACTTTTTTTGTCCGTATTAAAGAGGGCGGAAATCCGCATGTAGGTCTAAATATCGGTGAAGGTGTTTCTGCTGTTTTAATGATTATTGCTTCTTATTTTATTATTAACAAAATGCTTCCGGAAACTTGGGATTTTACAAATTTTGAAGGAATAACAAGAACATATACTTCTTTTAATGTTTTTACGGCAACAATTATCGGATTAATTGCGGGTTTTGCAATAGGTAAAATAACTGAATATTATACCGGAACCGGAAAAAAGCCGGTAATGTCAATTGTAAAGAAATCCAGAACGGGAGCTGCTACAAATATTATCGGAGGACTTGAAATAGGAATGTTATCAACAGCTTTACCGATTATTGTAATTGCATCAGCAATTATTGGTGCATATTTTTTTGCCGGATTATACGGAATTGCAGTTGCTGCTGTCGGAATGTTAGCAAATACAGGTATTCAACTTGCTATTGATGCTTACGGACCGATTGCTGATAATGCCGGCGGAATTGCTGCAATGGCTGAACTTGATTCAGAAGTAAGAAAGAGAACAGATAAATTAGATGCTGTCGGAAACACAACCGCTGCTATCGGTAAAGGATTTGCTATAGGTTCTGCAGCACTTACAGCTTTAGCTTTGTTTACTGCTTTTATGCAACAGGCACACATTAACGTAATTGACTTAGCCAATCCCTACATCATTTCCGGTTTATTTTTCGGTGCTATGCTGCCTTTCTTATTTTCTGCTTTGGCTATGGGTGCAGTAGGTCGTGCTGCAAGTAAAATGATTGATGAAGTAAGACGACAATTCAGAGATATTCCTGTTTTAAAAGAAGCATTAGTCATTATAAAAAAATATGACGGAGATACGGCAAAAGCAACTTCCGAAGAAAAAGAAATTATTAAAAAAGCAGACGGTTCTGCGGAATATGATAAATGCGTGGCTATTTCTACAAAATCATCTCTCAGAGAAATGATTTTACCCGGTTTGTTGGCTCTTGTCGTACCGGCATTAGTCGGATTTATAGGCGGTGCCGAAATTCTCGGCGGTGTTTTAGCCGGAGTAACATCTTCAGGTGTAATTATGGCAATTTTTCAGGCAAATGCCGGCGGAGCCTGGGATAATGCAAAAAAGATGGTTGAAGAAGGTATCACATGTGAAGACGGAGAAGTATTTAATAAGGGTTCTGAAATGCATAATGCAACGATTGTAGGTGATACTGTCGGAGATCCGTTTAAAGACACTTCCGGTCCGTCATTAAATATATTGGTTAAATTAATGTCGATTGTAGCATTGGTTATAGCACCGAGTATTGCAGTTCCGATTAAAGAAGCACCTCAAAACATCAAAGAAGCAAAATCAAAAATAATAAAACAACAAGAAACAAAAGTAATAACAGAAAATATTGCTCGTTTCAATGACTTCAAAGCTCAATAAAATTTAATTTTCCATATAAATATTAAAAAGACTTCTTGATTCAGGAAGTCTTTTTTTTATTGCATTTATATGTTAATTAGGTATCTTTATTCTAAAAAAGCACAGTTTTTTTTTTGATTAGTTGATAATATTTGTACTTTTAAAAATTAATTCTATCAAATAACATATGTTCAATAACTTTATTAAACTTTTTTTAATCCTTTTTTTCTTATTTCCGAATTTCAGTTTATTCGGACAGGAAAAACAAAATAAAGACAGTTTACTGCAAATTGTCAATATGCCGGAGAAAGATACATCAACAGTAAATGCTTTATCTGAATTAGCTGAACTTTATATCTATCAAAATATTGATTCTGCACTAATGTACAGTAACAATGCTTTGGCTCTTTCCGAAAATCTCTTTTTCTATACCGGAACAGCCGGGGCATACAGAGAATTGGGACGTATAAATAGAATTGCAGGTCATTATGAAAAAGCACTTAATTATTTTTATAAAGCTTTAAAAATAAATGATAAATTAAAAGATACTTTAAACAGAGGCAGAAATTTTGCAGAAATCAGTATTATTCATTATTATCAGGGTAATTTAGATAAATCATTAGAATTTTGTTTAAAAGCTGCTGATATTTTTAAAAAGAAAAATATATCAAAAGATCTTGCAAATGTTTATAATAATATAGGATTAATTTATTCCGGTTATAATAAATTAGATACTGCACAAAATTATTTTGATAAAACAATTACAATAGCAAAACAAATTGGCAATAATAAAATTATAATAAGTGCCTTAGGAAATACCGCCCGAAATTTTTTACTTAAAAAAGAATACAGAAAATCCATAAATAAATTTATTGAACTTTCTAAAAAAATTAATTCTGAGAATGATAAATCTACTTTGAGTCTTACTTATTCAAATATTAGTATGGTATATTTAAAACTGGCAGAAAAAAACAACAGAAAAAAAATAAGCTATGCCGACAGTTCGTTGAAATATGCAGAAAAAGCTTTAAAATATGCCGATGAAGTTAATGCAAATTCATTACGATTATACGCATACAACTCTTATACCGAAGCCTACAAATTAAAAAAAAATTACAGAAAAGCTTTTGAATATCTTGAAAAATTTACTGATGTAAACGACAGTATTTTCAGCAAAGACAAAATAAATGCTATTGCTGCAATTGAAACAAAGTACCAAAATGAAAAAAAACAACTTATCATTGAAAGCCTGCAAAAAGAAAAAATATCAGACGATAAAATTATTCAAAAACAAAAAACTATTATTTTTATTGTAATTGTAGGATTTATTATTGTTTTAGTATTGTTATTATTCTTAATCTATTTATACAGAAGTAAAAAAAGAGCTCTGTTTTTGTTAGACGAAAAAAATAAAGATATATTAATACACCGAGAAGAAATTGCTGCACAAAGAGATAAAATCAGTGAAATTGCTTTTGAACTAAAAAAATCAAACAGAACTAAAAATAAGTTATTTTCGATTATTGCACACGACTTAAAAAATCCTTTTCAGGGAATTATCGGTTTTTCGGAAATGATAAAAGAAGAAGCAGAAAAATCTGATTTAAAAACAATTTCAAAATATGCAAAATATATTTATAATGCTTCTAATCAAACATATAAATTCTTAGATAATCTTTTAAATTTTACAAGAAGCCAAATCGGATTGTTAAAATATAATCCCAAAAATATTAATTTAAAAAATATTTTTGATGACAGTATTACATTAATACAGAGTAATGCTAAAGAAAAAGGGGTTTCTCTTATTAATGAAACAAACAAAACATTAACGGCTTATGCTGACGAAACAATGATCAGTACAGTAATGAGAAATTTGATTTCAAATGCCGTAAAATTCACTTCTGAAGGCGGGTTTGTAAAAATTACTGCAAAAAAAGATAAAGATTCTGTTATCATAAAAATAATTGATAACGGTACGGGGATTAAAGAAACTGATATTCCGAAGTTATTTAAAGCCGATTTGAATTTTTCAACATTCGGAACTCACAATGAAAAAGGAACCGGTTTGGGATTAGTTGTTTGCAAAGATTTTATTAAAAAAAATAACGGAACAATAAGTGTTGAAAGTGAAATCGGAAAAGGCAGCGCATTTACAATCCTGTTACCTGCAAATAAATAGAATATGTAACAGATAAGAATCCCGAAATTATAATATTTATTGTTTGAGTCTGTTCCAAAAGTAAAATTTACAGAGCTACAACAAACTGATACACAGAATTTTAAACATTAACAGATTTCGTGCATTTATGGTTTTTAGACTTCTCGGGGGTAAACTCTTCTATTTCTGTCATTTTCTCTCTGTCACAGCAGATTCTTAAGAAGATTGAATATTTTTAACTATTTTTCTTTATATTTTCTGACAATTAAGCCTATATCAATTACCAAAATAACCGGATTATTATTCATAACATGTTTGATTTTAAAGGTATATTTGCCTCTTTTCAGAAAAGTTTTGTCAGAAAATATATTTTCAATATCCCACAATTGTCCCGTAACTTCGCCAAGGTATTTTCCGGTTTTATCGGTAACAGGGAACTCGGCATTTTTCTCCGACATTTTACCTTCGGGGGTGGTTTGTTCGATATTAATTTTAATGCTGGTAAAAGGATAACCGGTTGAATAACGCATAGCAAAAATTAAATCGTAATTTCCGTCTTCAGGAATTGAAACATTGAAGGTTTTTACGTCTTTTTTATACCATTTCATATCTTTAACAGATTGAAAATTTCGGTAAATATCATTACAGGCAGTAAAAAATGTTACTGCTGTAATAAAGGATATTAAAATTATGTTTCTCATTATTTAATTTTTTATAAATTAAAGATACAAAAAAAACATCAGAAATAATAATTCTGATGTTAAAAAGCATAAAATTAATTTTTACAAATCTGAATTTGCAACTCTGTATATTTTGCTTTAACTTTTTTGGCTTTGCAAGGCAATATTTATTTCTTCGTTAATTGTCTTTCATTCTGGCTTCTGCACTAACTCCCTGTCCTGCAAAATCCTTGTTCAGAAACTTATAATATCCCGTAACGGCAATCATAGCAGCATTATCGGTTGTAAATTCAAAATCAGGAATATGTAAAGTCCAGTTGTTTTCGGCTGCTTCTGCCCGCAAGCGATTTCTTAATCCCGAGTTTGCCGAAACTCCTCCCGCAACGGCAATTTCCGTAATTCCTGTTTGGATAACGGCATTTTTTAATTTTTCAATTAAAATATCAACAATCGTAAATTGCACCGAAGCACAAATATCATATAAATTTTCTTTTACAAAATTCGGATTTTGTGCTGATTCATCTCTTATAAAATATAAAATAGCTGTTTTTAATCCGCTGAAACTAAAATTTGTTTTCCCCACTTTCGGTCTCGAAAATTTAAAACGTTCCGGGTTCCCTTGTTTGGCATATTTATCAATTAACGGACCGCCGGGGTAAGGTAAACCCAGTATTTTTGCTGTTTTATCAAAAGCTTCTCCGGCAGCGTCATCAATAGTTGTTCCTATAACTTGTTTTTCAAAAAAACTTTTTACAAGTATAATCTGAGTGTGTCCGCCGGAAACCAAAAGCGTTAAAAACGGAAATTCAGGGTCGGTATGCGGTATATTTTTTTCTTTTAAAAATAAAGCTGCAATGTGCCCCTGAAGATGGTTTACCTCAATTAAAGGAATATTTTTTGCCAAAGCAAAACCTTTTGCAAATGAAACACCTACAAGTAAAGAGCCCAACAGACCGGGACCTCTTGTAAATGCAATCGCATCAATATCATTAATCGAAATTTTTGCATTATGTATTGCCGTATGTACGACAGGAACAATATTTGCCTGATGTGCCCTCGAAGCAAGTTCCGGAACAACACCGCCGTATTTTTTATGCACGTCCTGATTTGCCGTAACATTTGAAAGCAAAAATCCGTCTTGTATCACGGCTGCCGAGGTATCATCACACGAAGATTCTATAGCTAAAATTGTAATCAAAATTCAGATATTTTCTTTAATAAAATAATATTTTGCCCTTTCCGGCATTTAGTTTGCAAAAATAAACAAATAAATTATCCAGAAACTTCGTTTATCTCAAATAAAAATAATTATTTTGTAAACGTATGCAAAAGCGTGTATTTCAAACGGACAAATTAAGACGTTTTACCCTTTATGGTATTATTACCTTATTGATTCTTCTGTTGAGCTTAATTATTATGTTGCAAACAGCTTACATTCAAACAAAAATAACCAATTATATTACCAAAGAATTGTCGGAAAAACTAAAAACAGATATTCATATTGATAATGTAAATATCAGTCTGTTTAAGGGATTTAAGATACAAGGTATTTTAATTAAAGATTTAAACAGAGATACAATGCTGTATATAAAAGATTTATATATTTTACCGTCAGGCATTCCGACCAATTTTAACAAACTCTCTTTTAGGTCTGTAGAACTTGATGAGCTATATTTTAATTTGTATGAAGTAAAAAAAGACACTTTAAATCTTGATTATATCATTGATGCAATGATACCTAAGAATGACACAAGCAAAACTGAAGATTTTCATTTGAGAACAGCTAATTTAACAATTCATAATTCAGTTTTTAAATATAAAGAAATTGACAGTATTACAAATGACGGAATGGATTTTGAAGATATGCAATTTTCTGATATTGAAGTTAATATTAATGATGTTGATATTTTTAACAGCACTATTCAAACAGTAATTAAAAATATATCATTAAAAGAAAAAAGCGGATTAATTGTTAAGAATATAAGCACTAAAAAGAACTTTATCTCTCCGACAAAAATTCTGATAAAAGACTTAGATATTCAAACAGATAAAAGTCATTTACAATTTGACAGCTTAAACTTATCGTATCCGGACAGATATTATTTCTCACCCTATAAAACAGATTTATACGTTGAGGCATCTTTTAAAAAAAGTTCTGCCGTAAATTATCAGGATATAGCTCTTTTTTTGCAGGATAGTATTATGCAAAACGGAAATATTTTTATTGCCGGAAACATTAAAGGTAAGTTGAATAATTTATATCTGTCCGGATTTTCTTTAAATGCCGAAAATGTTTTTTCTTTGAAAACAACTTCTCATATTAAAAATTTTCCTGACTGGAAGAATCTTGCATTTGATATCAATATTTCAGAATTGAAAGCAAATTTTGAGCAATTATCTCATTTCAGCTTGCCCGGTAAAAATAAACCGTTGATAAAAGTCCCTGTTGAATTGCAAAAGATTAAAAGTGTGAGTTATATCGGAAAAACAAAAGGAAATTCGTCAGATTTCACATCAAAAGGGATTTTATCAGGAGATTTCGGAAAAATAACAATTGATGCTTCAGCACAAAAAGATACGGACAGTTTTACAACAATAACCGGAAATTTAACCGGAAAAAATATTGACATCGGTCGTGCTCTTGATAATTCAATATTCGGGAAATTATCATTTGAGCAAAATTTTAATCTTATTTATTTAAAAAATAAAAAAATAAATATTAACACTTCCGGCATCATAAGTCAATTTAATTTTAAAAATCATACATATCATAATATTAATTTATTCGCTTCTGTAAATGATAAAATTCTGGACAGTTTAAATATAAGTATTAATCAACCGGAATTAGTTGCGGACTTATCCGGTTTTGGAGATTTTTCGGAAAATATTCCCAAATTAAACATTTTTACCGATATTTTACATGCCGATTTACAAGCAATGAAATTTAAAACAATGCCTTCATCATTGCAAACTGAAATAGTCGGCAATTTTAAAGGTCTCAATATTGACGATTTTGAGGGTACTGTTAAATTAAAAAAACCGCTTATTTATACAGAAGAAAATATTAATACCGTAATTACAAATTTATTGTTGAAGAGTAAATATACTGTAAAAGATTCCGTAAAATCAAAACAAATTTCATTAACATCCGATATTGTTGATGTTTATTTAAAAAGCACAGGGAATATTTCAAATTCTTTCAAATCACTGAAATTAGTTTTTGATAATATATTTGACGAACCGATTACTGAAAAAAAACCTGAAACAATTTCGGCAAATGACTTCTTGGATTTCAGCATAAATATTAAAAAACCGAATGTTCTTACACAACTGTTTTTACCTGATTTCGAAATAACGGCACAAAGTAAAGTTTTCGGCTATTTTCAACCTTATACCGAAAAATTTAATTTATCATTTAATGCAAAAGAGTTAAAATATAAAAGCAGCAGTATTAAAGATTTTTATTTTATTACATATACACACAATAATAAATTATATGCAGGATTAGGCGGTTCTTCTGTAAAGCCGAATAAAAATTTCTATCTTGAAAATCTTAATTTGGGAGGCGAAATTAAAAAAGACAATGTAAATTTTAATTTAATATGGAATAACTTTAAAGACAGTGCAAATTATGCGGCTGATATTTCCGGAACTGTAGTTATTCACAAAAAAGAGAATAATAAATATCGTTACAAATGCACATTTTCAAATTCTGAATTAACATTAAATGATATTCTTTGGAAATTTGATAATGCTGCAGTAAACATTGATTCTTCTCATATTAATATTTCGGATTTCAGAATTATACATAATAACGAAGAAGTCTATATAGACGGTAATATCTCAAAATATCAAGGTGATATTTTATATGCAAAGTTTAAAAACTTGAATATCAGCAATTTTAAACCCTTAATTTCAGATGATATAAAACTAACAGGTAAATTAAGCGGTTTTTCGACTTTTGCAGGACTTTATTCATCGCCTTTGGTTTTTACAAAAGACTCAATTATTGATTTAAATATTAATAATATGAATTTGGGAAATTTTTATTTGAAAAGTTTTTGGGATGATGCAAAAAATTCTGTTCATGTAAATGCCTATAACCGGAAAGGCAAACGAAAATTTATGAATGATACAATATACGGTGATTATAATCCGGATAATAAAACATTAAATTTTACGGTTGATGTAAGAAGTATGCTTTTAAAAACCTTTAGAGATTATTATGTTGATTTTGTCGATTTTAATCCGTCGGCATTTTTAGCCGGAAAAATTAATATTAAAGGGAAAATTAATAATCCTGATATTACAGGAAATTTTAAAATTAAACAAACAACGGCATACATACGATATTTAAATACGTTTAATAATATTGATGAATTACAATTTCGTTTTAATCGAAAAAATATAATAATAAACAAAACAAAAATGACGGCAAAAAACGGAAAGGGAACAGCTTTTATTTCCGGAATAATTCATCATAATAATTTTAAGAAATTTGCATTAGATATTGATGCTCAGGTAAATAACTATGACATATTAGATATCATACGCACTGATTCATCCTACTATTACGGTCAGGCATATGCAAGCGGAAATATTAATTTTTCCGGACCTTTAGATGATATTTTTCTTGATGCAAATTTAACGACAGAAAAAAATACCATTGTTTACATCCCTATTTCTTCTGATAAAACGTATAATGAAGAAAACAGCTTTTTAACATTTAAAACAGATACTGCAATTATTCATAAATCGAAACCGTCAGTAAATATTACACAAAATACCGGCGGTTTCAGTATGAATTTAAAATTAGATGTTACGCCGGATGCCGATATTGAAATTTTACCCGATGAAAGTTCCGGAGACATACAAACTGTCGGAAACGGCGGAATAAGTCTTATTTTAGATAAAAAGGGGGATTTTAATGTTTACGGGACTTATAATATTTCAAAAGGGCATTATCAATTTAATCTGCAAAACATAATACGTACGGATTTTGTTATTACCGAAAACAGTACCATTGATTGGTTCGGTGCACCGGAAGATGCGACCGTAAATATTAATGCGGCATATATGCTTAACAATGTATCCCTTTCGGATTTAACTCAAGACCCGAATGAAGTAAGACGAACAAATGTTCAATGTGTTATAAATATTACCGGTAAATTATTGAATCCGAAATTTAAATTAAATATTATATTACCCGAAAATTTAAATGAATATTCATCAAAACTAAATAATTTGGCTGAAAATGAATTAAATCAACAATTTTTATCTTTGTTACTTATCGGTGTTTTTCAGCCTTTACCCGGAATTAAGCAGGAAAATATTGCAGGAAATCAAGTAACCGGAGAAATTTTATCGAAACAATTAAACGGACTTTTAAAGTCAATTAAATATGTTGATTTGAATTTTGATTATAAATCCGGTAATGAAAATATCTCTAATGAATATAAACTTGGTTTGTCAAAAAAGTTTTTAAACGATCGTATTGAAATAAAAGGTAATTTAGGTATCGGCGGACAAGAAACACAACAATCTGATGCTGCAAATTATATCGGAGAATTTGAATTGCAGGCTAAATTAAATAAAAAAGGAACCATCAGAGCAAAAGTATATAATAAAGCGAATGATAAAATAGAAAATGACGGAGATTATACTCAGGGTCTCGGCTTTATTTGGAGAAGAGATTTTGATTATTTATTTCGTTTTAATCGGAAACAAAAACCGGATACCGTAAAAATTCCGGAACGCAATGACAGTATTAAATAAATAACCCGATAACTTGTAAAATTATCGGGTTATCAGTATTATAAAAGTTCAACAACAACAGCCGAAGCACCGCCGCCGCCGTTACATAATGTAGCAACACCGTATTTTCCGTTATTTTGCTTAAGCACATTAATAAGAGTTACAATAATTCTTGCTCCGGATGCTCCTAAAGGATGACCTAAAGAAACACCGCCGCCGTTTACATTTACTTTCGCTTCGTCTAATCCGAGTTCTTTTATTGCAGCCAACGTTACAACTGCAAATGCTTCATTAATTTCATAATAATCAATATCATTTTCTGTTAAACCGGCTTTTGCAATGGCTTTCGGAATTGCTTTTACCGGTGCTGTCGTGAACCATTCGGGAGCATGTGCAGCATCAGCATAACCGATTAATTTTGCAATCGGTTTAACGCCGAGTTCATCAGCTTTTTCTTTACTCATCAATACCATTGCCGCAGCACCGTCATTTATTGTCGAAGCATTAGCTGCCGTAACAGTTCCGTCTTTTTCAAATACAGGTCTTAAAGTCGGAATTCTGTCAAATTTTACATTTGTAAATTCCTCATCTGTATCAACAATAATATCACCTTTTCGAGTTTTAATTTCAACAGGAGTTATTTCATCTTTAAATTTTCCGCTTTCAACAGCTGCCGCCGAACGTTTATATGATTGTACGGCATATCTGTCTTGTTCCTCCCTGCTGATTTTTAATTCACGAGCACATAATTCTGCTGCACTGCCCATATGATAATTATTGTAAACGTCCCAAAGTCCGTCTTTTACCATTCCGTCAATTAACTTACCGTCGCCTAATTTTAAGCCTTTTCGCATGCCCGGAACATAGTGAGGTACATTCGACATATTTTCCATTCCTCCCGCTACAACAACATCGTTATCGCCGAGCATAATTGTTTGTGCACCTATCATTACAGCTTTCATCGCCGAAGCACAAACTTTATTAATTGTAGTGCAAGGAACAGTATTCGGAATACCTGCAAAAATTGAAGCCTGTCTCGCAGGAGCCTGACCCAAATTTGCTGACAATACATTTCCCATAAATACTTCATTTACATAATCGGGTTTGATACCGGCTTTTTCAACTGCTGATTTAATAACAACAGAACCTAATTTTGTAGCTGACAATCCGGATAATGAACCCCCGAAACTGCCGAGAGATGTTCGAGTTGCCGAAACAATATATACTTCTTTCATATTATAATATTTTATGTGATTGATTTAATTTTTTATGAAAGCGAAAATAGTGATTTTTTACTGAATTTGAAAATAATATTCATTTGAATTACGTTACGATATTCCGACACATTAAAAATACCGAAAATTATATTACTTTTGTATATATAAAATTTTTCCGAATGAATGAATTATTTGAAATCTCCAAATATTTACTGCCTTTAATTGTCTTATTGGTTGCAGTAATGATTATTTTAAATCATTTTGCAAAAAAAGAAAAACTGAATTTAAAATATGATGTAATAAGAGCAAATAATAAATTAATAACACCGATTCGGTTACAGGCATACGAAAGAATAATCTTATTTTTGGAACGTATCCGACCTGATGCTTTGGCTTTAAGACTAACTAAACCGGGAATGACATCAAAACACTTGCAACTGTCAATGCTGTCTGCCGTAAGAAATGAATTTAATCATAATTTGGCTCAACAAATATACTTAACGGATGAAACGTGGGCTGCCGTAGTCTATGCAAAAGAACAAATAACACGATTGATTAATCTTACCGGCAGCAAAATTGATCCTAATTTAAAATCAAATGCCTTTACGGCTGTATTAATTGATTCATATAATGAAATTGATACTAAACCGGTTGAAACTTGTGTCGGAATAGTAAAAAATGAAGCCGCACAATTTTTCGGTATTTGATTCAATAATTTATTAATCCGACGCAGCTTAAGAAACTAATTTTTTACCTCAATATAAACTTCAAGTAATTCACTTTCGGTTTCGGGAATTAATATAATATTTTTCAAAACTGCCGGTAATAAAACAGTTTCACCGAATATCATATGGATTTCTTTTTTCGGATACAATAATCTAAAAGCCCCTTTTGTACAAATATAAACAATAAAACTATCCGTTTCGGAATAATTTTTACGTATTTCTTTATTAAAATGTAAAATATTAACCGTAAAATTCTGATTTGTTTCACAAGTTGCAAACTCATTTTTAACATGCTTATATTCAGACTTATAGGACAGTTTTGCTTTTAAATCAGCAACTTTACAAGCGGCTTCTGTGTGTAATTTTCTGTAATTTCCGTCCAAACCTTTTCTGTTCCAGTCGTAAATACGATAAGTAATATCGGAAGGCTGCTGAATTTCAGTGAGCATTACCCCTTTTTTTATTGCATGAATTCTTCCCGAAGGAATATAAAAAATATCCCCTCTTTTAACTTTTTCAGAATTTAATTTATCTGTTAATGTATGATTTTTAATTGCTTCTTTAAAACTTTCAAGTGTAATAGTTTTTTTAAGTCCTATAATAAGTTCTGCATCTTTATCGCTCTCTAAAATATACCAAAGTTCATTTTTTCCGTTCTGTCCGTATAATTTTCGGGCTGTTTCATCGTCAGGATGTACTTGAACCGACAAGTCATCAGAAGCGTCTATAAATTTTATTAATAAAGGAAAACTTTGACCAAATCTATTATAAATACTGTTACCGAGAAGTAATTCTTTATATTCTGAAATTAATTTATTCAGGGCAAGCCCCTTAAGCTTTCCTTCAGAAACTACAGAAACATTATTAGGCAAACCGGATAATTCCCAGCTTTCTCCAGTATTATCTGAAGCTGCAGCTTTATTCAAAACGGTCTTTAATTTTTTACCGCCCCAAATTTTTTCTTTTAAAATGGGTTCAAATTTTAAAGGATAGAACATTTCTTTGCAAAAATAGTAATTTTTATACTCCAAAGATTAAGAAAATAAAAAGTTTTATATTATTTTACATTTTTTCTTATCTTTGTTAGCATATCTTAATATTTAAAAATAACTAATTATTAAACAGTATTTCGATGAAATTTTTTCAAAACATCAGTATTAAATCTCGATTTAATTATATTTTAATAAGCGTCGTAATTTTAATTGTTATTATAATTACGTTTTTTATTTTTTCCGTAAAAAACATCAATCAATACAGTGAGTCCTATCACAGAGCAGATATATTAAAAATTCATTATTTAAATTTACGCAGATATGAATTACAATTTTTATTGAGATATAATAATGATGCAGAATTCTTCTTATCAGAAAGGAATAAATATATTGATAAATTTGAAAAAACGTCAGACATATTTTCAAATGTTAATCAATTATTAATTAAAGATAAAATTACTGAGACATTCAACCTTAAAACACGTTTAATAAATATTGAAAATGCAAAAGAAAATTTTATCGAAACTTTTGAGGACTTAACACATCAAATTTTTGTACGCGGAAATATATCTTCCGGAATTATTGGTGCTCTGAAAAACAGTGAAAATGAAATCTCAAATACAGATATGTCTCCTAAAACCGTATCCCTAATTTCCGAAATGATATTACTTACCGATAATTATTTATTATCGAAAGATGAAACAAATTATACAAAGTTCTTAGTCAAATATAATAAACTTACGGGCACAAAAAGTACTTTTCAAAATGATTCTTTGCAGAACAATCAAGCCGGAATTTCTAAATCAGATAAAATTCTTCAATCATATAAAACAAATTTTACGGCATTGATAAAAGCCGATAAACTTATCGGCTTAAAATACGATGAAGGATTGCGCGGAAAATTAAGAACATATACACAAACTTTAGATTCAGAAACAGAACAATTGATGACTTCTGTTGAAGAGTATAAAAAAGCAGCTCAAAGGCAAGCTGTTTATACAATAATTATTTTCTTTATAATAATAGGTGTGTTGTTTTTGATTCTTTTCAAACAATTTGCTAATTCCGTTGCAAAACCGTTGAATCAACTGAAAAAATATATCAGCCCCTTAAGTCTTGGTGTTTTTCCGTCAGAAAAACCGGATATAGGAGGTAATAACGAAATATCGGAAATTTGCAATTCAACTGATAATTTAATAGAAGGGCTTAAACAAACATCTCAATTTGCACAGGAAATAGGAAAAGGAAATTATCAAATAAACTATAAACCATTGAGCAAACAGGATATTTTGGGAAACGCATTATTAGAAATGCAGGAAAATATTATCAAAAGTTCTGCAGAAGAAGAAAAAAGAAAAGAAGAAGAAGAAATCAGAACTTGGATTAATGAAGGATTGACTAAATTTAATGATATTTTAAGACAAACCCAAGGTAATATCGTCGAAATGTCTTCTAAAGTTATTTCTGAACTTGTAAAATTTATAAATGCAAATCAAGGCGGTATGTTTGTATTTAATGATGATGAAGAACAGCGATACCTTGAATTAACAGCAGCATATGCATATGGTCATGAAAAGAAAAAACAAAAAAAGATCTTGCTTGGTGAAGGGATGGTAGGTATGGTTGCTGCAGAAAAGAAAACTGTTTACAGAACCGAAATTCCGGAATCTTATATAACAATTACTTCAGGTTTGGGCGATGCTGTTCCGAGAAGTTTGCTCATTGTTCCGATGATTACCGAAGATGAAGTTATAGGTGTTATTGAAATAGCATCTTTTAATGAATTACAAAAACATGAAATTAATTTTGTCGAAATTTTATCTGAAACAATTGCTGCATCGTTGTCTGTTACTAAAATTAACCAAAGGACAACTGTGTTATTGGAGCAGTCACAAAAACAAGCTGAGTTGATGAAAATTCAGGAAGAAGAAATGAGGCAAAATTTTGAAGAACTTCAGCAAGCACAGGAAAATGCAGCTCAAAAAGCAGCTCAAATGTCCGGAATTTTAGCTGCAGTTGACACAAGTTCTTTAGTTCTTGAAATTGATATAAACAGTAATATAATTTCTGCTAACAGAAACTTAATTGAATTATTAGAAGTTGAAGAGCAAGATATTCTAAACAAACAAATTAATACTTTAATTCATATTGAAAATGAGAATGAATTTAATGAATTTTGGCAAAAATTGTTAAAAGGTCAAAATATTCAACGAAATGAACACATTAATGTCAACGATAAAGAATTTTGGTTTAATACAGTTTATGCTCCTATTATTGACGAAACCGGCAAAATCCTCTATATTATGTCAATTTCTTCAGATTTAAGCGAATTTAAAAAACTTGAATTTGAATTAAAAGAACGTGAAAAACAACTTCGCATAAATTTAGAAGAAATTAATAAAGCACATAAAGAAGCTGAACGTAAGCAACATATCTTAGAAAATACTAACGAAATGTTGAAAGCCAATGAAAAAACTTTGCAATCTGCTGTTGAAAATGCGATGAAACAACGAAAAGAAGTTGCAAAAAAAATGGAGGAAATTGCTGAAAAAGAAGCTGAAACCAAAAGTTGGCTGGAAGGTATCAATCAAACTAATATTACGGCTGAGTTTGATATGGAAGGGAATATTCTTTCCGTTAATCATATTTTCGAACAAAAATTCGGCTATAAAGAAGCTGACTTAAAGAATAAAAAACACGATTTTATTGTAAATAAAAAAATGCTTGGAAGCGAAGAATATAAAAAAACCTGGGAAAAATTACACAACGGAATTCATGTGAGCGGAACATTCCGATTCATTAATAATAAAAAAGAAGAAATTTATATACAGGGAACCTATACTGCAATTAAGGATCATAAAGGAAAAACCATAAAAATTTATCTTATAGGATTTGATACTTTTGAACTTGTTAAACGTTCGGAAGAATTAAAAGCTCGTGAAAAAGAACTTTCTTTGCAAATTGAAGAAATGAAAATATTGCAGAAAAAATTAAAAAATAATAAAAAATAACCGGATATGGTTTTCTCAAGAAGATATTTTTTCATATCAGTTCTTATTTGTATTTCAACCTTCAGTTTTTCTCAATCGGAAAGCAGTTTAATAAGAAATATAAAACAACCATATAATATTAAAGATTATTTTTTGCTTTTACCCGACAGTGTTTTAAAAGTTTACGATACAGAAATTAATTTGCACCAACGCCTTCTTTCATTAAAATACAACACATTAGAGGATTTATGGAATAATGACGGATATTGGATTTTAGATACACTCGACTACAAAAACGGATATTTAAAGTTATCATCAACCGGTGACGGTGCAGGAACAATTTTTGAAATTACATATTTTATAAAAAAAAATAAAACACGTGAAATCGCAGTAAATAAAATTTATTGGGATTTAGGAATGTCCTTTTCTGTGTTGAATTTTTACGAATTTAAAAATCTTATTTGGAGGAATATTACGAAAGAAGTACTGCCGCCTGTCAAACTTTCAGATTTTACAATCAGTAAATATGCCGAACTTATTAAGTCTCAAATTGATTATTTCCCAGTTGTTTATAAACTTCCTCAAAAAGGTAAAAATATTAAAGCCGAAATTGATCCTGCAACAATTGATAATTTATTTGATGAAAAAAAAATTGACGAAAATGAATATGTAAAAATTAAAGAATCGCTTCATAAATTAGTCCTTTTATGGAAAGACGGGATTTTTATTATTCAAAAATAAAATAACACATTAGCTTCACACATAACACTATACAACAACTAAACATTTTTCTGCTTATATACTCAGCCGTTTCTGAGAAAAAAAACGTAAATTTACATAGGGTAAAACTTGTTTCAAGTATCATAGCAATAAACAAGCTATTTTATTCATTTAAAAATTACAGCCATGAAAAATTTACAATTTATAAAACAGACTTTTGTTCTGTTTATTTTTTTATTATCTGCCCATTTTATTTATTCCCAAAATGAAGCCGTTAAAATAAATGAAAATAATATCATCATATCAGGAAAAGTTATTGATGCTGAGACTGTTAAGCCTATTGCCTTTGTTTCTGTATCCGTAAAAGGAACAAATATAGGAACCGTTACAAATACCGAAGGAGAATTTACTGTCAGGTTTGAAAAAGAATTAAATGTGAACACTCTTACCTTTAAATATATCGGTTATCAAAATTTGGAAGTTCCGATAAATTCATTTAAAGAAAAGAAATTTAAGGTTAAAATGAAACCTTCTGTAATTTCTATTCAGGAAGTAATTATTCGTCCTAATCATCCTGAAGATATTATTACAGAAGCGTTAAAGAAAATTCCGGATAATTACAGTATTGTTCCGAATAAAGAAATGGCATTCTATCGTGAATATGTAAGAAAACGAAGAAAGTATGTATCAGTATCAGAGGCAGTTGTAGAAATATATAAGGCACCCTATAATAATAAATTTGCAGTTGATTTGGTAAAACTCTATAAAGGGCATAAAAGTGCCGATGTAAAAGCACAGGATACAATTATTATGAAATTAAGAGGCGGTCCCAAAACAGCACTTCTTCTGGATATCGCTAAAAATCCGGATATTTTATTTTCCGGAAATAAAATCAAACAATATAACTTTACTTTAACGGAAATTACAAATATTGATAACCAACAAAATTACATTATTAATTTTCAACAAAAACCAAATCAGCAATTCCCGCTTTTTAACGGCAAAGTGTATATTAATATTAAAACATTAGCAATAACAGCAGTCGAATTTAGTCTGAATTTAGAAAATAAAGACGAAGCAAGCAGAGTTTTTGTAAGAAAAAAACCTTTATTTATGAGTATTATGCCGACAAGTACAAAATATATGGTCAGTTATAAACAGCAAAACGGAAAATATTATTTTTCCCATGCAAGAGGAGAAGTTAATTTTAGCGTAAAATGGAAAAGAAAATTGTTTAAATCACATTATTCGGTAATGACAGAAATTGCAATTACTGACAGAACAGATAAAAATGTTCAAAAAATACCAAAAAAAGAACAACTGAAAGGCGGAATTATTTTTGGCGAAAAAGTTTATCCGCTTTCCGACCAAGATTTCTGGGGAAAATATAACACCATAAAACCTGAAGAAGCTATTGAAAAGGCCATTAAAAAATACGGGGTTAAACTTAAAATTCAAAATAATTAATATAAAATCAACAGTATTATTACAAATTTCGAGAGAAATAAATTTAATACAAAAATCTTGATAAAAACAATACTGAATAATATCTCAATTGAGGAATTTGAAACCTTATTTAAGAAATATTACAAGCAATTATGTTTGTATGCCTTTAAATATGTTAAAAATAATATAATTGCAGAAGAAATTGTTCAGGATGTATTTTTTAAAATTTGGGAAAAACGTTCTTTTATAAAGATTAAAATTTCAGCAAAATCATATCTTTATATGTCTGTGAGAAATAGGTGCTTACAATATTTAAAACATAAAAAAATTGAGAAATCATACGAAAAATATATTGATAATCAAGCTGTAATAAATACTGAAATGCCTTACGAGAATATTATTTATGACGAAACACTTGATATATTCAATGAAGTATTAAACACTTTACCGGCTCACTGTTCGCAAATTTTCATTTTAAGCAGATTTAATGGTTTGAAATACAGGGAAATAGCTGACCGCTTATCAATTTCAGTTAAAACCGTAGAAGCAAATATAAGTAAAGCACTTAAATTATTAAGAGTATATTTCCCTGAATACTAAACACATATCAACAATGTTATATAAAGAAAATCATATTATTCAAAACTTAATAAACGGAAAACTTGATGAAAGAGACCGCAAAAAAGCAGTTTCCCAAATTCAAAAAAAATCCGTTCCGGAAAATATAGAAATGAAACAAAACAAAACAGAGAATCAATTTATTTCGGATATTGCTTGGAATAAATTATACAACAAAATTGAAAATGCCGGTTTACTTACTGAAAAAGAAATAAATTCAGGGTTTAAATTCAATATACGCAATATTGCAGCATCGGTTATTCTGTTAATAGGTTTATCAGTCGGTTTATATTACGGCTTTTCAGAAAAAATAATTTCCGTAACAGCAGTTACTCAAATAAAAAACGTCATATTACCGGACGGTTCGCAAATCAGTTTAAATGTCGGATCAGAAATAGAATATCCCGAGAGATTTAAAAAAAATAACAGAAAAGTTAAATTCTCGGGTGAAGGTTTTTTTAATATTACAAAAAATTCAAAAAAACCCTTTATTATTAAAACCGGAGATTCAGAAATTAAAGTAGTGGGAACCTCATTCAATGTAAATACAAAAAATAAAAAAACAGAAGTTATCGTTACAACAGGAAGAGTTGAGTTAAAAACTGAAAAACAAAAAATTGTTTTAAACCCCGGAGAAAAAGGCATTTCTGCAAAAGGTATTTTACAAAAAAACATAAATAAAAATTTAAATTATTTATCGTGGAAAACATCAATTTTTACTTACGAAAATGAAAAACTAAAAAACATTGTTTCGGATATTAATAATGTTTACAATGTTAATATTGTATTTAAAACTAATGCTGTCGGTGAACTTGTAGCCGGAAGCATGAGTTTTAACAAAAACACTGATAATATCGGCACATTGATAAATGTTCTGTGCAATACGCATCATTTAAAAGCAGAAAAAAAAGGGAGAAAAATTATTTTGTCTGAAATCGATTTATGAGAAAAGTTTTTTTATTGATATTTTTTTATTTCATTAATGCAAATTTCTGTAACGCTCAAAACTCTGTATTACAGCAATCTGTCAATGTAAAATTTTCCGATAAGAGTATTAATGAAGCATTAAATATTTTAACTGACAAAACGAACTATTACTTTTCGTATGATTTAAGAATTGTTCCCGAGAAAAAAATCATAAGTATCCGTAAAACGAATGTTTCTTTAGAATCAATTCTTGACAGTATTTTTACAAAACATGCACATTATCAAATCATAGGAAATCATATTGTAATTACAAAATTAACTTGGGCTGAAAATAAGCACATTACACAAGATACCTTATTGATATTTTCGGGAAAAATTATCAATGCAAAAACAAAAACTGCCGTTCCGTATGTATCTGTCGGAATTTTAAACACAACAAAAGGAACAATTTCTAATCAAAACGGTGAATTCTCATTAAAAATTCCTTTAAAATACAGAGACAGTATTGTTTACATTTCAAGTATCGGTTTTAAAAGTCGCGAATATTTTGTTTCTGCTTTACCTCCGAATAAACAAATAATACAACTAAAACCTGAATATATTTCAATACAAGAAGTAATTATCAGAAATGAAGACCCGGCACAAATTGTAAAAAATGCAATATATAATACAAAAAAGAACTATATCCGAAAAAAGTGTCTGATAACGTCTTTTTATCGTGAAGGGGTTATTAAAAATAAAATTTTAAATAATTACTCCGAAGCACTGATAAAAATTTTAAAAACTCCTTATAAAACAATTGCAAATTCTGATAAAATTAAAGTTGTAAAATCACGTAAATTTATAAATGTATTGCAAAAAGATACTTTACCGGTAAAGTTAAAAGACGGTTTATATTCTTCATTACAATTTGATATTGTTCGAAATAATTTTGATTTTTTTAATCCGGAAGGTATGCAAAATTATAATTACCGTTTAATTGATATCGTTCCTTTTAATAACCATACATTATTTGTTATAGAATTCAACCGGAAAGAATATATTAAAACGTCGCTTTATAAGGGTAAACTGTATATTGATAATAAAACTTTTGCCTTAATATCAGCAGAATTTCAAATTAATTTGAAGTCAGAAAATAATAGTGTAAATTTTGTTGTTAAAAAGAATCGTAATTTCATTGTAAAACTGAAGTCTGCAAAATACATTGTTAATTATAAAGAAATTAACCGAAAATATATTTTAAACCATGTAAGAGCCGATTTAATTTTTAAAATCCGAAAAAAACACAGTCTTTTTGCATCATATTACAAAATATTCTTGGAAAACGCTGCAATATCTTATGATTTCCGAAACATAAAAAAATTTCAACGAAAAGAAATCTTGAAAAAAAATTCAGTATTTATTGATAATTCATACAGTTACGATGCATATTTTTGGTCTGATGATAATTTTATCTCACCTGAAACATCAATAACGGATGCAATAAAAAAAATACGTTCCAAAATAAAATTTACGGAATAAAATTTTAAAAGAAATTTTGAAAATCATAATTTTGACAAAAAAAAGATGAAAAAACTTACAATATTATTAACGGTTATTTTTTTTGCTCTGCCGAGTTTTTCACAAAACATAATCGGTGATTGGAGTGGAAAACTACACGTACAAGGGATACAGTTAAGAATTGTATTTCACATTATCGAAGATAATAATAATTTTAAAGTTACATTAGACAGTCCGGATCAAGCTGCTTACGACCTGCCGGTTGACAGTTTTTTTATGAAAAACACAAAAATTAAAATGGTAATGACCAAACTTGCTGCAGAATATTCAGGGACAATAAATGCTGCAAAAAATGAAATTACCGGCGAATTCAAACAAGCGGGACAAAGTTTTCCTTTAAATCTAAAAAAAGGAAAAATTAAAACCGAAAAGAAAAAACGATATCAGGAACCTGAGAAACCGTACCCGTACATTTCGGAAGATATTACATTTAAAAATAAAAAAGCTGATATTACTTTAGCCGGAACCTTAACATTGCCGAATAAAAAAGGTAAATTTCCGGCAGTTATTCTAATCAGCGGATCAGGAGCACAAAACAGAGATGAAGAATTGCTCGAACATAAACCGTTTTTAATAATTTCTGATTATTTAACGCGTAAAGGAATCGCCGTTTTACGTTTTGACGACAGAGGAACTGCAAAATCAACCGGTAACTTTAAATCGGCAACAACCAAAGATTTTGCCGAGGATGTTGAAGCTGCTTTTAAGTATTTATCAGCACGAAAAGAAATTCAAAAGAATAACATCGGACTAATCGGGCACAGTGAAGGCGGATTAATTGCTCCGATGCTTGCAGCAGAAAATAAAAATGTTGCTTTTATTATTATGCTTGCCGGTCCGGGACTTACCGGTGAAAAAATATTATTAATGCAATCGCAACTTATAGGAAAAGCCGGCGGAGCAACGGATAAAGAACTGAAAGCAAGTAAGAAACTTAATAAAAAGATATATGCACTATTGAAAAAAGAAACTGATACGAGTTTATTAAAACATAAAATTAACAACTTATTATCCAAAGAACTTAAAAATCAAAAAGATACCGGAAAATTGTCTCAAAATGAATTAAAAATGCTAATCAGCAGGCAAATAAATATTTTAACAAGTCCGTGGTTCAGGTATTTTTTAACTTATAATCCGGCTGAAACACTTGAAAAAGTTACTTGTCCGGTTCTTGCATTATTCGGAAAAAAAGATATGCAGGTACCTCCTTTCGCTAATGAAAAAGCTGTAAAAAAAGCATTGAATAAAGGCGGAAATACAGATTTTAAAACAATTATTTTGCCGAATTTAAATCATCTTTTTCAAAAGTGTAAAACCGGTTCTCCGGCAGAATATGCCAAAATTGAGCAAACATTTTCGCCTGTTGCTTTAAAAGAAATTTCGGACTGGATTCTTGCACATATAAAAAACTAAAAACTATGGCAGAAAATTTGAGTATTGCAACAAATCTCAGCAAAGAAGAAAAATACAAAACATTAATACCGCAAATAAAAGCATTAGTTCATAGCGAAAATGATTTGATTGCTAATATGGCAAATATCTGCTCCGTATTGTATTTCGGAATGAACTTTTTTTGGTCGGGCTTTTATTTGGTTAAAAAAAATGAATTAGTTTTAGGTCCGTTTCAAGGACCTGTTGCATGTACTCGTATCCGATACGGGAAAGGTGTTTGCGGAACGGCTTGGAAAAATAAAAAAACACTGATTGTTCCTGATGTTAATAAATTTTCGAATCATATTGCCTGCAGCAGTGAATCTAAATCAGAAATTGTACTTTGCGGCATTAAAAATAATACCGTTCAATTTGTGTTAGATATTGACAGTAATAAACTTAATGATTTTGATGCAATTGATGCAAAATATCTCAAAGAAATAATTGAAAAAATTATTTAGAAAGGGAATTTACCGGTGTTAATTTCATTTTTATATTTCGTATTGTAAATTGTCCCCAAGTAACAGCAATTAACGAAGCAGTAATATTTCCCGAAACAACACCCCAACATAAACCGCTTAATCCGAGTCCCAAATGTATTCCCAAAAACCAACTGAACAATATTTGAAACACAAGTGTTCGCGTAATAGTTATGATTAATGAGTATTCACCTTTTCCTATGCCTTGAAACATTGATGATGTTAACATGCCGAGCGGAACCGTCGGCAGAAACCAAACTAATTGCCTAAGGGTTCTTATTAAAGTTCCTGATATATGAACAGTATCTTTGGAATAAGTAAATAAATAAGTCAATTGTGCTGCAAAAATAAAAATAAGAGAAACAATAATAAGTTCAATTAAAAATCCGATTTTAATTCCGTAAAAATAACCTGAAGCTAATTTATTCGGGTTTTTTGCTCCGAAAGCTGCTCCGGTAACTGCAGTTACTCCTATTGAAATACCCAACAAAGGAACTAATCCAATCATAATAATACGCCAGGCACTGGTAAATACCGCTACACCGTCTGTTCCGTCTGTTTTAATAATAAAAGTATTTAGCAGAAAAATAGCTAATGCCATTGACATTTGAGCTAAGGAAGCCGGGATACCGACACGCAATATTTCTTTTATGATTTTTCCGTTAAATTTTAAAAAATTGAAATGAAAACTGATGTAAGTATTCTTTTTAATAAATAACCAATAAAAAATAAGAATTGATGTAACTGACATCGAAACTAATGTTGCCCAAGCAGCACCGTTAATACCCATATTTAAAGTGTAAATAAACAACGGATCCAGTGCCATATTTAATACAGAACCCAAACCCATAGCATACATCACGCGTTTAGTATCACCTTCACCTCTCAATATTCCGCTTGCTATATTATTAAAAACCAATATGATAGTTCCGCCAATAATAATTTTCCCGTAACTTACAACTAAGTCAACAACTGAAATTTCTGCACCCATCGAAAGAAAGATATTTTGAAGAAGCGGTAAAATAATAATCGTAATCAAAACTGCAACTACAATTCCCATAAAAAGGGTATGCCCCGCAGCCGTATCGGCAAGTCTTTTGTGTTTAGCTCCGATTTTACGAGAAATTGCCGAACTTCCCCCGACACTGATACCCGATGCCAGAGAAATGATAATCATAAAAACAGGGAAAAATAAACCGACTGCTGCCAGGCGATCAGAGCCTAAACCGGCAACCCAAATTCCGTCAACAATATTATAAAGTGTTTGAACCAACATAGCAATAATCATCGGTCCCGAAATTCTGCGTATAGCTTTTTTCGGGTCTCCTAATAAAGTTTCTACACCGCGTGTAGATTTGGTATTTATTCTTTTATCTTCTTGATTTTCTGTCATAAGCCGACAAAAGTATTAATATTTTAATCAAATTTTAAATTTTAAAATATATATAAATAAAAAAACACCTCCAAATATGTTTTGAAAGTGCTTTCTTTTCAGAATAAAAAACTGTTAATCAACAACAAAGCTAACTTTAAAATTAACTCTGAATTCCTTAACCTTATTGTCTTTTACTCAAACTGATTGAATTTTTTTTTTAAGGGTAAGATAAAATTATTTCAAAGTTCTTTTGTAATTAAAATTAACCGAAGGTTGAATTTGTTGCGAGTTTTTATATCTTTTTATCAAAGTATTTATTCGATTGCCCGAAGGTTTCTCGAAACTTAAATCTATCAGAAAATTTTTAAACCCTTGTTGCCTGAATTTATTAACATATTGCATAAATGAAACCGGAATTTCCGGAACGGTGTAAGTAATACCGTCTCTTACAATCTTATAAAAAGTATTGCCGGTATCGTCTTTAAAACTTTCTTCTTCTTTAATTTTTATCGGCATACGAGAAATAAACAATCGCGGATAAAAATAAACAGGCATTATTCCGTTTTTGTTTTGATAATTTTCAATGTTTTCGGCATCGTTTTCAACCGGATAAGTAATGAGTTTTACTTTTTCGGAAAGGAAAAAATCAATTGCTGCATCGTTGTAGGCATACATATTTGAATTTCCGGCAAATATTGCATTTTTAGGTAAAAGTAATTTTTGGGAAATATGACTTAAAAAGAATTTATTCAAGCCTTTTGCCGTAAATTTTTGAGCAATCTCTTTATAGTATTCTATTTTTCCTTCAGGAATAAAATGCGGAAATTCAATCCATATCTTGTGCTTAAATTTCTGAATTAAGTTTGAATTTACATCCAAAGTATCAAGATCCTTTTGTGTAAACGAAAAAATAATGTTGTCGAAAGCATCAAATCGAATTTTTCGCATCCAATCCAAAGTATCTATTTTTAGGAACAGTGTAAAATTTGTCTTCTTTTGAGGTTTTGAAAATGATTTTATAATAATTTTCTTTTTCCCGAAAAGCATTCCGAAACGGATATTATTTTTTCCTTCGGGCAGTTTTGATGAAAATTTCTTTTCAATTATTCCGGATAAAAAAACGGAACTTCCCTGTATAAACTTACTTTCTGTTATAACTTGAACAGTTCTTCCTGTTTGTGAAAATTCTCTGACCTTTAAATTAATTTGTTCATCTTTTTTCGGATGCTTAATACGAACTCTGAAATTATTATGTAAGTCAAAGTCTGTATTAAATTCAAAACCTGTTTGAGTAATTTTTGTTATTTTTCCAAGGAATAATCCGGTATTCGGACTATCGTAGGTAACGGCATCGCTTATATCATTGCCAAGAAAATAACTTGTTTTTTTTCTTCCGGTTTCGGTTTTAAGCATTTCTTGTGCAAGTCTGAGTTTATTTTTATCATCAATAACCATACGGTAAGCACGTGCCACTTTATAAACATAGTCAGAAGATTTGAGTCTGCCTTCAATTTTTAAGGAATGTACTCCGGCTTCAATTAAATTATGAATATTCTCAATTTGTTGATTATCTTTTAAACTGTAAAAATATTTTGCTTCTTTTCCGGTATCAAAACTTCTTCGACAAACTTGTGAACATAATCCTCTGTTTGCCCCGTGTCCTCCGAGGTAAGAGCTGAAATTACACATTCCTGAAAAAGAATAACATAAAGCTCCGTGAATAAAAACTTCAGTTTCAATCTTACTTTTTTTGTTTACTTCTGCGGCTTCTTTTAAAGTCAGTTCTCTTGCCAAAATTACGCGTTCAAATTGTTTCTGATAAGAATAAACAGCACCCAAACTGTTGTGATTTGCCATTTGCGTACTGGCGTGAACCGTCAGTGCCGGAAAATATTTTTTTATTATGTGATAAACACCCCAATCCTGAATAATTAAGGCATCGGGTTTTATAGTTTGAAGATAATCCAAGACATCAAGCAATTCCGGAAGTTCATTATTTTTAATAACGGTATTTAGTGTAATGTAAACTTTACAATCTTTTTTATGGGCTAAATCAATTAAAACCGGAATTTGACGATTTGAAAAATTAAGAGCACGTTCACGAGCATTAAAATTTTTCAGTCCCAAATATACGGCATTTGCACCGCCTTCCAAAGCAGCATAAAATGTTTCGGTATTTCCTGCAGGGAGAAGAAGTTCCGGTTTTTTCATATAAATTATTCGAGTTTCCGAATTGTATGATTTTAATATGCGAAAATGACAAAATTAACATTATTAAAATAACATTAAATTTTTCATAATTATTTATACCTCAGCCACTTCCATAGCTCTTTGTAAGATATCTTTTTACCGTACATTAAAATTCCGACTTTATAAATTTTTGCTGCAAGCCAAACCGTTGCTAAAAATGTAACAATCAAAAGCCCGACTGATAATGCAAGCTCCCAAATTTCATATCTTCCTACGGCAACACGCAAAGGCATAATAATCGGCGAAGTAAACGGAATTATCGAAAACCAGAATGCCAAAGCACCATCGGGATTTTTTATAATACCTTGTGCGGCAACAATTGCCAAAATCAGCGGAATAGTTACCGGAAGCATAAATTGCTGATTATCAGTTTCATTATCAACGGCAGCACCTATTGCGGCAAAAAGTGAAGCATAAAGCAGATATCCTCCGGCAAAGAACATTAAAAATGTACCGATCATTGCAAACCAATTAAAATTTATAAGACCGAGGATAACTTCCGAAAACTGACTGTTTCCGACAATATTTTCAATTTGTGACGATGACATATTTTGAATTTGACTTAAATCTTGTCCTTGCGGCATCATACTTTCACCGAAAGCAAAATATACAAAACCTACAATTATTCCCGTAAGCACAGCCCAAAGTATAAATTGTGTTAATGCAACCATTGCAATTCCTATAATTTTACCTGCCATAAGTTGAAAAGGTTTTACTGAAGAAATCAGAATTTCGACAACGCGATTAACTTTCTCTTCAATAACACCGCGCATTACTTGCACACCGTACATAAAAATAAACATATAAATAATAAAAGCAGAAATAAACCCGATTGCAATTCCGAGTTCGGCAGAACTTATTTTTTCTCCTTTTGCTGTCAGCGTTTTTGTTTCAATATTTACCGAAACTTTTGCCGAGTCAATCTCAGCTTTGTCTATACCGAGTTTTTTATAGTTCTGTGCTTCAAGAAAATGGTTTAATTTTGATGATAATTTTTCTTTAATATCTAAATCGGGTGCTTTTTCAGAGTACAATACAAAATCATTGCTTAAAGTATCTAAAATAGAAAGCATAGCGGCATCTCCGGAATTTTTAAATTCTTCTTTACGTTTTTTGGCATTTTGTTCATCGGTAAACCTGAATTTTAATGTCTCGGTATCCTGAAAAGCATCTTTATATTTTCCGGTTTTATCATAAATCGTAATTGTTTTTATTTCATTATTATCCATCATTGCAAGCCAAACGGGAGCAATAAAAATTGCAGCCATTAAAATTGGTCCGACAATTGTCATAATAATGAAAGATTTTTTCTTTACGCGAGTTAAATATTCTCTTTTTAATATTAAAGATATATTGTTCATTGCTGTTGCTTTTATAATTATATTTTTGTAATAATGAACTATCCGTGCCGCACTCAACGTGACACGGTCAAAATCCAAACTTTTAGTTATTTCCGTTAACTGCTTCTATAAAAATATCATGCATACTCGGAATTATTTCGTTAAAAGAAATAATATTTCCGAATTGCAGCATTTTAGCCAAAAAATCATTCGGTTTCATTTTATTTAAAATCCGAACTTTTAAAACAGATTTATTATCCTGCTGAATGTTTTCAAGTATCTCATAATCAGCAGTTAAACTTGCTGAAAATTTATTAAAATTCCCTTCAAAAACAATCTTAAATACATCTGATTTAAAATTATTTTTTATATCTGAAACTTTTCCGTCTAATATCTTCTTTGATTTATTAATAAGTGCAATTCGGTCACATACTTCTTCAACTGAAGCCATATTATGCGTAGAAAAAATAACGGAAGCCCCGTTGTCTCTTAAAGATAAAATTTCTTTTTTTAAAATATCAACGTTAATAGGATCAAAACCGCTGAACGGTTCGTCGAAAATTAACAACTTCGGTTCGTGAACAACGGTAATAATAAATTGTACTTTTTGTTGCATACCTTTTGAAAGCTCTTCAACTTTTTTATCCCACCAAGATAAAATGTCGAATTTTTCAAACCAATGCTTTAATTTTCTTTTAGCATCAATTTTATTCATACCTTTCAATTGAGCAAAATACAAAGCTTGTTCGCCGACTTTCATTTTTTTGTATAATCCGCGTTCTTCCGGAAGATAACCGATATTCTTTATGTGTTCGGGTTTTAATTTTTCGCCGAAAAGAAATACTTCGCCTTCATCCGGTGCCGTAATTTGATTGATGATACGAATTAAAGTTGTTTTTCCGGCACCGTTAGGACCGAGCAATCCGAAAACAGAACCTTCTTCAACATTTATGCTGACTTCTGATAAGGCTCTGTGATTATCAAATTGTTTAACAATATTGTGTGTTTTTAAAATTTCCATAAAGCATAATTTGGGTTGCAAAGATATATAAGTTATGAAATTTGCAATAAAAGAATTATCAATTACAAATATTCCCGGTTAAACTGCACATTATAATATAAAAGAAAAAAAATTACCTTTGTACATCAAATTCTATTCATTTTTAAACTCAATAATATGGAACAATTAAACTACCCTTTAAAATTTACTTTCAAAATCGGAACACTTGCAAATGATTTTACGGCAAAAGATGCTGATGGTCAAACAGTGGCTTATGTAAGAGCAAAACTTTTTAAACTTAAAGAAAAAGTTGTTGTTTATTCCGATGAGAAAAAAACATCCGAAAATTTTTATATTCAGGCAAATAAATGGCTGGATTTTAATACGGCATACAGTTTTACTACACCTGAAGGTGCAAATCTCGGGAAAGTTGCCCGAAAAGGTTGGAAATCATTATGGAAAGCGAAATATGAACTGTACGATGAAAACGACCAACAAGATTTAGTTATCGAAGAAGAAAATCCTTTTGCAAAAGTTATGGACTCAATGCTTTCGGAAGTTCCGATTCTCGGAATGCTGACAGGTTACTTGTTTAATCCGAAATATACGGTAAAACGACCCGACGGAACTCTTGTTGCAAGAATTGCCAAAGAAAAATCATTCTTCGGAAGACGATTTTCAATTAATAAACTTGCCGAATTTGAATCCGGTGAAGAAACCAGAATTTTACTCGGCGGTATGATGATGCTGTTGTTGGAAAGACGAAGAGGGTAATAATTTATACCGAACAGTATTACCGATATAATTGGAATATTGGTAATACTGTTATACAAATGTTAGCAACAATTAGAATAAAATTCAAATATGAAAATACTTATATCACTATTTCTGGCTTTATTTTCTATTATTAGTTTCAGTCAAAATGATAATGAAAATTTAAAATTAGCTACTGCTTGTAAAGAAGTCAATAATCTTGATTCTACAAAGTTCCATTATGTCATTCGAGAGAAAGGGTCTAAAGTATTTTATGTATTGAGAGATATTGATATTCAAAATTGTTATGAGATTTATGCTGTACCCATGGTTACATTGGCTGAAAAAGATAAATCTTTAAAAAATCTGCCTATTATTCAAGAAGGTAACTATGCTTACTGGGATAAGAAATTAGCTAAATGGATTATTAAATCAGGAGGTTTTCAAGACATAATTAATACCAACAAAAATGAAAATTTAAAATTAGCAGCTGCATGTAAAGAAGTCAATAATCTTGATTCTACAAAGTTCCACTATGTAATTAGAGAAAGAGGGGCAAAAATATTTTTCGTTTTAAGAGAAATTGATGTTCAAAACTGCAATGAAGTTCATGCTGTTCCATTAATTACATTAGCTGAAAAAGATAAATCTTTAAAAAATTTACCCATTATTCAAGAAGGTTACTATGCATTTTGGGATAATGCTATAAATAACTGGATAACAAAAAAAGGAAGTCTATCAGACATTATTGATTCAAATAGTAATGAAATAGACAATGCAAAATGTAAAGATATGCATTTTGGGAAATACAAATATTTGGATAATCCTGATACAACTTCATATGTAATAAGAGAGGGAAATAGTCATATTGAGTATTATGAGAATGATAAATACTTTGGAAAATTCGAGATTGAATGGTTGACTGATTGTGCATATGAATTAACTTTTATTGAGTCTAATGATCCAAATGTTACGTTCTTATCAAAGGGCGATAAAATGAATGTAACAATTTATAATGTGACTGTTAATGGTTATGAGTATATTGCTAAATTGAATGGGAGAACTATCAGGGGAAAATACTTAAAAATATATTAAAAGTTGCTAACAAGTAACTAAAAGTCATGCGGTAGTTGCATATTGAAAAGTAAGAGCAAAAAATTAGCACCGCCAAGTTTTTAATTTGGCTTTAAAATAACTAAAATTGTAAATCAAAAATTGGCTCACAGCAAAACGGAAAGATATTTATTCAATTTCCGCACGCCGTTTAGTCAATCGTTGCCAGTAATAGCCAAACGAAAGAATCAAAAAATATTTACAGATTTCTTAAAATTCTTATTGTTATTCGAGTATAATGATACAAGGAGAACATATTAGCGGACCATTAATTACATTTGTGTTTTTAGGAATATTCGATAATAATTTAATCATTGCACCTATTTCAGTATTGATTATTTTGACTATAATTACATATATTTATTCTGCGATTAAACCTCTTAAAAAAATAATTTCATTTTATTTATTATCAGAGATATAATCTTACATATTCCTTTATTCGGTCATATTTATACATCATATAACAAAATATCTTTTTCTAATAATAAATTATTTTACTACACTAATAGTTTTTGTCATTGCATATGGAATAGTAATTTATAAAATATTTAAAGAAAAAACACAACAAAGTTACCATTTTGGTAATTTTTGTATTATATTTGCATAAAAAAAGAAAGTGAGAATAATTGCAAAAGGAACATTAAGAAGGTTTTGGGCAAAACACAAAGATTGTGAAGAACAATTAAAATCTTGGTATAGCGAGGTTAGTAAAATTAATTGGAGCAATCCGAATGAATTAAAGGAAGAATATCCAAGTGCAAGTATTTTAGAAGATAACAGAATTGTTTTTAATATAAAAGGTAATAATTATCGACTGATTGTAAAAATAAACTATGAATACAAAATAATGTGGATCAGATTTATCGGAACTCACGGAGAATATGATAAAATAAATGCAGATAAAATATAGAATTATGAATATACATCCTATAAAAACAGAAAAAGATTACGAAAAAGCTCTTGAAAGATTAGAGCAAATTTTTGACGCGAAACAAGGAACAAAAGAAGGCGACGAATTAGAAATATTATCAATCTTGATTGAAAAATATGAGGATGAGCATTTTCCAATTGATTTACCTGACCCTATTGAAGCTATAAAGTTTAGAATGGAACAGCTTGGAATGAAACAAAACGATTTAACAGAAGTTATTGGATTTAAAAGTCGTGTAAGTGAAATTCTGAATAAGAAAAGAAAATTAACACTTGAAATGATAAGAAACCTTAATGAAGATTTAAGTATTCCGACAAATGTGTTAATTCAAAAATATTAACTGGTCGTAACAACGTGTATAAAAACATTATAGAAATTGTTGATTTTATATACTGCACAGAAAAAAGGTTTTACTTTTGTAATAAATCTTTGTGAGAAACAATTGTAATTTGCGGAAAAAATGAAAGATTATTAAAAAAGTTGTAAATTTGTAGTATGGAAGTGAATATTCAAAATATTAAGATTGAATTAATTCAGAGATTAACTACATTGGATGATAATTCAATAATTCAGAAAATACTTGATTTACGGAAAAGTCAAATAAAAGATTGGCGGTCTGAAATTTCAGAAGCTGAAAAAAATTCAATTAAAAAAGGAATATATGACGCAGATAACGGCAAGTTAAATTCTCATTCCGAAGTAAGAAAGATATATGAAAAATGGTTATAGAATTAAATGGACTGATAATGCTTTATCTAAATTAAAAGTAACTTTTGAATATATTGAAAAAAATCGGACAGAAAAAGAATTATGAAAACTGTCTGATGAAATTGAAAGAACAGTAAATTTGATTTCTGATAATCCAAAATTATTTCCGATAACAAAAGGCAGAAATGTAAGAAAAGCAGTTGTTAAGAAACTGAATACCTTGTATTATAGAGAAAAAGAAAATAAAAGAATTGAAATATTATCTTTTTTTCAAACAGACAAAATCCTGATAAAAGACAGATATAATAAAGGAAAAACAAATAATTTGTATTTTTGGAGAAACAGAAATTGATTGCATTTTTGAAGAAAAAGGTCAGATTAATGCCCTTGAAATAAAATCATCGGCAACATATAAACCTGAATTTTTTAAAAATTTGGGATATTGGAATAAAATTTCAAATAATAAAGAAGATTTTTCTTTTTTAATTTATACCGGTGAAATTATGCAAAAAACCAAGTCCGGAAATTTGATTCCGTGGAAAAACATTCGGAATATATAATTAAAATTCGGAGTTTTGATTTATAACTTTTAATACTGTCGTAACACGAAAAAAAACTTAAATTTTAACAATAACAGAGTTTGTCCTCAGAACATTATAAAATAAACTTGCAGCGGCATAAAAAAATCCTACCTTTGCCGAATTATTCCAAAATTATTTCATGCAAACATTTGAAGAGACGGGAATTAACCCGCAAATTATAAAAGCCGTGTCGGAACTTGGCTTTGAAAAGCCGACACCTATTCAAGAATTAACAATTCCTTATTTATTAGAGAAAAAGAAAGATTTAGTTGCACTGGCACAAACCGGAACCGGAAAAACTGCGGCTTTCGGTTTACCGATTTTAAATCAAATTGACTTAAACTCAAAAACAACACAAGCTTTAATTCTTTCTCCCACAAGAGAATTATGTATTCAAATCAGTAATGACATAAAATCCTATTCAAAATATTTGAAGAATATAAGAATAGGAACAGTTTACGGCGGAGCAAGTGCCGATAAACAAATTGCAGAGTTGAATAAAGGTTGCCAGATTGTGGTAGGAACGCCCGGACGTGTTTTAGATTTAAAAAAACGAA
The DNA here is from genome assembly GCA_013152535.1 of Chlorobiota bacterium. GTDB lineage: Bacteria > Bacteroidota > Bacteroidia > Bacteroidales > JAADGE01 > JAADGE01. The sequence continues at coordinate 105,054 of JAADGE010000051.1, forward strand.
AAAAGTTAAAAGTCAACAACATTAACTATATGGTTCTGGATGAGGCAGATGAAATGCTTGACATGGGCTTTAAAGATGATTTGGATGCGATATTGGAAACAACGCCCGAAGACAAACAAACTTTGCTTTTTTCGGCAACTATGCCCGCTGAAATTTCAAAAATCGCAAAAAGATATATGAATGATGCCGATGAGATTTCGGTAGGTGAAAAAAACAGCGGTGCCGAAAATGTCAATCACCATTATTATTTAACAAAAGCCAAAGATCGTTTTAAAGCATTGAAACGAATTTTAGATTCGCATCCGAATATTTACAGCATTGTTTTTTGCAGAACTCGAAGAGATACCAAAGAAGTTGCCGATAAATTGATTGAAAACGGTTATAATGCCGAAGCACTTCACGGAGATTTATCGCAGGCACAGAGAGATTATGTAATGAACCGTTTTAGAGTAAAACATTTACAAATTTTAGTTGCTACGGATGTTGCTGCCAGAGGATTGGATGTTAACGATTTAACTCATGTTATAAATTACAACATTCCGGAAGAACCGAAAATTTATATCCATCGAAGCGGAAGAACCGGGCGTGCGGGAAAAACAGGAATTTCCGTTTCATTAATTCACTCCAGAGAACTTTTCAGGTTAAGAGATATAGAAAAAAAACTAGGTAAGAAAATTATCAAAAAATCTATTCCGAGCGGGAAAGAAATTTGCGAACGACAACTTTTTAATCTGATTGATAAAGTTGAAAAAATTGAGATTGATCATGCTCAAATAGACCCTTTTACGGATGTAATCTATAAAAAATTAAGCTGGTTAAGTCGTGAAGAACTGATAAATCATTTTGTTTCGGTTGAATTTAATCGCTTTTTGTCTTATTATAAAGATGCTCCGGATTTGAATATTGATGAAAATGCTTCAGACAGAAATGAAGGTAAACGAAGTAAAAACAGAAGAGATAAAGGCGACTTTTCAAGATTTTTTATTAATCTCGGTTCAAAGAAAAAAGTTTCACCGGTAAAATTAATCGGTTTAATTAATGATCAAACTCAAATGCGTGATATTAATATCGGGAAAATTGATATTTTGGACAGTTTTTCATTTTTTGAAGTTGAAAGTAAATATGAAGAAGAAATTTTAAAGGCTTTTACCGACTGTAAATATAAAGGAATGAATGTTTCTGTTGAACTTTCAAAAGAGAAGAAAACATCAAAAAACGGAGGAGCACGAAAGAAAAATTATTCAAAAGGAAAACCTGACAGAAGAAAAAGAAAACGATAATTTATCGAAATAATATAAAATACAACGGATAGTTTCTAATTAAATTTCTGAAATTATCCGTTTTTTTTATTAAAAAATTACCGAAATATACCTAAATTGCAGCTTAAATTTGCAAAAAGTGAAATTGTCATTATTTTTTATCGGAAAAACATCTTTTGAATATATTGATAAAGGGATTGCAGAATACGAAAAAAGAATAAAACGCTATATTAATTTTGAAATAAAGATAATAAAAGATATAAAAACAGGAAAGAACATGCCGCCTAAAATTATAAAACAAAAAGAAGGCGAACAATTATTTAAGCAAGTAAATGATAATGATATTTTAATTTTAGCAGACGAAAAAGGAAAAGAATATACATCAAGAGAATTCGCAAAATTTATTGATAATAAGATTGTTACGGGAGCGAAACATGTAATTTTTGTGATAGGCGGAGCATATGGATTTTCGGAAGAGGTTTATAAACGTGCAAACGGAAAAGTATCATTATCAAAAATGACCTTTTCACATCAGCCGATTCGCGTGCTTTTTGCAGAACAATTATACCGAGCATTTACTATCATTAAAGGAGAACCCTACCACAATGATTAAAAAATACAAATATATTATATTTTTAATTTCAGCAGGAGTATTTTTTGTGCTCTCATATTCTTCATATCGTTTTTCTGAAAAAGAATCTCAATATAAACTTGATGTAAACAAAATTCAAAAACGTATCTCAGAACTTGATAAGCAATCAGAAATTTTACTAAATAAATTTTATAAAACATTACTGTCTGACAGAAAAAAACTGAAAAATAAACATCATACTAACTTATTTGATATTCTGAAAATTTCAAACCCTGAGAATTTTATTGTATTGATTTATCAAAATGACACATTAAAATTTTGGTCGGATAATTCTTTTCCTGCAAATTCAATATTAAAGGCTTATAAAAATAAAAAAATTATTCATGCACAAAATGGTTGGTATCGTTCTAAAACAAAAGAAAATAAAGAAACCGTAATTATTTGCTTATATAGAATTAAGAATAATTATTTCTATGAAAATAAATTTCTGAAAAGTAATTTTACAATCGGGTTAAAAATACCGTCTTCAGTAGTTGTTTCAACTTCACCGATTTCAGTCGGTAAAAATATTAAAGATGCAAAGGGCAGTTATCTGTTTTCCTTAATTCCGTCTAACAATATTGTTGATAAAAAACCAAACTATGAATTACCGTTTTTTCTGTTTGTTTTGACATTAATCTTTCTCCTTTTAGCTTCTCATAATCTTATAAGTAAGACTCATAATCGAGAACACTCTTATTTCGTATCTTTTACTATATGGATTTTAAATTTTATAGTATTTTTTATAATTGTAAAATATCAATTCCCGAAATTTATTTCAAGCAGTATATTTTTCTCTACGGAACTGTATGCCGGCAACTTTCCGTTCTCAAATATCGGCAACCTTGTTATTTCTTCTTTTTTTATTGTTTTTACGGCACGAAACTTTTTTAACATTATTCCTGTTGAATATTTTTTTGAAAAACATATTATTAAAAATAAAATTTACACTTTCCTGTTTTCTGCAGGATGCTTCCTTTTTTGTGCATTTTTATTTATTAAAACTTCAAATCTGCTTAAAAACATAATTTTAAACTCAAATATGTCTTTTGATATTCAAAAGATTATTAAGCCCGATATAAATGCAATTTTAAGTTTTCTCAGTATTTCGATTATTTTTTTGTCCGTTATTTATATCACTGATTTATTTTTAAAACTTTTTGCAAGATTGACAACATTCCGCATCTCTCTAATATCTCTGCTTGTCTCTTCTCCGCTGTTACTGTTAATTTTTCCTTTATTTTTGAATTCCGGTTATTTTATAAGCATTATAAGTTCTGTCATTATAATTTTCATCCTTCTGATTATCAGATATTACAAAGAAGAATATAATTATTTTTTATTACTGCTGCCGATAGCCGGTTTTACAATATTTTCAGTACTTTTTATTAATAATTTAGAACAGAAAAAAGAACAAACAAAACAAAAAGTCCTTATAAAACAACTTGCAAACGATACTGATCCGATGGCAGAGCGTTTTTTAAAAGAAATTAATGAACGATTAAACACCGATACAGTTTTACTAAATAAAATTACAAATGTTTCCGAAAATCAAGATTTAGAAATTTATGATTATTTGAAGCGAAAATATTTTTACGGTTTCTGGGAACGCTACGATTTGGAAATAAGTCTTTGCGGAAATACCGAATTCTACAGAGACGAGAATCAAGCAGAAAATTGTGAAGGATATTATAATTTAGAAATTGGTAATTTCGGAGACAAAATCAGAAATACAAAATTCTGGTTAATGCACTACAATACCGGAAAAATAACATGGTTAGGAATTATTGAAGTGCCGGTAAAAGCAGATAAACGAAAAATGAGTTTATACATCACTTTAAGTGAGAAATTAACAACGAAAGTTCTTGGTTACCCTGCCCTTTTAATTGATAAAAGCACGAAAACAAAAACAGAATACAGAGACTATTCATATGCAAAATACAGCAACGGAATTCTTGCCGTAAAATTCGGAGATTACCCTTATGAATTGACAGACAAAAAATTTAAAAAGAAAAATAAAACTGAATATTATATTTATTCACATAATTATTCCCATTTAGTTTATAGTGAAAGTGATAAAAAACGTATTGTTTTATCAAAAGAAAAACAAACATTCTTTGATAAAATTATTTCTTTCACTTATTTGTTCGTATTCTATAATATGCTGATTATCAGCCTTGTTATTTTCTATGATTCCAAATACATTTTGATTCGATTCCGTTTTGATTTCAAAAATAAAATCAGATTCTCAATGATATTTATTCTGTTAATTTCTTTCATTCTTTTCGGAACCGGTACAATTTATTTTACTGTAAAACAGAATGAAAAAACCGGTAATCGCGAAATGGAAGAAAAAGTTCAATCGGTTTTAATAGAATTAAAACATAAGTTACAATATGAAGATGAACTTACACCAAATTGGCATACAGAACAATATGATCATCTTGATGAATTATTGAACAAATTTTCACAAGTCTTTTTTGCCGATATTAATTTATACGATTTAAACGGATTTATTTTAGCATCTTCACGTTCTGAAATTTTTAACAGAGGATTAATAGGTAAAGAAATGAATCCTAAAGCATATTATGAATTAATTTCCGAAGGAAAAACAGAATATATACAAACAGAACATATCGGGAAAATGGAATATTCATCGGTTTATATTCCTTTAAGAAACGAAAAAAATAAAATTACGGCATTTATAAATCTCCCGTATTTTTCAGATAATAATAAAGTTAAAAAAAATATTTCTGATGTTTTCATAACTACTGTAAATTTATATTTGGTATTATTTCTGATAACGGCGTTCTTGAGTGTTTTAATTTCCGAACAAATTACAAAACCTTTGACTTTGCTGCAAAATAAATTCAAATCTGTTCAGCTCGGAAAAAAACATACTCAAATAATTTATACCAAAAAAGATGAAATCGGCTCTTTAGTTAAGGAATATAATTTAATGGTTGCCAAACTTGAAGAAAGTGCGAAAAAACTTGCAGAATCCGAAAGAGAAAGTGCTTGGAGGGAAATGGCAAAACAAATTGCCCATGAAATTAAAAATCCTTTAACACCTATGAAACTCAGCATACAACTACTGCAAAAAACTTGGTACGATAAAACAAATACCGAAGAAGAATTTCAAAAAAGATTAAATAGCGTTGCTCAAACTTTAATTGAACAAATTAACACACTTTCTTCTATTGCTTCAGAATTTTCAGCTTTTGCAAAAATGCCTAAAGCCAGAAAAGAAGAAGTTGAAATTGTAAAAAAATTAAAAAATGTAACAGCATTATTTGAAAATGAAGATAATATAAATATCTCATTAAATCTTAACAACATTGATGAACTTTATATTATTGCCGACAAAGAACAAATTTCCAGAGTATTTATAAATTTAGTAAAAAATGCTGTTCAGGCAATACCGAAAAATAAAAAAGGTGAAATAAAAATCAGCTTAAAAAATGAGAAAAACAAAGCTGTTGTTGTTATTAAAGATAACGGAAAAGGTATAACCGAATCACAAAAGAAACAGCTTTTTGAACCCAGCTTTACAACTAAAACTAAAGGAATGGGTATAGGCTTAGCAATTGTTAAAAATATCATCACATCTGCAGGAGGAAATATCAGCTTTGAATCGAAAGAAAATAAAGGAACCGCATTTATTGTTGAATTTATAACAGTATAAGGCAAAAATCAAGCACCTGAATGTCTTTTTTTTAAAAAAAAATCCTATTTTTGCAGTCGAATAAAAATTCGGATAAAAATAGTCTTTTATGTCTCATAGTTCAAAGCTCATACGTGTAATATTTTTAAGTTTTTTTGCTGTTTTATTTTCCTCGGCTGTTTATGCTCAACATAACGATAAAGTCGAAGAAACAGATAAAAAATTTAATCCCGGAGAACTCATTATGGAGCATGTCAGTGATGCCTATTCTTGGCATATTATGACTGTCGGCGAACATCATATCGAAATTCCGTTACCGGTAATTCTTTACAGCAAATATTCCGGTTTTCATGTTTTTATGTCTTCAAAATTTCATTACGGACAAAAAAGTTACAAAAATTTCAAACTTGCAGAAGGTAAAGAAAATCCTCTTAAAGGAAAAATTGTTGAATCTGTTAACGGAAAAGATATTCGCCCGATTGATATTTCAATCACCAAAAATACATTATCCTTATTTATCAGTATCATTTTAATATTTTGGTTATTTATTTCAATCGCAAAATCATACAAAAAAAGAAGAGGTAAGGCTCCGAAAGGAATTCAATCTGCTATTGAACCACTAATTATTTTTATAAGAGATGACGTAGCAAAATCATCAATCGGAGAGAAAAAATATATGAAATATTTACCCTACCTGTTGAGTATATTTTTCTTTATTTTTTTCAACAACCTTTTCGGAATAATCCCGATATTTCCGGGCGGTGCAAATTTAATGGGTAATATCACTATTACAATGGTACTGGCATTATTCACATTTATCATTACAACGTTCAGCGGAAATAAACATTATTGGATTGATATTTTTAATACACCGGGTGTTCCGTGGTGGTTAAAACTTCCTATTCCCTTATTGCCTTTTGTTGAGTTTACAGGTATTTTTATTAAACCTTTTGTATTAATGATACGGTTATTTGCAAATATGCTGGCCGGACACATTGTTGCTCTCGGGTTTTTTATGTTAATTTTTATTTTTGGTGCAATGGGCGGTGCAATAGCCGGATACGGCGGTGCAATTTTCTCTGTTGCTTTTACTGTATTTTTATCTCTGCTTGAATTACTTGTAGCATTTATTCAGGCTTATGTATTTACACTTCTTTCGGCTCTTTACTTTGGTATGGCAACGGAAGAACATCATTAATGTTTTTTATTTTTTAACTCTAATATAATTTTTATGGATTTATTATTAGTATTCTTACAAGCAGTTGCAGATTTAACTCCTTATGCAAAAATGGGAGCTGGTATCGGGGCAGGAATAGCCGTAATCGGAGCAGGTATCGGTATCGGTCAAATCGGCGGAAGTGCAATGGGTGCTATAGCTCGCCAACCCGAAGCTATCGGAGATATTCGATCAAATATGATTGTTACTGCCGCATTAGTTGAAGGTGTTGCTTTCTTTGCAATCGTAATTTGTTTGTTGATTATTTTATAATCGGCAACAACTTTTTCAGAGTGAGATGAGCGGTTGGCTTGTCTTCACTCTTTAATTTAAAAAAAAGAATTATAATTCAATATTTATAATTCAATAATTTATAATTCATAATTCTAAAAAAATGGGTTTAGTAACACCTGATTTCGGATTAATATTTTGGATGACCATATCGTTCCTGTTGGTTTTATTTATATTGAAAAAATATGCATGGAAACCAATTCTGAAAATGCTCAAAGAACGTGAAGATTCTATAGACGAAGCCTTAAAATCCGCAGAACTTGCAAAAGATGAAATGGCACGATTAAAATCAGACAACGAAAAAATAATGCAGGAAGCCAGAGGAGAGCGAGAAAAGCTTTTAAGAGATGCACGAGAAGTAAAAGATAAAATCCTTGCAGATGCCAAAGTTGAAGCCAAAATTGAAGGCGATAAAATGATAAATTCGGCAAAAGCACAAATTGAAAGTGAAAAATTAGCCGCTTTAACGGAAATTAAAGAGCAAGTCGTTTCATTATCGATTGATATTGCAGAAAAAATTATTAAAGATTCGCTGGATTCCGATAAAAAACAAAAAGAATATACGAACAAACTTTTAAAAGATATTGATTTGAATTAATAATCAAAATTTAATGAATACAAATCGAATAACAGTAAGATACGCAAAAGCACTCTACTCCTTTGCAGAAAATGAAAAAAAAGCAGAAGCAGTACGCAATGATATGCAATTGACAGCTGAACTTATAAACATAGCCGAATTCAGAAATATGTTGAAAAATCCCGTTATTTTTCCGTCAAAAAAAATAGCTGTTTTCAACAAACTTCTTGAAGGTAAAGTCAGCAATTTAACACTTACGTTTTTTAAATTGCTTGCTAATAATAAAAGAGAAGCCTATCTGGATGCAATTTCTCGAAATTATATTGATTTCTACAGAAAGCAAAATAACATCAAATCAGCAAAATTAACAACGGTTTTTACCGCTGACGAAAAACTGAAAAAAGAAATTATAACAATTTTAGCGAAACAATTTAAAGCAGATATAGAATTAGTCGGTGAAACTGACAAAAATATTACCGGAGGTTTTGTTTTAACCGTTGACGGAAAACAATATGATGCAAGTATTTCAAGCAAACTTAAAGAATTAAAAAAAGAAATGCTGAATACTTAAACAAGCAAAATCAACTGTAATAAAAAATAAATAATTAACATAAAAACAAGAAAACATGGCAGGCATAAATCCCGCAGAAGTTTCTGAAATATTAAAAAAACAATTACAAGGAATAAGCACCGAATCAGAATTTAAAGAAGTCGGAACCGTTATTGAAGTCGGTGACGGAATTGCACGTATTTACGGACTTCAAGGCGTAAAATATAACGAAATGATTGAGTTCCAAAACGGTGTAGAAGGCATTGCATTAAACCTTGAAGAAGATAATGTAGGTGCTGTTTTACTCGGTCATTCAGCAGGAATTAAAGAGGGCGATACCGTGAAACGTCTTGATAAAATTGCTTCAATTGATGTCAGCGAAGGTATGCTCGGACGTGTTATTAATACACTCGGCATTCCGATTGACGGTAAAGGAGCCGTAACAGGCGAAATTTTCAATTTGCCCCTCGAACGAAAAGCTCCCGGAGTAATATACAGACAACCTGTAAACGAACCACTTCAAACAGGCATTAAAGCTATTGATTCAATGATTCCCATCGGCAGAGGTCAAAGAGAATTAATTATCGGTGACCGTCAAACCGGAAAAACAGCCATTGCCATTGATACAATAATTAACCAAAAAGAATTTTTTGATAAAGGCGAGCCGGTATATTGCATTTATGTTGCTATCGGACAAAAGGGATCAACTGTTGCCAACATAGCAAAAACCCTTGAGGAACACGGTGCTATGGCATATACGGTAATTGTATCGGCAACCGCTTCCGAACCGGCAGCTATGCAGTTTTATGCTCCTTATGCAGGTGCAGCTATCGGCGAATATTTCAGAGATACAGGAAGACCGGCTCTGATTATTTATGACGATTTATCGAAACAAGCCGTTTCTTACCGTGAAGTTTCTTTACTTTTAAGAAGACCTCCGGGACGAGAGGCTTATCCCGGTGATGTGTTTTATTTGCATTCAAGATTACTGGAGCGTGCGGCAAAAATTATTAACGATAATAATATTGCAAAACAAATGAATGATATTCCCGACTCGCTGAAAGGAAAAATAAAAGGCGGCGGTTCATTAACGGCATTGCCGATTATCGAAACTCAGGAAGGCGACGTTTCGGCATATATTCCCACAAATGTTATTTCAATTACCGACGGTCAAATTTTTCTTGATACAGAATTATTTAATTCAGGAATTCGCCCGGCAATTAATGTCGGAATTTCCGTTTCTCGTGTCGGCGGAAATGCTCAAATCAAATCAATGAAAAAAGTTGCCGGAACATTAAAACTCGACCAAGCTCAATATCGTGAACTGGAAGCATTTTCAAAATTCGGTTCTGACTTAGACGCAACAACATTATCGGTTTTAGAAAAAGGAAGACGTAATGTTGAAATTTTGAAACAAGGACAATTTGAACCTGCCAGAGTTGAAGATCAAACAGCTATAATTTTTGCCGGAACAAAAGGTTTATTAAAAGATGTACCGGAAAACAAAGTTTCGGATTTTGAAAAAGAATATTTAGATTTTCTGAAAACTAAACATGCCGACATTTTAGAATCTTTAGCAAAAGGAAAATACACCGAAACCGAAACAAAAGTTTTAGAAGAAGTTGCCTTAAATATTGCATCATCATATAAACAAAATCAATAAATTAAATTCAGAAATTTTGCTTTAATATGGACACAAACGCATTTGAAGAAGCCGTAAAAAAATCCAAAACTTTGACAGAACGTCCGTCAAATGATATTCTGTTGAAATTATATGCACTTTATAAACAAGTAACAGAAGGAGATGCAAAAGGAGAACGTCCCGGAGGTTTTGATTTTAAAGGTGCTGCAAAATACGATGCTTGGGAAGAACAAAAAGGTAAAAATAAAGAAGAGGCAGCCGATGAGTATATCAACTTAGTTAATTCATTAGTTTAAAGTATATTATAATGAAAAAATCTGTTCTTATTGTCGTCTTTTTGATTTCTTTTTCTGTCAGTAGTTTCTCGCAAGACATAATTACAAAATATGATTCGACAAAAATTGAAGCTAAAATTATTGAAGTCAATTTGAAGACTGTTAAATATAAAAAATATTCCAATCAAGACGGTCCTGTTTATGTTATCAACAAATCAGACATTCATGATATACTTTATAAAAACGGAGACAGAGATGTTTTTACAGAAAAAGATAATTCGGCTTCCGCAGCACCTGATTTTAAAGAAAATAAAGGGCTGTTAAAGACACTTGCCGCAAAAGGAAATCGTGTTTATATTGATGCAATTGATAAAAATGCAGCAATTCATGCCAAAAGGAAACTCAAAAGTTTAGGGTATTGGAAGATTACCGATAATAAAAATCTTGCAGACTTTATCCTTTCTTTTGACATTGAATACACCTGGGATTCTGCAAACGGTTATGCAGAATTTATAAATCCCGAAACAAATGAAATTTTCTTTAAAACAGAAAGAGAATTTGCAGATATTACAACAGATATGAACTTAAAACGGGGAATTATTTATAAATTAATTAATTCTGACATTGTTCCTTTAATGATAAAATAAAATTATTTGCAATGGCAAATTTGAAAGAAATACGCAATAGAATATCTTCGGTTAAATCAACCCGGCAAATTACAAATGCCATGAAAATGGTATCGGCAGCCAAATTGAGAAAAGCTCAAAACACCATCACTCAATTAAGACCTTATGCAAATAAATTAAACGAAATTTTAGGCAGATTGGGAGATGTGAAAGGAGAATCAGCTGAAAATATTTATGCTGTTGAAAGAACTGAAAAACGTGTTTTACTTGTTGCAATAAGCTCTAACAGAGGTCTATGCGGACCGTTTAATGCAAATGTGGTAAAAAAAGTTATTGAACTGACTAAAGAACAATATGCCGAACAATATAAAAAAGGGAATGTTTCAATTTATACAATCGGTTCCAAATGCGGACAAATTTTACACGCCAAAGGATTTAAAATTGATGCAAACTTCAACAAGCTTTATAATGATTTAACTTTTAACAATATTGCCGAAACTGCAGGTAAATTAATGGATCTTTTTACAAATAAAAAATTCGATAAAATTGAATTTATTTATAATCGATTTAAAAATGCTGCCGTTCAAATATTAACACAAGAACAATTTTTACCGGTAAAACATACAGAGAATAATTCAGAAAATAATAATGATTATATTTTTGAACCCTCACAACAATACATTTTTGACACTTTAATACCGGATTCACTTAAAACACAACTCTTTGCAGCAATATCAGATTCGTATGCCGCTGAGCAGGGAGCAAGAATGACGGCTATGCATCAAGCAACCGATAATGCCGGTGAAATGATTCGTTCATTAACTTTAAGCTATAATAAAGCACGCCAAGCAGCCATAACAAAAGAAATTTTAGAAATTACAGCAGGAGCTGAAGCTTTAAAAGGATAGAAAATATTCTGTTGTTTATAAATTAATTGCCTGTAAAATATTTTCAGATGCTCCGATATTTTCTTTCACGTAAATTTCGGCATTTTTCCCGCTTTGTATTTTGAAATTAGTATCAGTTATCAACTTTCGTATTATTTGAAAAAATTCGTTCCTGTCAGCAATCGAAAAACCGGCTTTCCTGCTGATTAATTCTTTTGCTTCATCAAATTTTGAATACTTCGGACCAAAAATAACCGGAATACCGTAAACAGCAGCTTCAAGCGTATTATGAATTCCTGTTCCGAAACCGCCTCCTATGTAAGCTATGTCGGCATAAGCATACAAAGATGATAACATTCCGATATTATCAATAATTATTATATCGGCATCAATTACATTTTCAAAATTACTTTCGGAATAACGAATTATAGTTTTTCGACTCAAATTTTGTATTCTTTTTATATTTTCATCTTTAATTTCATGCGGAACAATAATGTATTTAATATTCTGAATATCAGATGAATTGATGAATTGAAAAATAATATCTTCATCCGGCTTCCAAGTGCTTCCCGCAATAAACACAAACGATTTATCCGTAAATTTATCAATGATTTCAAACTGTTTTCGGCTTTGAACAATTTCAAAAACACGATCAAAACGTGTATCTCCCGTTACCGTAACATTTTTTATTCCAATATCAAAAAGAAGTTTTTCGGAACTTGCGTTTTGAACAAATAAATGTGTAAAATTTTTTAATATCTTTATGAAAAAGTTACCGTAAGATTTAAAAAACAGTTGGTTTTTTCTGAATATTCCGGAAATCAGATAAATCGGAATTGAATTTTTCTGAAGTTCATTTAAATACCAAAACCAAAATTCATATTTTACAAAAAAAACTAATTTCGGATTTAGTAATGAGATTAATTTTTCGGCATTTTTATGTGTATCATTAGGCAAATAAAAAACGATATCGGCTGATTCATAATTTTTTTGCATTTCATAACCCGAAGACGAAAAAAAACTTAAAGCAATTTTATAATCAGGATATTGTAATTTTATTTTTTCAATTAAAGGTCTTCCCTGCTCAAACTCTCCGAGTGAAGCACAATGAACCCAAATCAAATTACCGGATTTAAGCTGATTAAGTTTAACAAAAGTTTGTTTAGCACCCTTGGACCTCAACTTGGCTTTTGTATTAAAAAAAGAAGCAACTTTTATTACAGAAGCATAAAAAAAAATACCAATTGAATAAAACCATTTCATAGTTAAAGAAAAAAAGGTTGCAAAAAGCAACCTTCAATATATTTTATTATAAGCATATTATTAAAAAGAAGAATTTTCTGCCGGTTTGTCAAGAACAACGACTGTAACACATCCTCTGTTCATCTTTTTTTGTCTTTTAATATTCGCATCTGTACTCTCTGCCTGAGGAACCGGCAGAACTTCTATAATAATTTTCAGCGTTGTTGAAGTAGCCGGGTAAAAATCAAAATACGGATGTGATGATTTTCCGTTATCTTCATTATAGTAATCTGCTAAAACACAACTTCCTTCCTCTCTGTTTGCACTTTCTCCGGGTAAATCAAGAACAGTTTCATGTGTGCTTTCATCAATAATTTTAAACTTAATTTTATTATTGAAAACAGCTGCAGCATAAAATTTTAAACGATAATCTTTTCCCTTTGTTAAAGGAAGAATAAACTCGTAAGTTTGCCCTGTTACACAAACGGCACTGCTTGATTGGTTATTATATTCATACGGTGCTTCAGGTCTTCTGTATTTGAAAAAATCCGAACATCTCGATTGGGCATCGGAAAACAGAGGAAACAACAGAACTAATGCAATGATATATATTAATTTAGTTTTCATAATCTTCAATTTTAATAGTTAGAATTTTTTAAACGTCAGAACCTGTTAATTTATTTCTTACATCTGCAATCACTTTTTTAAGTTTAGTATATTGATCTTCAGTCATAACAATTTTAGTTGTTCCTCCGACAATAATTTTATTTGTTTTTGTATTATTGGCATCAGGATTTTCAATTTTTATAACTTCCAACCCGTCATAAACTTCTTTTATCGGTTGCAGTTCTTTAATTAAATCAGCAACATTCGGATCTGCTTCTCTTTGTTGAAGTGACAAAATAATATTTTCAAAAATGTTTTTTTGATCTGCAATTAATTGAATAACGTCATTATCTTTTTGATATGTATTTTGCAAATTAGTTACAATATACAAACTTTCGAGCCATCCGCCGACAGAAATCAGAGATAATGAAGTATTTCTGTCATTATCTTCAAGAAATTTAACAATATCATAATAAGTATCATTAGTAACTTTAAGCAATGAATCTTTATTTGCAATTTTCTTAAATCTGCTAACTAAACTTTCTGTAAACACAGAATTTAAACCGATTTTATCACTCAGACTTTCAACAACTTTAAGATATTCTCCCGCCGTATTTGTTTGATTAAACGCAGCCGTATATGCCAAATCAGCAGAATAAATTCCGAAACCTATTTCTTGCGATTTTGTATCAATGTATTTATCGGCATTTTCTTTTGCATTTAACACTTCCCCTGAATATTTTAAATTGCCTTCCTTAGTAAACGCAAACATATCCTTCGGAGAGGGTATTAAGTACGTAATTAAATTATCATCATTAATCTCGGTAACATTCTGATTTAGTGAATCTTTACCGTTTTTATTATTATTTGCATCTTCCCCGCATGCCGATACCAGGTACAACATACCGAATGCAAATACAACTGTAATTAATTTAAAAGGTGCCTTCATATTATATATTTTTATATTACGGAAACAAAGCATAAAGTTATAAAAAACTTTTTTCATAAAAAAATTAAGCACTATTTTTAATTATTATAATTCTCAAAATACAAAACAGCACAGTCAAACAAAAAAGTCCGAAAACAAATTGCTTCCGAACTTTTACTTTGCTGACCCACCAGGATTCGAACCTGAAACGGCTGGACCAAAACCAGCTGTGTTACCATTACACCATGGGTCATTAATTAAGGAGTGCAAAATTATTATATTTTTTTTAATTTATTCAAATTTTTATAAATTTATTTTAAAAATGTTTATCTTTATTGAACAAAAAACATCTGAAATTAAATGAAACAAGTATTTCTTTCATTGGGAAGTAACAAAGGCAACCGTTTTCTGCAAATACAGGAATCCGTTAAAGAAATTCAACATTCCGTCGGAACAATTATCCGAATTTCCGATATTTTCGAAAGTAAATCATGGGCTTACGAAGATACCGATTACTTAAATGTCGTTATTAAAATTGAAACAACATTATCTCCCGAAAAACTTTTAAAAGAGACACAAAACATTGAGAAAAAACTCGGAAGAATGTCAAAAACACAAATAATAAACAATAAACCGATTTATTCATCACGAAAAATTGATATCGATATTTTATTTTACGAAAATAAAACTATCAATTCCGAGAAGTTGACAATCCCCCACCCTCTCATGCATCTTCGTCGGTTTGTGCTGCAACCGATGATGCAAATTGCTCCGAATTTTATTCATCCTGTTTTTGGTAAAAAAATTGAGACCTTATATATAAGGTGTGAAGATAAAAATTTTCTCACGCTTTTTAAGAAGATACAAGCGAAAGATTTTCGTCTGCCTTAACCGTAATAATTTGCTTCCATGAAGTGGTATATTGCGGAGAAAGTCGTTCCTGAACAGAAATTTTAGTGTCATTGCCCTGCACGGCATATTTTACCGCATCTCTCCCGTAAGATGCATTTAATAAATCAATTGCTTTAAAAACATGCTTATGTTTTGGGCGATTAATCGTATCAAAAAGAGAGTATTGTAAATGTTTTGCATCCTGCAAACCGAATAACATAACTCCTGCTCGTTTATATTTATAACCGCTTACAAAAATTGTATCAAGTAAATTCAAAGCATACTTTATTAACTCAAAAGTATCGTTTGAAGGTACCGGTAAATCAACTGTTTTGGAATTATAATAATGATATTCAGGATTTTTAAATCTGCTTGTTTCTATAAAAACCCCAATCATATTTGCTGCGGAATGTTGAAATCGCAGTTTCTCGCATAATCGTACCGTAAAAGTTGAAATAACAGCCTTTAAGTCAGCTTTAGTTTTAATAGTATGCTTAAATGTTCGAGTATGTATTATATTTTTGCGTTCTTCGCTAATACTGTCCGTACTAATACAGGAAATACCTTTTAATTCTTTTACGGTTCTTAAACCCGTAACAGTCATATGCTTTTTTACAAATTGTTCATTAGTATTTCTCAAATCCGAAGCCGATTTTATGTTGTTGGCTTTCAAAAATTTCTTAAACTGTCTGCCGACACCCCAAATTTCACCGACATCAATTAATTTCAAAGCATCTTGAATTTTTTTATCGTTATCAAGTATTAAAATATTTTGAAATTTAGGATAACGCTTTGCATAAAAGGCAGCAACTTTTGCCAATGTTTTTGTGGGAGCAATACCGACAGAAACGGGTAATCCCAAATATTTCAGCAGTTTATTTTTTATTTCGAATGCAGTTTCTGATAAATCTTTACTGCAATTATTCAAATCAATAAAAACCTCATCAACAGAATAAACAGTAATATTATCAACAATTTGCCGCACAACCTGCACCATACGGTCGGACATATCGGCATACAGCGGATAATTTGAAGACAATACAGCAACACCCTGTTCTTTTAGCCAATCCTTTTTTTGAAAAAAAATATGCCCCATTTTTATACCGAGTTTTTTGCCTCATTCGAGCGTGCAATAATACAGCCGTCGTTATTTGACAATATAACAACAGGTTTGTTTCTCAACTCAGGGTCAAAAATCCTTTCGCAGGAAGCGTAAAAGTTGTTTATGTCAACAATTGCAAACATAAAAAAGGTCTGTTATTCATTGCAAAGATACGAACAACAAACCTAAATTTATTGATTGTTAAAACTATTTTTTAAATCGGTCAGCAACAATCAGTTCTTTTGTTTTATGTGTCCATGAATAAAAACCTTCTCCGGATTTTACACCGAGAATTCCGGCATTAACCATAGTTCTAAGCAATGGCGAGGGTGCATATTTTGCTTCTCCCAAACCTTCATAAAGCACTTCCGTAATGGCAAGACAAACATCAAGTCCTATAAAATCAGCCAATTGCAAAGGACCCATAGGATGAGCCATTCCGAGTTTCATTACAGTATCAATTTCGGCAACTCCGGCAACGCCTCTGTTTAAAGTAATTATTGCTTCATTAATCATCGGTATTAAAATTCTGTTAGCCACAAAACCGGGAAAATCGTTAACTTCTACCGGTACTTTACCAAGTTTTTTTGCCAATTCCATAATGCTGCTCAAAACCTCATCGGATGTTTTATATCCTTTTATAACTTCCACTAATTTCATAATAGGAACCGGATTCATAAAGTGCATTCCGATAACTTTATCAGGTTTTCCGGTAACGGCAGCTATTTTTGTTATGGAAATAGATGATGTATTTGATGCCAAAACCGCTTCGGGTTTAGACTCTTCGTCTAATTCTTTGAAAATTTTCAGTTTAATTTCTTCGTTTTCGGTAGCTGCTTCGATAATTAGATCAGCATCTTCAATACCCTTTTTTATACTTGTATAAGTTGTTAATCGATTAAAAGTATCTTCTTTATCTGTTTCGCTGATAATTTCTTTTTTAATTAATCGATCGAGATTTTTTTTAATTGTTGCCAAAGCTTTGTCCAATGCCGATTCACTGATATCAACCAATGCTGTTTCAAATCCTGATTGTGCAAAAACGTGAGCAATACCGTTTCCCATAGTGCCGGCACCTATAACTGCTATTTTTTTCATATCTTATATATTTTAAAATTATTATATTCAACAATCCTCAAAATTACAAAATATCGGGTGCCGAATGAAAGATTTTCAGAATATTTTCCATAAAAATAATCGGATTCAATACTTAATTAACATTTAAGGTTTCTTATAAATATTCGATTTTACATTAAATATCACAGAAAAACATTAAAAAATGTATCAATCTTATTAATAAAGCCTTAGTTCGAAAAAAGAGTTTGCCGCAATTGACAAACTCTCTTAATCTGATATTCAATAATTAAATTATTTATTCTTCTTCAAATTTTATAACTTCTACGGGGCATCCTTCGGCTGCTTCTTTAATTGCATCTTCGTTACCTTCAAAGTCTGCACCTTCTTTTACTTCCGATACATCATCAATTTCAAATATATCTTCAGCAACTTCTTCGCATAAACCGCAGGAAATACAACCGTCTTCTACCCATACTTTTTTTATTGCCATTATTTATAATTTTTGTTGTTAATATTATACTTTATGTTCTTTAACAGTACAAATAAAAACATTTTAATTCTAATAAAAAAGCCCTTATTTAGAATGTTTCTAAATAAGGGCGGCTAATTTCCTAAGCTAAAGGATAATAATGAGTTATGTTAATTTATAATCTCTTTTTTAAATTTATATTCTACACCTCTTTGAAGCAGATATTTCAAGATAAATTTAAAGTTGTTTTCTGAAATTCCGAGATATTCGGGAGGAGAAATGCCTTTATGCGTATATAAATTCTCAGCAAGTAAGTTTACAACAGCCGTACAGGTATATCCGGTGGTTCTTGCCATTGAACTTGTATCGGTTTCATCATTATAAACATCAAATAACTCGTACACATAACGAATATTTTCTCCTTTTTCAATTCCTTCGCAAGTAATTTGCATAATCGTAAATTCTTTTTCTCCTTTTTTAAGTTTCCATTTCGGGAAAAGTAATGCTGCCGTTAAATCCAACGGTCTTATTTTCTTACCTTTAACATTAACTTCCTTTTTATCAAAAAATCCGCAAGCACGCAAAACTTTCATATATTCAACTGTTCCGGGATAGCGCAATGTTTTTTCAATCATATTCGGGATTTTCATCGTCTTCATTAAAGTACGAAGTCCGTCGGAATTAAATGATTCTAATGTACCTGCTTTCTCGAAATTAATAAGTTCTGTATCGGAAAGTGCCTCTCTGACAACAGTTTCATTATTTTGAATATAACGAGCCGGGCGCATATATTCTTCAATAACATCAATAGGAGAAAAAACTGCTTTATAATCAAAAGGCCATTCACGAACAAACGGTAATCCGCCGACATAACACTTGTAATCTGACATTTGCATCCGCTCATTATGATATCCGCAAATAATATTTCCCATACCGGGAGCTACGCCGCAATCAACAATTGCTGTTACATTATTAGTTTCGGCTAACTTATTCAATTCAAAAGCATTTTCCGGAAAAAATGAAATATCAACAACATTTTTTTTGGCTTTAATGATTTGTTCAAGAGTATGGTAACCCATATATCCGGGAACTGCATTTACAACAAAATCAGCATTTTTAACAGCATTCAAAACATTTGTATCACTTGACAAATCTGTTTTATTAACTTGTATATCAAAATTATTCGATAAAAAAGCCAAACTTTTTTCGTCAATATCATAAGATGTTACATCAAATTTTTCATGCAAATCTGCTGCGATAGCTTTTCCTACCATCCCTGCACCAAGAACTGAAATTTTCTTCATTTTTGTAGTTTATATATTAAAAAAATCCTTACCCAAAAGTAAGGATTTTTTTAATTTTATACGTTAACTAATACTACATTTTTCGGTTATACATCTTAATTTCCCATAAACGAATGTTATAAATATATTCACTTCTTACGAGTTTTCCTTCCGAATTTCTGTAATAACACCATTTTTTCAATTCATCATCAACCGGTTTTCCGGCTAATACTTTTTTTCGAAAGTTACTCTTCAAAAAATTTCCTATTCCCTTCGCATAAATAAAATGAGCTACAACAATTTTTTTATAACCTTTAACATTTGTTTCTCTTGCGGCAGCTTTAACAGCTTTATCAAAATCTTTTTTCAATAAATTTTCGGCTTGTTTTTTTGTAATTCTTTCCGGAAATTTTTCACCGGGTTTAATTACATGACCGTAACCGATTGTTTTAATTCCGGCAGCATCATAATATGCCTTTCCGCCAGCAAAACCTTCATGGTCTTTTATAAATTCAATAGCTTCTCCGTAACCTTTTTCGAATTGATATTTGCTGATATAATTCTTTTCGGCATCTCTTATTTCTGCTTCTTTTGTTTCATTGACCGAAATATTCGGTTCAGAAATAAGTTCTCCTAAAAAAGAATTCGGAGCAAACAGCATTCCGATTACAAAGACAACTGAACTTTTTAAATAAAATCTCATCTAATTAATTTTCGTTTAACAAAGAACCGGCATCTTTTATCTTTTCCGGTTTTGGGATTTTCCCTAAAATAAGCATAACTTTCATTATTTCAATATCTTATATTTTAAGAATGCTCATTTTTTTTAAAACGGCGGCAAACATACTGCTTAATTTCTATTCTGCAAATTTTTTTCAAAAAAGTTCTTATTTTTACGCTTATTTATACTATTTATCAGACAGACTTGTCTGTATCACCTGTTAATCAATATCCTGAGAACAATCAGTAATTGTAAATTAATTAGAACAAAAACCAAAATACTGCTTATTAACATAAAATTAATTGCCTTAAACACTTATTTTAACGATATTTGTACAGATTTAAGCAAGTTTTCAACAATTATAAAGGTTATGAATTTAGACGGAAGCATCACTTTATAACCTTTACACACATCTCATTGTAACACCACATTTTAACAATATTTCTGTTTTTAACAACACTATTAATAAAATCTACTATGAAACTGAAAATTTTAGCAACAACTATCATTCTCACAAGTTTTTTCCGACTTTATTCTCAAAAATCACTGCTTCAATCCGGACCTATGATAGGTTATTCTGAAATGTTTGAAGTAATGCTTTGGGCTCAAACTACAAAAGAAGCCGATGTTAAAATTATATATTTTGATATCAGCCATCCGAATCAAAAATATTCTACTAATACTGTTAAAACCAAAAAAAAAGATGCGTTTACCGCTCATCTTCTTGCTGATGAGGTTGAACCCGGACATATTTATAATTATGTACTTTATATTAATAACAAAAAAATTGACTTTAGCTATAGAACACAATTTCTAACTCAAAAACTATGGAAATGGCGAACAGATCCCCCGGAATTTTCTTTTGCTTCCGGAAGCGGTACCTACATCAACGAACCGATATATGACAGACCGGGAAAAGGTTATGGCGGAGATTATCAGATTTTTGATAAGATTGTCGATAAAAAACCGGATTTTATGTTGTGGACGGGTGATAATATCTATCTCCGTGAACCTGACTGGAATACAAAAACCGGCATTTTACACCGATACACAAATACACGTTCTGTTCCCGAAATGCAAAAATTACTTGCAAGCGTTCCTAATTATGCAATTTGGGATGACCATGATTTCGGTCCGAACGATTCAGATAAAAGTTTTTGGAATAAAAATGAAACACTGGCAGGGTTTAAGTTATTTTGGGGAAATCCCTCATACGGTATTGCCGGCATTAAAGGTGCGATAACATATTTCAATTGGGGAGACTGTGATTTCTTTTTATTGGATAACAGATATTGGCGCGATCCCAATAAACTTATTTCTGATAAGAAAACCATGCTTGGCAAGAAACAAAAAGAATGGTTAAAAAATGCTTTAACTTACAGTGATGCAAAATTCAAATTTATTGTTATGGGCGGGCAATTTCTTACAACAGGAGGAGCTTACGAAGTATATACAAATTACGGTTTCTCGAATGAACGAACAGAAATTATTGAATTTATTTACAAACAAAATATTAAAAATGTAATTTTTCTGACCGGCGACAGACATCACTCTGAAATCAGCGTATTAAAAAATGGAAATAAACCAACAATTTATGATATCACAACTTCCCCTCTGACCTCTCATCACGCATCGGTAAATAAAGACGAAATTAACAGTCTCAGAGTAAACGGGTCATTAATAAATCAACGAAATTTTTCAGTTATCTCTGTTTCCGGAACAGAAAAAAACAGAACCTTAAAAGTAATTTTTTATGATTCAGACGGAAAATTCATTTATAATTATGAAATAAAACCCGAATAAAATAAAAAAGGATGCCGCTTTCTGCACCCTTCAATTTCATTTTCAGGTATATTATTTTACAATTATTTCTGATGTCATTTTAACACCGGCTTTTCTGTAAACTTCACTTACTCCGCAATAACGTTCTTCCGACAAACTTACGGCTTTTTTAAGTTTATCAAGCGGTAATTCAATGCCTTCTTTTGCCGTAAAAATATATTTCACATGCATTGCAATATAATGTTTCGGGTGTTCTGTTGTAAGTTCTCCGTCAACTTCAACACTAAAATCAGTCAAATTTGCAGACACTTTCATCTTTTTTAAAATAGAAATAACATCCATTCCCGTACACCCGCCTAAAGATGCCAACATAAAAGATTTCGGTTGCGGACCTCGATTTTCGCCTCCTACAGCTTCTGTTGCATCAATCATTACTTTATGACCTTTAACATCCCATTCAAAAGCCATATTTCCTTTCCAATTTGTTTTTACTGTTTCATTCATATTTTCTCTTTTTTTAGTATGAACTTATTTAACTAATTTTATAAAAAAAACAAAAATAAAGAAAATATTAACCGCTAACAATTTAAAATTCCTTAATTTTGCATATTTTATATACTTATGGGATATTCTGAATTTAATACTTGCGAAACGTGTTTTGTAAATAATGATATTTTTCGAAAAATCACAAAAGACGAAATTGATATTTTATCTTATATAAAAAACTGTAATAACTATGATAAAGGCGATATAATTTACAGTGAAGGGAGTCGGATTTCCGGAGTGTATTGTTTGAATTCCGGAATTGTAAAACATTACAAAACCGGAAATGACGGCAAAGAACAAATTATACGTTTTTCAAAAGCCGGTGAGATTTTCGGTTATCGTTCCGTATTATCAAACGAAGCAGCTTGCACTACGGCAAAAGTTGTAGAAGAAAGTTCTGTATGTTTTATTCCTGCTTCGCATTTTATGAAACTGATAAATAATAATTCAGGTTTTGCAATGAGTGTTATAAAGCTGTCTTGCAGGGAACTGGGAGATGCAAATCAATATATTCTTGATATAGCACAAAAAAATGTAAGAGAACGATTAGCTGAAATATTATTACTTCTTTATGAAAATTTCGGAGAAAATAAAGACGGTGATTTAAATATTTTTCTTACTCGTGAAGAACTTGCCGGATTGGTGGGTACTGCCACAGAATCAGTAATACGGTTACTCTCCGAATTTAAAAAAGACGGATTAATTGAATTGAATAAAAGAAAGATTAAAATCATTGATTTGAAAAAATTAAAACATATTTCGCAAAATTATTAGTTTTCAAAATATAATTATGATAACAGCCGAATTTAATAATAAAAATTACAGAATAGATTTTGTTGAAAATACATATTTGAAAGGAAAAATAAATAATAATAACTTTCTGATTGACAAAATAATAAACAATGAAAATTCTTTTCATGTTTTGTTTAAACAAAAATCATTTAATATAAATATTATTTCTGTCGATACAGAAGAAAAAAAAGTTTTGCTGAACATTAATAACAATTCTTATACAATAAAACTAACCGAAGAATTAGATATTTTGTTGAAAAAAATGGGTATTAAAAATCAAACTGAAAAAATAAAAAAAGAACTGAAAGCCCCTATGCCGGGATTAATTGTAAAAATTCCCGTAAAAAAAGGGGACTTTTTGAAACAAGGTGAGATTTTACTCGTATTAGAAGCTATGAAGATGGAAAATAATCTAAAAGCCGAACATGATATTACAATTAAAAATATTCTTGTACAAAACGGTAATTCTGTTGAAAAAAATGAAGTCCTGATTATTTTTGAATAAGTAAACTTTTTATGAAACAATTTTTTTTCAAAAATATATTGTTTTTATTTCTGTTAGCATCCGAAATTTTAACAGCACAAAATAAATCCTTAAATGTTCGGCATTACTCCATCAGTGACGGACTTTCTCAGAGCTTTACAACTGATATTTGCCAAGATAAATTAGGTTATATTTGGATAGGAACACAAGACGGGTTAAATCGTTTTGACGGTTATAAATTCAAAATATTCAGGCAAAACCCGGCAAATAAATATTCAATATCAGATAATTACATTGTTGATTTATTTGCATCCGAAGACTCATTACTTTGGATTGTCAACAACAGCGGCTTAGAAGTTTATAATTATAAAACAAACCGGTTTAAAAGTATTCTAAAAAATAAACAAAGCAAATATTCAACATACTCTACGAATATTAAGGCAGTTACGGTTGATAAGAAGGGTATTGTTTGGTTGCGAACAATTCAAAGTATTATTGAATATAATCCCCGAAAAAATAATTTCTTTGAGTATAAAATATATCCGGAAAATATAAACTCAGGAGGCGGGGTCTTTGACATATATAAATTAGCAGACGATTCTGAAAATTTATGGACAGGATCTTCTAACGGACTTGTTAAATTCAATAAACAGGCAAAAAAATTTACTACTTATAAATACAATAAAAAGGATACAACAGATAATAATATTTATACAATTTTTATTGAAAACAATAATAAAATTTGGGCAGGTTCAAAAGATAAACTTTTCCTTTTTAATACAAAAAATGAAACCTTCAGCGAATATAAAACTAAAATAAATTTAGAACAAATTCAATCCATTTATGTTGACAAAAATAATATAGCAATAGGAACCGTAAACGGAATTTATTACAGTTCACCGGGGAATACATTACATAAATTAAATCTTGAAGATTATATTTACGATGAAATTAAAATAGGAAATGTTTCAAATATTTTCAAAGATTCTTCGAATATATTATGGGTATCAACAGACTTCGGTATTTTTAAAATTAATTCTAAAAAAACAAATTTTGAACTTTATCGAAAAGATAAGAACAACAAACTTAATTTTTCGTCTAATACAATTTATTCAGTTTATCATGATATAAAAACCGATGCAATATGGTTCGGTACAAGAGGTTTTGGTCTTAATCTATTTTACAGAAAATCAGGAAGAGTATTACACTTTAATAAAGATAATTCTAACATCCCCGATAATAATATATATTGTATTGTAAAAGGTCCGAACCGTAATTTATGGATTGGTACGAATAACGGACCTGCAATATGGTTATACAAAAAATCCGAATTCATTAAATTTAATCAATTCACAAATCAAAATTTTGATTCTGTTTTTTTAAATAATCGTTTATCTAACATCATGTTCGATAAAAAAACGATTTGGTTTTCTACATACAAAGGACTTTATAAATACGAAAACAGAAAATTAACAGCATATACAAAAAAAGATATCGGGAACAGCATTGTTGACAATCAAACTTTTAAAACCATTAAAAGCAGTACGGGCGATTATTGGATTGCAACTTTATACGGATTAAGTAAGCTTAATCCTAAAACAGGAACTTTCACAAATTACACCCACGATAATAATAAAATAAGTAACAATATTGTTCCTGTTGTTTTTGAAAGTTCGGATTCTGTAATTTGGGCAGGAACAGGAACAGGATTAAACAAATATATTCCGAAAAAAGATTCATTTATATTTTACACATCACAAAGTAACGGTTTCAGTAATGATTTCATATATACAATAGTTGAAGATAATTATAAAAATTTGTGGATGAGTACCAACAGGGGAATTATTAAATTTAATCCTTACACAAATGAAGTAACAAATTTCTCAAAAGAAGATAATTTACAAGGATATGAGTTCAATGTTAATGCTGTATATAAAGATAAAAACAATGAAATTTTTTGGGGTGGAGTTCAAGGTCTTAATTCATTAAAACTAAATAAAATAAAAAAAAATACATTCGTTCCTAAACCCATTATTACCCACTTCTTCATACATACAAAAAAAGGTATTAAAGAAATAGTTTTAGGTAATAAAAAAATAATTAATCTGTCCTATAAGGAAAACAGTTTCGATATTCGATTTGCCGTTCCCGAATATTCAAATCCGTTAAAAAATAAATTTAAATACAGAATTAAGGAATCCGGAAAAGAATGGACTGATTTAGGAAACAATAATTTTATTAACTTTTTCCAACTTGCATCCGGAACATACACATTTCAAGTCATAGGAGCAAACAGTGACAACTGCTGGAACATTGATCCGACTGAAATTATTATTAATATCAGCACGCGGTGGTGGCTTACAACCGGTGCTTACATTATATATATTTTTATTCTTCTGAGTATTATCGGTATCGGGTTTTTAATTTATAATAAAGAAATACGAAAAGAAAACAAAATTCTGCAGGAAAAACAAATTGCAGCAAAACAAGTTGAAAAACAAAAGGAATTATTAGCAATTAAAAATAATAATATTGCCGAAAGTATGCGTTATGCATCAGGTATTATAAATGCACTTATTCCTACAAATGAACAAATCAAAAAAATCATTCCCGATTCTTTTGTTTTATTTATGTCAAAAGAAATCGTAAGCGGCGATTTTTATTGGATTGAAGAAACCGAAGATAAAATTTTCATAGCTGCTGTTGATTGTACAGGACACGGTGTACCCGGAGCATTTATGTCAATTATCGGATTAGATTTACTCAGAAATATTACCGAATCAGGAATTAACACACCCTCAAAAATATTAGACCATTTAAACAGGGGAATTTATTCAATGTTTCGAAATGAAGAACACGGACACAAATTAAAAGACGGCATGGATCTCAGCATAATTGCCGTACACAAAAATAAAAATATTGTTGAATTTGCCGGAGCAATGAATCAAATGTATCTTATTCGCGATGATAAAATTCACGAAATCAAAGGAGATCGTTTTTCTGTTTCACCAATCAACTATTTAACTTACGGTTCATACACAAATCATATGATTAATATTGAAGAAAATGATATGATTTATTTATTTTCTGACGGTTATGTCGATCAATTCGGCGGACCTGAAGAAAAAAAATTCAAATATCGGAGATTTCGTCATATGCTTTTAAATAATTATGAAAAACCACTTACCGAACAAAAAAATATTTTAAAACGTGTAATTAATACTTGGAGGGGTACTTTAGAACAAATTGATGATATATTAGTAATTGGTGTGAAAATTCATACAAACAATTGATATTATTTAGGAAAATTAAGGAGGGACTTTCTGGAAATGCAAAGTTTTTTTAAAATCACCGATTATTTTGCAAGTTGCGGCATCCGACCTCAAAATACACAAAATATGATTAACAGGCATCTGCCATTTGCCGGATATCTCTATTTATATCTTTCGTAAACATATTTTATTCCCGATAACAAATCTATTTTATCTTTCCATCCTAATGCATGTAATTTACTGACATCAAGCAGTTTTTGAAACGTACCGTCCGGTTTGCTTTCGTCCCAAATAAGTTCTCCCCTGTAACCCGTTACATCATTCTTAATCATTTCGGCAAGTTCTTTTATCGAAATATCTTTACCTGTTCCGATATTAATGTGCGTATTTCGTACTTCTACATTTGTAAGCGGAAACTGTGGATTTTCAACATTAAAATTATTTTTTAAAATATCTTTAAAATCAATGTTCTCAGCAATAAAAACTGTTGCATCAGCCAAATCATCAGCATGCAAAAATTCTCTTCTCGGTTTTCCGCTGCCCCACAACCTTACAGATTTTTTTGTGATACCGTATTTTTTAAGAACTCGAACAATATTTGCTTTTTCATCGCTTCCGCTGATACCGTCAATCGGCATCTTATTCAAATCTTGTCTCACAAAACAAAAAATATCTTCATTCAAAGCTTTCGCCAAGTGCATTTTGCGTATTAATGCCGGCAGAACATGCGATTTTTCCAAATCAAAATTATCGTTGTAACCGTATAAATTTGTCGGCATCACAGCCAGATAGTTTGTTCCGTATTGCAAATTATAACTTTCAATCATTTTTATTCCGGCAATTTTTGCAACGGCATACGGCTCATTTGTATATTCAAGTTCAGAACTTAATAAATACTCTTCCTTCATCGGTTGCGGACTGTTTTTTGGATAAATACACGAACTGCCGAGAAAAATTAATTTCTTAACACCGCTTAAATACGATTGATGAATAATATTATTCTGAATTTGAAGATTTTCGTATATAAATTCTGCACGATAAGTATTATTTGCAACAATACCTCCGACTTTTGCTGCTGCCAAAAAAACAATTTCAGGATTCTCCTTTTTAAAAAAATCTTTTACTTCTTTAGTGTCTGTTAAATCATAATCGGAATGCGGAGTAAATATCAAATTTTCATACCCTTTTGATTGTAAATTCCTTACAATCGCACTGCCGACTAATCCCGTATTTCCGGCAATATATATTTTTGAATTAATGTTCATCTGTTTTATAACTTAAAGTTCAAAATAAACAAATATTTTTATATTTGAGAAATTATAAAAACCAAACTATGCAATTAAAACGATTTACATTCAGCCCTTTTGAGGTAAATACATATATTCTTTACGATAAATCCAAAGAATGTATCATCATTGATCCTGCCTGTAATAATAAACAAGAACAAGATTATTTGCTTAATTTTATAAAAGAAAACCGATTAAAACCCGTAAAATTATTAAACACACATTGCCATCTCGACCACATTTTCGGAAATAAATTTATTGCGGACACCTTTAATTTAGAAACCGAAGCTCATAAAGAAGAAGAAAATAACATTAACAACGCTTTAAATGCAGCACATTTATACGGAATACAAATGAAAGAACCCTATCCTATAAAAAAATATATTAATGAAAACGACCTTATTAAGTTCGGCTTTTCCGAATTAAAAACCTTGCATGTTCCGGGGCATACTGCCGGAAGTTTGGTTTTTTATAATATTGAAGATAATTTTGCAATTGTTGGTGATGTACTTTTTAAAAGCAGTATAGGGCGAACTGATTTACCCGGAGGAAATTACGAAACTTTAATTTCTCAAATTAAAACAAAATTATTCAACTTACCGGAAAAAATGAATGTTTATCCCGGACACGGACCCGAAACAAATATCGGTTTTGAAAAGCATCACAATCCTTTTTTAAATGACGAAAAATACACATAGAAAAATTTCTGTTAATATCAACATTTTATACATTTATGTTATTAAATATGTTTTTTAATATATATATTCAAAGAAAAGACAAACGAACTTTTTAATTTTGCATTTATTATTTATTTATAAGATACAGCAATTATGCAAACATCAGATTTTAAATACAGACACATAGGTCCTCGTGAAAAAGACATTAAAGAAATGCTTTCCGTAATCGGACTGTCATCAATTGATGAATTAATTAAAAAAACCGTTCCGGATGCTATTCTTTTAAAAAAAGATTTGGAGTTGGAAGAACCGATGAGCGAATATGACTATCAAAAATACATTCAAAAGATACTTGCAAAAAATAAAATATTCAAAACATACATCGGACAAGGTTATTATAATACCGTTACGCCTGCTGTCATTTCACGAAATATTTTTGAAAATCCGGTTTGGTACACGTCTTACACTCCCTACCAAGCCGAAATTTCGCAAGGCAGATTAGAAGCGTTGTTAAATTTTCAAACAGTAATTACCGAACTGACAGGCTGTGAAATTGCTAACGCATCATTACTTGATGAAGCATCAGCTGCTGCTGAAGCAATGATTATGACGGCACATAATCGTAACAAAAAAGACATTCAAAATGGTGTTAATGTTTATTTTGTTGATGAAAATATTTTTCCTCAAACATTAGATGTTTTAATCGGAAAAGCAGAACCTCTCGGTATTATTATTGAAACCGGCAACTTTAAAACTTTTAAAATTCATAATAAAATTTTCGGAGCATTAATACAATACCCGGGTGCCGACGGTGAAATTCCCGATTTTTCCGGCTTTGCTCAGAAATTACACGAAAAAGGATTACTTTTAAGTGTTGCAGCCGATATTTTAAGTTTAGCAATTCTTACACCTCCTGCACAACTTGGTGCCGATATTGTTTTGGGTTCAACCCAACGTCTCGGAATCCCGATGGGATACGGCGGTCCGCATGCCGCATATTTTGCAACCTACGAAAAGTTTAAACGCAAAATTCCCGGTCGCATAATCGGTATTTCAAAAGATATTCACGGAAACATTGCCTATAGAATGGCTTTACAAACTCGCGAACAACACATTAAAAGAGAAAAAGCAACTTCAAATATTTGCACTGCACAAGCTCTTTTAGCAACAATGGCAGGAATGTATGCCGTATATCACGGTGAAAAAGGTTTGCAAAATATTGCTTTCGACATTCACTCAAAAACAAGTAAATTAGCAAACATTCTGAAAAAATCAGGATACAAAATTGAAACAAAAAACTTCTTTGATACTATTAAAATAAAAATTCCGAAATCAGTTGAAATAAAAGAATTAAAGAAAATTGCATCCAAGAAAAAAGTCAACTTAAACTATTTTTCAGACAATGAAATTTTAATAAGCATTGACGAAACAACTTCAATATATGATCTCAATAAAATTATCCGAATTTTTTCACTTGCAGCAGGAACAGATTTATTGAATATAAAAGAACTTAAAGAAGAAATTTCTTTTGATAATCATTTTAAACGAACCGGAAACTTTCTGCAACAAGATGTATTTAAAAAATATCATTCCGAAACTGATATGATGCGTTACATAAAGAAACTGGAACGCAAAGATATTTCCTTAACACATTCAATGATTTCTCTCGGTTCCTGCACAATGAAGCTTAATCCTGCAAGCTTAATGATGCCTTTAAGCAGTCCGTTACTCGGAGAAATTCACCCATTTGTTCCTAAAAATCAAGTAAAAGGTTATATGGAAATTCTGGATGATTTAAAACACGATTTACTCCAAATAACCGGTTTTGATGATATTACATTTCAACCGAATTCCGGTGCCGCCGGCGAATATACCGGTTTAATGATTATTCGAGCTTTCCACATTAATAATAAAGAAAATCAACGAAAAACTGTATTGATACCCTCATCGGCTCACGGAACAAATCCGGCAAGTGCTGTTATGGCAGGAATGAAAGTTGTGGTTGTAAATTGTGATGATAAAGGTAATATTGACATTAATGACTTAAAAACCAAAGCCGAAGAATACAAAGAAACTCTTGCTGCATTTATGATAACTTATCCTTCGACACACGGAGTTTTTGAAAGCGACGTTATTGAAATGTGTAACATTATTCATAATAACGGAGGACAAGTATATATGGACGGTGCCAATATGAATGCACAAGTCGGCATTACCAATCCGGCAACCGTTGGTGCAGATCTTTGTCATTTGAATTTACATAAAACCTTTGCTGTTCCTCACGGCGGAGGCGGACCGGGTGTAGGACCCGTTGCCGTTGCAAAACATTTGGCAGATTTCTTACCCGGACACGTAATCGTTAAAACCGGAGGCAAAAAAGCAAATCATGCCGTAACTGCTGCTCCGTACGGGAGTGCGAGTATTTTGCCGATTACTCACGGTTACATAAAAATGCTCGGGAAACAAGGACTAATTGCTTCAACAAAAGCCGCCGTTCTAAATGCAAATTACATTGCGGCATCTTTAAAAAAATATTTTAATATTGTTTATACCGGTGTAAACGGCTATGTGGCTCATGAAATGATTTTAGAAGCTCGTAATTTTAAAAACGAAGCAGACATTAGTGAAACGGACATATCAAAACGCCTGATGGATTACGGTTTTCATGCACCTACACTTTCATTTCCGGTTCACGGAACATTAATGACAGAACCCACTGAAAGCGAATCGAAAGAAGCAATGGATATTTTTATTCAATCAATGATTTCAATTTATAATGAAATTCAGGATGTAAAAACCGGGAAAGCCGACAAAACCGACAATGTACTTAAAAATGCGCCTCACAGTGAGCAAACATTGATTGCCGACACTTGGGAACACCCATATTCAAGAGAACAAGCCGCATTTCCTTTACCGCATATCAGAGAAAATAAATTTCAAATTCCGGTCGGCAGAATTGACGATGCCTACGGCGACAGACACCTGATGTGTACCTGCGACCCGATTGAATTCTATCAACAATAAATATTAATCCCTGCAAAGTATTCTGAACTTGCAGGGATTTTTTTGTTTGAACCGGATTAATTGTGTTTTAAATATGTAAAGAAATTTAATTAACTGAAAAAAGATATTTATACCGTAAGTTTAAAACAGCCTTTAAAAATATTGAAACAACATTTATTGTCATCGGATAATCGTATTTAATAATTTGCACTGTTTAACAGGAACTATTTTTCGAAAAGCCTCCTGTTTTTTTCAACAATCAATCAAAAAATTCGGATAAAACTTATTAAATTATTACTTTTAGAAGTTCAAAATCCATAAAATATTAAGATGTATAAAAACGTAGAAAACAGCAGACACATTGCAATATCGGGCAATATCGGCTCGGGAAAAACTACTTTAACTGAAATTTTATCCAAACATTACAAATGGGAAGCACGTTTTGAAGATGCTGATGAGAACCCGTATTTAAGTGATTTTTACGAAGATATGCAACGCTGGTCTTTCAGTTTACAAGTGTATTTTTTAAACAGCCGATTCAATCAGGTTATTGATATTCGAAAATCAGGAAAAACAGTCATTCAGGATCGTACCATATATGAAGATGCCCGCATATTTGCACCAAACCTGCATTCAATGGGTTTAATGCCTACCAGAGATTTTGAAAATTATCAATCGTTGTTTAAACTTATGAGCTCCTTTATTCAGCCGCCTGATTTATTAATTTATCTGAGAGCTGATATTCCCAAACTTGTCAAACAAATTCAAGCAAGAGGCAGAGATTATGAAAACAGTATCCGAATCGATTATCTTACACGTTTAAACGAACGTTACGAAGCTTGGATTACAGATTACGACCTCGGAAAATTAATGATTTTAGATGTTAATGATAAAGATTTCGCCAATAATCCGAAAGATTTAAGCGAAGTAATTGATAAAATTGATGCTGAACTTTTCGGAATTTTTTAAAATTAAAATATGATTTCAACAAAACTTACTGAACTTTTCAATATTGATTTACCGATAATTATGGCTCC
>JAADGE010000063.1 GCA_013152535.1 Chlorobiota bacterium
CGCATTTTATGCCAATTTCGGGGTATATTTCTTAAAAAGTTATTAACTATTTATCTTAGTTTTAAACAGTTAGATATTTACTGAATGTCCCCAAATATTTTGGTTAGGGATTTTTTTATAGAAATTTACAACAATATTCTCAGTCAAATACCTCGAAAATTGATATTTTCATACAAAAACAGGATAATATGCAACAATAAAATCACATAACATACTGTTTTCGAATGTATTTAAATTTGCTGAAATTCCCTGATTATCTAAATCACACAGTTGATTAACGGAACTTATGCAAATCTGATATTTTCTTGAGTAATGCGGTAAACTGTTAATTTGTTATTGTAATATACCGTCTTCCATTAATACTTTGTATGAGTAGCCGTACCCAAAGTCTTTATCTAAAGCAATTTTTCCTTTAAAAACAACTGTTTCACCTACTTTAACAACTGCTTGTGTTGTTACTGTCAAATCGAAATTACCGTTGAATTCAGTGCCGTCTTGGATATGAACCCAATTTTTATTCATTATTGCTTCATTAAACTTAGTAACTTTTCCTTTGATAATAACTACTTTATTCGCATATTCTGTTTTATTTTTGTATAAGTCTTCAATAGAAATACTGCCGGAAATAGGTTTAATGTTAATTTTTTCTTTATTAATTTTCGGTATTCTGCTTTGAGACATTTTTGTTCCGTGTGCATTTGAAACAACTGCAGTTTCGGGTTTTAAAGTTTTTCTTACACCGTCCAGAAAAAGGACTTTGTCAAAATCTCGATTTAATTCTTTACTGTGAAAATTTGTCATTAACATACCGCCGTCATAATAGAGAACATCATTTCTTTGAGCTGTAGTTTTAGGTACTGCAAGCCATAAATCAACACCGTTTTCTTTTACATAAAGATAAGTATAATTAAGCGTTTGCAGAACATCTAATACTGTTACTTTGTGTGTATTGCCGAGATTTTCTGCCGGTTGTTTCGTATTGTTATTTTGGCATGACATTAAAGTTAACATTATTACAATACTTCCTATAATTTGTTTCATTTTGGGTTGGTTTACAGGGATTAATAAAATAAAAATATTGGCGCAAGTTATATAAAAAATTTATATTAATCTTATTAAAATTTATGATATTTATCATATACAAAAATAAATAATAATTGTAATATTGTATTCAAAAAATAATTTTACTGTGATTTTTAATTACAGCTTATTTATATATTTTTGTCTGTTTTATTTAATTAAAAAATAAATTTATGAAAAAATTTCTGGAAAGTTTTATATCATCAAAATTTACTTTAATTCTGCTTTTTATTACGGCTTTTGCACTTGGTGCCGCTACATTTATAGAGAATTCATATGATACATCTGCCGCTAAAGTATTAATATACAATGCACATTGGTTTGAATTTATACTTCTGTTAATCGTTATTAATATGATAGGAAGTATTGTTGTATTTAAATTGTACAAAATTGAACGTATCGGCGGCTTTCTTTTTCATGTAGGATTTATTGTTATGATTATCGGAGCTGCCGCAACAAGATATATCGGATTTGAGGGCACAATGCATATCCGTGAAGGAAGCACATCTTCTGAAGTTTATACGAATGAGCCGTATTTTTTAATATCATCTCCCGCAGATGATTATAATTACGATTTTCGTATTAATAATAAATCATTCAAAAAACATCCGTTCAAATTTCATTTTTCTTCAAAACTAAAGGGGGATGTAAAAATAACACTTAAAGATTATATTCCGAATGCACAAGAACAAGTTCAGGAAAATCAAAGTGACGGCACTGACATGATTACTGTTAGATATTCTCTTAATAATCAAGTGCATAACACATATATTTTTGACGGAGAAATAAAAAATATTGAAGGTTACAAAATTGCATTTAATAATGCGACCGACACAACGGCAATTAATATTTCAGGTTCAAATGCTCAGGAGCTTAGGATTATTTCAAATAAAGAATTATTTACAAGCACCGGACAAGGAAATAATCCGGATTCGATTCAAAGTAATAATTCGGTTAATTTTTTGACTAATACGGTATATCAAAGCGGTAATCTTCTGTTTCTGTTAACGCATTTTTATAAAAAAGCAAAAATAGTTTATGTCCCCGGAAATTCAAATACGCAAACAGTTGATGCTATTATTGCAGATGTCGAATTTAACGGAAAAAAACACGAAATTCCGATTTTTGGAGGCAAAGGATACACTGCTGATTTAAAGACCTATGATATTGACGGTTTACCTTTAAAACTTGCTTTCGGAAGCAAACAAATTACATTACCTTTTTCGTTGTATCTCAATGATTTTGTTCTTGACAGATATCCCGGTTCAATGAGTCCTTCATCTTATGAAAGTGATGTTACACTAATTGATAAACAACATAATATTAATAAAAAATACAGAATTTATATGAATCATATTTTGGATTACAGAGGATACCGATTTTTTCAGTCTTCTTATGACAGAGACGAAAAAGGGACCATATTATCCGTAAGCCGCGACAGTGTAGGAACATTTATTACATATTTTTCATACATTCTTTTATTAGCGGGTTTTATAATCGTTTTCTTTTCAAAAAAATCCAGATTTACAGCTCTCAAAAATGAAGTGAAAAACTCAAAAAAAGGAAGAAAAATAATTACATCGGTTATTATTCTTTTATTTGCCGTAAGCAATACTGCATTTTCTCAACAACCTGTTAATAAGCAGCATGCCGATAAATTCGGACATTTGATTGTTCAAACTTTCGACGGTCGTTTTGAACCTGTGCATACAATGGCTTTAGATGTTGTTCATAAGATTTCGAAAAAAAATTCAATTAAAATTGACGGAACAGGCTCACTAAATGCAATGCAAGTATTTTTGGATATGATGGTTGAACCTCAGTATTGGGAAAATCAAAAAATTATTTATATAAAAAATGAAGCCCTCAGGAATATAATTGGTGTTACGGGAAAATATGCGTCGTATAACGATTTTTTTAATGAACAACATCAATATAAATTGTCAGATTTATCCGGAAAGGCATACCGAACCGATGTATCAGAAAGAACAGGTTTTGACAAAGAAATAATAAATGTAGAGGAAAGGCTGAATATTTTTATGATGACTGTAAGAGGTTCTATGCTTAAAATATTTCCGGAGCAGAACTCTGAAAATCATAAATGGCTTAGCATTGATGATTCTTTATCTCTTATGCCTTTAACCGGAAGTTTACAAATTATTAATGACGATTTGAATTTAAATGTTTTGAATTACAGCAATATACTTCAATCATATTTTCAAAGTGTAAAACAAGCGAAAATTAACGATAATTATGCACAACCGAATAAATTATTAGGTTATATAAGTACAATTCAGAGACAATTGACTTCTCACGAAAGTTTACCCTCTAAACAGAAAGTTAATGTTGAAATTTTTTATAACAAAGCAAATATTTTTTCAATGTTAATTTATATTTATATGATTTTGAGTTTAGTTCTTATAGTATTAGCATTTTTTAATCACTTTGTTGAGAATCCGGCTAAACTTTTACGGTTTTCGCTTAATTTCTTTATTGTACTTCTGGCAGCAGCCTTTCTGTACCATACTTTCGGCTTAGGTTTAAGATGGTATTTGTCGGGACATGCACCTTGGAGCAACGGCTACGGAGCCCTTATATTTGTGGCTTGGGGCGGACTTATGGCCGGTTTTATTTTTATGAAATATTCTAAAATTACACTGGCTGCAACCGCTCTTTTAGCTTTTTTTGTAATGCTTACAGCAGGCTTCAGTAGTTATGATCCGCAACTGACAAACCTTCAGCCTGTATTAAAATCCTATTGGCTCATTATTCATGTTGCCGTTATTGTAATAAGTTACGGCTTTTTGGGGCTGGGATTTGTTCTCGGATTATTAAATCTGTTTATGTATGTGTTGAAAAATAAAAAAAATGCAATACGCTTAGATTATACGATTAAGGAGCTGACCAATATTAACGAAATGAACCTTACAATCGGTATTGTATTGGCAACCATAGGAACATTTCTCGGAGCAGTATGGGCAAATGAATCTTGGGGTAAATATTGGGGTTGGGATGCCAAAGAAACATGGGCACTTATTATTATTATTGTTTATGCAATTGTATTACATTTAAGACTTGTTCCCGGACTTAAAGGACGCTTACTTTTTAATATAAGTTCAGTGATTGCTTTCGGGAGTGTGATTATGACATTCGTAGGTGTAAATTTTTATTTCTCAAAAGGACTGCATAGTTATGCACAAGGAGGATCTGTTGTATTTCCGATTTGGGCGTGGATTACAATCGGTTTATTTATTCTTTTATTTATCTTTGCAAGTATTAAGCACCGAAAGTTAAGAGATATAACGGAAAGCAAATAAATATTAACTTGAATAGTTATAACTGTTACAGGTTTTTATCAAAATTAATACCACAGGAAGAAATTTTTTTCTGTGGTATTTTTAGATTTATTTCCCTGCTTTTTTTATTTGAGTAATTTGGAAAACTACATAAAAAATAGTGAGCCATACACTGCCGGTTACAATAAGAAATGATAACAGGAGCCATAAGGGTACACGGTTATTGGGTCCCCAGAGAGTTCTTTCCAAAACAGGATTCACAAAATGTAAATGTGTTCCCCAATTCAGTTCGGCAGATTTCATTGCTGTTCCGTATGCATCAGAATCCTTAAATTTTGCAATTATTTTTATTTTTCCGTTTTCATCACCGGGAATATTATCCGGGAATTTAAAAACAGCTGTTCCGTTTTGGTCGGTAATAACTGTTTCGCCAATAGGGAGATTTCCGAAAATTCGTTTTACAAAGAAATTGATTTCAACACCTTCTGCCGGTTTTGAAATGCCGTTTTTATCAATAATATTTGCAGTTGCAATTAAAGTTCTGGCAGAATCTTCTGTTTTAAAATCAATAACGCAGTTTTCGGCTTTAATTTTCTCACCTGTAATTTTAAACCCTTTATCAAAACTTTTTACATAAAATGTTATGCTCCATTTATCATCCTTATTTAATTTATCTTTAAAAGACGGCATAAATCCCATTCCTTCATTAAACTGATAATAAAATTGTCCGGCATTATGTTTTGATTGGTAATCAGCAGTACCCAAATCGGGTGCATTTATTGCTGTATTATTTTTTCCTTCTCCCGGCAAACCGTGGCACTGAATACAATTTTTTATAAAAAGTTGTTTCCCTGTTTCTGTCAACTTATAGGTCGGTTCTGTCGGAAGTTTTGTGTTTTTTGCATAATCAGGAATATTCCATTGTGCATTTACTGAAAAAGAAAGTATCAGCAGAATAAAAATGAATGTCGTTTTTCGAGGTTTTAAAATATGCTTCATTGTAATATTTTTATCAATTAAACAGAATATTTAGTTGTTTTTTTCTTCAACAAATTTGTTTATTTCTTCATTAGTAATTCCCTCTTCATGAGCAATTTCCCAAATCGGCATTATCGGAAATAATTTTGCCAATATTGTAATAATCAAAACAGCTCCGGCAACAGCCATCATCGTAATTGACCATTCAAAAGCGGTGGGCCAATATGTTGAAAATTCAGCCGGTACGTTTTGAATCGGTAAATGCGGATGTAATAATGTGGGAATTGTTATTAAATAACGTTTAAAGAAAGCACCTGTAACTACAGCAATTCCGATTATTAATGAAGGTGTCGGTCGTCTCATTTTTTTGAACAGCATCAAAATAATCGGGATTATTAATCCGCCCAACTGAACGGTCCAAAACATTAATGCAAACTTGCCAGTAAATAAGCCGAATAAATGATGTTCGTCAAGTGTTTTCATTTTATATGCCGGTACCAAATATTCATTGATGTTAAAATATAAATAAACAAGCATTAAAAGTACCAATAATTTGCCCATTTTGTCAAAATGAAAATCAGTAATGTATTCTTTTAACCGAAAGTCTCTGCTGAAAATAAACATTGCAATTAATACGGCAGCACCGCCGGTAACAAATGCCCCGGTAACATAATACGGACCGAAGATGGTCGAATCCCAGCCGACTCTTAAAGTTAAAGCAAACAACCAAGATGTAACCGTATGAATAGCAAGTGCAACAGGAATAATAAGTATAGCCATTATTCTTGTTAATCGCTTAATTAGTTTGTATTGTTCCGTATGCCCTTTAAATCCGAATGATAAAACAGCATATATTTTTTGTTTCCATTTGGGTTGATCCGTCATTGTTTTTTTTAAGAAAGGAATATCAGGAATCAACGGCAGTAAATAAAGTATGAGACTTATTGCAACATAAGTTGTTACTACCGTAATATCCCACACAATCGGAGATTGAATACGTCCGTGTAAGAATATATTTAATACTCTGTCAGGGCGACCCATATCAAAAATAATAATCAAACCTGCCCACATTGCAAAACCTATTGCGATCATTTCCGCAATTCTGGCAATGGGAGTTATCCATTTAATTCCGATTAAACCCAAAACCGCACTTATTAACATTCCTATTAAAGCTGTAGCAATAAAGAAAATAAAACTTGCAATATACAAACCCCAAGAAACATAGTCTCTCATAGCGGTAACGCCCAATCCGTCTCTGATTTGAATGATGTATGCCCATATTCCGAGAGCCATAATTGCTGTAAGAAACAGTATCCAGGGAGTGAATCCGTAATGTCTTTTTAGTGGTTTTGTAAGATCATCAACAATTTTGCTTAAAGACTTTTTGTTGTCTTTATGTATTACTTCAGACATAATTTTTTAATTTAGTATTGTTATATTGTATTTATGAATTATGTTCTTTTTTTAGTTCTGTACTTCCGTTATATTTATAGGGAAACAATCTGTTCTTTTCAGGAAGATAGTAAACCCTTGGTTTTGTTCCTAATTCCGGCAATAATACATAAGCAGCATTATCTTTTAAAAGTTTTTTAAAATTAACAGTTTCCTTTGTTGTTCCGTTAGTTACTGCATTCTCGTTTTCGTCCCCGAACCAATAAACTCCGTTAGGGCAGGCAGTTACACAATAAGGCATTTTCTCTTCTCTTAAAAGATCGGCACTAAATAAGCACTTTGAGACCGTTCCTTTTTTTTGCGGAACATTCAATTCAACATCATATTCAACATCTTTATATTTTTCAGCATCCCGGGGTTCTGTCCAGTTGAATATTCTGGCAGAGTAGGGGCAGGCGGCAATGCAAAACCGACATCCGATACATCTTTCATTATCAATTAATACCAGACCGTCTTGTCTTTTGAATGTGGCATCAACAGGACAAACTTTTGTACATGGCGGGTCGTCACAATGTTGACACGGTTTGGGCATAAAAAAAGGTGCTGTTTCCCCTTCTCTGTCCATACGCAGTACATTCACATGATATTGTTCCGGTTTTAACTGATGTGCATGTTGGCATGCTGCCACACACATTCGAGCATTTCTGCATTTGCCTAAATCAATTACTTTAATCCATCTTCTTCCCGGAATACCTGTTCTGCCTTCTGTTTGCATTTGAGCTTCGGTTCGTGCTCCTATTTCTTTAAGATGGGATTTGTCAACGGTTAATATTTTTCCGTCAGGACCTAAAACCTTTATTGAGTCTCCGCCTTCGGCAAAGGCATCAAAAGATCCGACAACTCCGGCACCCAAAACAGTTCCGGCACCGGCTAATAATCCTTTTTTTAGAAAATTTCTGCGTGATGTTGATTTTTTGTTATTTTTTTCGGCGTGAGTATTTTTACTTTTCATCAGGTATTAATTTTTATAAAAAGATATAAATATATTTTATTGAGATTTCCCAAAATTATAAAATTTGAAAAAATAACTGTAAATTTTACATTTAGAATGATTATAAATTATTATACCTTTGCATTTTTTAATGTAAAATGTTATTTTCGAGAGTTGAATTATTATGAATTAAATTAATGAGAATGAACAAATATATATTAATTATAAGTGTTGTTTTATTTTTAGCTTGTAATAATAAAATTAAGAAAAGAGACATATTAAAAGATGAAGATTTTATTAATATTTTGATTGATATTCATAAAGCAGACGGGATAATAGAATTTAAAAACTTGCAAGCTAAAAAACAAAAGACAGATTCTGTAAGTTTATATAATTATATTTTGAAGAAACATAAAGTTTCTCGAGAGAAATTTCGTAAAACTATTGATTATTATGCTGTGCATAATGAAAAATATCTTGAAATTTATAATTCCGTACAATCCTATTTTAAAGAAAAAGAAAAAAAATTGCAGGTCTTGGCCGATACAGACAAACAGAAAGAGCTGGAAAAAAGAAAAATGCGAGATACATCTGAATTATGGACTTTAAAAACAAATTGGAACTTACCTGAAGACGGTAAAAAAAATCCTATTCCTTTTAAAATTACTGCTCGAAAACAGGGGACATATATTTTGAAGGCAAAAATAAAAATTTTCCCTGATGATCATTCCGTAAACCAAAGAATGACTATTATTGCAAATTATTTTGACGGAACTAAGGATGTAAATTCTAACGGTACAATGGTAAAAGACGGAAAATTTGAAGATTTTGACGTTAAAATCAGAACAAATCCGAATAAAAAATTAAAATATATTTCCGGTTGGATTTTAGACCATAGTAACGGAACAGTAAGCAAACACGCACAAATAAGAAATATTTCATTAAAAAGAGTAAAAATAAAATTATAGTAAAATGACTAAGAAAACAAAAGGTATAATTGCCATTCTTACCGGAGGGGGCGATGTTCCCGGATTAAACCCGGCAATACGTGCAATTACAATACGTGCAATCAGAGAAGGTTATAAAGTAATCGGATTAAGAAGAGGATGGGCCGGTATTGTGGAATTGAAACAAGATAAACAAGCAGATAACAGTAATAATTTTATTGAGCTTACCGAAAAAATTGTAAATCGAGCAGGAAGAACCGGAGGTACATTTTTACACAGTTCAAGAACAAAACCGAGTCATTTGCCTAAAGGACGTGTTCCCGAACATCTTCGGTCAAGGTATTCTGATGAAATTAATGATGTGACGGAAGTAGTTTTAGAGAACTTAGCTTGGTTGGGTATTGATTATTTAATTCCTATCGGCGGAGATGATACTTTAAGTTATGCTGTTCGACTGTATAAAGAAGGATTTAAAGTTGTTGCCATGCCCAAAACA
The DNA here is from genome assembly GCA_013152535.1 of Chlorobiota bacterium. Lineage (GTDB taxonomy): Bacteria > Bacteroidota > Bacteroidia > Bacteroidales > JAADGE01 > JAADGE01. The sequence goes on from JAADGE010000063.1 coordinate 9,181, forward strand.
ATGGATAATGATGTTCCGGGTACCGATTATTGTATCGGTTTCAGTACTTGTGTTACTCGAACAATTAATATGACAAATACTTTAAGAACTTCGGCAGGTTCCCACGAACGTTTCTTAGTTATAGAAGTTTTCGGCAGATATGCAGGATTTACGGCTATGATACCGACAATGGCAGGGGCGGCAAATCGATGTGTTATTCCCGAACATAAATTTGATATTGACAATTTAACTCAATTATTAATTGAGGACAGGTACAAAAACCCGAGTAAATATTCGGTTGTTTTAGTTTCTGAGGGTGCAATGTTTAAAGGCGGAGAAATGATTTTTAAAGATGCAGAAAAAGATCAATACGGACATGCAAAACTCGGAGGTATCGGAGAAATAGTCTCTGCTAAGTTAAAAGAATTATCCCCTCAATTGAACAAAGGAAAACAGATTAATGTTATTAATCAGAAATTAGGTTATTTGGTGCGGGGCGGTGATCCGGATGCTATTGACTCAATTGTTCCGATGGCATACGGTAATCTTGCATTAGATCTTATTTTAAAAGGAGTTCACGGAAGATTAGTCGTTCTTAAAAACGGGAGATATGATAATGTACCTATAGATGTTGTTACAAGCAAATCAAAAATAATACAAATTGATAAATTTTATAATACCAAAAGATTAAGACCTTATTATAAGAGTTTTGAAATGAACCCTTTATTTATAATGACAAGTGATTAGACTATGAATAAAATTAAAAAAATAGCTGTTTTTACATCCGGAGGAGATTCCCCCGGAATGAATGCTGCAATCAGGGCAGTTGTTCGAACCGCCCTTGCCCATAATTTGGAAATTATGGGAATTAACAGAGGATATCAGGGAATGATTGAAAATGATTTTATTAAATTGAAGTCAAAATCAGTCAGGAATATTATTCAACGAGGCGGTACAATTCTTCGAACGGCAAGAAGCGAAGAATTTAAAACTGCGAAAGGAAGGCAAAAAGCATACGATAATTTAAAAAAACACGAAATAAATGCTGTTGTTGTAATAGGCGGAGACGGGAGTTTTAAAGGTGCAGGAATTTTTTCGCAGGAATACGATATTCCTTTTGTAGGAATGCCAGGTACCATTGATAATGATATGTTCGGAACAGATTATACGATTGGTTTTGATACAGCTTTGAATACGGTTACTGAAGCTATTGATAAAATTAAAGATACGGCATTTTCTCATGACAGAACTTTTTTTGTTGAAGTAATGGGGCGTGATGCAGGATTTATTGCTTTAAAAGCAGGTATTGCCACCGGAGCCGAAATGGTTTTAATTCCTGAAGTTGAGGGACAGGAAAAAAAATTAGAAGAACTTCTGAAAAATACTGAAAAAAGCTCTAATATTATTATTGTTGCCGAAGGAAATAATATCGGCGGTGCTAATGAAGTGGCTAAAAAATTCGGAAGAAAATATAAAAACCATGGTATCAGGGTAAATATACTGGGGCACATGCAAAGAGGCGGTTCTCCTTCTGCTTTTGACAGGTATCTTTCCAGCAGATTGGGCGTTGCTGCTGTTGATGCTTTGATTGATAATCAAAGAAGCGTTATGGTCGGTTATACTAATCATGAAGTTACTCTTGTTCCTTTTAATAAAACAATAAAAGGAAAACGTAATGTCGGAGAGGAATTACTTCGAGTAAATGACATTCTTGCAAAATAAAATGTTTGATGATACCATAGCAGCTGTTGCAACACCACCCGGAAGCGGTGCTGTTGCCGTTATAAGATTATCCGGCAGAGAAAGTTTTGAGATTATTACAAAAGTTTTCAGACCGAAAAAAGCAAGTTTAGAATTTAACCCATATTCAATTCGTTTCGGAACAATAAATGATAACAAGGAAATAATCGATGAAGTTTTAATAAGTATTTTTAAAGCTCCGCATTCATATACCGGAGAAGACTCTGTTGAAATTTCCTGTCACGGTTCTCTTTTCATTCAACAGAAAATTTTGAATTTGCTGATAAAAAACGGTGCACGCTTTGCCGGTCCGGGAGAATATACCCAAAGAGCATATCTTAACGGAAAGATGGACTTGTCGCAGGCAGAAGCAGTTGCAGATTTGATAGCTTCAGAGTCTGCTTCGGCTCATAAAGTTGCAATGCAACAGATGCGCGGTGGTTTCTCTTCCGATTTGCAGCAATTAAGAAGCCGACTTTTGAAATTTATTACGCTTATTGAATTAGAACTTGACTTTAGTGAAGAAGATGTTGAATTTGCCGACAGAAAAGCCCTGAAAAAACTTATCGGTGATATTCAGAAACATATTTCCGATTTAATACATTCTTTTGAACTCGGGAATGTTATAAAAAAAGGTATTCCGGTTGCAATTGTCGGTGAACCGAATGTCGGAAAATCTACTCTGCTGAACGTTCTTTTGAACGAAGATAAAGCAATTGTGTCGGATATTGCGGGAACTACGCGTGATGCCGTAGAAGATATAATTTCAATAAAAGGAATATTATTTCGCCTTATTGATACCGCAGGTATCAGAAAAACCGAAGACAAAGTGGAATCTCTCGGTATTGAGCGAACAATGGATAAAATTAAAAAATCGGACATTGTATTATTTATGATTAATGCCGGAGATCCTGATGCTGAAAAAAAGATTTCCGAAATACAAAAAAAATCAAAAAACAAGCAATTAATTGTAGTTATAAATAAAATCGATAAAAATAAATCTGAAAACTCACTGCATAAAATTTCAGGAAAAAATATTCAATACATTAAAATTTCCGCAAAGCATAAAACAAATATTGATAAGTTAAATGAACTTCTGATTGAAACGGTAAACTATTCAGCTTTAAACAGCAGTGATACCATTATAACAAACATCCGCCACCTTAATGCTTTGCAAAATGCGTATCAATCATCATTACGAGTTTCGGAAGGCCTGGGAAATAATATATCCGGAGAATTTTTGGCACAGGACATACGCGAAATTCTGCAATATATCGGAGAAATTACCGGAGAGTTTACCACAGATGAGGTTTTGGGCAACGTATTTGCCAACTTCTGTATCGGAAAGTAACCACCACAAAATAAATAAATATAAAACATATTATAAACTTATAAACAGCCCTATTTTAAGGGCTTTTTTAATGTTTTAAAATTAATATTTATTTTGTAATAATCATTGTTTGTTATGATATATTTTGTACCTTTGTTGTACCTTGAAGGTAAGGTACAAATATGTTTCCTTTTTAGGCGAAATTATGGCACTTAAAGACACTTATTGCAACTTAATAACATTTAATGATATTTAATGAGTTCTAATATAAAGATAAAAAGAGTATGTGTGTATTGTAATAAGGAGTTTACAGCCCGAACAACTAAAACAAAATACTGTTCACTGGATTGTAACCGAAAAGATTACAAGAAAAGGATGAAAGAAAAAAAGATACAAGCATCTAATAAAGAAACATCACTTAAAATTAACAAACCTTTATTTGACATTCAAGAAAAAGAGTTTTTAAATGTAAAAGAAGCATCTATTTTATTAGGTTGTTCAGTCCGTACAATGTATAGATTAATAGAAAAGGGGCAAATCAAATCGGTTAATTTAGGACAAAGAATTACAAGAATTAAACGTTCTGAATTAAATAAACTGTTTTAAACCATAAGCTATGGCAATAAAAGTATCACTTCGCAAAAAGAGAATAACAGAATACAGAGAAAGTTTGTATTTAGATTTTTACCCTGCAATACCACACCCGAAAACCGGCAAGCCGACACGTAGGGAATTTTTAGGAATGTATGTATTTATTGATAAGGATGAAATAAGAAAAGAGATTAAAGAAAAAAAGAAGCAAGGTAAGAATACTGAAAAATTAAAATTACTTATAAAAGAATTGCCTGTTTTATCTGAAAGCGAAAAAAAACACAATACAGATACTTTAAATATTGCCAAAGAAATAAAACGAAAAAGACAGAATTTTTTAAACAAGCCTGAAATTTATACTGAATACGAAAAAGAACTAAAGAGAAAAAAAGAACTTGGCGAAGCAAGTTTTTTAAAATATTTTGAAACAGTAATGAATAAACGGCATGGCTCAAATTATGACAGTTGGCTTTCTGCTTATAATTATATTATTTCTTTCAGCAACGGAAATTTAAAATTTGCAGACCTTAATGAAAGTTTTTTTGAGGATTTTAAAGACTATTTATTAAGTACAAAAAGTAAGCGAAGCAATAAATCAAAACTTTCTGTTAATACAGCCGTTTCATATTTCAATAAAGTAAAAGCAGTATTAAGACAGGCATACAAAGACGGGAAATTAGAAAAAGATATAAACGCAAAGATACAACCGATAAAACAAGAAGACACAAAAAAAGAATACCTTACACTTGATGAGTTAAACCGACTTGTGAAAACTGAATGCAATAATGATTTATTAAAACGTGCTTCTTTATTTTCTGCATTAACAGGTCTTAGATTTTCGGATATAAAAAAGCTGACTTGGAAAGAAATAATTTATGAAGCCGAACAAGGATATTCAATTGATTACAGGCAACAAAAAACTAAAAATATTGAACTTTTACCGATTTCGGAACAAGCCGTTTCATTGCTTGAAGAAAGGGGCGAACCGGAACAGCAAGTTTTTGAGGGCTTAACATATTCCGCTTTTCAAAATAAACATTTATACCAATGGTTAGGAAATGCCGGAATAACAAAAAACATTACATTCCACAGTTTCAGACATACGTTTGCAACTTTGCAATTATTCAGCGGTACAGATATTACAACCGTTTCAAAGATGTTAGGACATAAAAGCCTTAAAACAACTATGATTTACGCTAAAATCGTGGATGAGGCTAAACGTAAGGCAGCTAATAAGATTAAATTAGATATGTAAAAACACTATAAAAATGGCATTAATAATTCATAATTCAGATAATAACGGAAAGAATTTCAAACATGAAATTGAAGAAAATATTCATAATAACTTTGAAGTTGCAAAAATAATTTCAAAGTTTCAAGATTACGCAAAAGTAATTGATGAGTTTCAAAATATAGATACTGCACAAAAATATATTTTAAAAGAAATAAAACGTTTATCCGGTGGTAATTTAGTTCTTTCAGAAAGTGAAACAAAAGAATTAAAATCTATTTTCAGTAATCAATTAGAATTATCTAATAAAGCATATTCAGAATTAGGATTAGATAATATACCAATAGCAGAATATGAAAAAAGAAATGAGTTTGAAAAAAAGTTTAATACAAGTCTAAAGATTTCTTACAACACTCATAAATCAATATTAGAATTGTTGAATAAATACAATTTTAAAGAAAATATTATAAGTTATCTTGAAAGACAATTGCCTATGAGTGAACATGAAAATTCAGAAAGAAGTTTAACAAAAATTGATAATAAATTTATAGAAGATATTAGAACACATTTTTATGGAATAACAAGAATAATTTCTAGCAATGAAGATGAAAACTATAAAATTGTACCAAACGAATTTACACATGAATATTTACTTAGTAATTTAATTATAAATAGAAATATTATTGAATATTATTATAAACCGTGTATTTGTTTAATTAAAGACAAAGAGTATGAAAAAGCAGTTGAAAAAGGATTTATCGGAAAAAAAGAAACAATGTTAATACCATATCCATTTATTTTTTATGGTGCTTATTTTAATCGAAATTCGTTACTTGAAAAATTATTTGATTTAAAATATAGAAAAGAACTTTTATTAAATGGTAAGAAAGTAAAATATTTTGAAGACTTAACACCCTATTTTAAGGAATATGCAAAAGGCTTTGCAAAAGGATATAATGAGTTTGAAGCCGAATGTATTAATAAATATCTTAATGAGTATTCAGATAAAAATGATTTTTCAAAAAAAGTATTTGAATATGTTAATAAAAAAATTCTATTTGAACATGATTGGTTTAATAATGATAATTCAGGTTTTACTATAAGCAGTAAATCAAATTCTGATATTGAAACGATTACAGGTGCATACGAACACGGAGAAAAACAAGGTTATTTTTACAGAGCTTGGAGTATTATTTTATCAAATAATGATTTGTATAAACCGTATTTTGATAAATTACAAGCCTCATCAATTGAAAGAACACAGACCGAACAAAAAGAAATTAAATTTTCAGATTTTTTCGATTTGAATAAAATTGAATTATTAAAAATTGAAGAAATTCATAATACTTTTAAAAATGACAGAGGTAAAAAAATTGCAGCATTAATCCACCTACTTAAATCAATTCATGAGTTTATTGAAATAATCCCAAGTTCAAAGACAAAAAGTCTTAAAAGGTTTTATGAATTATTAACCGGAGAGTCTAAAAAATATGAAGCAGTAAGAAAATGTTTTGATGAAAAGAATAAATGGAATTATACAGATAAAGATGAGGTACTACAATCCATTAAGAAAAAACTACATAAAATCATACAAAAATAAGTTGTAAGTTGTTTTTGGTTGTCTAAACAACCTTATCAAACTGAATAACAGCACATTAAACACATATCATTAATAAATTTGTACTTTAATTAAAAAAATATTTTAGTATGGATTTATTATTTGAAAACTTACCTACACAGGTAAATCAGTTATCTATAAAAATGGATAACATCGAAAAATTGTTGTTAGAAAAAAACGAACAACAAAAAACCGAACCCGAAGACCAACTTTTTTCAGTTGAACAAACTGCAAAATTCCTAAACTTAACAATTCCAACAATATATTCGAAGACAAGTAGAAAGGAATTGCCTGTAATGAAGCAAGGCAAACGCTTGTATTTTTCAAAATTTGAGTTAATCGAATATGTGAAGCGTGGGAAAAAACTATCTAATTATGAGATAGAACATGAAGCAAGTAATTATCTTAAAAAAAAAGGAGGCGATAATGAATAACTCATCAAACACCCCTTTTAGTCAAGGCAAAGATAATCAAATTAATATTGTTTACAAAGTATTTCAGACCGGAACACCTAAAACAATGTTACAAGTAAGTAAAGAAACAGGCATTGAACGTGCAAATATTTGTAGGTATGTTGCTGAATTTAGAAAGCAAGATAACATACAAGTAGTAAGAAAAGGTATTTGTAGTATATCAAAACACCGTGCAGGTTACTATACAACAAATAAAGATTTATTCAAAAAGAATAATCAGTTAAGCCTGTTTAGTGATGAGAGTTAGTAAGCCGTTTATTCTGCATTTGCCGACTTGTTTTGTAAGTGATTTGAAAGCATACTTAAAAGAGCATCCGCCCAACTTTAATTATAGTGAAGTGTATTTTTATTATATCATTTATTATTTGTCTTATAAGATGCTTACAGTAAAAGAAAATAACGCTTTTATTGATATTAATATGCAATTCTTCAAGTCTGCAACTGTCAGTAATATAGATAAATACATAATAATATTGAAAAATGGTTATTTTTTAGAAACTGATAAATTTTATTTGAAAGGTAAAAAGTCAATAGGATATAAAATTAATGAGAAATATACAAACGTAGATGAGATAACTGAAATTAAGATTTTGCCTAAAATGAACCTTTATAAAAAGATGCAAAAAAGAATTATAAATAAAAAAGCACATTACAGCAGGTCGCCTTTTTACTTGCAGGAAATGAGAAAGGAATTTTTTGATTTGGAACTTGACTATAAAAAAGCGTTTCAATTTATTACTGATAATAAAGAAAACTATAAAAATGCTTTAATTCATTATGCGGCAATTCAAAACTTACAAGATAAAAGGTTAAGATACTTCTTTAAAAGTAAAAGCAACAACCGATTAAACACTAATATAACGAGCTTATGGAAAGAGTTAAGACAATTTTTTAAAGGCGACTATGTTAGTATTGATTTGGCAAATTCTCAACCTTTTTTTTTATCAATTCTAATTAATACAATAATTAATTATGATAATATACACAGTACAGGTATTATGTATGATATGATATTAGATAAATCATTTAAAACCTTTGGTATTATTAGCTTAAAGAAAATTTCAAAACTTAACCAAAAATCAAAAAAATCAAATTTGGTTAATTTATCATTGCTTATTGAAACAACAAAGAACGGTCTTTTTTATGAATATTTGCAAGAAGTTATTAAAGACAAAACCAGAGATGAGATAAAAAAAATCACATTTGAAATTTATTATTCTCAAAACTCATCTTACATAAAAAATAAACTTCTTTTCAAAAAAGCATTTCCGTACATACTTGAAGTTGTTGAAATTCTTAAAAGAAAAAATTATAAATCACTTTCAATATTTATGCAACAAATCGAAAGCTATATTTTTATTGATTGTATTGCAAAGAAACTTGTTGAGGCTCAAATTATACCTTTAACAATACATGACAGCATAATAATAAAAAAACAGCACCATAAGAAAGTACTTGAAATAATGAAGCAAGTTTTTTCTGAACAAATCGGAATTATACCAACTTTTAAAACCGAAACATTATGAAAGAACATCATTTTAAAAGAAGCAAATTAGCGGAACTGATTGAATATAAAGATTTTATTATAATGTATGCAGCTTATAATGAAAGTCAAACATTATTAAATAAATATAAGGCAGGAATACCTTTAAATAAAAGACTTTCAAACTCAAAAGGTGCAAACTTATTAACTCGTTTAGTGATACTGAAATTAAGGCAATTAGGACACTTTGCAGAACGTACAGGAAATACCGGTACATACCGGCAAGGCAAACAATATACAGCCTTAAACGGATATAGAACACATGAAAAAGGTATGTTTGTAAAAGGGCAAGGAACAAACGGAACAAGCGACATAAAAGCAATTATCAAAGGTCGCTTTGTTGCAATAGAAATTAAGTATAAAAAAGACCGAATGAGTAAAACACAAATAAAATATAAAAATGAAGTTGAACGAGCCGGCGGAACTTATTTAATAGTTTCACACATGAACGACTTATTAAGTTATTTGAAAAGTAATTATTCCTTAATAATTTAGGTTTGTATGGCAAAATTTCCGACATATCCGACTTTGTACGATAGTGTAAATCAAATAAGTATTACAAAACTAAAAGAATGGAATTACTTAAAACCTCATCAAATATCAAAGGGTATTATTACTTGGAGTATAAACGGCAAGGAAACTGCAAGTATTTCATTTCTAATAAATACTTTTGTAGAGCAGCATTTTATTATTTTAGATTATAAATACAGAGATAAACCTATAAAATATAAGGTTTTTCTTAAAGTTCAATATTCTAATTTAGGTAAAGGATATTTTTATTACTTTATTTGCCCTGTAACCGGAAAACAAGCCCGAAAACTTTATTTATCCGGTGGTTATTTTTTGCATCGTACAGCTTTTAACGGTTGTATGTATGAATGTCAAATAAAAAGTAAGTACATGCGAAAACTTGATAAGCTGTTCGGTGCACATTTTGATTATGATAAACTTTATGATGAACTATACAGAAAATATTTTAAAAAGTTTTATGCTGGAAAGCCGACTAAAAGATATAAACGAATAATAAACCAATTAAAAAAAACATCACAGATCAATTATTCAGATTTTAATACGTTGCTTATAAATAGTAAGTCAAAAATTTTATAAAAAGAAAAACATAACATACCTTTACAATAATATTTTTAACTAAAAGAATATAATTATGAAACATCTTTTTTCAAATTTATTGTTAATAGTTTTTTTTGTTAGTGTTTTTAGTTCTTGTTACGTATATCCGCATTTAGAACATTCTGAATATACTTATGCAGTTGATTTAAATAAGTATTCAAATGAAGATTTTCTTTTTACAAGTGAAGGGTATAACGGAAAATATAAATCTTGTGGTTTTGTCAAAGCCGAATTATTTCCGGAAGTAAAATATTTATTAAGAACGGAAACCTTTGATGAAACTAAATATCAAAGAGAAGGTAATTTTATAATTGAAAAGATTTCGATTGATGAAATTATTAATAATTTTTACAAAAAAGCAATCAATATTAATGCAAATGCAGTTATAAGGTTAAAAATTGTGAAAAAACGAAACCCCAAATTAAAACAGTATCCTCAATATGAAAGTAAATTAAATGATGTTAGTGAAGGATATTTTATTTCAGGTTTTGCTATTAAACGTATTGATTAAAAGACCTAAAATTATGCAAATTCATAAAATTATCAATTGTTGTTTTTTGGCTAAAAAGCACTTTAAAAGTACCTTATTTGTACCGATTTTTTAGAAACCCTTAAATAATAAGGTTATTACTTTTTGTATCGGAAAGTAAATAAAATTGCATCTGTCCGATAATTTATATTTCCTTTTTTAACAACATTCTCTTTTGAGAAATAAATTGTTTAATTTTGGTCTTATTATCTCTTAATTAAATTGAGACCTGAATGAACCTCCAAGAATACATCATAACCATAAACAAACGCTACCAATCAGGCATAGCAAGAGAACATACTTACCGAACAGATTTAGAAAGTTTAATTCGTAAACTCGTTCCCGAAGTAGAAATTACAAACGAACCGGCAAATGTAACCGATTGCGGTAATCCTGATTATGTTATTACTCGTAAAAAAATACCTGTCGGGTTTATTGAAGCCAAAGACATAGGCAAAGACATCACAAGCAAAACCTATAAAGAACAATTCGACAGATACCGCAAAGCACTTGATAATTTAATCATTACCGATTATATGTATTTTCGGTTTTACGACCATGGAAACCTTATACATGAAATTAAAATTGCCGAAATTGATAACAATACAATTAAACCCTTAACGGAAAATTTCGCACAATTTGAAAACCTCATAAAAAACTTTTGTTCTTTCATCGGTCAAACTATAAAGTCAAGCAAAAAACTGGCAGAAATGATGGCAGCAAAAGCAAGACTTTTGCAAAACATTTTGGAACGTGCCGTAAGCTCCGATGAACAAACAGAAGAAAACACCTCATTGAGAGAACAATATAAAACGTTCAAAAATATTCTTATTCACGATTTAACTCCGAAAACATTTGCCGATATTTATGCACAAACACTTGCCTACGGAATGTTTGCCGCACGCCTGCACGATAAAACATTAGATGATTTCAGCCGACAAGAAGCTGCCGAACTGATACCGAAATCAAACCCTTTTTTACGTAAACTTTTCGGATATGTTGCCGGACCCGATATTGACGAAAGAATTGTAAGAACAGTTGATAACCTTGCAAATGTTTTTTTGGCAACCAATGTTGAAGAACTTTTAAAGAATTTTGGAAAAAGCACACAAACACACGACCCGATTATTCATTTTTACGAAACATTTTTGGCGGAATACGACCCGAAACTTCGTAAAAGCAGAGGTGTTTGGTACACACCCGAGCCGGTTGTAAATTTCATAGTCCGTGCCGTTGATGATATTCTGAAAACAGAATTTAATTTGCCCGACGGTTTAGCCGACACCACAAAAACAAAAATTAAAGTAAAAGAACAAGGCAACGATAAAACTGTAGAAAAGGAAGTCCATAAAGTACAAATTCTTGACCCTGCAACCGGCACGGGAACATTTCTTGCCGAAGTTGTAAAACACATTTACAAGCATAAATTTAAAGCCATGCAAGGTGTTTGGAGTTCCTATATTGATGAACATTTAATACCTCGCCTGAACGGTTTTGAGCTTCTGATGGCATCCTATTCAATGGCACATCTTAAACTCGATATGCTTTTAACCGAAACCGGCTATAAAGCAACCAAAAACCAACGTTTTAATATTTACCTTACCAATTCGCTTGAAGAACATCACCCCGATACAGGAACCCTGTTCTCAAATTGGTTAAGCACAGAAGCAAACGAAGCAAATCATATAAAACGAGATACGCCTGTGATGTGTGTTATCGGGAATCCGCCTTATTCCGGTATTTCAATAAATAAAGGGAAATGGATTACTAATTTAATCGAAGATTATAAATATGTTGACGGTGTTCATTTTGGAGAACGTAAACATTGGTTGCAAGACGATTATGTGAAGTTTTTACGTTTTGGTGAACATTTTATTAATAAAAACGGAGAAGGTGTTCTAGCATTCATTAATAATCATAGTTTTATTGACAATCCTACATTCAGAGGAATGCGTTGGCATTTGCTGAATAGTTTTGATAAAATATACATCATAGATTTACATGGAAATAGTATAAAAAAAGAAGTTTGTCCGAATGGAAGTAAAGATGAAAATATATTTGATATTACAGCAGGTGTCTCAATCAATCTATTTATTAAAATAGGGAAAAAGAAAAAAGGCAAACTTGCCGAAGTTTTTCATTTTGATGCATGGGGAAAACGAAAGGAAAAATATGAATATCTTTGGAATAATGATATTAAATCTATTGCTTTTAATGAAGTTTCTTATCAAAAACCATTTTATTTTTTTCAACCGAAAAATTTTGAATTGGAAAAAAGATATTTAAACTTTATAAATTTATCCAAACTATTCATAAAAAATAATACAGGTGTATGTTCTCAACGTGACATTATAACCATGCAGTATAATAAAAGTGAATTGGTAAATATTTTGAAAGATTTCTCTGAATTACAGGTAGATGAAATAAGAAAAAAATATAGATTAACCAAAGACGGCAGGGACTGGAAAATTATAACTGCAAAAGAAAATGTATTATCTTATTCAAACTTTGAGGAAAAAATAAATAAAGTTCAATATAGAATATTTGACAGTCGATTTACTTTCTACTCAAATAAATCAAAAGGTTTTATTGCATATCCAAGATATAATGTCTTCAATCATCTCTTAAAAGATAATTTATGTTTTTTAATGAATCGAACAGTTAAAGGGATTCCATTTAACCACGCATTTATAACAGATGAAATTCCTGATTTACATTTATTTGAAACGGCAAATGCGTCAATATATGGTAGTCCGTTATACTTATACCCCAATAAAGAAACAGATGGAATGTTTTCCGAAGAAGGCTTATCCGAAAAAGGCAGAAAACCCAATTTAAATCCGGAAATCGTTCAAAAAATTGCAGATAAATTGGGTTTGGAATTTGTTGCGGAGAAACCCTTCGACTCCGCTCAGGGAGGGGCATTGAGCGAAGTCGAAATGGCACCCATTGATATTTTAGATTACATTTATGCCGTATTGCATAGCCCCAATTACAGAGAAAAATACAAAGAATTTCTGAAAATAGATTTCCCGAGAGTTCCGTATCCCAAAAACACAAAAACATTTTGGCAACTCGTAAAACTCGGCGGAGAAATTCGGCAAATACATTTATTGGAAAGCCCGAAAGTAAATGAATTTATTACATCATACCCGGTTGACGGCACAAACCAAATTACAACAAAAATTGCCAAAAAAGATTGGGAAATAACCGGAAATATTCAAGACCTGTCAGGTTTTGGAAACCTGACAGGTCTGCCCAAAGGCAGAATATACATCAACGAAACACAATACTTTGATAACATTCCGCTTATTGCATGGGAATTTTACATCGGCGGCTATCAACCGGCTCAAAAATGGTTAAAAGACCGAGCACCCAAAAAGGGACAAGAAGGCAGAACCCTAACATACGAAGACATCACCCACTATCAAAAAATAATAGTCGCACTTTCGGAAACGGATAGGATTATGAAGGAAATTGATGAAATTGAGATAGAATTATATAAGTGATTTTAATTTGAAAAGTAAAACTAAAAACATGAAATTTTCAGAAAGATATGGGTACACATCTATCAGAGAAACAATGCAATTTGAAAGTATTGATGAAAGATTAAGGAATAGACTATGGAACGATATAACAATTTTTTATTTCAATAAGTTATCAAGAGATCCTAATGCTAATGTTGACAATATATTTGCTTATATTTGGGTTGAGTTTTTTATTAAAAGAATGGATGATTTAGATGGATATAGTATAGAAGGATATGTCAAAAAATACTTAAAAGAATGGTTTTACAAAGAATCAGATTGGTATGATAAACTTAATTTTATTGAGTTTTTACTTAAAGAGTCTTTAAATATAATAGATAATTTTATTTCAAGAATAAATATTTCATTAGAAAAGGAAATGTCAGCATATAGAATAGTTGATAAGAAAATAGTACAGATTACAGATAAAACAGAAATTAATGAGATTGAAGGTGCAATTAATATTAGCTCATCTGATAAAAATGTACAAATGCATCTCAAAACTGCATTAGGATATCTGTCTGACAGGAATAATCCGGATTACAGGAATTCAATAAAGGAATCAATATCAGCTATTGAAAGTTACAGTAAAATAATTACAGGTGATGATAAAATAAAGTTTGGTAAAGCAATAAAAAATATTGAAATGCACCCCTCATTAAGAGAGGCATTTTCAAAACTATACGGATGGACAAGTGATGAGAGCGGTATACGTCATTCATTTAAAATTAACGGATATGAAATAAAATTTGAAGAAGCGAAATACATGCTTGTTTCTTGTTCTGCATTTATTAATTATTTGAAAATAAAACATGCTAAATAAATAGTTTAAATATATTAATTTTACAATATATGCTTTCAATCAACTAAAATGAAATTGTTAAATTCCATATCACCTGTAAATAAAGTATATGAAACATCCGGCAGTAAACCGGTAAAAATTCAATGTGATGATTTGAATTTTTATGTTTGTAAATATAATACTGCACATGGTTCAAAAGCTAATAAATTATTCAGGGAGTATATAGGTGCTTGTTTTATTAAAGAATGGGATTTATCTGTTCCTGATTTTTCTTTTGTGAAAATACCGGAAGAACATATTTCAAATATTGATGGTCTGCAACCTTTCTATTTTAAAAATATATGTTTTGGTTCAAAGTTTGATGCTAACTATAAAGAAGTTGACAAATTTTTATCATTTATTCAATCAAAAGATAAAAAGAAGTTTGTAAATAAGTTTGATTATTTAAAAATTGCATTATTTGATATTTGGACATCTAATGAAGACAGAAATTATAATAATTTTAATTTAATGACTGATGTTGAAAACGATTATAACTTTATCCCGATTGACCATGAAATGATATTTAATACCGGCAATTTAGATAAAGGTTTGTATTTAATATCAATTGAAGAAAGTATTATAGGAACACCTTTAACAAAAAAATTATTTTCTTCAAAAGAACTGTTTGGTAACAGCAAGTTAAATGATATGGAAGAAAATTATTATCTTTGTATCAACAATTGTAAAGAAAAACTAAACGTTATACTCCAAAATACTCCCGATGACTGGCTTATAGATATAAATTCAGAAAAAGAATTACTCTTAAAAGAATTGTTTAACTCTAAATGGTTAAAAGATGTTTTTAATGAATTCAAAGCATTTATCCATTTTCAATATAAATAAATTATGAAACCTTTTTACAGTATTATATATGCCGTTATACGACCTGAAATAGATGAAAAAATTTCAGTGGGGATAATATTGCTTGATAAAAACCAAGTTTCACTATCAATATCTGAAAATAAGGTTTCTTTATTAAAAAAAACAGTTTCAAAAAACTACCTAAATTCAATTAAGTTTTCACTTTCTTTAATTGAAAGATCTTTTATTTTAAAACAAGGCAGTTCAAATAATCCTCAAAGAATTTTAGAATTACAAGTAAAAGATAAATCAGATGTTTTTAATTACAGTTATATTGAATATTTGAGTAGGTATAATAGTAATGTGCTTACATTCTCTGAACCGATTGAAATAAATCTTAAAATAACAAATGATTTATTTCTTAAATTATTTCACAAATTTGTAGATAAGTATGAGAATAAACAAAAAGAAAAAAAACAAATCACAAAATTTGAAGCTTTCAAGAAAAAATTCTATCCCGAAGTAGAGCCATACTTTAATATTGAACACGAAATAGATTCTTTTATATATCCGGATTTAATTATGCCGATTAGCCTTGACTTAATGGGAAAAAATGAAAATGAAGTTTTTGCACAATCTGTTGACATGTCAAAAACCATAATTACAATTGAGAGAGGTATTGCAGATTTATTAATAATAAAAAGAGCACTTCCGGAAGCAAAGCAATTTTTAATTTCTTCTGAACCGGATAAATTAAATCAAATTAATCATAATATTTGGGGCAATGTTCGAAAAATGAAAGAATTTGAATATGTTGACTTATCTGAAACAGAAAAGATTTCTGAATACGCTAAGAAACATGGTGTTTTGCCTTTAATTAAAGAATAAGACATAAAATTTCAATATGAATTTAATATTTAAATAGAATTATATTATGAAAAAAATTATTACCATTAACGAATTATTTAGTTACATGGGTCAAATAATTACTTTTTATTTTGTTAATAAAGAAGATATAACCGGGATATTGCTTTCAGAATCTGTGGGTGAAAATCCGAATTTTTTTGTTGTCCCGACATCTCAATACAAAGAATATACTACACATATTGATAATAAAGAATTTGAGGAAGCTAATAAAATGAGAATTTATTTTCAAGTTGATACTATAAAGGAATTTGATATTTTACAATAACATTTTATTATTGAAGATTCGATATGTTGTTCTATAGTGTGTTTTTGAAGATTATCATATTATATCCTTTCAGTTCTAGCATACCTTTTTCCGGTATCTCCGAATATTTCTCTTTGAATACACTCGAAAGAAAAGACTGGTTTATTTCTTAAAAATCAGAAAAACATATAAAAAATCCGTTTGTCCCGACAAATCCGATTTATGTTATTCCCTTATCCCTGAAAGTGTCGGGAATTATGTTATATAACATAAAACCTATTCTGTAATCCTTCGTAAAAATATATATAAACCATATTTGAAATGAAAAATTACTACTCTTTTCTCTTTTTTCTTTTTTTCTCTGTTAATATTTTTGCACAAATACCTGCCGGGTATTATGACTCGGCGAACGGACTTTCGGGAGCAGCACTTAAAGCGGCGCTTAATAACATTATTTCCGGACAAACGGTATACCCCTACACATCTACGGGAACAGATGTTTGGGATATTTTGAAAGAAACAGACAAGGACCCGAATAATCCTGATAATGTGATATTGCTGTATACAGGATGGTCTGTTAATGCAGCACAAGAATATAACAGCGGATCCGGATGGTCAAGAGAACACTGTTGGCCGAAATCACACGGTTTTCCGCTTGAAGAACAACCGGCTTATACAGATTGTCATCATTTAAGACCGGCTGACATCAGTGTAAATTCAGCTCGAAACAGCCGATGGTATGCCGAATGCAATGAACAATATTTTGATGCGGGAGGAACCATTCCTACGGATTCCTGGACAAGTTCTACGGAATGGGTATGGAAACCGCGAGATGCAGTCAAAGGCGATTGTGCTCGTATGATATTTTATATGGCTACAAGATATGAAGGTGCATATAATACAACTGCGGGAGTAACGGAGCCGGATTTGGAAATCCTTGATTTTTTACCGGCAGACGATAACTCCCCTTTACCTGAAATGGCTAAATTATCCGATTTATTGGCATGGACATGGAACGAACAAGACCCCGTTGATGATTTTGAAAGAAACAGAAATGAAGTCGTTTATAGTTTTCAAGGTAACAGAAATCCGTATATTGATCATCCTGAATATGTTTGTTTAGTTTTCGGGTCGAATTGTCCTGGAACAGTTTCAAATCCGGATCCGTTTACTGCAGCAGGCGTTTCACCTACACAAATTGACTTAAATTGGGGATTAAATGCCAACTCTGACAATATTGTCGTTGCATGGAATACGACAAATACTTTTGGAACGCCGTCAGGATTATATAACACAGGAGATTTGATTTCCGGAGGCGGGACAGTATTATATGTCGGAAATGCAACAAATTTCAGTCATACAGGCTTAGCACAACAAACATATTATTACAAGATTTGGTCTTATGATGTTACACCGGAATATTCTTCCGGCGTTGAAGCAAGTGCAACGCCTCTACTTCCTGAACCCGCAAATGATCCGACTAATTTTACGGTAACCGGTACAACATTCAGCACAATTGATTTATCATGGATTGATGCAAGTTCAGGAACCTTACCTGCCGGATATCTTATTAAAGCAAGTACAAGTACTATCTCGGATCCCGTTGACGGTATTCCGGAAGCAGACGGAACGCTGATAAAAAATATTTCACAAGGTGTTCAAGCTGTTTCATTTACAGGCTTGTCAGCTTCTACAACTTATAATTTTAAAATTTATCCGTATACGAACTCCGGAGCAAATATTGATTACAAAACAGATACACCTCTGTCAACATCCGGAACAACGGATGCAATTCCTTTAACAAAAGATATTATTTATATTCAAGATTTTGACCTGAACACAAGTTGGACTTATACACACGATATTCCCTTTTGGGATAATACATGGGGAACTGACGGGTATTACGGAATAATTGATATTTCTGCGGCATCACCGCTTAATTACATTAATTTCTCTCAAAACATATTAGGAGAGAATGATATGAATGATGAAGGATTAGGAACAGGCGGTATTGCAACGGTAGATTTTACGGATGCGGATATTTCATTATACACTAATGTTGAATTATCTTTTGATTGGGATATTTCAGGATATAATGCTTCTGCCGATAATGCTGAATATGAAATCTTTTATGACGGCGTTAGTCAAGGACGAACTTATCTTGTTGACGGCGGGGTTACCGGTCCTGACGGGGAGGGAACCGTAAGTGTATTAATTCCGGATAATGTCAGTGTTGCGGATCTTCGTATTTATATTGAAGATGACGGGGTTACCGGATTTTCAGGATTTGATAATTTTAAACTTGAAGGTTATCCTGTTTCTGTTACATATACTTGGCAAGGAGACGATCCTACGAACCCGAATGACTGGCAAACTGCAGAAAATTGGGATAAAGGAAGTATTCCGGGAAGTTCGGATAATGTTATAATTCCGACTGTAACTAACTATCCTGTAATTGATGACGGAACTGCAACTGCATTGTGTAAAAACTTAACTATTAATGACGGAAGTATAACAATTGCATATAACGGACAATTGACGGTTTTCGGTCAATTAACGAATAATGTCGGAAATTCGGGTATAGTTATTCAATCAAATGCAACAGGAGAAGGTTCTTTAATTATAAACACAGCAGGAATATCTGCAACTGTTGAAAAATTTGTAACAGGCAATAATTGGCATTTATTGTATCCTTCTTTAAGTGCTGTACCGACTTCAATATTTACAAATGAAGGAATCAATACAAATTATAATTTATATTCTTATAATGAAGCGAAGGAAGATTATTGGGATGTCACTGATATTTACGGTACAACCGGTTGGACATCTGAAGTATTGTCTTCAAACCTAAGAACGGACAAAGGTTTTTTATTTAACCGATATAACTCTTCGGATAAGATTTTTGTTGAAACAGGAGGATCTCTTAATGCTTCTGATGTATCGTTTGACTTAACTTATACAGTCAGTACAATACCGATAGAAAACGGAGTAACGGAACCGAGATCGTATTTTGACGGTTGGAATTTAATCGGTAATCCTTATACAAGTTCCGTTGACTGGGATTTGGTTACACTTAGCGGTATTGAAAGCGGTATTTATTATTTGGACGGGGGTAATTATAAATATTATATCCAAAGTGGTGACGGATCTCAGAACCCTCCGTATAATGTCGGAATATCCGTAAACGGCGGATCAAGATATATACCTGCATCACAAGGCTTTATGGTAAAAGTTAATAATACGGGAGTTTTACATTCAGCAAGTTTAATAATTCCTAAATCAGCAAGAATTCATCAAAGTCAAACATTATATAAAAACAATGTAACAATACCGAATTTATTAAGGATAGAGCTTGAAAAGGACGGATATTCTGATGAATCGGTATTAAGAACATTACCTTATGAAGTATCTGATGAATTCGATAAAAAATACGATCTTTATAAGATGTTTTCGTTTAATAACAGTTTCCCGCAGATATACACTTTAAATAATGGTAAAACAATAAGCTATGCTTTAAATTCTATACCTGAAATTACGGGAGAAAGGATAATTCCGATTGGTATTTATACAGGAAAAGCGGGTAATTATACCATCAGAATTACTGAAAATAATTTTAATGAAATGAATGTTGTATTATATGATAAACTGCTTAATCAAAGAGTTATATCATCCGAAAACAATAGTTACGGTTTCAAAAGTGAACAAGGAAAAAATAATGACAGATTTGAATTAGTCATCAGTAAAAAGGCAAGTAATATTTCTGATCTTAATACAGATATTACGGTTTTTCCTAACCCGGTTACCGATAACTTATTTATTCATTTTTCAGATGATTTTCCGAAAGAATATCAAATAACAGATATTACCGGCAGACTTATTTCAAAAGGCATATTCTTTTCAAAAATAAATCGTATAAAATTTGAACCGAATCTTAAAGGAGTATTCTTGTTGCAAATAAAAATGTCAAATGATAAAGTCGTTTATAAAAAGATAATTGCGGAATAGCCTTCTATACAGGAAGAGAAATTTGATTATTTAGTGATTTTTGTGTTATTATTATTCTTAATTGATTGAGATAACCCTTTTTAAATTATATATTTGTCATAAATTAAAAATGTAATTATGGGTTTTTTCGATATTTTCAGTGATACATATACCGATAATAACGGATACAAAAGGTATAAAAAATCAAACAAACTTGAACATCGTAAAGTGGTTGAAAAAAAGCTTGGCAGAAAGTTAAAGAAAGGTGAAGTTGTTCATCATAAAGACAGAAATAAAAAAAACAATTCTGCAGATAATTTATGGGTTTTCAGAAATCAGGAAGAGCATGATAGAACGCATAAAACAGATGCAAAAAAATACGGGAAGAAATACAGTTATAAAGGTTCTCAAAAAAAGAAAAAGAATGGATTTTGGGATGATATCTTTTAATGTATTTAAATTTTAGAGATTGACTATTTTTAAGAGTTTGATTATTTTTAAACTCTTTTTTTAGTTTAATATCAGCTTTTAAATCGTATTAATTTGTTTATTTTCTTTTCTATTTTTATACTGTAAAATATAAAAACATGGTATATAAATTACCTTTCGGATTAAAAAACGGACAGCTTGTTGAAGTCAAAGATGTTGAGAGAGGTTTAGAATGTGATTGTTACTGCCCGGCTTGTAACAGCAGATTAATAGCAAGAAAAGGAAGTGAAAGAATTGAACATTTTGCTCATTATAAAAATCCTGAATGTGAATATGCTTTTGAAACTGCATTACATTTAGCAGCAAAAGAGATATTTTTAAAAAATAAAAAAATAAAACTTCCGGAATTCCGGAGTGAAATACCCGGTTTTGGCGAACAAAAAATAAGAGATAGCATAGATTTTGAATATCTGAATGTTTTTTCTGAAAAAAAAACAAATGATATTATTCCTGATTTAATTTTGGAGATTGAAAAAAAAGGTAAAAGAAGAAGAATTTTTATTGAAATTGCCGTAACACATTTTATAGATGAAATTAAATTAGAGAAAATACGAAAAATCGGTATTTCAACAATAGAAATTGATTTAAGTAAGGAATTTAAAAGATATGTAGATTTTAAATTTTTAGAAGAATTACTAATTAACCAAACCGAAAATAAAAAATGGATATTTAATGCAAAGAAAACACAACTAATTAATAAGAAAAAAACAGAATTACAACGGGAAAAAGAAGAAAAAATAGCATCCGAAAAAGAACAGCAGAAAAGTTTAGAAAAGGCTATGCAAAAACTCCTTGAAGAAAGAAAAAGAACAGAAATCACACAAAAAAATGATGAAAAAGAAAATCAATTTCAATATGATAAATTCGAAATTTTAGCGGAAGAAAAAAGAAAAAATGAAGAAAGAAAACAACAAGAAGAATATGAAAAAGGATTAAAAGAATTTGAAAAAGAATTTGGTCCGTTAGCAAATAGTTTAAAGACAATTAAGCAGGTTAAGAATTTACAATTTGTATTAGATTGTCCTTTACATAAAAAAGAGCCAAATCTTGAACTTGGGATAAACGTTCCTTTTGCAAACTTTATGTTTGATTGTCCAAATTGTCCTAATTTATATGCGAGGTTTGATACTAATCATATAATTTGTACGAAATGAATATCCGAGAATACATCACAATAATAAACAAATGCTTTAACTGTTTTATCGTTATCAAGATTTTTGAGATATTTGTTTGTTACGGTTTTTTTGGAATAAAGGCATGATTTGGACTTGAGTTTTTTATTATATGAGTCAAGTTCAAAAATAAATATTATTATTATGAAAAATTACTATTCAGTGATTTTTTTAATATTTTTACTTATGAAAGAAATTAACAGATAATAAAAGTTCTCATCTATATTTCACTTCCATTGCAGAAATGCCCTGTATTTGCTGACAGCAATACTTTCTGTATCGGAAAATAAATATTAAAATAAAATACCTAAAATCCGTTTATCAAATAATTTTAGATTTGATAAAACAAACAAAAAATTAGTTGTATCTTTGTACAGACTGTTACCTATTCAATAATTATTGTTTAAAGATATTCAGATGAAAAAAGTTTATTTATTTATTGGTTTAGTAAGTGTGTGTTTTTTTAATGTTAATGCACAAGAAATTATTTCAACTTCGGGAGACTATTTCGAAAACACAACCGGTTCTATAAGTTGGACTGTCGGAGAATCAATGATTGAGACCTATACCAACGGGTCTGAGATTCTTACGCAAGGTTTTCAACAAAGTAGATTAACAGAAGTTTCTGTCTTTGAACTCGAAAACATTGATATTTCCGTAAAAATTGCTCCTAATCCGACAATGGATTTTATCAATTTATATACAGATAATTTTAAAGACCTTACTTATCAGTTATATGATTTTAACGGGAAACTAATTAAACAAGCCGATGTAATATCTTATGAAACAAAAATTTCTTTCTCACAACTTTCTTATGCCGCTTATTTTCTGAAAATAATGAAAGGTGCACAAATCATCAAAATTTTTCAAATTATAAAACAATAATACAATAGTTAATATATGAAAATAATATTTTAATAATATAATACTATAAATTATGAAAAAGACTCTGTTTATTTTGTTTATTATACTTTTTATCGGAACTGCAATTTTTGCACAAACACATCAAGGGCTTAAGTATCAGGCTGTTGTCAGGGATGCAAGCGGAGCAATTTTGCAAAATAAAACGGTAGGATTGCAAATCAGTATTTTGAAAGGCAGTGAAACCGGACTTTCAGTTTATACTGAAACTTGGACCGTACCAACGAATAATTTCGGTTTGGTAAATTTGAATATAGGTGTGGGTGAAGGCAGTACTACTGATGACTTTTCAGTAATCCCCTGGGGATCTGATAATTATTGGTTGCAAGTTGGATTGGATAAAAACGGCGGAACCGATTATACCGTAATGGGTACAAGTAAATTACTTTCGGTACCTTATGCTCTGTATTCGGAAAAAACGCCTTGGACTTCGTCAGGAGATACTCTTTTCTGTGTAAAAGATGCTCAAGACAGACCGGTTTTTATAGTTTTTTCAGACGGAGTACAGGTAATTGTTGATACAACAGCTACAAAAAGTGGTGCGAGCGGCAGATTTTTAGTAAGTGGGAGAGGTCTTAATAAAAAAGATAAAGGTACTGAAATGAACTTTATGGATATGACTAAAAAAAATTATTTAATCGGTAATAATGTTGCACCCGGATTAGTTCCGACATCTACTACGGGTATTAAAAACTCAATCTTGGGTTATGAAGCCGGAAATAAGTTAACAACAGGTTATGAACATACTTTTATTGGTTATCAAGCCGGATACAGTTCTGTCGGAGGAAATTCTAATATATTTATCGGAAATAAAGCCGGCTACAGTTCTCAATACGGGGTAGGAAATATAAACATCGGTTTTAGTGCCGGTTATTCTAATAATAATGATCCGGGAAGTAATATTTTTGTGGGTCAAGCATCAGGATATGCTAATGCAAACGGTTTTGAGAATGTATATATCGGATACAGAGCAGGACAAGCCGGCTCAATCGGAGAAAATAATGTTTATTTGGGAGCTTATGCCGGAAGAATGAATTCGGGAACAGGGAATGTATTTATAGGTTCTAATGTCGGGAATACTTATCCCTCAAATTCTATTGTGTCGAATATGCTTTATATTGATAATTCGAGCACAACCACACCTCTTATCAGCGGAAATTTTGATGACGGAAATGAAGAAGTTCATATTAACGGACATTTTACTTTTAATCAGGGTGTAAATTCTGTTACTTTACCTTCTGACAGAGGAACAAGCGGACAAGTATTAACTACAGACGGAAACGGAAATACAAGTTGGGGGGCAAATAAATCTGCTGAAAATCCGAAAAAAACAGAATTGCTGGAATCTGAAATACAAAATCAAAAATTACAAATCGAAAAACTTTTAAAAGAAAATAAAAACTTAGAAGCAAGATTAACAGTTTTAGAAAAAGTAATTAATAAAAAATAAAAAACTGTAAAACTTTTTATATCGCATTCAAAGTTTTGTGATTTTCAACAAAAAGCCTTCTTTTAAGAAGGCTTTTTGTTGAAATATATTAATAATATTTACAGTTTGATGAATACAGATATCATTTTTTTAATAAAGTAATATAAAATATATTGTAATTTTCTTAACAAAGGATTATATTTGTGTTCTAATAATCTTAAACCGAATAACATGAGAAGAATAATCCTTTCCCTTTCGTTATTACTCCTATTATCTGATTTCAGTAATGCACAAATATATTCGTTTGGCTCTCCGTTTATTAAAAATAACAATATTAAAGAGTATAAAGCTGCCGGTCCGAATTGGGCTATAATTAAGGACAAAAGAGGTGTCATGTATTTTGCTAATGATGAGGGGGTACTTGAATATGACGGTGTAAATTGGAGATTAATTAAACTGAAAACACTTGCAAGGTCTTTGGCTATAGATTCTGCAGGCATTATTTATGTCGGCGGAGATAATGAATTCGGATATATTCAACCGGACTCAAAAGGTAATTTATATTATACTTGTTTATCTGACAGTTTGGATGAGAACTTGAAAGATTTTGCAGAAATTAACAGTGTTTTTGCTACGAATAACGGAATTTACTTTTGTTCAAAAAAGAAAATTTATAAATATTCAGATAAGAAAATTTCAGTCATTGAACTTACTAAAGGCGGATTTGTAAGTTTTTACGTGAATAATATTTTATATTACGGAGATTATTATAACGGTTTATATAAAATTGAAAATGATAAACCTGTTATTTGTAAAGGTGGCGGATTCTACTCAAAATCTGACATTTTAAGTATTATTCCTTATGCTGATAATGAATTACTTATTGCTACCAGTAACAATAAAGGTTTTATTTATAACACTCAAACAGGAATTTCTAAGAATATTGAGACTGAAGACATAAAAGTTTTAGAATCTTATCTTAAAGATGCACAAATGTATGTTAACGGTGTAAAGAATATAAAATCCGGTTATATTATTAATACTTTATACAGCGGAGTTTTTTATGTGGATAAGAAATTCCGGATTATCGGACATTACAATAAAAGTACCGGAATGCAAGATGAAACAGTTATCAGCAGTTATTTTGAAAATACAGGATATATTGAACCTGTATGGTTTGGATTATATAACGGAATTGCAAGAATAGAACTCAATACGCCCATACGTAAAATACCTGATAATATGGGCTTATCCGATGAGGTTAATGGAATTACCCGATTTGATAATGACCTTTATTTTGCTTCTATTTCCGGTGTTTATAAATTGGACTATGATAAGTTAAAAAATGATTATAAATTCAAAATTATCGATAAAACAAATCAACAACAATGTTGGTCATTTTATAAAACGGATCATAAATTAGTAGCTACAAGTTTCGGTTTGTATGATATTATAAAAGATAAATTGGTCAGTAAAGCCGATAATCATACCTATAAGCTGATTCCTTATAAGAATTCTGTTTTTGCGGCAAAAGTTGAAGGTTTGGTCGAATACACTTATGACGGAAATTTTTTCAAGTATAAAAATAAAATAAATGCAATTAAAACCGAAATAAGAGATTTAGATACAGATTCATATGGTAATTTGTGGATTAAATCAAGTAAAAATGAATTGATAAGATTAACGATAAATCAGAATGACACCATTGTTAAATATATGACTGAAAAAGACGGTTTCCCGAAGACAGAAAAGATTTATTTTTTTAAATATTCGGGTAAATTATACTTTTCAACAGATACTAAACTCTTGGTTTATAACAATGAAAAGAAACAATTGGTTGAAGAAACAGAATTGAAAGAAAAATTTCATAATGCATTAATAAATATTATGGATTTTGCATCCGACAATAAGGGTTCTTTTTATATCAGCAAAAATGTCAATAATTTTAATGAAATTATCAAAATTAAAAAACAAAAAAACGGAAATTTTAATATTGACAGTACAACATTTAAACGTTTGCCTCAAATGAAAACTAAATCTCTTTTTCCGGATAAAAACGGTTTGGTTTGGATTTCGACTTCTGAAGGTTTATATGTTTATGACCCTAAATCAGATATTCTTTCGCAACATTCATTTAAAACCTTAATCAGAAAGGTCATTAATAACGATTCCGTAATTTTCGGCGGAACCTATTTTGAAAACGGAAAAGTCAGTATCACACAACCTGATTCATTTATTCCTTATTTTGATTATAAAAATAACTCTGTTTCATTTCATTATTCATCAACTTATTATATTGAAGAGAAAGAGACCGAATATTATACATACCTTGAGGGTTATGACAAAAGTTGGTCAAAACCGACGAAAATTACTTTTAAGGATTATACAAATTTGTATGAAGGTGATTATATTTTCAAAGTTAAAGCAAAAAATATTTACGGTACAGAAGGTGAAGTCGCAGAGTATGCTTTTACTATATATCCTCCGTGGTATCGAACACTGTGGGCATACATTGCCTATATAGTATTGTTTGTTGTTTTTGTTTGGTTGTTGGTTAAGTTTAACATCAGACGCTTACAAAAAGATAAAGAGCATTTGGAAGGTATTGTAAGAGAAAGAACAGCTGAAATTACGCATCAAAAGGAGGAAATTGAAGAAAAAAACCATCACATTACATCCAGTATTGAATACGCAAGCAGAATACAACAAGCATTGCTTCCGCCCGAAGAATTGATAACTGAATATCTTCCGGATCACTTTATTTTATATAAACCGAGAGATATTGTAAGCGGAGACTTTTATTGGTTGAAACAGATTGATAACTATACAGTTTATGCAGCAGCAGATTGTACCGGGCATGGTGTTCCCGGTGCATTTATGAGTATGTTAGGTATTTCTTTCCTTAATGAAATAGTAAGTAAGAGTCAGGTTAACAAGCCTTCAGAGATATTGAACGAACTTCGAAAAAAAATTAAAAGCTCATTGAGACAAACCGGAAAAGATAATGAATCAAAAGACGGAATGGATATAGCAGTGTGCGTTATTGATAATAAACGTATGATTCTAAATTATGCCGGTGCTTATAATCCTCTTTTTATTATCAGAAAAGGAGAATTGAAAGAAATAAAAGCAACCAGAAACCCAATCGGTATATATTTAAGGGAAGTGCCTTTTGAGAACCATGAATTAGAACTTGAAAAAGGAGATGTTTTATATACTTTCTCAGACGGATTTGTTGATCAATTCGGCGGAGAAAAGCAAAGTAAGTTCAAAGCTCAGAATTTTAAAAAAATTCTTCTTGAAATTTATGATAAATCAATGAAAGAACAAAAAACAATTCTTGATAAAACAATTCTTCAATGGCAAGGAGATGCTGAACAAACAGATGATATTGTAATTTTCGGGGTAAGAATATAAAACAAAGAGAAGTAAATCATCTGAGTTTACTTCTCTTTGTTACTTTTGTGTCAAGATAATTCCGAAGAACTTGTGCAAAGCTAAAAGCTTGAGTTCGATATAAGCAAAAAAGCATTAAAACGAGGTGATTACTTCAATAATAAATTTATAATTTACTGAAAAACAATTCTTCTTTGTTTACTGAAACTCTCCGGTTATTTTTCTGAAAATTACCAATTGTTTTTGGCAACATTACCAAAATAAGTATATAAAAAACACGTTGACGTAATTTTTGCCAACGTGTTTTTTGTTAAACAATTATAGTCTGTTATTTTTTTATAAATTTACGTATGTAAACTTTATTATTTGTGTTAATTTTTGCAAAATAAATACCCGGATTTAAATTTGACAGACTAAGTTCCGAATGTTTAGAATTCAAGATTTTTTGAACTATCGTTTTTCCCGTTATATCAATAATTTGTATTTGTGAATTATCCGAATTTGTAATAATTGTAAGAAAGTTATTTACAGGGTTCGGGTAAATATCAACATTATTTGAAATATTATTTATTCCGACGTAAGCATTTACCGTAACATCAAAGTTGCAATCTGTTGTATTTCCGGCATTGTCAGTTACTGTCCAAGTTACGGTTGTTGTTCCTGCTGGAAACTTAGCTCCGTCAAGTGTATTTGCAGAATTAAAATCGTTAATTACACTTGCAACGCCGCAATTATCATCAGTCGCATCCGGGTCAAATTCGGTTCCCGAAACGGTATATGTATTTGAAGTATCAGCCGTAACATTTTGGTTTGCGACACAAGATATGGTCGGCGGTGTATTGTCGCTGATTATAACATTTTGTGTTTGCGTTGCAATATGTCCGTTTCCGTCGTCATAAGTCCATAAAATTTGAGAGGAATGTGTAATCGGTAACGTAACATCATAAGTTCCGGCAAGTGTTCCCGAACAGTTCTCGGTTGCTGTAGGTGCCGTTAAGTTTGCAATTTCACATTCACCGGTTAAATCGGGCAAATCGGCAACATCCGGAACCGGATTTTTAAAATCTAAAGGACAAGAACTGACAAAATTTGAGTTTGATCCGGTAAGGGTAAAATTGTTCAGCATTCCGTGATAATTATTATTTGTCATATCGGGAACATAAGTAATTGATGTATTATCTCCGGTAGCAATTCCTCTGTTAAAATTGTAATAAGCAATAAGACCGGCTGACTGCGGATCAATTTCAACATTCATATCATTCGAAATATCCCCACTGCTTCTGGCAAAATTCCATATACGAACTTCATCAATCATTCCGTAAAAATAATTGTCGTAAAACTGAGAAGCTCCGATATATAAATCTTGATTATTCGACAAGATATTATCTGTAAAAGTGACGGAATTTATAGGATTCTCGTCCACATATAAATATAATTGATTACCTCCTACTTTTGAATTATTTTCATAAACCATTGCTACATGATGCCATTGTTCATTTGTAACGGCTCTGCTCACCGTTTGCCAACTTGCTCCCGTTCCTGCTACCGCTGTTATACTTGTCCCGTTATATTCCAGAGCATAACCTGTTCTGCCTCCTGAATTTGCGTGTTTTGAAATAATGTCTTGATTTCCTTTTTTGAGAGGCGGATAAGCATAAAACCAACATTCTACGGTAAAGCTTCCGGAAAGCTTAAGAGCCGAATTATTCGGAACGGAAACAAAATCATCTGTTCCGTCAAAAGACAGGGTATTATCACCGGTGTAGGAATTTATTTGTGTCGAATATTCGTCATCAAGCGTATTTTCATCGTTTGCCAGTGCTGTTTTTACGGAAAAATCATAAATTCCCTCCGTTGAAAGATCAATTGTCTGAGTAAAAGTATAATTTACCGAAGCCCCCGATGCCAATGTCCCGGGATAAGTTTTATTAATTGTGTTTCCGTTGAATGTATAGCTTACGGGAAAATTCGTTTGATCGTTTGTACCGCTGTTTTTTATTGTAATTTCTACCGGCATTTTATCGTTGAAATTTTTAACCGGTTTATTAACAGAGACAAGAGTTAAATCATTAGCATTTGCAGCAGGTTGCCACGAAAGGAAAGGATAACCGCTGTTTGTTACCGCATCAATTGTCCAATAATCGTTTGTTCCGTTTGCTGTTTCTCCGACAAAATCCCAAGAATTATCGGTAAATGTTGTTTCGGTTTTCATTTCTGCGGTTGTTTTGCTTGTAGCACCTATTGCCGTTGCTTGCTGCGTTACTTCGGAATCGAAAAAGTTATCCGTATAAGTATTCGGATCATATTCATCACCTACAAAACCTTTATCGGTTGCATCGCCGCAATAAACTGTTCCGGTACTGAAACAATAGCTTATTGTTCCGCCGGATGAACGACCTGCAAAACTTCCGATACCGGCATTTGTTCCGCTTGTTCGTGTAACAGATGCCATACTGTATGAATTTGATATTGTTCCGTGATTATAACCGATTAATCCGCCAACATCAGAGACACCTGAAACCTCTCCCAAGGTGTATGAGTAACTGACTTCAGCATATCCTCCGCTGGATACAGGAATATCTCCGACAAGCCCGCCAATCCAGCTGGTTCCCGATACGGTACAATTTGCATAAGAATTAGTTAATTTTGAATAGTAATTTGATCCTTCGGAATATAACCGACCAATAATACCGCCGACACAACCGTAACCTCCGGTAACTTTTCCCGTAACGATGATACTATCAAGCAAAGCATTAGAAACAGAACCGGATAAAGCACCGACATCTTGATTTCCTACAATTGTTACATTTTCCAAAATCATATTTTTAATTACGGATAACGAACTTGAACTTACGCCTTTTACATATCCGAAAAACCCGATGTATTGATCAGCACTTTTGTCTATGTTTAAATTCAGCAACTTAAAGTTTTGACCGTCATAATTGCCGGAAAAACCTAAAGTGTAATCACCCATAGGTTCCCAATTTGCTATTGAGCTCATATCAATATCGGCAGTTTGTATGTAGGTTTTATCCCATTCGGAAGAATTAGCATTCAACCATATTAAATTGTCAACCGTTGCAATTTGATACGGGTCGGAAGTTGTGCCGCTGCCTGCAGGTTGTGTTTGAGCAAACAAATTGCCGACTGTTATCATTCTCAATATCAGCAAACTAACAAGCAGTACTTGTGCTGTTTTACGAAATAGTTTTTGTCTTTCCATTTTTCTTCTATTTAAAGGTTTAATAAATTTTTAATTTTATTGTTGTTATAAATTATTCTGAAAATGCCGTAAATTGTCTTATTTTTTTTTCAAATATCGATTTATCCGAACTTTTAAAAATAACACCTTCCGCACCTGCACGGACTGCTGCTTCCGAATAAATTAATTCTTTAAAATCGGAAAGCAGAATAATTTTAATATCCTGAGAATATTCTTTCATTTTTTTAATAAATTCGACACATTTATAAGTTCCGATGTTTAAATCCAAAAGGATACTGTTAAATTTTAGTTTGTCTTTAAAAATAAAACTGTCAAAATCATCAAAATCCGCAACGACTTCGAAATACTCAATTTGATTCAGAATTGTTTTTAAACTTAAGCGAAAATCTTTATTCTTTTCAAGAATAATAAAACGCAGTATTTTAGGAAACATCAATTATTTTTCGACAAAGATAAGGCACAAAAAAAGATTGAGTAAGAGGGAAAAGTCTTATTTAAATTAAGTATTTACCGGTATTTTTCGTCAGAGTTTTCCCTTAGCGAAGGGATAATTCGGTTATTTTATTGAGAAGAAATTATTTTTTACAGCCCAAATTAATAATTCTGCCGTATTTCTGACTTGTGCTTTCTGAAAAATATTTGTTCGATGCGTTTCAACAGTTTTAATACTGATGAACAACTTTTCGGCAATTTCATGTGAAGTTAAACCGCTGCATACTAAATTTAAAATTTCGATTTCTCGTATGGTAAGGCTTTCATTTTTACCGCCGGGCAGAAGGGAATTAAATGCTAATTTTTGTAAAATTTCCTGACTGAAATAGTTTCCCCCGGAATACACTTTATTTATAGCTTGCTGCAGCTCTGTTTTATTTGCTTTTTTTAAAACAAAACCTTTGACACCGGCACTAATCATTTGTGTATAATTAATTGTGTCAGAGAACATTGAAAGTGATATTATATTCAAAGAAGGGTATAAATCAAGTGCTTTTTTTGTTGTTTCAAAACCGTTTATTTCGGGCATGTCGATGTCCATTAAAACAA
This sequence comes from Chlorobiota bacterium, assembly GCA_013152535.1. GTDB lineage: Bacteria > Bacteroidota > Bacteroidia > Bacteroidales > JAADGE01 > JAADGE01. Next base: position 41,341 of record JAADGE010000063.1, read on the forward strand.
TATCGGGCTTGCGGGTTTTCAGAAAATCAAGAAATAAAAAACCGGAATCGGTATCAAATATAACGTTGAAATTTTCAATTTGGCTCAACACAAGTTTAAGTCCGTCTCTGAATAAATCGTGATCATCAACTATTACAATATTAATCTTTTTCATTTTTTTTAATTTCTATATACGGAATTTTAATTTCTGCATACATTCCTTTTTTAAGATATTTTTCGAATTTAATTTTTCCGTCCAGAGAGGTAATTCTGTTTTTAATATTTTTCAGACCCAAACCGCTGTTTTCTTTTGTTTTTTCATCAAAATCAAAGCCAATGCCGTTATCAGAGTATTGTATTATTAAATGATTATTTTTTTTCATAATTTTAATTTCCGCAACGGATGCTTCGGCATGTTTGATGGTATTATTAATAAGCTCTGTTACAGCCCTGTAAACTGACATTTCGTATTTTAAATCAAAACGATTCAGGACATCAAAATTCAAATCAAATTTTATGTGTCCGCTTATATTTATTTGATTGATAAATGCTTTTAGTGCCGGAATAAGTCCGTAAGTTTCAAGAATTTGAGGGCTGATATTGTGTGAAATTCGAGAGATATCTTCAACAGCGTTTTTTATTATTTCTTTTAATGTTTTTTCAATGGAGCTTTTATCTTCTTGCGGTGCATCAATATATGCCTGAAAATAGAGATTAATTGCTGAAAGGACGGGACCCAAACCGTCATGCAAATCGCTTGCAATGCGTTTTCGTTCTTTTTCTTCAGTCAGGATTACGGTTTCAACTAATTTTTGTTTTATTTTTTTCTTCTCCTGTATTCTTAATTGAAGCTCGGTATTTATTTCGGACAAATCCTGTGTTTTTTGTTTCAGTTCATAATTATTCTTTTTTAGTTGTATTAATATTGTATGAATGATGTAAAAAATAATTGTACTTAAAAGCAAAAAGTGTAAAATACGTGCTGTGATACACGCAAATTCGCATTCTGTAAAGTTGTAATTTAACGGAATAAAACTGTTTTTTGTAACAATTAAAAATCCGCCGGTGCTTATAAGTATGATTGTAACGAACAAAACAATTAAGGCATCCCTTTTTCCGGACACAAGCAAAACGTAAATAACGGCAAGCAAGAACCACAATCCGGACATATCAATTAATCCGAGCATTAAGGTAAATATGCCTCCGAAAAAAAGCAGAATAATAAAACTTATCATTTTAAACGGAAAACTTATACGTTTTCTGAAAAATGCCAATATTCCGACCAATATACTTAATGCCGGAGGAATAAAACGTACAATTGTATATTCGCTTTCTTTAAGAGCAAAAAAAATAACAATATTTAACGGAATTGCCAATACTGCAACCAATACAAGACTTGTGTCGGTGAGATTTTCAGTTATTTGAACGGATATTTTATTTTTTCCGGGCATTTTTTATTTTAATTAAATCAGAAATCAAAGATAAAATTTTCTGAGAAAAACACTTGTGAGAAAAACACTTGTGTTTGGTTGAATATTTAACCAAATCGCTATGGATTAAAAATTTATAGATTTGGTAAAAAGAAAAATGAAATTTTTCATTCTACTATCCAATTATATTTATGTGAATTCGGTTTGTCTCTGTGAAGAGTTTGATTGTCTTTTGAACTTATTTCAGAATCTTAATATGTTGATTTGCTTATGATTATGGAGATGCTGAACCGCGAAGTATCTCAGCGAAGCTAAATAAATTCAGCATAAACTGTGTTAAAAACCAAAAAAAGATTATAATTACTTTTTAAATATTTTCTTTTTATTTTTTTATAATCTTAAATTCTGTCCTTCTGTTTTTTTGCTGCTCTTCTTCTGAACAATCGGATATTTTATTTCCTTCGCAATTGCAGTTATTAACTAAAAATTTTTCTCCGAAACCTTTTCCGTATATTCTGCCGGGATTTGTAATTCTGTTTTTAATATATTCAACAGTAACATTTGCTCTTTTTTCAGATAATTTAAGATTATATGTATCGGTTCCTCTGCAATCTGTGTATGAAGATAATTCAATAACCATATTCGGAAATTTATTCATAATTTTAACTATTTTATCCAATTCAATTTTGGCATCGGTCCTTAAAACAGATTTTCCGAAATCGAAATATATTGGTTTAATTTCAAGAATTTTACCAAGATCTTTGCCGATTTCAATTTTTTGCATTTCAATATTAAAAATATAATTTCCGTTTGTATTAAGATCGGTATTATAATTTACAGTCTTTTTTATGTAAGTTTCTTTTTCGGATACAATTTCAAATTTCAGCTTATCATTTAATTTATATTTATCAAGTTCCAAGGAAACAGCTCCTTTTTTATCGGTATATAAAGTATATTTTTTGCCTTTAGATAAATCATTGATATTTATTTTTGCATTTGCAATCGGATTTTGTGTTTTTTTATCAATTACATAACAAATAAGATTAAACTCAGGAAGTGAAGTCAATACAAGATTTTGAGTAACCGGATTTTTGTCAGTACCGGAATTTATAACTAAAGAAACAGTTTTATACTTTAATTTTTTACCTTCTAATTTATATTCAGAATCAGGTTTAATCGTAAACATAAATTCTCCGTTTTTATCTGTTTTGACAGTATTAATTTTATTTCCGTTGCTGTCAAATATGCTTACTTCGGTATTTGCCAATACACTGACTGCTTTTCCTTTTAAAATAATATTTACAGGCTTCTTAATTTTCACAATTTCAGCAGAATCAATTTTTGCAATACTGTCAGGTTTTTCAATAATTTTCACTTTTTGCATTCCGACATTCAGCTTGTAATTTCCTTCTGTATAAAGAATTGTATCATAATTTATTGTTTTGTCGGAATAATTTTTCTTTTGGAATGTAATTTTGAAGTTTACCGTATCATTTAATTTGTATTTATCAAGTTTCAGTGAAACAGCACCTTTATTATTTGTAAAAAGAATATTTTCTTTACTTGTACTCAGATTA
>JAADGE010000054.1 GCA_013152535.1 Chlorobiota bacterium
TGTATTCTTTATCAAGTTCTTCTTTACTGTTATTTTTAAGCAGAAATTTTTTCCTTTCGGAAAATTGTTTTTTTAACTTTTCTTTATATTCTTCTTTTAATGCCGATTTGGTATTGAAAGTTACAAAAAATAATGCTCCTTTATTTTGAAAATGCGGAAGTTTTCTTCTGTAAAATTCTTTCTTCTTATAATGTAATTTACTTTTTTCCGGCATTGAAATACAATTTGCTTTTGTCGTATTAAAAGACAATTTACAATTTGTCGTCTTAGAAAGACGACCTACAATTTGTCGCCTTTAAAAGGCGACTTACAAAAAAAGCAGTCGGTCTGTAAGCCGGATTCTGTTAAATTCTGTCATTTATCTGCGCTCCCTACCCCTCGGCATCGAACGAGCAGCCCTTGAATGCCGATATACATGAGATTGCAACTTGCAAGACGAACGGCTGCCGAAGTTACCTTCAACACCGGTAAGCTCTTACCTCACCTTCTCACCCTTACCCCAAAACAAGTTTGAGGCGGTTATTTTCTTCTTCGTTACTATACTCTCGCGAGTATCTTCCCGTTAGGAAGTACAATGCTCTGTGTTGTCCGGACTTTCCTCCCTTTCGAAAAATTCAAAAGAGCGACAGAACGACCGACTGCATTGCAAAGATACGGCAATTTATCCTTATTGTTTCATTTAAAAATATATTTTTGCAATATGATACCGAATTTCAATATCATAAAATACAAAACGGTTTCGTCAACAAATGACAAAGCAAAAGAATTTTTGCAAAATAATGAACCGGAAAATTTCACAATTATTATTACGGAAGAGCAAATAAAAGGCAGGGGACAAAGAGGGAATTATTGGCATTGCGAAAAAGATAAAAACCTTACATTCAGTATAGTAATTTATCCTAATTTTCTGTTCGCTTCAAAACAATTTTATCTTTCGAAAGTAGTTTCTTTGGGAATTATTGATTATTTAAATACGAAAAAACAAGGTTTTAAAATAAAATGGCCTAACGATATTTATTATAATGATAAGAAAATCTGCGGAATTTTAATTGAAAACTCAATTTTCGGTTCAAGAATAAAAAACTCTGTTATCGGTATCGGATTAAATATGAATCAAGATGTTTTTCCGCAAAATTTGCCTGATGCAGTTTCTATGAAAAATATAACAAACAAAAAATATAATATTGAGAATGAGTTGTATCTGCTGTTGAATTATATTCTTAAAAATTACAAAAATTTGAAGGTTGAAAACTTTGAGCAAATTGATAAAAAATATCACAGTCATTTATTCGGAATTAATGAAACCTTAGAATTTAAAGATAAAACAGGGACTTTTAAAGGTATAATAAAAGGTACCTTGCCGGAAGGCAGATTAAGTATTCAAATTTCGGAAAACGATATTCGGTATTATAATTTTAAAGAAGTTGAATTTATTAATCGATTTTAATATGCCCCCAGTTTTCGCCTGTTTTTATTCTGTACAGTTGCATTTCGGAAATACCGAACCTTTTGGCTATCATCTTCATGCGAGTTTTTCTGTTAGGGTCGAAAATTTTTTGTTTAATAAGTCTTACCTGTGCTTCGTCTAATTTTGAATATGTTATTCTTTTTTTTCCTGCTTCATATATCGGATTATTAAATTGATGTTTTTCTTTTTCTTCTTTAGTCGCCCAAGCAAGATTATAAACACGATTATTTAATTTATCATAATCTTTATGGATAACATAAATTTGTTTTTCATTATTTTTAGGAATAAAGGCTTCCGCAACAAGTTTATGAACATATCTCGCTGTTCGGCGATTATTCTTTTGTTTCAACGCAATTCTGTAATAGCCGTTAAAAATTTGAGGTTTAAAAAGTAATCCGTTTATCTTATCTTTTTTTAAACTTTTTACTCTCCCGTAGTTTGAGATTTTAAATTTCTCATTATCCGAAATTTTTTCATTAAATACAATATTTTTCCATTTTTCGTTCCAATAATCTGCTGCCATATTTCTTCAATTAATAATTATAAAAAAGAGTTTTGGAGTTTAATGATTATTACTGTTGTTTATAAAATACTTGCTACATTCTTTCCGGAACTTCAATCCCAAATAAATCTAAAGCAATTTTTATAATTAAACCGGTTTTTTCCGACAGACTTAAACGCAATTTTTGTAAATTAATATTTTCTTCCTTCAACACAGGCAATTCGTGATAAAATCGATTATATTCTTTTGCCAAATCATATACGTAATTTGCAATTACCGAAGGATTGCGTTTTTCTCCGGCTTCTGCTATAACTTCTTCAAAATCGTAAAACTTATTTAACAGTGAAATTTCGGATTCTTCAAGTTTTTCAATATTTTCAAAATCATTAAACTCGGAAATATCTTGTTCCTTTGCTTTTGTTAACATTGATTGAACTCGTACATAGGTATATTGAATAAAAGGTCCGGTATTTCCGTTAAAATCAATAGATTCTTCCGGATTAAAAGTCATATTTTTCTTCGCATCCACTTTTAAAATGAAATATTTTAAAGCTCCGAGAGCTATTTTTCTAAAAATTTCATCTTTTTCCTCTTGCGAAAAACCTTCTAATTTCCCGAGTTCTTCGGATTTTTCTTTTGCCGTTTGAATCATTTCCTCAATTAATTCATCGGCATCAACAACAGTTCCTTCGCGTGATTTCATTTTACCATGCGGCAATTCTACCATTCCGTATGAAATGTGGCTGATATTATTTGCCCACGGATAACCCATTTTATCCAATACAATTTTTAATACTTTAAAATGATAATCCTGCTCATTACCAACAACATATGCCGATTCGTCAAAATGAAAATCTTCGTATCGAATAATTGCAGTGCCTATATCCTGCGTCATATACAAAGCCGTGCCGTCGGAACGCAACAATACTTTTTCGTCCAAACCTTCTTTTGTAAGATCGATAAAAACAGTGCCGTCTTCTTTTTGTTGCAAAATACCTTCTTTCAAAGCTTTAAGAATGACGTCTTTGCCTCTTAAATAGGTTTCTGATTCGTAATAAATTTTATCAAAGCTGATACCGAGTTTTTTATACGTTTGATCAAAACCTTTATACACCCAATCATTCATTGTTTTCCATAAAGTGCGAACTCCTTCGTTACCCTGCTCCCACTCTTTCAGCATTGTTCTCGTTTCTTTCATCCATTGCGCATTGTTTTTTGCTTCATCTTCACTCGTTCCGCTCTTAACAAGTTCGGCAATTTGCTTTTTATACTCTTTGTCAAAAGCCACATAATAATCACCCACAAAATGATCACCTTTCACATTTTCATCTTCCGGTTTTTTACCGCCGGAAAGATATTTCCAAGCAAGCATCGATTTGCAAATATGAATACCTCTGTCATTTACTAAATTAACTTTTACGGCTTTATTACCGGTGGCTTCAATGATTTTTGATACCGACCAACCAAGTAAATTATTTCTGATGTGCCCGAGATGCAAAGGTTTATTTGTATTAGGTGAAGAATATTCAATAACAACAGTTTTGAATTTTTCGTTTTTTGATTTTAGTCCGTAACTTTTATCTGAATTTATTTCTTTAAAAAAATCAAGCCAATAATGATGAGATAAAGTCAAATTCAGAAATCCTTTAATTACATTAAAATCAACTACTTCCGTTAAATTATCTTTTAAAAAATTTCCGAGTTCTTCGGCTGTTAAATCGGGAGTTTTTTTTGAAAATCTTAAAAAAGGGAAAACGACAACCGTAAAATCACCGTCAAACTCTTTTCTTGTTTTTTTAATTGAAACTTGATTTACCGGAACTTCTGCATTATATAGTTGATTAATTGCATTTATTACAGCGTCTTTTATAGTATTATCAATTCTTTCCATTATATTTTTTTTAGGAATGCGAAAGTAGAAGTATTTTATTAAAAATTGTATTTGAACAAGTTATAATTAGAGTTTTGTTTCATTACATTTTACAGTTTCTTTTAAGGATGATATAGAAATCAGAATAAAAAACCGTGCCGCGCAATTGCACGGCACGGCAACATTAGGTTACGAATTATTCCTGATTTTCAATAGCCTCAGCCACCTCATCAGTAAGTTCAATATCGTGATACACATTTTGAACATCTTCTAATTCCTCTAATTTATCAACAATTTTTAATGCTTTTAAAGCCGTATCGGGATCTAATTTTTTATACATTTTCGGAATTCTTTCCAACTCGGCATTTTCAGTTTCTAATTTTAATTCCTCTAATTTTTTTTGCATATTTCCAAAATCTTTCATATCCGAAGTAAGCATATATTTGCCGTCTTCTTCCTCAATTTCTTCCAAACCGGCATCAATTAAATCCAATTCTAACTCTTCAATATCGAAATCACCTTTCGGAATAACAAATGTTCCTTTTCGTTCAAAAATATAACTTAATGAACCGTTTTTCCCGAGTTCACCTCCGTATTTACTGAATACGTGCCTTACATCACTGACTGTTCTTTGGTTATTATCTGACAAACATTCGACAAAAATAGCTGCACCTCCCTGTCCCGTGCCTTCAAATGTAGATTCTGCCAAATTTGAGCCGTCATCTTCCGCTTTTTTTATGGTTCTTTCAATATTCTCTTTCGGCATATTTACGCCTTTTGCATTTGCTATTGCCAAACGCAGTCGCGGATTAAATTCAGGATCGGAACCGCCGCCTTCTTTTACGGCAACAGTTAATTCTTTTACTATTCTGGTAAATATTTTTGCTCTTTTGGCATCTTTTGCACCTTTTTTATGCTTTATAGTTGACCATTTACTGTGTCCGGACATATTTTAAATTTTGAAGTTTATTAATTTTATTGTGAAATACAAAATTACAATTAATTTTGATTTTTTAAAACAGTTTTCAGACTTTAAAGAAAAAACTCACACGAAATAATATTTATACAGAAAAGAGAAAATGAAAGAGCATATATTCGGAAAAACATTAAACGAGATATCAGAAATTGTAAAAGAAAACAAATTACCTTCTTTTACGACAAAACAAATTGCTGACTGGTTGTATAAAAAAAACATACAAACCATTGACGAAATGAGCAACTTGTCAAAGAAAACAAGAGAAATTTTAAAAGAAAAATATGATATAGGATTAATTGACCCTGTTTCGGTTCAAACATCATCCGACGGAACAAAGAAATACTTATTCAAAACCGGAAAAAACTATATTGAAGCAGCATACATTCCGACAGACGACCGAGCAACTTTATGCGTATCGTCGCAAGCAGGGTGTAAATTTGCCTGCGATTTTTGTATGACCGGCAAGCAAGGTTTTCAGGCACATTTATCTGCCGACGAAATACTGAACCAAATAAAAAGTTTACCGGAATTTGAAACTTTAACAAATATTGTTTATATGGGAATGGGCGAACCTTTTGACAATATAGAAGAAGTACTGAAAAGCACAGAAATAATGACCGCAGATTGGGGATTTGCTTGGAGCCCGAAACGTATTACGGTTTCGACAAACGGAATAATTTCCGGAATAAAACGTTTCTTAAATGAAAGCAAATGCAATTTGGCAATAAGTATTCACACGCCTTTTGATGCCGAAAGATTAAAAATTATGCCGATTCAAAAAACAAATCCGATTAGTGAAGTTTTAAAAATTGTAAGAAATCACGACTTCGGAAGACAACGCAGAATTTCGTTTGAATACATTGTATTTAAAGACTTTAACGACAGTATGAAGCATGCCGACGAATTAGCAAGATTGGTCAACGGTTTTTGGGCACGCGTAAATTTAATTCGTTTTCATGAAATTCCCGGAACGGATTTAAAAGGAACGGATTACAAAACTTCGGAAAAATTCCGTGATCGCCTGAACGAAAAAGGTATTACAGCCACTATCAGAGCTTCGCGCGGACAGGATATTGATGCTGCTTGCGGATTGTTATCGACTAAAAAATTAAAAAGTTGAAAGGTTTTATATTTAAAGCATCATCAATCTTTACCTGTTTTATTCCGACAAAATTGTTAATAAAACTGTCGGGCAAAAAGATTATTTATCCGTTTTATCATATTATCAGCGATAATCCGCCGCCGCATATAAAACATCTTTATCCGATAAGAAGCGTAAAACAATTTGAAAAAGACCTCGATTTTTTACAAAAATATTTTACTGCTTCCGAATTTGACTCTGGAAACAACAAACCGCAATTTATTTTATCTTTCGATGACGGACTTTCGGAAGTTTACGATATCGTTGCTCCTATTCTTAAAAGAAGAAATATTCCGGCAATATTTTTTGTTAATTCGGCTTTTGTTGATAACAAAGATATATTCAAAAACTATATTTTTAGTTTAAAACAAGAAAATCCTGAAACAGACTATAAGAAATATCTTACAAATAAAAAACCTTACCTCACAAGTGAACAAATTTTTGAGTTAATTAACGAAGGTTTTAAGATTGGAGCACACAGTATAAACCATCCGTTATTTTCGGAAATTTCGGAAGCAGAACAAATTAAACAAACAAAAGAAAGTATTGATTTTATTTGCAAAAAATTCGGAGAAAAACAAAAACTATTCGCTTTTCCGTTTACTGATGACGGTGTAACAGATGTTTTTTTTAATACTGTTTTTGAAAATAAAATTGTAGATTATACTTTCGGAACGGCAGGAATAAAAGATGATATTTTTGAAAGGAATATTCAAAGAATACCGATTGAAAAATACGGATTATCGGCAAAAAGACATATAAAGACTGAATACTTGCTGTATATTATTAAAAAGCTGTTCGGGAAACATGTTGTAAAAAGATAAAAAAAGCGAACAGTGAAAGTTCGCTTTAAGTATAGCTTTTTATATAAATTATTGAATTTTTTTGTTCAATTTTATATCAATCATAATCCAAGCCCAATTATTAGTACCGATACCGTTATCCTGTGTAGGAACAACACCTTTCAGACCGTACATACTATCTGCAGCAAACATTTGCGAATACCCAAATTGAATGCTTGCAACTTTCGGAACAATATGATAACCAGCCCATAAATCAACTTCCGTTCCGAGTGCTCCTATGTTATGAGTTACTGTATTTACATCGGTATAAGTTCCTTTTCCCGCAGGCATAAAGTAATGAGGAATAAGTTTGGCAAAGAAAGCACCTTTTTTATATAAAAGTTTCAAATTGAAATCTTGCAGACCTACACTGCTTCCGTGATTTCCCACATAAAAATAATCCATCCAACCGTTGAATTTATGATTTGTTCCGTATAAAGGTGTAAAAGCATTTTCATCAGTTCTGTTTACATTGTTTAAATCATTTCCCGAAAGTATTTCGTATCCCGGTCCGGCTTTGAACCCATCAGAAATCTTATACAGTACATCAATTGCAAAATTATAAGCAGCTATTTTTTGCCCTTGTCCGGCTTTTTCTTTTAATCCTAAATCTGCAGCAGTAATACCGGCTTGTAAACTTTTCGTATCAACCCAATCGGCTGCTTTTCTTCCTGTTTGATAATATGAATTTAATGCTAAACTTAAATTCCCTGACTTATAAGTAAATCTGCCTCCGAGAATTTGACTGTAAGCATTTCTTTCTGTAACTTGCACAACAGGTCCCCAATAACCTCTTTCCGTAACACCGTTATTAAGAGCTAAAATACTGTACCCGAAATCGGCAACTTTTCCGTTTATCCATAAAAACTGCATTGCTTTATAAGCATCATTCCCGGTATAAGGACCTCCGTGAAATGCAATTCCGAGATGCACTTTTACTGTACCTTCATATTTAAAAAGAGCCAAATCGTGTGACCGTGCTTGTTGTGTCCAATTTACAGCACCGAAAATTCTTTGATCATCATAACTTAACTCCATACGACCTGCTTTTAATGAAAATTTCGGTGTAAAATTTATTTCACCCCACGCCTGATGTAAATAAACATCGTTATTATCATTTGCAGTAAGTTGTTTTTCGCTTCCCCAAGTTCTTACGTCCTGAAATTGAATGCCGAATTTAATTTTATCGTATTTATAATTTATTCCCAACCGTGTTCTTTGGCTTGTAAATAATTTAGCCGGATATTTATATTCATTAGGTACAGAATACACAAGAACCGGAGATTTATATCCGTGCATATATTCTGTTCTCGGACGAAACTCGGCATTTACAGTCAGTTCACTTTTTTTTTCTTCTTTTTTTTCTTCTTGTGCAAAAATAATACTGCTGAAGAAGAACGTAAATGTTAATACAAGCAATAAGTTTAAGTGTTTCATTTTCAGAATTTTATATGTTAATAATTATTATTGAATTTAAAATACAAATATCTTTTATTTTATAACAGGGAACTTTAAACCTAAACATTTGTCATTAAAACATTTTCTTAGTTAAATCACCGTTATATCGGATATCTTCAACTTTTGCGTCAGGATTGTTTAACCATTCGGGAAGTTCGTCATTTTTATCCAAATTTTCCCTTAATTGATCTAATTCATCTTCACTGTAGGCATACATCATATCGGCAGAAATAACATTTTTAAAAGATTTTAAAATTTTCAGTTTCATAATTTCTTCTTCAGTATTTTCACCTTCTATCGTAACAATTATTCTACCTTTTTCATCGTGCAGATGATATTCGCAACAATCATTTTTTTTTATTTCTGCTATAACACTTTCTGTATGTTCCGGTTTTGTCTGAACGAATATTCCTGATAAATTCATATTAAAGTTTTATGTTTATTTATATTTCCCAAAAATAAACGAGTTTTTCCTCTGCTCCGGTAAACAGTTTATTTTCAGCTGTAAAGAGAATTTTTGTTAAAGTACTTTTATGTCCTTTTAAGACGGAAATTTTCGCTTTTGTTTTTGTATTCATAATTTGTATGTCATTATTCTCATCGCAAGAATAAGCTGCATAATTTCCGCTCGGGCTTAAACCAACGCAATAAATTAAAAAACTGCTGTTTATATAATAGGATTTGTGTGTACTTAAATTATAAACGGATAATCGCCTGTCCTGACCGCCGCAAACTATTATATCTCCCTTATAATCTATTTTATACACATTATCAACATTACTGCCGGAAAGGTTTTGTAATGTCTTTCCGCTTTTTACGTCTATTATATGAATTATTCCGCTTTCATCTGCAGTAATAAGTTTCGTTTTTTCTTTATTTAAAACAACATCAGAAAAAGTATAAGGACTGATTTGTCGGCGATAAATTTCTCTGTTATTAAGGATGTCAAAAAGAATAATCTCGTTACTTAATAATCCTATAATAACTTCATTTTCTGAAATAAATCTTATTTTTTTAATCATTAATTTATTTTCGGTATCTCTGATTATTCGTATATATTTTCCGTTTTTAATTAAAAAAACATTACTGAACCCGTGTAAACCTTGGGATACCGCCGCTAATATATCTTTGCCCCGTATTTTATCAAAGGAAAAAATTTTAGGAGTAATACTTTCATCCGTAAAATCTTTTATTTTCGGAAAATAATATGTTTTCAACAAGTGTTTTGACGGAATATTGAAAACCTGAATACTGCCGTTGTCCGTTGAAACATATAAATGTTTTGCTTCATAGTGCAAATCTGTAACATTTCCGTTAGTTTTTATCGTATATTTCGGAGAAATTGCCCAAATAGTATTTGAGAAAAATATAAAAACCAACAGCAATGATTTAAAATTCATAGAGAAATAAATTTAGCAGTATTTTAATAATATAATAAACAAATAATGTATGCTTAAAGTTATGATACCTTATTTAACACCTTCATCCATCTTCTTATCTAAATCAGAACTTGTTTTAGAAGCATTGTTTCTAAAAACTCTTTCAAAATTATTTTTAATATCAACCGTTACATTCGCCTGAGGAACATGGCATTGAGAGCAATTATAACGAGTCGGAGATAATTTATTCAATTTTCTTGAAAAAACTTCACCCTCTTCGGCGTCCACTTCATATTTCCCGTCAACCTCTTTAAGTTTAGGGCGATAATCCGTAAAATGAGATTCCGGAATTGCAACGGCACCGGAAACTGATATTTTATCGGGCATATGACAAGACAAACAAATATTATTGTTTTTCGTAATCGGAAAAAAGCCGACGGTCATATGAGGAATCATCGGCGGTGCATTTTCAAAAGATCGTTCAATTTTTTGGGCAGTCCCGGGTGCTTTATTACTGTATTGAGGCATTTTTCCCAATAAATTTTCATCATCTTTTTGAACATCCGATTTAATAAAACCTAATGTTGAATCACTTATAAGTTGATTCGATTTGTCATCCGTTCCGCAAGAACTTAACATAATGACTAAAATAATTCCCAAAATAAAAATTTTATTTATCATAGTTTATAAATTTATAATTACATTTTAAGTTTAAATTTTAAAGCATTATCATCACATACATCAATACATCGTCCGCAATCAGTACATTCCGATGATTTTATTTTTCCGGTTTCTTTTCCGATTATCTCTAATACCTGAATTTCGGGGCAAACTCGTTTACATTTCATACATAAAGTACAATTTTCGTATGTATGATAAATATTAAGTAATCTGAATTTTCCCGTAACGGAATAAACTGCTCCGACAGGGCAAATATGCCCGCACCATCCGTGTTCGACAATAAATAAATCGAACAAGAATATTATTAAAACAGCTGACAAACTAAATATCGAACCGAATATTAACCCTCTGAAAAAAATTGAAATAGGATTAATAAGTTCAAAAGATGCAATTCCGGTAATAAAAGACAACAGTAAACCTAAAATCACAACATAATATCTAATATTTCTTGAAACAGTTTTAATTTTCAAAGCCGGTTTTATGCCAATCTTTTTTCTTACATAAGATGCAAAATCCGTAATAATATTCAGCGGACATACCCAACTGCAAAAAATTCTTCCGCCTAATAATGAATAGAATACCAAAATAATAACAGCACCTGTAATTATCTCAACAGTAGGAATATAACCTGTAAAAAGCATTTGTAAAACGGCATAAGGATCTGATAAATGAAACTTATCCAAAACAATTGCTGTACTGAGATTGCCTTTCAAAATATTAATTCCGAAGTTTGCACCGGAAAAGAATAAAAAAAGAATTCCGATTTGAATAATTCTTCTTAAAATTAAATATTTATTATTCTTCATCTTCAAGCAAATCGTCAGAGTTATTTAAATAGTCAATAGCCCCGGAATTATCTTTGTCATTATCAACATCAGAGTTAACATTTTTTAGTCGTTTTTCATCTTCCGGATCCCATCCTTTTATATAATGACTGCCGACTTTTCCTGTTGCAATTGCAAGAGGCAACACTTTTATTGCAGGAGTTTCAGTAACACAAACATGTTCGCAAATTCCGCAACCCGTACAAGCATCGGCATTTACAACGGGTTTTAAAAAAGCATGTTTTCCGGTTCGTTCATTTTTATCATATTCTATGGTAATTGCTTCATTTAAAAGCGGGCAAGCTCTGTAACATGCATCGCACTGAATACCCCAAAAAGCAATGCACGATTCCTTATTAATAACTGCCAAGCCCATTCTAATTTTATTAACATCCGGTTTCGGAATAATATCTTCAGTATAAAGAGATGTCATTTCTAAAGCTCCGGTAGGACAAACAGGCACACAAGGAATATCGGTACACATATAACAAGGAATATCTCTGGCAATAAAATACGGAGTTCCGACAACTTTATTATCAGAAGGAATCGCTAATTTTAAAGTATCATACGGGCATGCTTCAACACATAATCCGCATTTTATACACGCTTTTATAAAGGAATCTTCTTTCAGTGCACCCGGAGGTCGAAGCACCAATTCCGTTTTCTTTTTGTTATCAACATAGCCTCCCCATACCAATCCTCCAAAAGCCAGATAGCCGGTACCTTTAAACATTGTTTTTATGGCGTCTTTTCTTGAAGTTGCCTGAAAAGCTTTCTTTTTTTCTTCTGACATTTAAAATAATTAAACGGTTAAAGCATAAAAGTTACTGTTAAGCTTTATAAACTTTTACAGCACATTTTTTAAAATCTGTTTGTTTTGAAATAGGACAAGTTGCATCCAATGTAACTCTGTTAATAAATACTTTTTCGTCAAACCATGGAACATAAACTAATCCTTTAGGCGGTCTGTTTCTGCCTCTGGTATCAACATGGCACTTAACTTTTCCTCTTCTGGATTCAACCCAAACCAAATCACCTTGTTTCGTTCCTAATGCACCGGCATCTTTCGGATTCATATAGCAAAGTGCCTCAGGAACAGCACGATATAATTCGGGAACACGCATAGTCATAGTTCCGCTGTGCCAATGTTCCAGCACTCTTCCTGTTGAGAGCCAAAAAGGATAATTTTTATCGGGAATTTCGGGTGCATCCATAAAAGGACGGAAGAAAATTTTAGCTTTGTTGTCTAATTTTTGTTTTCCTTTATCGGGATTCGGAGATTTTAAATCGCCAACCGGAAGATTTTTTAATGCTTTTCCGTAAAAAGCGAACTCTCCTGTTCCGGCTTTTTGGGCATACGGGTCATATTTTGCATTAAATCGCCATTGTGTTTCTTTTCCGTCAACAACCGGCCATTTTAAACCGCGCACTTTGTGATATGTATCAAAATCAGCATAATCATGCCCATGTCCTTCTCCGAATTTGCGATATTCTTCCCAAAGATATTTTTGTATAAAGAAACCGTAACCTTTCCATTCTTTATTATCAGAACCTAAGACAGTTCTTTTATCACCTTCCGATTCAGTATTCTGAAAACCTTTTCCGATGGGATCGGGCCAAGCATACGATTTTGCTTCTTTATTTGCAAAAAGTACTTCATATAAAGTTGTATTCGGATTATAACCCAAATCAGCAAGTTTATTTGTAACATCGGGCAAAGGATTATCTAAACCGGGTATTTGTGCCTCACCCCATACCTCTCTTATTTTAAATCGTTTGGAAAGTTCAACAATTTGCCAAACATCAGGCATTGCATCACCGACAGGTGTTACTTGTTGTTTCCAATGTTGTGTTCTTCGTTCGGCATTACCGTAAGCACCCCATTTTTCATATATCATTGCTGAGGGTAATACCAAATCAGCAACTTTTGCCGAAATTCCGGGATAACCGTCACTCACAACAATAAAATTATCAAGTTTACGAGCAGCTTTAATCCAATGACGAGCACTCGCTGTATTTTGATAGGGATTATTTACCTGTACCCAAACAAATTTAATTTTTCCGTCTTCTATATCACGATGAAGTTTCATCACATGACTTCCGACTTTCGGATTAATTGTTCCTTCCGGAAGTTTCCATATTTTCTCGGCAATTGCTCTGTGTTTCGGATTTGTAACAACCATATCTGCGGGTAATCGATGAGAGAAAGTTCCGACTTCTCTTGCTGTTCCGCAAGCCGAAGGTTGTCCTGTAAGGCTGAATGCTCCGCTTCCCGGTTTGGCTTGTTTGCCGAGTAAAAAATGAACCATATATGCTTGTTCATTAACCCAAGTTCCGCGAGTATGTTGATTCATTCCCATCGTCCAGAACGAAACAACTTTTCTGTTCTTTTCAACATAAAGTTTTGTCAGTTCTTTTAATTTATTTTTATAATCTTCAAGAGATTCATCCTCATTTCCTTTTGAAACTTCAGCAACATAATCTAAAGTATAAGGAGCTAATGCTTTTTTAAAATCTTCAAAACTTATAAGCCAATGTTTTCCTGCAGATTTTGTATTTTTCATTTCAAGTATATCGCCTTCTTTATATCCGAGATAAGATAACGAAACACCTTCGGCTTCAGAAAGTTTTTTAGAAACCTGCTGTTTTACGGTCTCTCTTTCTTTATCGGTAAAATCAGGATGATCGGGTTTTCTCATTCCGTATCCTATATCAACAACACCTGTTGAAAAAACGATATGTTTTTTTATAAATTCACGGTCGATTGCTTCGGGATAATTATAAACTATTTCTCTCGCTATGTAGTTCCAAATTGCTAAATCTGTTTGCGGTCGGAAAACAATTTCGGTATCAGCCAAATCAGATGTTCTGTTAGTGAACGTTGTTAAATTGATAATTCTTACTTTATCGGGATTATTAAGTTTTCTGTCCGTAACGCGAGACCATAAAATAGGGTGCATTTCCGACATATTCGATCCCCAAGTAACTACGGTATCAGTTAATTCAATATCATCGTAACATCCGGATGGTTCATCAATCCCAAAAGTTTGAATAAATCCGGCAACAGCCGAAGCCATACAATGTCGAGCATTAGGATCAATATTATTTGAACGAAAGCCTGCTTTCATAAGTTTAACGGCAGCATATCCTTCCTGAACAGTGTATTGACCTGAACCGAAAATACCGATACCGGCGGGTCCGAGTTCTTTTAAAGATTTTTTAAGTTGCTTTTCCATTTCATCGAAAGCTCTTTTCCAACTTATCGGTTTAAATTTACCGTGTTTATCAAATTGACCGTTTTCGTTTACTCTCATAAGAGGCACTTTTAACCGATCTTCGCCATACATAATTTTTGCATTAAAATAACCTTTAATACAATTTAATCCGCGATTTACAGGTGCAGCAGGATCTCCTTTAACGGCAACAATTTTATCATTCCTTGTTGCTACCATAATACCGCAACCTGTTCCGCAAAAACGGCAAACAGCTTTATCCCAACGCCAATCGGTTTCTGCTTTTTGGGGAGCAGCTTTAAGTTGTTTTGGTAAACTGATACCGACTGCAGCAGCAACAGTTGCAACTGCCGAACTTTTGATAAAATTTCTTCTGCTTAAACTCATATTAATATATATTATGTAAATTATTTGAATAAAATGTTACTCAAAACTACAAAATATATTTTAAGATACCAATATCATTTAATATGATTTTTATCATACTCCTACGTGTATAGGCTTTATTTCACATCAAAATCAAGTATTTAAGCAGCAAGCTACTTATTTAATTTATATTCATTCTAAATAATATTGTTATACAACAATGATATTTTATAAGTATGTTACATCAAAAAATAATTTTTAAAGAATAATTTCATAATAAATGAGTAACAGAATTAAGATAATGTGTAAAAATAAAGTGTTTTTTGGTTATCTTTGTATAATTAAAACTTATGAAAATTAATGCAGTCATAATAGGTGCCGGACGTTCGGGAACTACAACTTTGTATCAATATCTTGAAAATCACCGTGATGTTTGTTTTTCGGATATAAAAGAGGTACATTACTTTTCGGTTGATGAATTGTATGAAAGAGGAGAAAGCTATTACCATTCGTTTTGGAAACATTGCAAAAATGAAGATGTAATGATTGCAGCGGACACATACTTATTAATTGATAAAAAAGCTCCGAGAAGAATTGCTGAATACAATTCGGATATGAAAATAATTATCATGTTGAGAAATCCGTCCGAACGTACTTGGTCTTCATTCCAATATGCCTTAAATAACGGATATATTTCTAAAAATAAATCATTTATACAGTCCGTTCAAGAAGAAGAATATCATATCGGGCATTCGGATATTACTGTTCAAAACAATTTATGTAATCTGTGGCAAAGTAAATATTTTGAACACATTTCATATTGGTCTGAGTTTTTTCCGAGAGATAATATGCTTTTTCTAAAAACTTATGATTTAAAAAATAATACGAGTTATTTATTGAATCAATTATCAGTTTTTCTTAATATTGATAATTTTAAAGTTGAAGATACAACAATAAAAGCTAATAAATCAGCAAAAGCAAAATCAAAAATATTACAACAATTTTTATTGAACAGAAATAATCCTTTAAGAGTAGCTTTAAGAAAAATATTGCCTGATAAGATTAAACAAAGAATATTACATTCCAAATTACCTGAAAAATTATCATCCGTTAATCGAAAGGAAAAGTCCTATCCTCCCATATCCGAAGAAGACAGAAAATATATAACTGAACTTTTACAAAAAGATCAAGAACGTTTGGAAAGAGTTTTCGGTATTAATTTATAGAAATATTTTAATTATTAAAAGTTAAACCTGCTCCGAAAAGTTTAAAAGCCAAGAATGTACAACTTTGTATATCAACTCATTTAACACTGATTTCAGAAAACAAAATTTTCATAGGAAATTCAACTCACAAAATTAATTTCTGTAATATCTTTTTTTGTGTCGAATTCAATCTATATTTTAAACCAATCCGTATAATCTTCAGGTTTATGTCTCGGCAGATTTGTATAAAAAAATTCACCGCAAGATTTATCAAAGTAATATTCTTTTTCCCATTCCGAAATATTATTAATAATTTGTTTAACGGCATCAGAAATAAACAAAATTTCCTCATCTTTCATCGTAGGATGTACTGACAATCTAACCCATCCGGGCTTATCTGTTAAATCACCGCGATTAATTTTATCTGTAATACGGTGAGATTCATTTTTGGTTACATGTAATAAATAGTGTCCGTAGGGTCCGGCACAGGAACACCCGCCTCTGGTCTGAATTCCGAATCGATCGTTTAACAATTTTACAATTAAATTATGATGAATATTATCAACATAAAACGATACTGCTCCTATTCGATCTTTATATTTACGTGCAAGAATATGCAAACCGGCAATTTTATCAAGTTCAGAAAATGTTAAATCTATGAGTTGATGTTCCCTTTTCATAATATTGTTACAGCCCATTTTCTCTTTCAATTTTAATGTAAGAGCAACTCTCATTGTTTGTAAAAAAGCAGGAGTTCCGCCATCTTCACGTAATTCAATATTATCGAAATAAGCATATTCATTCCACCGATTTGTCCATAACACCGTACCGCCTCCGGGATGGTCCGGTGCTTTATTATTATAAAGTTTTTTATTAAAAATCAAAACACCTGAGCTACCGGGTCCGCCGAGAGCTTTATGCGGTGAAAAGAAAATTGCATCTAAGGATTGTTGAGGGTTTTCGGGATGCATATCAATTGTGATATAAGGTGCCGAAGCAGCAAAGTCAACAAATACATACCCGCCGTGTTGATGCATAATTTCAGCAAGTTTATAATAATCGGGGATAATGCCCGTAACATTGGAACCGGCAGTAAAAGATCCGATTTTCATTTTTCTGTCGGCATATTTTTTAAGTTGTTTTTCCAATTCATCAGGAAAATTCATCTCATCATCTTCAGGAAGCAGAACAACCACCTCGGCAATAGTCTCTAACCACGAAATATGATTTGAATGATGTTCCATATAGGTAACAAAAACAACAGGAATATCTTCTTCGGGAATTGTATTTTTTAAAAAAGTTTTAAATTTTTCGGGAATCTTAAGACCTAATAAACGTTGTAGTTTCACAACTGCACCGGTCATTCCGGAGCCTTCGGTAATCAAACAATCATCCTCCGAAGCATTTACATGTGTTTTTATAATATGCTTTGCTTCATGATATAAATTGGTCATTATCACTCCTGTTTCACTTGCTTCGGAATGTGTGTTTCCGACCATCGGACCGAATTTATTTTTCATTAAATCTTCGATAGGCACAAACATTCTGCCGCTGGCAATCCAATCTGCATATAATAATTTTTGTTTACCGTAAGGAGATTCAAATTCGGCATTAATACCGACAATATTACGTCTGAATTGCTCGAAATATTTTTCTAAACTGACCATATTTTTTTTTGCTAAAATAAATAATTTATATCAAATCAGAAATGCAAATAAAAATCTTTTGTCAGTTCTTTGTATGTTTTTGTATATTGATTTGTGTCGTTTTCTCGAATAATCAGTTTTTCTGCTTTTAAAACGAATTTTTTTGGTGAAAATTCCAGAATAATTCTGTTCGGTAATTTTTGTGATTTAGGGCAGATGATTAATTTGTATATTAAAAACAAACCGTAATTAAAACATAATTTTTTAAAATAATTTTCATATTTAAAAGGCAAAATTACAGAGAATTTACCTTCAGGATTTAATAATTTTGAAACACCTTTTACTAAATCCTCTTTGGGAAGCGTATCGGAATGACGAGCAGTATTTTTATTTACGGATTTTGATTTTGTTGAATTTTCAAAAAACGGCGGATTACAAATTATAAAATCGAATTTTTGTTGTGTTGTTGGATAAAATTCTTGAAATGAAATATTCAGAACTCTGATTCTGTCTTGTTTCTTATTAAGTTTGACATTTTCAAAACACTGGTTAAAAGCATCTTTTTCAATTTCCAAAGCAGTGATTTCGGCATTTGTTTTTTGTGCAGACATAAAAGACAACAATCCGGTTCCGGCACCGATATCTAAAACAGAAAAGGCATTACCAAAATGCGAAATTGCTCCGAGCAACAGTCCGTCAACCCCGACTTTCATAGCCGTTTTGTCCTGATTAATCAAAAATTGCTTAAATTGAAACCAATTGTTTGACATTTTCAATTTAGTCTTCCGTACCGCGAATTATTTTTCCTTTTCTCCACTTTGCTTTTCCCGCAGGTTTACCTTTTTCATTATAATAAATCCATCTGCCGTTCTTTAATCCTTTTTTGTATTCGGCTTTAATTTTTAATTTACCGTTAGGATAATAAAACTCGGCATCTCCGTATGCTTTTCCTTCATCGTATTCTATTTTTGCCTTTTGAGTTCCGGTTTTATAATATTCAAAATAGGTATCTGTTAATTCATCATTTTCGAAAACAGCTTCTGCTTTTTTGGTATTTTCTTCTGTATCGAAATAAAAATAAGCATTCCCGGAGAGTATTCCGTTTTCGTAATTCACAGAACTTTTAATATTACCGCTTTCATAATAGGTTTTCCACAGTCCGGTAATTTCACCGTTATCAATTAAACCTTCAAATTTCAATTTCCCGTTACCGTAAAATTCTTGATACAAAGTATCATTTTCTCTTATTGATTGAGGAAGTTGTATTTTAAAAAGTTTTAATTCAACTTCATCACGAAACATATTTTCAGTTACGTTCTGTTCCATTTGCTCTAATTCGTCGGTTTTAACTGCATCGGGATTGTGTTTGGCAAGAAGTAAAGTTTTAAACATATCATCTCCTTCGGATGATAACTGAAATCCTATTTTTTCAAAACTTAAAATAAATTCTTTATTTTCTTTTATACTTTTTCGTTCAATAGGATTGCTGTAATAATAGAGATTTTGATATATCTGAGGCGTTCTGATAAATAATGTAAGATTTGCTTTGTTGTTAAATTCATCTTTAAAGTTTACAAATTCCTCATCTCGGCTTAAAGTATTTCCGGTTATATATGAATCAATTACACTTTTTAAAGTTTCTAATGAATTGCTGAATACAACATTATTTTCAATAAATGTAAAATAAGGTTTTTCAATATCTTTAAACATTTTACCGAGAAAGAGTTTAAAAAATCCGTTGATTTCCAAAGATTGAATACGAAAGTTCTTATATTCTTCGGGTTTAAATTTTAAAGGTGTCCTGCGTTTAACTTTTATCATAATTCTGTCCAAACCTGCTTTTGCATTATCAATATCATTTGCAGGAATTACAATAACAACATCTTCGGGTCCGGTTTTTTTACTCGGTCGTAATTTAACGACAGCAATTTCCTCTCCTATCCAACTAAAGAAGTCATTATGAAGACTAATATCAAGCAAACGTTCAATTTTGGATATATTTTCGTTAATATCCTCCATATCTTCGGTATTCCGTTCTTCATATTGCGTTGTAAGATTGTCATAAAATTTATAAAAATCTTTAAAGCTCATAGAGAAATACATAGCAGTTTGTTTAGGCATTATTTCCCATGCACTTATTTTACCGGGAGGTATATTTGCTAATGCTTTTACATAAGAACCGACAGAATCAACAGAAGTATATCCGTCAAAACTTAACATTTCGTCTCTTAAGTCAATATTAAAAGCTGTATAAGCCAATGAATTAGAAAGCATATTAATTATCTCGGAATCTTCGGTAAGGAATGTTAAACTAAAATCGTCAAATTTTGCGTAATTAATATACATCCTAAAAAGTTCTTCACCATAGAGTTTATCGGTAACTTTTATAAAATTCTTATTTTGTGACCAGAAGTTATCATTTTTTTGATCTATTGATTTTTCGATTAACGAACCCGTAAAAGTAACCACAAGTTGATTTCCGCTGATTGTTAAATAAATAACATCGGAAGGATTTTCTTCATCGGTCAATTCATAAATTGTTTCATCTTTATATTTTCTGTTTTTAACTTTATAGCCCTCTGCCTCCTTTAATAAAGTATTTAAACCGAATTTTTTAATTTGTGCCAGATTTTGCAAATCAACAACAAATAAAAAATCCCAATCACGAGCCGAAGTCATATTCAATGACATAATAAGACTGCGTTTTTTTAACAGCAGATTGGCAAGTTTATTATCTTTCAGATATTTATTCAGCATATCAAAATCTTCATTCAAATCGTTAAAATACGGATTTTTGAGAAGATAATTCCATACTTTACTGCTGCTTATTTCTGTCCAGGCATCTGCAATATTCTCAGTTTCAATAACAATAATCGCATCATTCGGAACCATAGTCATAGATTTTTTCATTTCAACAGGAGAAATGAATTTAATATATACCCAAAAACCGCCGATTCCGATAATAATAATCAGGAATAAAACTTTCAGAAACTTTTTCATTGCTTAATATTTAATGTTTTCAAAGATAATAATATTCAAAATAATATAATTTATTTTTTTTCAATATTTTCAACAATTTTATACCCGAAAGGTGTAAGTGCCAATCCGGCTAATTTAAGATGTTGCGATGCAAAAGGAATTCCGATAATTGTTATTGCAAAAATTAATGCCAGTACGACATGGGTTAAGGCGAGAGATAATCCGCCCGTAAATAACCAAATAATATTAAAAATAACAGCCAAACAGCCGGATTGTTTTTCTTTAGGAACAGCTTTGTATCCGAAAGGCAACAATGCAAAACTTCCTATTTTAAATAACTGCAAACCAAACGGTATTCCGATAACAGTAATCAAAAGTACAACTCCGCTTAAAAAATATGCCAAAGCAATAATCAGCCCGCCAAAAATTAACCACAAAATATTCCCGAGTGTATTCATTTGTTTTAGTTTTAATTACATAAAAAATCTTACATATAAAAAATATAAGCCGAAAACCGTTAAAAAAAACAGACCTGTCCAACTTAGAACAATTAAGAACTTACCGGGTTTTGCATAATCAGGTACAATACTCAATTTTATCACTTTTAAATTTAACCAGCCCAATACGGGTGCAGTTAAAAAAGCAATAATTGTAGCAATATCAACCATTTGTTTCATATTTCCGAGAAAGAAAAGAAAAATGATAACTGTTCCTCCGGTTACAATACTCAGTGCAGCAAATTGTATTTTACGAGTATTTTTCTCTTTATTTAATTTCGGAATTATAATTTTTGTTGTCGGTTCCAAAACTCGCGGATAGGCATCTAAACAGGTTATTGTGGTGCTTACCATAGTTGCTAATGCGGCTATTGCAATAACATAATATGCCCAAGGTCCGATACTTTTTGTAAATAAACTGATTAATTGACCTGCGAATGTTACGCCGCTTGCCGAAAAAGTTTCGCCGGAACCGTACATTACCAAAGCCCCGAGAGACAAGAAAAAAATAGATAATATTGCAGTTCCGAAATAACCGATTTTAAAATCCAGCAAAGATTCTTTTAATTTGGGAGCATAACCGGTGTCTTTCTTTTTTGCAATTGTCCATACCGAATGCCAAACAGAAACATCAATTGCCGTAGGCATCCAACCTACGAGTGCAAGTAAAAAACCTATATCAATTACCCAATCAAACTTATGAGTAAACTCCGGATTAGGATGATAACCGGATGAAAATGCATAAATTACAGCTATTATCGTTGATATTGCCAGCAGAACAATAATAATTTTAACAAATTTATCAATAAACGAATATTTTCCGATAACAACGATAAGTGCTAACACTAAAAGAATTATAATTGCCCAATAATTTATCGGAAAACTGCTGTGAAAAACATTTGCAAAAATACCGGCTGTTACTAAAGTTACCGCCGACATTAAAAAAAACATCGTAAAAACCGTGATAATTGCATACAACCACACCGCCCATATTCCGAGCCGTCGGTATCCGTCAATTAAACTTTCGCCGGTTGATGCGGCATAGCGAGGTGCAAATTCAAAAAAAGGATATTTTAATAAATTTGCAAAAATAATAACCCAAATTAATGCAAAGCCAAAACCGGCACCTGCTCGTGTCGATTGTACAATATGAGAAACACCGATGGCGGCACCCGCCCATAATAATCCGGGACCTATTGCTTTCAGTAAATTTCTTTTTACCATTCTTGATAGTTTTAAAACTCAAAAATATAAAAAAGAACCTAAACTTTTTAAAAATTAAAAACTAATTTGAGAAATACATTCTTGTACTGTCAAAACGCGGATTTACAATATTATTATAAATGGAACCGAAAGTATATGATAAACCGGCAGACATAAAATAACTATAATCTGTTGCAACTTGTTGTTGCCGAAGTAAGATATCCTCATAAGAAGCACCTTCTTTTCTTAAACTTAACTGATTTCTTAAAAATGAACCGCCGCCGGATAATCTCACACTCAATCCTTTAATTATTCGAATACTTAATGATGAATATAAATTAATATCATATTTTGTTAAATCATGCCAATAGTCCGACCCGCTTATAGAAGTATTAATACTTCCCCATTTTTTATTAATTTTATATGCTATAGATAATTGACTTAACAGCAGATTTTCAGTTAATTTATCAAATATCGTTGTATCTGTATAGTTGCTGTATTCATAGCCCGATTCAAATCTTATTGTAAATTGCTTAACAGAAGATTCTTTATACGGAAAAAAATTATATTCTATTGCAGGCATTAATCGCATATCCAAATCATAATTGTTATATGTGGAAATCCCCGTATTTATTTTTAAGCCTGCCGACCATTGACCGTTTAAACTTTTAACGATTAAAGCACTGCCGTCATAAGAACGATTAAGAGTAACAAAATCCGGAGAATCTTCAATTTTAAATACAGATTGTCTGAAACTGTTACCTAAACGATAAATTTGCTTCCAATCCGGAGTGATTTTTTTAACTTCAATATTTGACCATAAATTAAAACTGCTGTAACTGCTTTCTCCGTTCATCCAGGTATTTGAAGAAAGCCTAAACACCCAACTGTTCCATTTATCTTTTACAATTTCTTTTTTATCATCTGAATTATCGTATTTTATATTTAATTTATCAACCAATTTTGTATGCGAAACATAAGGCATTAGTCCGATTTTTAAATACTGCACCTGTCTGTCCCGAATTTCATCACTTGTATTATCTGCTTGGCTGATAAATTTGAGTGTATCGTTTTTACCGGTAAATTCTTTTTCCCCTATAAAAACAAAAGAATATTCTCTGCCGCCGTTTCCGGCAACTTGTCTCGTAAACAAAATATGAACTTGTGCTTCTTTTGTATCCCTGACATAATTTACAAAATCAATTTTTCTTTTAATAAATTCAATATCACAAGTATTACAATCAATAAATACTTTTAATGCTGAATTTCGAATATTCATACTGTCAGTCTGACTGTAACCTTTTATAAAAATTCCTTCTGTTAAGATAATAAATAAAAAAAACAATTTAAAATAGCTCTTCATAATAAACAATTTAAATAAATAAAATACTGCAATAACTAAAACATCATTTAAACTGCAAAAATTGAAATAAATTATGCCGTTTCAAAAATTAATTGTAAATTTATGAAAATTAATCGTCTGTATTATATATCATTATAAAATTTAAATGAAAAAAGGCATCTTCTATTTCTTTTTTTTAATTATTCTTCCGGTCTCTTTCGGCAGCTCTGAAAATACCGGCTGTTCGGGTATTAAACAGTCTAAGAATCAAGAACAAGTTGACAAATTTTCTCAATACAATAATTCTTCAGAAAAAAAAACATCTGTAAATTCTCAAAAATAAATTCCCTTATCAGTTGAAATTATTCATATCTTATTTTTATGGAAAATGAATTATTTTCATATCTTTACAATAACTAAATCCGTAATTTTTTACTTATGAAAACAAAAGTCAAATTTATTATCAGTTTTTTTGTTGTTATTTTTTTAACCTCTAATATAAATGCTCAAAAAATGACTTTTTACAAAACTCGATGGCAAAAAATTGAGTCTCTCGAAAAAAAAGGATTACCTAAATCAGGTCTTAAAATTGTCGAAGAAATTTACACAAAAGCTAAAGCGGAAAACAACTCTCAACAAGTTATTAAATCATTTATTTACAAACTGAAATATAAAAATCAAATTGAAGAAAACGCCTTTGAAAAACTTTGCAAAGAGTTGGATTCAACCGTGCAAAAAGCAAGTTTTCCGGAAAATGCAATTATGAATTCAATGCTTGCCGATATGTATTGGTGGTATTATCAAAACAACCTATACAAATTTCAGGGCAGAAGCAATACCGTAAATTTTGAGAATAACGATATGCAAACCTGGACACTTGATTATCTTGTCGAGAAAACAATAAAAGCATACACAAATTCCGTTTCCGACCCTGCCGGATTACAAAAAATTCCGATTGCAAACTATAAAGAACTTATTATCGAAGGTAACAAACCGAAAAATCTTCGCCCTACTCTTTACGATTTTCTGGTAAACAAAGCCATAGATTTTTTCTCAAACACCGAAATTTCCTTAACAAAACCGGCTGACAATTTTGAAATCCAAGAAGCATATTATTTTGATGAAGCAAAGACTTTTGCAAATACGGAAATTTCTTCTTCCGATTTTCTGTCATTGCATTTTCACGGAATCTGCCTTATGCAGGATTTATTAAAATTCCGCCTTTCGGATACAAAAAATACAGATGCACTGATTGATGCCGATTTAAAACGTCTGAAATTTGTTTACGGATTTTCGGTGAACCCGAAAAAAAACGAATTATATATGACCGCCCTTAGCCGTCTTGAAAAAAAATATGCCGACATTCCCTTCTCTTCAGAAATTACCATTACAAAAGCATATTTATACAATTCTCTGTCCGGAAAATATAATCTGAAAAACAAGGAAACTGAAAAATACAAGTTCTATAAGAAAAAAGCACTTGAAATATGCAATGCTCTGATTAAAAAATATCCGAAAACACATGCGGCAAAGCTTGCAAAAAAACTGATTGCTGATATACACAATCATAATTTATCTTTTGAAACAGAAAAAACTATCCCTTCAAATTCCGTTTTCTCATCAAAACTTTCTTACCGAAATATTAACGAAATTTATGTTCGAATTGCAAAAATTGACAGGCATAAATACCTAAAACTCAGCAACAAATACTACTACAACCGAAAACTCTACGATAATATTTTTCAAAATGCCGTTACCGTAAAGCAATTTTCACAAAAACTTCCCGATGACGGTGATTACAATGCACATTCAATCGAACTGTTAAACAATGGTTTGGATGTCGGGTTTTATCTTATTTTTATTTCAAACAATAAAAATTTTACTTATGAAAAAGGATTGGCAAGTTATAAAAGTCTGACAGTATCGAATATCAGTTATTTTTCACAAAAACAAGATGACGGTTCAGTCAGGTTTTGGCTGACAAACCGAAAAACAGGACTGGCAATTCCCAATGTAAAATGTACGACATGGGAAAAAAAATACAGCTATTCCCTGCGAAAATATATAAGAACCATAAAAGGAACTTACAAAACGGATAAAAACGGAACACTCAGCATACCATACTCAGAATCAAAATCTTACAGTAGTTTATTTGTTGATTTCTCTGCCGGAAAAGATTTCCTTCCTTCCGACAATTCATTTTATATGCACTACTATAAAACGGAAAATACGAAATCAGAACGTACGTATTTTTTTACCGACAGAGCCATTTATCGACCCGGACAAACCGTTTATTTTAAAGGCATTTCAATGATGTCCGACGGGCACTCAAACAAAATTATTACCGACAAAACCGAAATCGTTACCCTATACGATGTTAACAGTCAAAAAGTGAGTGAATTAAAACTTACAACAAACGAATTCGGAACATTCAGCGGAACCTTCATTCTGCCCCAAGGTTTGCTAAACGGTCAATTCAGAATACAAAGCGGTTACGGTTCAACGTATTTTTCCGTTGAAGAATACAAACGTCCGAAATTTGAAGTAAGAATGTTGCCTTTTAAAGGAAATTATCTTTTGAAAGAAACCGTTACGGCAGAAGGCGAAGCAAAATCTTATTCAGGAGCAGTTTTAAGCGATGCAAACGTAAAATACAGAATTATCAGAACGCCGAAATGGCGAGGTTGGCGGTTTTGGAACTTCAATGCACAACCGACCGAAATAAAAAACGGAAGCGTAAAAACCGATGACAAAGGCAAATTTAATATCAATTTTAAAGCAATACCGGATTTAAGCATGCCCGAAAACGAATTTACCTATTTCAGTTATCAAATTATTGTTGACGTAACCGATTTAAACGGTGAAACACAAAGCACAAGCACTTATATACAAATAGGTTACAGAGCTTTACAAGTCAGTGTTCCGATTTCGGGAATTATTGACAAAGACATTGCGGAATTTGACACATCTCAAAATTTTGTATATTCAATAAACACTCAAAACCT
>JAADGE010000057.1 GCA_013152535.1 Chlorobiota bacterium
GCTTCAATTTCGCCTTCAAGCATGGATTCTACGCCTCGTTTATAGAGCTCATCCATGAAGTTCACAAAATCTTTTGAATCTTTAAATTGACTTAAAAATTCACTGCTTAAAAAATCTTCTTTTGTCATAATACTGTGTTTTAGTTGATAAAATTAATAAAATTTTCCCTGTATCCTTGATTTGATATCAAATCAAGGATACAGGGAAATCAACTTTACACAGTTTATCGGATACTGCTATAACAGTTCTCAAACTGCTTTAATGAGAAGCATTAATGTTTTTTGCAAAGTATTTTTAAAGTGCCGCATAATTTTATTATCCCCGCCTTAACCGGAAAATGAGTTACAGTTTTTTTAAATTATGTCCCATTTTATTTTTTTTGGTTTCCATATAAAAATGATTGTATTTATTTGTAGGAATTTCAATCGGTACAGTTTCTGTAATTTCCAAACCGTATCCTTCTAATCCGGCTCGTTTTACGGGATTGTTTGTCATCAAACGAATTTTGCAAATGCCGAGATCTCTTAATATTTGTGCCCCTACACCGTAGTCGCGTTCATCATCATCGAAACCGAGTTTGTGATTTGCTTCAACGGTATCATATCCTTGCTCCTGCAATTTGTACGTTTTTATTTTATTTAAATAGCCTATGCCTCTGCCTTCTTGGTTCATGTATAAAACGACACCTTTTCCTTCTTTTTCAACCATTCGTAGAGCTTCATGCAGTTGATCGCCGCAATCGCACCTTTTTGAACCGAAAATATCACCGGTTATACAAGATGAGTGCACTCTTACCAGTATCGGTTCGTCTTTTTTCCATTCGCCTTTTATAAGTGCCGAATGTTCCAAGCCGTTCGACAGTTGTTGGTAAGGTATTAATTCAAAATTACCGTATTTTGTGGGAAGTTTTACTCTTTCACCCCTGTCAATTAAGCTTTCGGTTTTTAACCTGTAAGCAATTAAATCTTTAATAGTAACTATCTTCAAATTAAAGCGTTCCGCAACTTTAAATAAATCGGGTAATCGAGCCATTGTTCCGTCTTCATTCATAATTTCAACCAAAACGCCGCCGGATTTTAATCCTGCTAAATTGGTTAAATCTACGGTAGCTTCGGTATGCCCGGTACGTCTTAACACGCCCATATTTTTTGCTTTCAGCGGAAAAATATGTCCGGGACGACCAAGTTCTCCGGGTGTTGTCGAATCAGTTACTAATGCTTTAATTGTTTTTGAACGATCGTGAACCGAAATTCCTGTTGTACATCCTTGTCCGATTAAATCAACAGAAACAGTGAACGGTGTTTCGTGCAGCGATGTGTTTTTTTGTTTGCCGATCATCAATTCCAAATCTAATTCAACACATCGTGTTTCAGGGAGCGGAACACAAATTAAACCTCTGCCGTGTGTTGCCATAAAATTGACTTTTTCGGGTGTTATTAATTCTGCCGAAGTTATAAAATCGCCTTCGTTTTCTCTGTCTTCGTCATCCACCACAATAATAATTTCACCGTTTTTTATTGCTTGAATTGCTTCTTCAATGGTATTAAGTTTATTTTTTGTCATTGTTATTTTAATTTTAACGTTTTGAAGGTTCCCAAACTGCTGCATTTACACCTTTCAAAAAATTGAAAAATCCGAATGCAAGGGCAATATTCATTCCGTAAAAGTGCGTAAAATATCTAAATAATTTAATATTAATATGTATCTTTTTTAATATAAAGTCAAATAATGGTATAAAAAAAGAAAATATGAAAATAATTAATGCAATTTTATAAAAAAGCATATATTGTAAAAAGAAATTGCTGATTAAAGCGATTAGCAGAATAAAAGGTCCTGTCCATCTTATTACTTTATGCGAGAAAAAACAAAATGCAATTCCTGAAAACGGATTTTTTAATATGTGAATAAATGTCTTTAAATTTTGAAAATTTCCGGTCGCAATTCTGACTTTTCGCTTAAATTCTTCTTTAATATTACCTGTAATTGTTTCTTCTGCAATTGCTTTTTTTTCAAAAATAACTTTTTGCTTTTTTTCTGCAATTTTCATTGTAAGAAAGAAATCATCAACTTTAAAGTTTGAAGGGATATCGGCTAAACATTCTTTCCGGACTGCATAAATTGCCCCGAAAACACCCATTGATAATCCGTAAATAAGCCCTTCACGATATTTTATAAGCATTTCACGGTTCATATAAGCATCTTCCTGTATTGAAATATCATTTTTATTCTTTTTCTTATTTTGAAGAATACCGCCAACCATTTTAATACTCGGATTTTTAAAATGTTTTACTAATTCAAAAATTGTATCTTTTTTAAAGAATACTTTTGTGTCGGTAAGTATTAAAAAGTTATTTTCAGCTTTTTTTTTCAGATAATTTATTATACCTGTTTTTCCTGTTCTTTTATTGAAAAAGAAAAATTTTATTTGCTTGTATTTTTCAGCATATTTTTGAATAATTTCATTTGTTTTATCGGAAGAATTATCAGAACCTAACAGAAATTCAATTTTTTCCGAAGGATAGTCAGTTTTTAAAGTTGAAATAATTTTTTGTTCAATATTTTTTTCTTCGTTGTATGAAGCTAAAATAATTGATACTTTCGGCAAATTATCCGAAAGAGTATAACAAATTGCATTTTCTTTTTTATTTTTTGCTTTCAGTTTTAGAATAAACGGAAACAAAACGTAAGAATGAAAGATTGCAAAAACGCCTGACCAAAAAAATATTTGAAAGAGAATTACCAATTAATTATTTGTTTTAATAACTTCAGAATAAAAATTCAACAATGAATTTGAGATTGCAAAATTATCATAATTAACGGAAATAAATTGTTTTGCTGCTTCCGATATTTTCTTAATTTTATTTTTTTCGGAAATAAGAAATTCAATTTGTTTACTAAAGTCTTCGGAGTTTTTTGCAATCAAAATTTCTTTTTGGTTTTCGGCATTGATTCCTTCGGCTCCTTTTGGTGTTGAAATAATAACATTTCCGCATGCCATGCCTTCAATTATTTTTATTCGCATTCCGCTTCCTGACAGTAACGGTACAACCATAATGTTGTAATTTTGCATAAAATCAATTGCATTATCAATTTCTCCTTTAAAAATTATATTTTTATATGATTCCAGAGTTTTTATAAGTTTTTCTGAAGCATTTCTTCCGGCTATCGTAAATTTAAGGTCGGGATATTTGCTTATTAGTTTTGTCCAAATGTTTTTCAGAAACCAAGTTAATCCTTCAATATTGGGTGTCCAATCAAGCGAACCGAGATGAAAAAGTTTAATTTCGGAAAGATTTATTTCAGATTTATTATATTTTTTATAATCTGTTCCGGCAGGGCTGATGTGCATCGGTTTTTTGTTTCCTAATTTTAAAAACTCTTTACCGTCGCGTGCTGTTATGGGAATAAGAGTATCATAAGTGTTTAAAAAAGAAAGTTCAAATTGTGAAAGTCGCTTTAAAAGATGCTTTAAATACATTTTTTTTAAAATATTTTTTTCATATTTTAAATTTAGTTTCCATATTTCATTCTCAATATTATGTGCTCTGTATGAAATGATTGCATTTGAATATTTGCGGATAACCGGAATGTACGGCATCATATATAAACCTTCGATTTGAATAATATCGTAAGTATTACTTTGAAGAAGTTCAGTTAGTTTTATTTCAAAATTTCTCGAAATAAATCGTTCTGCAATATAGGGTAATTCAGAAAAGATAATATTCTTTAATGCCTTTATGACTTTTATGTCGGTATTGATGTTTACTGAATAAATTCTAATATTTACGGGTAACTTTTTCAGAATTTCAGATATATTTACGAAGTGTTTGTTAGTGTTTAAACATAATAAGTCAACCTTATGTCCGGCTTTTGCAAAACCTTTCGAAAGATTAAAAACGGCAACGGAACCACCGTCTTTGGGAGGGTAGGGGACTTTATTAAATAATTGCAGAATGTTCATAAACGAATACCTACTTGGAAATTTTTAAAAAATGCAGTATTTTATTAAAAATATTTTCAATTTGTTCTTTATTTACAATTTTTGAATCTTTAGTTGCTTTATAGGTTATAAAAACACCGAGAGGGAATAAAATGCCTGAAGCCAGCCAAGCACCTACAAATACCGGTAAAGCATTTTCGACAGCAGATTTTTCTCCTGTAATGTATAAAACATAATAGAGCATAAAAAGAACAATTGAAATAAGGAACGGAAACCCGAAACCGCCTTTTCTTATAATAGCACCTAAAGGAGCGCCAATAAAAAAGAATACCAAACACGCAAAGGATAAAGAGAATTTTTTATACCATGCTAATTCATGTTTTTTAAGCCATTTTAATCTGTTTTCAAGTGATTGTCCGTTGTTTTCAATATTTGATTTGATAATTTGAACCGATTTATAAGCTCCTCTGATTACGGCTAATTTATCCTTGTTCTTTAAATTATTATAAATACTGTCTAAATTAAATTCAGAAGTAAGTTTATCAGGTTCTTTATATTTACGAACGGAATCATTGATGAATTTTCTCGGATTGTTTTCACGGATAACTTTAGGCTCATATTTAAAATAATTGTATTCTAATAATCTGTTTTGGAATTGTCTTTTTCTAAGATTATATTCTTTATTTAAAGAATCAATGACAACAGAGAGTTGTGATGTATTCATTATTTCGTAATGTTTTTTAAACATTCTGTCATTACTTTTCTTTAAACTGTTATCCGGCAATTGAAAAATGATTGTTTCTTTGTCAAATTTATCTCTGCGATACGGATATTCTTTTTTAATTTTTCCGGAAGTATTTTTTTCTTTCATTTCATTATAATTTCTGCCGGTATAAAGAGTAACAATCATATTTCTTTGATCGGTTGTAATGCTTATTTGTCCGGAATCTGCTACCGTTACTTTTTTATTTCCTTTTCTTTTAGTATGGTCGTAAATCATAAAACCGTACATCATTCCGTTTTCTGTATTTTTTTTGTCAACTTTAATACTGAAACCGTCAATTTCATTATTGAAAACACCGGTTTTAATGCTCATTTCCGGTCGTTTCCTTGATACGTCATAAAGTAATTGTGCATATTTTAAATTAGTATAAGGTAAAACATTATTTGAAAAAAAGAAAGCACCGATACTGAGGGCAACTATAAAATATATAAGCGAACTCATAATTCGCCAAAGGGATATTCCGGAAGTTTTCATTGCCGTTAATTCAAAATGTTCGCTTAAATTTCCGAAAGTCATTACCGATGCCAACAGTACAGCCAAAGGTAGTGCCATAGGAACT
The DNA here is from genome assembly GCA_013152535.1 of Chlorobiota bacterium. GTDB lineage: Bacteria > Bacteroidota > Bacteroidia > Bacteroidales > JAADGE01 > JAADGE01. Next base: position 5,284 of record JAADGE010000057.1, read on the forward strand.
AACATAGCGGAAGCATAATATAATATCTTTAATATAATGCTGATATTAAGCCCTTTACCTATAAGTTCATCAACCCAAACCCAAATAAATTGCATTAATAAAAAAAACAATGAAATGGCAAAAGTTAAAAAAAACGGACCTATAAATGATTTTAAAATTAAACGGTGAATTCTTTTCACGGAAAATAAATTTAGAAAACAAAAATAGAAAAAAAGGAAATATTTCAGAACTTTTGAAAGTTAAATATCCTTAAAACTTATAATCAGGAATTTTATTATCTTTTACCGGAAATTAAATCTTTTTTAATAAATCATATAAATTCAGTAAATCTCTGTTTATATAAGGATTTAATTAATATGAAACTGAAAATTATCGGATTTGTGAGTTTTAAAAGGATTGTAAATAAATTTTTATACTCCTAAAGTATGTTTTAATCCGTCAATTTGTTCATCCCACATTCCGATAATATCTTCCTTTTCGCCGGCTTCGGCAAAATCAGTAATTTTTAAAGCAACGTCTCCTGTGAGTTCTTGTTTCTGAATACGAAATTCAAAAAAAGTATCATCTCCGGAATCTAACCATTTAAATTTTACAAATACATTTTTTTTCGTTTCTAATAATTTTGCTTTTTGTTCTGACTGTTCCCATTTAAAAGTATATATCCCGTCTTTTTCATTAACTCTTTTTGCAAACCATTCTTCTAAACCTGAGGGATTATTTAATCGGTAGTATAAAATATTAGGGGGTGTATTGATTGTATATTCCAATTCTATTCGTTCATATTGCATCTTTCCTCCTTTTTTTAAGTATTGCAATATATGAAAAAAAAGCTAATAAAAAAATATAATTTCTTTTTGATTTAGTTAAAATTTATATCTTTGCGACCGCAAAATAAGGCGAGGTAGCTCAGTCGGTTAGAGCGTCGGATTCATAACCCGGAGGTCACGAGTTCAATTCTCGTTCTCGCCACAAAAAAACTCCTGATTTTCAGGAGTTTTTTTGTTTTGTAGATTAAATAAGACTTATAAATAAATAAATATTAAGTGCTGTTACAATAACACCGATGGAATACAATAAGAGTTTTGAGAATAGTGAGTTTTTATATTTTCCCATAACTTTTGAAGAAGATGTCAAGTAAACTTGAGAAAATATAGTGAACGGCAGTTGAATACTCAGTATCATTTGAGAAATTATTAACCCTTTGAAAGGATTTGAAATGATAAAAATAATAACAAGTGCAACTATAAGAGATAGGGCAACACCAAGCCTTGAATGGTTATCTTTAATATCGTAAGGTTCTTTAAACATTCCTGAAAAAATACTTCCTGCAGCCATACCGGATGTAATAGTGGAAGCTAAGCCGGCAAATAAAAGGGCAACAGCAAAAACAACGGCTGCATTATTTCCCAATAACGGTTCCAACATCTGATTGGCTTGTTCCATTTCTGAAACAGGTGTTTGTGTTTTAAAAAAAGTAGTTGCTGCTAAAAGAATCATTGCACTGTTTATTGCCCACCCGATAAGCATAGAAAAAAGGGTATCTAAAAATTCAAATCTCAGTTGTTTCTTTTTTATTTTTTCATCTTTCAGATTCCACTGACGACTTTGAATAACTTCCGAATGCAAAAATAAATTATGAGGCATTACAACAGCTCCCAGCACACTCATAATTACAATCATTGACCCTTTAGGGAATGTCGGTGTAACCCAACCTCTTACGGCACTGTTCCAATCTATATCGACCAATGAAAGTTCATAAATAAATGATAAACCGATGATTGAAACAAAAGCAATAATCCATTTTTCCGTTAATCGATAACTGTTTGTAAACAGCATAATAAATGTAAAAACGGTTACTAATACCGCACCTGCTCTTATCGGAACAAAAAATAACATTTTTAATGCAATGGCACCGCCGAGAATTTCTGCTAAAGATGTTGAAACAGATGCCAACATTGCCGACGAGAGAATAATTTTTGAAAACCGAGGTTTAATGTAAATTGCTGTTGCTTCGGAAAGACAAAGTCCGGTTGCAATTCCGAGATGAGCAACATTGTGTTGCAGAATAATTAACATGATTGTGGACAAAGTTACCATCCAAAGAAGTGCATATCCGTAATCTGCACCTGCTGCCAAGTTTGATGCCCAATTTCCGGGATCTATAAACCCGACGGTTACCAATAAGCCAGGTCCTATAAATTTAAATATTTCTAAAGCACCGTATTTGGGTTTGTAGTCTTTTTTGTCAATATTTTGTAAAAATTTAAACATTTTGATTCTATTTAAATTTATTACCTTAATTATGAGACAGATGAAAAAATGAAAATATTAATACATATCCGATATTTGTATATAATATTTTTTATAAGTTAAATGCAAATTTTGTCAGCAGGTGATTTTTAAAGATTTACGGAAATTATTACATTTTATCTCCGTATGCCAAATCACCGGCATCACCTAAGCCGGGGACGATGTATGATTTTGCGGTTAATTCTTTATCCAAAGCACCGATCCAAATTGTAAATTTACCTTTGGGCAAATGTTCCTGCATATATTCCACACCTTCTTTTGCTGCAATAACAGTAACTATGTGAGTGTGTTTCGGACATGAAACTTTTGTTAAATCTTTATGTGCCAAAACCATTGATGCACCGCTTGCAAGCATTGGGTCGGAAAGGATTAGAAACTTGTCTTCAATATCGGGAGATGATAAATATCCTGATTTTATTTCAAAACTGTTGTCTTTATGGTATTTTCTGAAAGAACCGATAAACGCATTTTGTGCTTTGTCGAAATAATTCAGCAGACCTTGATGTAAAGGTAATCCGGCTCTTAATACAGTAGCCAATACAATATTGTCTTTTAAAATATTTATATTTGAAATGCCGAGCGGAGTTGTTACATCTTTATTCTCATATTCTAACTCTTTGCTTATTTCATAGGCGAATATTTCACCGATACGTTCAATATTTCTTCTGAATCGCATTCGATCATTTTGAACGTTGATATCTCGAATTTCAGAAATAAATTTATTTAAAATCGAATTTTGTTCGCTGAGGATATGTATCATGGTATTGTTTTTACGTATTGAATGTATATTGATATAATAAAAGCGGTAATGAAACCGCTTTTTGTCGATATTATTAATGTTTTATTTCTTTAATTTTTTCGGGATTATGTTTATATTTAAACAATAAAGCAAACAAAATGCCGATTACAAAGGCATAAGCTGCGAAAATAAACCAAATTGATGTCCAGTCTTTTATTCCCTTTTCCGTATATAAATCAATAATATAACCGCTTCCGTATGCTCCGATAATTGCTCCGAGTCCGTTTGTCATAATAATAAATAAGCCTTGAGCAGAAGCTCTTATCTTCGGCTTGGCTTCTAATTCAACAAATAATGAGCCTGAAATATTAAAAAAGTCGAATGCCATTCCGTAAATAATCATTGATAATATTAAAAATGCGGCACCTATACCTACAGGATTTCCTATTCCGAACAGTGCAAATCTTAAAAACCATGCAAACATACTCATCAGCATTACTTTTTTAATTCCGAAACGTTTTAAGAAAAACGGAATTGTTAAGATAAAAACAGTTTCGGAGATTTGGGAAATTGACATAATAATTCCGTTGTTTTTAACGATAAAAGTATCTTTAAAGGAATTGGTAAAATCGTGAAGAAAAGCTTCACCCCACATATTAGTAACTTGTAATGCCGCACCGAGAAGCATCGAAAAGATAAAGAAAACAGCCATTTTCTTATCTTTAAATAAAACGAAGGCATCTAAACCTAACGCTTGTGCTAATGTTTTTTTATCAGCATTTTTTTCAATCGGACAATTGGGCAAAAGGAATGTGTATATTCCGAGTACAAGTGATGCAATGCCTGCAAACCAGAATTGATTTATATTTACGCCCCATCCGAAGTAATCCGTAATCCAAACAGCAATAATAAAACCGATTGTACCCCAAACTCTGATAGGCGGAAATTCTTTTACTATATCCATTTTATGGTTTTCCATAATGCAATAGGAAATAGTATTATCCAAACCTATTGTGGGCATATAAAACATTAGATATAACAATGTGAATAAATATAGTCCGTCAAAATTTGTTTGGAGAGATATTAAGTATAAAAAGACGGCACCTATGATATGAGAAGCGGCAAATAATTTGTTCGGTCCCGTCCATCGGTCGGCAATAATTCCCATAATTGCAGGCATAAATAAGGAAGCTATTCCTAGCGTCATAAACACAGCACCTATTTCGGTTCCCGAAAAATGCAAAGTTGCTCCCATATATTTTCCGAATGATAAAAGCCATGTTCCGAAAACAAAAAATTGTAAAAAATTTAAAATCGTTAATCTTAGTTTTATGCTCATCAGTTTATTAATTTATATTATTTATCTTTTCTTCTTTTTAATTCGTCCCTGATCTCGGAAGCTTTTTCATATTCTTCATTATCGATTGCTTCTTTCATTATTTTTTTCAGTTGTTTTTCAGGAATTTCTGTAAAATCGGTTTTGTCAGATTTTTTTTCAGGTACTTTTTCCGGGGGACGGGGTACTGTTTCATCGTCAAAAATCATTGCTGCTTTATTCATAATATCATCCGTAACATAAATCGGTGCATGAAAACGCAGAGCAATTGCAACGGCATCAGATGTTCTGGAATCAATTTTTATTACGGCATGTTCTCGTTTACATACAATTTCCGAATAAAAAATTCCTTCTTCCAAACGTACGATATTGACTTCAATAACCTCTATATGAAAAGAATTTGCCATATTTACAAATAAATCGTGGGTAAGGGGGCGGTATGGTTTGAGGTTTTCTAACTGAATAGCAATTGATTGAGCTTCGGCAGTTCCGATTATTACCGGCAGTCTTCTGCTTCCGTCATCTTCTTCCAGAATTAAAGCATAAGCACCGGAGCGTGTCTGACTGTATGATAATCCGGCTATTTTTATTCTGATTTTTTTCATTGATAGGATTTGCCGTCTCTGAATTTTAGAAATATGAGCAAAATTAAAAATTCGTACAAAAATAACAAGATTTTTTTAAGTTACTGAAATGATATTTTCGTTTTTTATTAAATCTTGATTTTTATATCGTAAAAAAAGTTGTGTAACTGCAACGACATCTTTTTCGCAATATACGGCAATTCTTTTTAAATCTTTTTCTTTATAATAAATTTCTGCAACCATACTTCCGTCAATATCATCTTTGGGTGTGGGAATGTTAAAAATTGCCGTTAACAGTTCCAGTGATGTATAGTGTTTGTAATCACCGAATTTCCATAGCTCCAAAGTGTCAAGATGTTTTATTTCCCACGGTTTTTTTCCTGCAAGATTTAATATTTCGGGAAGTTTTATTCCGTTGATAAGCATACGGCGTGCGATATACGGATAATCAAATTCTTTACCGTTGTGAGCACAGAGATATTTAAAATCCTTGTTATATGATTTGTCAAGTAAAGATTTGAAATTAAGCAAAAGTTCTTTTTCATCATCGCCGAAATAAGATTTCAGCCTAAAAATTTCTTCATTGAAAAAGCCTGCTGAGATACATATGATTTTACCGAATTCGGAATATATTCCTGCTTTTTTATAAACAATTTCGGCTGTTTCTTCTTCATTTTTAATAAGGTATTTTGATTTTTTCTCCCAAAGTTTTTTCATTTGCGAGTTTAAATCATTAAAATCAGGGGAAGCAGGAACCGTTTCAATATCAATAAATAAAATTTGCTTATTGTTAATTTGATTAAGCATTTTTATGTTTTATGTAAATATTTTTCAATAATTGCTGATAACATTCCGATGGCGACTTTATTATGTCCGCCTTGCGGTATTATTAAATCTGCAAAACTTTTCGAAGGTTCAATAAATTGAAGGTGCATAGGTTTTACAACTTTTGAATATCGATCTAATACTTTTTTTACGGTTCGCCCTCTTTCTTCAATGTCTCTTTCTATGACTCTGCCGAGACGATCGTCATCATCGGCATATACAAAGAGTTTGATGTCAAAAAGGTCTCTTAATTTTTTATTTGTTAAAACTAAAATTCCTTCAACAATTATAACATTATGAGGGTCAATAGTTTTTGTTTTTGTGTCGCGTGTACAAGAGAGGTATGAATAAATCGGTTCTTCAACTGATTTTCCGTTTTTTAATTTCTTGACGTGTTCAATTAAAAGATCCCATTCAATAGAATTAGGATGGTCGAAATTAATTTTTTGTCTTTCTTCTAAGGGCAGATGACTGTTGTCTTTATAATAAGAGTCTTGTGAGATGATTGTTACTTCACCTTTCGGTATTTTTTCGACTAATTTTTTAACTACTGTTGTTTTTCCTGAACCTGTTCCGCCGGCGATTCCGATTATTAACATCTTAAATAATTATTGAGTTATCGACATTCAAAAGTAAAAAAAAAATTGGATTCAGAATGAATTTCAGATTTAATTTTGTCCGGTTTTCATTATTTTGTCAACTTTTGAATTTGTAGGATCAATTTCTTTTAAAATATTGTAAACCTTTTTCTTTTCCTGAACAGGTGCTTCGGAAAATATTTTTACAATTTCATCCATTTTTGTAGTTAGAATAATTTTTAAAAAATATGAATTTGCTTTTCTGTTATATACTTGTTTTAAGAATTGGCAGGCATTTGTAATTTGATTTCTTCCTGCTTCAAGATTGTCAGACATAGCATCCAAACCAAGGCGATGATAACGGTAATAAAACTTCCTCAACGGTGCATCTTCACTGCTTGTTATACTTTGAATTAAATAAAAACGATTATTTTGATTGCGCGTTCCGAATGCTTTCCAGTTATTATCGGGGTCGGATTGAGCATTATTCATAATTTGCTTTGCTTTATCAAAATAAATTGTTCCGGAATTTAAGCCGAAGGAATCATAATCTAAACCTATAATGATGTACGCATAGAATGCTAAAACTGACGTTAAATTTGAAAGATGTGTATTTTCATTAAACTCAAGAGCTTGTCCTTCGGTATAATAAAAGTCAAAGCTATTATTTTCTTTGTAGTTGAAAAGAGTTGATTTATAATTTGTATTAAAAACAGGACGAGATGATTGCACTGAAATAGTTCCGGTAAATTTATCAATACCGTTGAATTTTGACAGGGTAATTTGAATTTGGCATTCAATTCTTTCATTATTAGAAAATACATTGTTCGTCCATACTCGGTTGTTCATAAATTCAAATATATCCTTTTGCATTGCTCGAAATAACTCTTCGTTGCTTCCTTGAATTTGGCGTCTGTCAATAGTTATTCTGCAATTTAATTCTTGTGCAAATATTTGAAATGAAATTATAAAGAACGCTGCTGTGAGAAGAAAGTGTTTCATAGATAAAGCAATTATTTATCGATATTTAAGAGTTCGCTTACTTTTTGTAAAATGTCTTGTGCAACTTCGGTTTTTGATTTTAACTCAAAATTCTCGATATTATTGTTTTTATCAATTATAGAAATTTTATTTGTATCGTATCCGAAACCGGCACCTGTGTCTTTTAAGGAATTTAGTACAATAAAATCAAAATTTTTCTTCTGTATTTTGTTTTGAGCATTAATTATCTCATTATCAGTTTCTAAAGCAAATCCTACAGTAATTTGATCTTTGGTTTTTAAAAGGCTTGTTTCTTTAGCAATATCTTTTGTGGGTTTGAGTTTAATTGAGAGTGTGTCTGTTTTTTTCTTTATTTTTAATGTTTCGGGATTTGCAGGTGTATAGTCGGCAACTGCTGCTGCAAAAATGATAATGTTATTTTTTGAAAAATACTTTTTTGTTTGTTCAAGCATTTCTTCCGCACTTTGAACAGATATTACATTAATGTTTTTGTTTGATGGTTTTATACTTACAGGACCTGCTATTACAGTAACTTCTGCTCCGTTGTCAGCAAAAACTTCTGCAAGTGCAAAACCCATTTTTCCGCTTGACCGGTTACCTATATATCTTACGGGATCAATATTTTCATATGTCGGCCCAACTGTTATTAATGTTTTACGACCTTGAAGTTTTTTTTTTTCGATAAAGAAATTTTCTAAAACCTTTACGATGTTTTCTGGTTCTGCCATTCTGCCTTTCCCTTCTAAACCACTTGCCAGTTCGCCTGTTTCTGCATCAATAATATGATTGCCGAAAGATTTTAATTTTGCGATGTTATTTTGAACGACCGGATGTTTGAACATATCCAAATCCATTGCAGGAGCCCAAAATATCGGGCATTTTGCAGATAAATAGCTTGTAAGAAGAAGGTTGTCAGCAATACCGTTAGCAGCTTTGCCGATAGTATTTGCCGTTGCGGGAGCTATTATAAAAGCATCGGCCCATAATCCTAAATCTACATGACTGTTCCAATCGCCGTTTTCGGGATTATAAAACATTTTTAAAACCGGTTTTTGTGATAATGTTGAAAGGGTAAGGGGAGTAATAAATTTCTCGGCACAAGGTGTGATTAAAACTTGAACTTCGGCTCCTTTTTTTATCAATAATCTTATAAGAATTGCAGCTTTGTACGCTGCAATTCCGCCGGTTATTCCGACAATTATTTTTTTCCCGTTCATATTAAAAGGAAGTTTTATTTGATTTCTTCGTCTTCTTCCGGGTCTCTGAAATAGATTTTATCTTCAAGAAGTTCTTCTAATGCAATTAGAGTAGGTTTCGGAAGACGTTCGTAAAATTTCGAAATTTCAATTTGTTCTCTGTTTTCAAAAATTTCTTCTAAATTATCAGTATAAGAGGCAAATTCTTCTAACTTTTTATTTAATTCTTCTTTAATTTCTTTTTGAATTTGATTAGAACGTTTCGCAGTGATTGCAACTGATTTATAGATATTTCCTGTATTCTTTTCTAAATCCGTAAAATCTCTTGTTATAGTTGTATCGGATGCACTTGTTTTTTTATAGTCCATAATCTGTAAATTGCTTTTTAATTAATACTTGCCGTTTGGTTCTTTTGTAATTTTGACAGCTCTTTTTTAATATTTTTTTTAATTGATTTAAGCTCTTTTAAATATTCTCCCGAGGGGTATTTTTCCGTATATTCGTTTAAAGAATTCATAGCATCTTCATAGCGTTCTTTTTGCTTACTAATTATACTGTTTTGAGCATATTTATATTTTGATTTAGCGATAAGATATATTATATCTTCTTTATATTTTGTATCCGGATAATCTTTCATACTGTTTTTTAAAGCAATGGATGCAGCATTGTAGTATCCGATATCAAAATATAATTTTGCGTTATTATAAGATTTTTTTTCTAAGCGGGCTCTTAATTCGTCAACCAGGTTATTACAATCTTCAATACGTTTACTGTCAGGATATTTTGTGATAAAAAGTTCAAATTCTTTTAAGGCTGTATATGTAGCTTGTTGGTCTAATGTTGATTTCGGAGCATCTAAATAATAGCATTTTGCACTCATAAATTGTGCCTCTTCAGCGTGTTTTCCTTTTGGGTAGTCGGTTGTATATTTTCTAAAATAATATCCTGCAAGAATATAATCTTTCATATGATAATAAGAGTCAGCATATTTGTATAAAGCATCTTCACCGCTTTTTGTCATTCTTAGAGAAAGAATAACATCCTCAAGCAAAATTTGGGTTTTGGCATATTTCCCGGCATTATAATATTCGGCTGCTTTAGTATATTTTTTTTCAGGATCCTGAATTTTTTTTGCTGTATTAAATTCGCAAGAATTTAGAAAACTTATTGATAATATGATTGATATGATAAAAGTTATTTTTTTAAACATGGCTGCAAAATTAATATTTTATTCTTAAAGAGAAATCTTTTTTGTATTTTCTTTTATGCTTTAACGATAAAAGGTTTTAAAAAGTTACCTGTTATGTATTTGTTTTTTTAAATTTAATTTATTGAACCCATAACTTAGTGAAAAAACATTTGAATATAAAGCAACGGATTGATTGCCGATATCTGTTAATGCGTAATCTAATTTTAAGTTTAAAATATTGATTCCTAAGCCAATACTCGGTTGAAAATTAAGTGTTTTTTTATCAAAGTCCGGTATTTGAGCAAAATTTCCTATTCCGGTTCTGAAAAAAATAATATTTTTAAAATTTAATTCTGTACCGAAATAAGGGTCAATACTTACTGCTTTTGAACTTATAAGAACATATTTTTTTCCGTCAAAACTAAAATCTATATCAATTTCGGGTCTTAAACTGAACTTTTCGGAAAGTGTAAAATTTCTGCTTACTCCTGCAATAAGCTCCGGCATTGTTATTTCTAAACTGTTTGTAGGAATTTCGTTTCCTGTACGGATAAAAACATCTTTCAAATTATCGGTATTATAGAACCATGCATTAAAAGTTGACGTTGCATCTTTTAAATTTGCTCCGAATAACCATTTTTTCTTTATGTATTTTAGTCCGATATCAAAACCGAAACCGAAAGCTTTTGCAAATTCACCTTGATTTCTGAAAATAATCTTAGTATTTATGCCGTAGGATAATCCGGGAATTGAACTTTTTTTGGCATATGAAAGCAATAAAGCCCAATCCGCAGTTGAAAAATATGAAATTCGATTGTAATCAATATTTCCGTTTTCGTCAATTAGTTCTAATGTGTTGGGAATATTATCAATACCAAATCGTATCAGACTACCTGCAATGACCGATGAGTCTCCTGTTTTGTATGCGGTTCCGAGATAATCGAATTTAGCGATACCTGCAAAATATTCTGAGTGCATAACTGCAATTTCATAATTATTTTTAATGAAATTTAATCCTGCAGGATTCCAAAATCCGGAATACACATCATCAGAAGAAGCTACAACAGCATTTGACAGGGCTAAAGCTTTTGCTCCGATGCCTACAGATAAAAATTCATTACTGTATATGCGAATTTGTGCTTGAGAACGGAAGAAAAAAGAGAAAATAATTAATAACAGTGTTAATATTTTTGGCATTTCACAAAATTTAGGATATTTTTACCAAACAATAATTTAATTTTAAACTGCAAAAGTGAATACTTATTGCTTAAAATAAAAAATAATTATGGACAAACAATTACGATATTTTAGCTTACCGAATGTGTTAACATTATTAAATCTGGTTTCAGGAAGTATGGCAATCTTCTATGCTTTTGAAAATCCCGGAAATTTAACTTATGCTGCCACATTTGTTTTTATTGCTGCTTTTTTTGATTTTGTTGACGGTTTTGTTGCCAGATTATTAAACAGACAAACGAAAATCGGAAAGCAACTTGATTCTTTAGCCGATCTTGTCAGCTTCGGAGTTGCACCGTCAGTAATTGTTTTTCTGATGTTAAAAGCAGCTTTGGAGGTTAAAGCATTTTCAATTGATTTACCTTATGTGCAGGTTTTGATTTTATTGTTTCCGATAGTTTTGATTATTGCAGCTGCTTTGCGTTTGGCAAAATTTGATGCAGATAGTCGTCAATCCCACCATTTCTTGGGTATGCCGGTTCCTGTTTCGGCAATATTTTTTGCTTCTTTACCTTTGGTAAACGCTTTTGACCCTGATAATTTGTTAATTTTAAAAACTTGGTTAGATGTTAATATGCCTTTTGACTTTATTCTTGCTGTAATAGGTGTACAGGTTTATCTCTTGACAAATTTCTGGTTTTATGTCGTATCAATTTTTGTATTTGCTGTATTGCAGCTTGTTGAAATTCCGATGTTTTCTTTTAAACTTGAGAATTATTCTTTTAAGCAAAATGCAGGGAAATATATATTCTTGGTTTTAGCTGTATTATTGTTTGTATTTCTTCAATGTTTTATAATTCCGGTTATTATTATACTGTACGTTTTGTTTTCTGCAGGAATTGATATTGTTAATGTTTTTTCAAAAAAGGACAGTTTAGATTAAAAAAAGTTGATATTTTAAGTATAAAGAGAATAAGAAACATGCCTTACTGAATATCAACTTTGTAATTGCTGATTATTTTGTCAGCCAGAATTTCTGCAATTTTTTGATAAGAAGCATCTGAACTTCCGGCAATATGCGGAGTAAGTATTACATTTTCGGAGCTTAACAGATATTGAAGAACAGGAGAGTTTTGTCCGGCAAAAATATCGGAAAAAGATGTTTTTTCATATTCCAATACATCAAGAGCCGCACCCGTAACTTTTCCGGTTTTAAGGTTTTTTACCAAATCGTCAGTTTTCAATACTTTGCCTCGTGCCGTATTTATAATGTACATCGTTTTTTTAAATTTATTAATAAATTTATCATTTATCATAAACAAAGTTTCTTCTGTTAACGGTACATGGATACTTAAAATATCGGTTTCTTTAAATAGTGTTTCTAAAGTAACTTCGCTTACAAAGTCGTTTGAAAAATTGTTTTTGTATTTGTCATAAGCAATTATTTTGACGGAGAAACCTTTGAGCCTTTGAGCAAATGCACTGCCCATATTTCCGTATCCTAAAATGCCGACAGTTTTTCCCTGAAGTTCAGTGCCGATATTTTTTCTGTTCCAGATGCCGCTGCGTACTTCTTTATCAGCAATGTTTATTTTGTGAAATAAAGTCAGTAACATTCCCAGTGCATGTTCACCTACAGAATCACGATTTCCTTCAGGTGAATTCAGACATTTGATGTTTTTGCTTTCCGCATAACCGGTATCAATATTTTCCGTTCCGGCACCTGCACGTGCTATAAATTTTATTTTTTTTGCGGTATTAATAAAATCTCGGTCAATTTTAAATTTACTTCTGATTACCAGTCCGTCATATTCCGGAATGATACTTTTAAGTTCTGTAAATGAAAGTTTCGGAAGATATTCACAAATAAATCCGGCATTTTCTAATTTTTTTTGTAAAATTTTATGTGTCGGTTCTGCTGTAAGAATTTTGAACATTCTGAATGGATAAAAATAATTTAATAGTCTTGTGCTCCTCTCATTGGTTTTGTTCCGTTCAGATAAACCCGGATACCTGCTTTATTTCCCAGTAAATTTCCGTCATCGTCATATCTGAAATATGCAAGCATAATGGAATTTACCTGTTTGTACATTTTTAATTCTTTTTCGTCAAAATACCAATCTTCCGTAAATAAAATTTGACCGATATCTTTTCTTCTGAATTCACTTTCAAGTTCTTTTACTTCTTTAATACTCATCTCCTTTCCGGTAATATAATTGTAAGCTTTTAATCTTTTATCGTAAACTGCCTGAAAAATTTTATCTGCCAAATCTTGAATTTTTACTCCTGACAGCCATTGATCCATATAGTATGCAGATGCAGAATCAGGATTTTTTACATTTGTAATATACATAATACTGTCTGCAACTTTAATTGCCGATTGCGGTGTGTTCAACTTTTCAAGATTAACATTAATTCCGGTGTCGTTTTTTATTTTGTCGGTTGATTTTTGTTTGCAAGATACGGCAGAAATAAATAATGCTGATACGAAGAAAAGATATTTGAATTTCATAACTAAAAAGTTAATTTTAATATATTTTACAAAATTATAAAAAATAATACTTAATAAATTGATTTTTGTATATACTTTTTCAGTTTATCAACATCATAAAATATATAACTCATAAAAGAAGTTAGATATTTATTAAAGTAATCAATATTTTTGCAATATATAATGAATCTGATTTAATAAATATATTTATTATTTTATTTTTGCACGATTGTTGCTTTGTTTAATGAAAAAAATAATACAGATATGAAAAAATTTTTCTTTTTTGCTGTAATAGTGATAGTTTCATCAACAGTAATATTTTCTCAAAGTGCTAAAAAAGCCGAAAAATTATTATTATCGGGAAATATTCCGGAAGCAATAAAAGCATATGAAAAATTAGTTGAAAAATATCCTGAGAAAGGTGAATATCATATGAATTTAGGCGAATGTTATTTAAGAACACCTCAAATTCAAGATATGGCAATTCCGGTTTTGCAAAAAGCGGTACGAATTTTTGAAGCGAAACATAAAAATGAAGCTTTTATTAATGCCAAATTTTTATTAGGAGAAGCATATCATGTAAATTATTTGTTTGATGAAGCAATTCAAGTATTTAATGAACTTATTATCAATAAGGAATATAAAAAATATAAATCTGCAGATATTTTAAAAAATGAAATTCGAGCTTGTGAAGCAGCAAAAAAAGAATTTAAAAAGAAAAAATTATTAAAAGTTGTGTCTCCGGGTGAAGGAATAAATACTGAAATGACACAACATTCCCCCTTTTATATCGAAGATAAAGGGATTTTTATCTACACATCTAAAGAAAAAACAAATTTCAGAGATGAGAAAACTGCTGACGGCGAATATGATGAAAACATATTTTTTATCAATCTTAATAATGAAAATGACAGGGAACCCGATCCGTATTCAAAACCTTTGAATACTAAAAATAATGAAGCGGATTGTTGGGCGTCTAAAGACGGAACTTATATGTTAGTTTATAAAGACGGTGATATTTATCAAAGTGAATTTAAAGGTAATAATTGGACAAAACCGACTAAATTTAAGCCCGTAGATTCAAAATATAACGAAACGCATGCCTCAATGAATCAAGACAGAACGTTGTGTTATTTTTCAAGTGATAGACCCGGCGGAAGAGGCGGAAAAGATATTTATTATATAAAAAAAACAGGCGATAAATGGTCTGAACCAAAAAATCTCGGACGAAAAATTAATACCAAATTCGATGAAGAAAGTCCGTTTATTCATGGAGACGGGACATTATATTTTTCTTCGAAAGGACATAATTCTATCGGAGGATATGATATTTTTAGTGCCGAAGGCAGCGGACCCGGCAAATTTTCAAAACCTGTGAATTTGGGTATGCCCATAAATTCTGTTGAAGATGATTTATTTTACTTTGTTACAAGTGATAATAAAATTGCTTATTTTATGTCAAAAAGACCGGAAGGAAAAGGGCGAGGGGATATTTATAAAGTGAATTATGCCGATTCTTCTTTATATTTTTTAACCGCAAAAGGAAATGTTTCCAATACGAATAAAACATTGTGTAATGTGAGTGTTACAGATATAATGAATAAAAATACTATTTATAATAAGCCGGCAGATATTTCTGGAGATTTTTCTTTTAATGTGAAAAGAGATCGTAATTACTTTGTCGCATTAGAATCTGATAATCATTTCTTTGAAGCATTTACTTTTTCAGCACCGTACGATGACAATCAGGCAAAAGATTTAGGTTCATATAGTTTACAAGAAATTGAAAAAGGGAAGGTTCATAAAATTTATTCAATGGATTTTGATAAAAACAGTAAGAATTTGAATAATGAAAATGATTTATTTATAAATACTTTAGCACATTTCTTAAATAAAAATCCTGATTTAGTAATAAATTTATATTCGTCAAAAGATATAGATGAAAATCTTGCAAAAAAAAGGAAGCAGGAAATAATCAACTTTTTAAATTCTCAAGGTATTTCCGAAAACAGAATATTTGTTGATTTAATAGATTATAATTCAAATAAAGAAGATGTATTTGTAACGATATTGGACAGTGAAAGTGCCAAAAACGCATTTAATAATGTTGTAGCAAATGATAACACGAATGCCGGTGATTTAAATAACGGCGGTATTAGCGGTATTTACACAATTCAACTCGGTGCATTCAAAAGAAAATTACCGAATACTGATAGATTTTTTAAAGATTTCAGAGGAAAGGTGAAAAACAGAAACGGAAATGACGGTTTATATCACTATACATACGGAAAGTATAAATACAAGGCTGATGCTGAAAAATACTTAGTAACAGTTCATAAAATGGGTTTCAAAGATGCATTCATCAGAGAATCAAGATGGTACAAATAAAAGAAACAGAGCTTAACAATAAAAAAAGACTTTCATTTCGAAAGTCTTTTTTTATTCGGAAATATTATATCTTAATTTGAATGCTTTAATTGTTTTATCAATAAGTTCTTGCTTGTGATATAATTTATTGATAATTAGGTGTTTGCATTGAAATGGTAATAAAATATGCAAGTTCTGATTACCTTGCCTCAGTATAGAACGGCAAGTATTCCGGTAATTTTCTAATCAAAATCATTAATCAAACATAGTTCTGTCATGAATATTAAAAAGTTACTTTAATATTTTTCAAAAGGTTCCCAAACTTTTTTTCGGTTTTTTTCTCTGTCAAAATGTTCACAATCATCAACAGAATGAACTTCCGAAATTGTATAAGCGGCTTCGTGCATATATTGATAAGCTCTGTTTGCCGATTCGCCCATATTTATAAAAACGGATTCGCCGTCTTTTATCAAACCGCGTTTTAATGCTTCGAAAAATCCGAGCAAACCGGCAGCTGAAGCAGGTCCTATTTTTATTACACGCTCATAAGCAATCAGGCGTATCATATCAATGGCTAAATTTTCACTAACTGAAAATATATCTCCTCCGCTTCGTTTTACCAGAGGTCCCATTAAAGGATACATCCCCGGATTTCCTGTAGCAATAGTAGGAATAAGAACTTCCGGATTTTCGTAAATCGGATAATCTTTTTCCCATCCGTCAGGATAGTCGTTTTCTTTGGCTTTTTTCCAAGCATCAGCCATAGGAGCACATCGGTCGCCTTGTGATAATAAAAATCTAGGAAGTTTTCCGAAAATATTTAATTCTTCAAAATCATTAAATGCTTTTTCAACTGAAAACGGACCGGTTCCGCCGCTTAATGCCTGAATATACACATCGGGAATTTTTCCGAGCAAACGCATCATTTCAAAAACTTGTGTTTTTTTTGCTTCAAGACGAAGCGGATCAAGATTTCCTCCGGTAATCAATGCTCCGTATTTTTTTGCATAATCGGCAGCAACTTTTTTCGCATAAGCATAATCGCCCTGTACGTGAAATACTTTTTGTCCGTAGGCACTGATATGTGACATGCTGTCTCTGAAAGCATCACCGGGCATAAAAACTGAACATGAAATGCCGGCTTTTGCCAAATAATGAGCAAATGCAGTAGCCGTATTTCCGGTACTTGCCACAACGTATTCTTTAATTCCGTATTCTTTAAGAACGCTTGCAGCAAGGGCACCGCCTTTATCTTTAAAGGTTCCGGTAGCAAAACTTTTGTCGTTTCGATTGATGTAAACCTCCAGATTAAGATTGTATTTACGCTTTGCATAGTCTTCAAAAAATACCCAACGTTCGATAGGTGCCACGCCTTCGCCGTCGGTTACTATATTTTCTTTGTTTTCCAAGGGAAGAAAATCAAAATAATGCCATAAACTTTCGGGTTTTGCATCTTTGTTTATAAGTTCTTTAATGCGTTCTTTAGGTGTATTATAAATTGTATCTATTTTATTATCACCGCATTTAGGGCATTTTTGTCCGTAAGAGAACCATTCTTTAAATCCTTCGATTTCGTACCCGCAAGTTTTGCATTTGAAATAAAATTTTTTGCTCATATTCGTAAATTTTATGCAAATATATTAAAAATAAAATGCTGATTATTACGATTTTTTATGTTTGTTATTCAAAACTTTTAAAAAATATTTATATTGCAGTAGAATAACTGAAAATCTTTTACTAAATGGCTATATTACAGAACAATACCTTTAAACCAAATATTTTTTTCAGAAATAAACACATAAACTCGCTTTACAGACATTTTGCATATAAAACAAAAATACCATACACAAGAGTACGGATACAAACAAGAGACGGTGATTTTATTGATTTAGATAAAAGTTTGCGAAATTCAAACAAATTAATCCTTGCAATTCACGGCTTGGAAGGAAGTTCAAATTCAAACTACATACAATCACTGGTTCATAAAGCAAACGAGAATAATTATGACGTAATTGCAATGAATTTAAGAGCTTGCAGCGGTGAACCGAATAAAAAATTAAATTCTTATCACAGCGGTAAGACAGAAGATTTGCAAGATGTTATTCAATACATTAATGACCGATATTCTTATAAAGAAATAAATATTGTCGGATACAGTTTAGGCGGAAATCTGACTTTAAAATATACGGGAGAATTTGCCGAAGAATTTCCGAAAAACATTACATCTTCCGTTGCCGTTTCAACACCTTGCGATTTAAGAAGTTCGGCATTACAATTATCAAAAGGATTTAATAAACTGTATGAATTTGATTTCCTGATATCATTAAGAAAAAAAGCAAGAAAAAAGTTCCTGCAATTTCCTAATCATCAATTAGATGAGAAAAAAATATTAAAGTCGAAAACATTTAAGGATTTCGACAATTATTTTACCGCCGCAGCCAACGGTTTTAAAAATGCCGATGATTATTGGAAGAAATCAAGCAGCAAGCAATTTATTCAATACATAAACAAACCTTCGTTGTTAATATCCTCCTTAGACGACCCTTTTCTCGGCGACAGTTGTTATCCTTTTAAAGAAGCAGAACATCATAAGCATTTTCATTTTTTGCCGACTAAATACGGCGGACATGTAGGATTCTACAGTAATTTCAGTGTAAAAAAGAATACTTGGTTGGATGATACCATCTTAAATTTTATAAAAAAGAATTCCGGTTTATAAGATATTATTTGTCAAAATATTCGTTTCCTTTTTTATCTGTCCAACCTTTTTTACCGTCGGGTAATTCAAAGCGTGCAAAATAATAATTAAAATCTCCGAGATACTTGTATTTAGCTTTTTTATTTTGAGGATAATATCCGTAAAGTCCGTTCTTGTAAAATCTTATATTTTGTTTTATATATTCTATTGTATCCGCATCTTTCAAAAGTATTGTTTTTATTATTATCTTGTTTTTTTGTTTTTCAACTTCCGCCAAACTATATTTATTATTTTTATTTTTTAAAATAAAAAGGATTTTATTTATGTTACTATCTTCATTATAATAATAGTCTGTAAAACCGTTATTATAAAACTTTATTTCTGTAATTTTTTTTGGCAAAATAAATTGACTCGTATCACACAAATTTAATTCTTCTCTGTTATCGTAATATTTTTCGATATAATAAAACTTATTATTTATTTTTAATATGTGTTTTTCGTAAGACGGTTCATTTCCGCAAACGAACATTTCCAAAACTTTCGGTTTTTTTGATTTGTTTCCGAACTTATCAATCCAAAAAATTTGCTTGTTTTGTATGATTTGAATTGAATTTAAGGAAATATCGTTAAAATAATGTAAAGCACTGACATTTTTAAGATTAATTTTATTCAGATTACATGAATAAATATATTTTTTTCCTTTTTTGTATCCGAAAACAAAACTATCGGTTATTTTTAACTTATCAAATTTCTTATTTATTAATTTTTCCCCGCTGAACTTATTAACTAATAAAAAATTATTCTTTTTCTCTTTTATTTTGCAGCAATTAAGAATACAAGTATACGGTAAATCTATTTCATTCTTTTTTTTATGTTTATCAACTTTAAATAGTTCAGTATTATAACCATCATAATAATAAGCATTTAAATGTTTTTTTAAAGGAAATACATACAATAAACTTTCTGTTTCTCTATATTGATACAATAACAATATTGCATACTCATTGTTAATATAGAAAATGTAAGTTTTCCGGAAATATTCAATACTAATATTATTTACGGTATAATCTTCTTCTCTGAAAATATGGTAATTATCTTCATAAATAACTCTTTTTTGTGAAAAATAATTATTATAAAACTCATATCTTCTTAAAAATTTAAATAATCTTTTCGATTTTATTTTTTTGAAATCAGAAAGAGGAATAATATTATTTTTTTCTTCCGTAAATTCATTTTGTGAAGTTTTAAAAGTGTCAATTTCAATATCAGTATTAAAAACATAAAAATTTATACAATCAAAACCGGAATTATTTTTTTTAAAAAATAAGATTTCACCATCTTCATACAAAACATAATCAGCCTCAATATTAAAAACTTGTTGCGAAAACGAAATTCCTGCATAAAACAACGAAGGAATTAATAAAAATAACCGATACATATTTTTCTTAGAAGCCATAAAACAGCACATTATTTATATCCCGAAATCCGTTTATTAACCTTAAAATAATGCCTTATCCCGTAAATCAAAAGAAAAAAAGCAATAACTATTAAAGCAATCCCAATCATATAAATATTCCGAAGAAATTGCAATTTAGTAATTGCCAAACCCGAACTCAGCATTACGACAAAAGACCTGAAAAATGCCAAAAACGTGCGTTCATTTGCTAATTTGGTTCTTTCAATGGCAAGTTTTTCGCTTATGCTTAAAGATTGTTTTTCTTCTGTTTTCATGTTCCGGAATTTAGGAGACAGCTGCAAGCTGTTTCTACATTCGTTTAACGATAAAATACGGATTAAGCAAATTCTTTTTATTGTAAAGAAGCGGCGAGCCGTCCGGTTGTGTGACGCTGCCTCCGGAGGCAATTACTATTGCGTGTCCTGCGGCAATATCCCATTCCATCGTAGGTCCGAAACGCGGATACATATCCGCTTTGCCCTCGGCAATCATGCAGAGTTTTAAAGAACTTCCTCTGCTTATAATCTCTATTTTACCTTTTTCTTTTTTTATTTTATCGAAATATGCTTTTGTTTTGTCATTCATATGCGAACGGCTTCCGACAAGGGTAAATATTTCTGTTTTATCAGCCGGTAATTTTTCCGAAATATCAATCAGAAACTCAAGATTTTCAATTTCTAAACCCATCCACTGCAAATAATCCATTTTGTATGCACCAATGTTTTTTTCAGCAAAATATAGAATTCCGCTGACGGGAATATATATCACACCTGCAACAGGAATATTATTCTTGATTAATGCGATATTTACTGTGAAATCACCGTTCTTTTTTATAAATTCTTTAGTTCCGTCGAGCGGATCAACCAGCCAAAATAATTCCCAATCTGCTCTTTCCGAAAAGGGAATATCTTTTCCTTCTTCGCTTAATACAGGCAGATTTGTCGTATCCAAAATTTCGCTTATTATAGCATGTGCATTTTTATCGGCTTGCGTTAAGGGTGAGTTATCGGCTTTTAAACTCGTATGAAAATCATTACTTTCATACAC
>JAADGE010000068.1 GCA_013152535.1 Chlorobiota bacterium
ATAAACACGAAAAAACTGTTTTTACTTATCAAAAATTTCAAAAAACATTAAAATATTTTCAAAAAATTATTTCTACATTATTTACAACGTGAGTATAAAAATAGTAAGGGATAAATCCGCAACTACTTTCAAATCACGAAAGTAGCGAAATTTTTGTGTTTTTGACCTATTAAAATTATAAAAATAGCAAAATCGCAAAAGATTTTGCGGTGCTAACTACCTGTAACTACTTTAAATTAAACAACTTGCCCTTATTGTTTTTATACATTGTTGGCATTTCGTTATTATTTTCCTTTTGTACTTTTATTAATTAATGGAAGTCTTTTAAAAATTTCAGTCATTAATGATACGAATGATTTATCGGTTATTCTATCATCATTCTTTAATTGTAAAACTCCAACAATTCCAACAATTAAAATGCCCGAAATGATAATTATAGGTAAAAGTGACCAATGTACCATTTTGGAAATAACAGCAACTCCACTAATTGCAACAATTATAATTGTCAGATAAAATGAACCTGAAATCCAAGGATTATTCTTTTTTCTATTATAGTTCGTTTTTCCTACGTAATCATTAAGTCGTTCAGCAATATTTGCTGTATCAAGAAGACTTACAGCCATATCTCTGGTATCTCGATAGATACTTTCTAATTTATAAAAATCATCATTTCCATATTCTTCAATCATATATTTACTATGCCAGATTTTTCCAACATCAACATTTATTTCCTGTGCAACTTTTGCGATTTTATTTAATCGTCTAATATGATGTTCTTTTACTTCTATATTCAAATCTTTCACAATATCTTCAAATTCTGATATTGCGTTATCATAATGCCTCAAAGAATATGCGATTATATTTTTAAAATCAACCAGAACTTTTGTCCAATAAGAATTCTTTGTTAGTATCTCAACATTTTCCTCTATTCTATTTTTGAAATCTTTGGTTCGTTCCTTTTCTTTATTCAAGTCATTTATGATTTCCGAAAATGATTGATGATTATAATCAGTCATTCCTCCTATTATCCCTTTTACCATATTTATTTTTTTATGAATGCCAACGGTGAGTATATGAGGCGTACCGCACTTTGAAAACGTATCTTCTCAAGTTACAAGAAAGTTTCATTTGAAAATGTAACCTTCAAGTTTACAGCTAATTGCGGTATGACTTATATACATTGTTGGCATTAGTACTTTATTATTTCAATTTCAGGGCATTATTAACAAACTCTATTGGGTTTGCTCCCTTCTTAATTTTAATAGGGAAACCATTAACATCAAGAATTTTTGAAGATAGTTCAACGATTAAATAAATATTTTCACTCTCTACTGATACCTTAAGATTAAAAAGGCTAGATTTTGCTCCAAATAAGTTATTCGAAAAAATCCGTAATTCTGATTCAGTTGTATCCTTTTTTATTGAAGCTAAAGCTGGTGAAACAATAGCTAATAATAAATCTCTAATAGCCTCAGCCTCGTTTATTTCTTTTGCTGAGGAACAAAACACCATTGAACGAATAATGTCAGAATATGCAGTTTTTACATTTTCTAATGTTTCGTCCATTAAACCATTTACTTCATAAGATGCCGCATTGGGCTTTTCATCATTAGTAAGCGTAGCTGAATGTTTGTAATATGCTTCAATAGTTCCCTTTCTTAAAATAAAACAACCAAGTTGTTCAAGAAAATCTAATAATGTTGAGAGCCTACTTTTTATATTTATCCATGCTGTTCCATTATTAACTCTTTTAATTACATTATTTTCATTGTCAAAAAGCCAGCAAAATGCACTTCTTTTCTTTGCAATAAATTCTTCTTTTTCCTTATCACGATTAATCCAATAGTAGTGTAATTCACAAGGGCTTTTAATATCATCCCAATTGTTAGAAACTAGTTGGCAAAAGTCATTATAGATGTCCTTCGCAAATTTAGGGGCATCACGGTGCCCCATTTCATTAGCTATTGTATTAGCTTTATCTAGATTTGTAAAAACACCTATAATATCTAAATCATCAGTAAGTGCATCAGCATCTGCTAGTAATGCAGGTACTTTGCCAATTAGACGCATTAATTTCACTACAACTGGAAATTGTCCCTTACCAGTTACTGGTAAAATTTGAGAGCCAGCAGCTTCTAAATTCAAAGAAAGCTTGCGGCTTATTGCAGAACACAGAATTTGGTCACTCGGTCCTTCAACTAAAAGTGGTGTGTGGCAGAATAAGGCAAGTTTGTGTTCTTGTCCAAGTCTGGTTAAAAGAGCTTTTAGTTTTTTGCTTTGAAACTCACCAATACTTGGGTCAATTTGAATTGGGTCATTAAGTATGTCTTTACAGAAAACAATACAAGCTAGTTGTTCGACTGAGTTCAATTCAATAAATTCAGTAGAATGAGTTGAGATAAAAACGAGTTTCTTCCCTTGTTCCGTATTTGCTCCTGCAACTTTAGCTATTTCGCCCAACAAAAATGACTGTAACTGAGGATGTAATGAGACTTCTGGTTCATCAATCAATAAACATCCAACTTCATCATCATATAACGCTGACAATATCGCAACTAAATGAAGAAGACCACTCGCCTCTCTTGCTGATGAATAGTTACCATTATTGTCTTGGTCAACTCTTGCAAAAAACACCTTTAGGTTTCCTCCATCCCAATCTATTGTTAAGTCCCGCTTAAAAAGTTTTCTTAGCCTTTCTTGAACTTTAATTAAAATATCGGGTCTTTCAGACAACGTTGCAAAATCTCCGAGTATTGTCTCTGTTTGATGTCTCCTTTTAGTGGCAGTTTTATCACCGAAAGTAGCATTATCAAATCTAGGTGTCCCACGTTGACCATCGTAATCAGACCTGAAATTTTCCATTGGACCTAATCTTCCAGCAGAAATATATCTAATTTTCTTTCCATTAAGATGAGAATTTAAACTGCTTTTCAATCCTCTTAGTAATTGAGTCTTTCCAGAACCATTGGGGCCTAAAAACGTGGTAATACCACCATTGATTTTGATTGTTTTATTCTTAACACCTACGATGTTAGACTGGCTAAGGTTTATGGTTACATCAAATGGGAATGTCATATGTTATCTGTTTTTTGTATTAATGCCAACGGTGATTATAAACGTCAGTGCACAAGTTATTTGCAATTAATTTCATACAACGAAAATAGGCGGAATTTTTGTAAATTGCAAGTAAATTTTAATCCAAATAGTTGGAATTTGCAAAAATTCCGACGGGGTTCAAGTTCCGGTTTCCGTTCGATACGACCACAGCCCTGTGCATTGCGTTTATATAGTGTTATGTAGTGTTGTTTATTCATCAATTTGTTCATTATAAAATATTTCCAAAGTATCAATTTGACCAAAGTTATTTATAAGACCTTTATATTTCAATTTATGAGTTGAATTTTCTTCGCCTACTTCGGTTATATTTTTTTTCATAATAAATACATTATTGGTTAAAAATTCTGTTCTTGTTTCTGTTATTAAATCACATGAACTTTTCCATTCAGTCAGTGAAATGCAATTTATTAATTTTTCTTCTTTTTTATCTATAACTAAAAGACAAATATCTTCAAAACATACTCCCCAATTTAAAGATACAGTTATAGCTTTTAAATCATTTATATCTCTTTGTTTAGATATAAAATAATTCTTTCTGTCTTCATTATAAGGTAGACTATAACCTTCAATCTGCGAGATATATTTTTTATAAAATAAACTGTCTATTAAAGTAAGTTTTTCATTTTTAAATTTATCAGGTTCAAATAACCTTACATTTTCATATTTAAACCTAATGCTTTCTAATGTATTATTATCAAGTGTATTTTCAATTTTATCATTTTCAACATGTAAATCATTTTCAATAATTTCTCCATCTCTTTGTATTGACGCAAATAAATAAGCATAATATATGAAAGACCAAGAGCCACCTAATATTACTATTAAAACTATAATTTTAAGAACTTTCTTAATCATTTCACTTTCTTGTTTCGTTTATTTTCATTGTGCTTAAATACTACATAACGTGTGTGTATGGCTCGTAGCGGGTTAAAACGTAATTACTTTCCTTAATGCCACAAAGTTAATAAAAATTCTCAAACTTCGGGTTTAGAAATTAGCCGCTATGAGCTATACACAGTGTTGCCAACTGGTTATCTTTTTTATCAATTCAATTATTTCATTAAATTCTTGTTTCTTGCCATAAATCATACTTTCTTGCATTTGGTTATAATCTTTCTCGTAAAGTTCTAATATCTTATCATCAGGAAATATTTTCAATTTTTTCAACTCTAATTTTGTATAATCAACCGTTTTTATTGGTGTGAATTTTTCTCTGTGCTTTATAATCTGCTCAAAAAGTTTCTTATCTTGCAGGGCATTTTTTCCATATTCTGTTTCTATTATTTGTGCTATGTCATAAAAGTGTCTTGACATTCTAAAATGACGTATTTTTTCAATGGGTTTTGTAAATTCTTCATGCAATAAAATGAGCTTTTCTAAAAAAGTCTTTTCAGGTCTAATAACTCTAACTTCAAATTCTCTTTCTGTTATTTTAGTGTCGGTATAATGTGCATCTATTAATGATTTTATTTGTTTTCTTTCAAAAGGTTCCGTAGAAGAACGAGCTCCTATCTCAATTAACACCCTTTTCGGTAAATATCCAATTTCATTAAAAACAGATTGATAATTGATTTGTATGGTTTCAGGGTCTTGGTCTGAAATTTTAGTATTTTCAACTATAATCTCATATTTATCATTTGATATTTGATAATCATTTAATTGATTTTCAATTGTTTTAGTCATTTCATTCAAGGTAAAATCGTGCGATTTTCTTCTTAATTTTCTGATTTCTCCTTTCGTTAAATCACCTGTAAAACCTAAAAATTCCCGATTAATACTAATGTCAATATCTTCCGAAAATCTTTGAATTAATTCGTAAACTTTACTCAAAGATGTTCCCCCTTTAAAAATCAACTGTTCTGAAATTTCGGATGAAAACAACATTCTCAATATTAGTGTAACCCATGCATCCTTTTCAATGGCTTGCGGTAAAATTCCCGTTCTAAAACTCAATTGTTCAAAGAGTTCTTTTTGTCTGTTTTTGTTTAAATTAAGCCAGCTCATTTTCAATATTTTTAAGAATTTGGGTGATGATTTTTCTTATCCAAACGGGAGCGATATTTATTTCTCTTTTTATTTGTTCTAAATCGTCTGAATTTTTTATGTGTTTTTCGACAATCTTTAAGTGCTTTTCATTAACATTCTCTTGTTTAAGGGTTTTAAAAGTTTGGATTATCAGATTAATTAATTGGCTTTTCGGAAGTAGATTTTTCGGGCTTGTTTTTTTGAATATTATTTGTTGGTTGTTAATTTTGATTTTTCGTGCAGAAGCATCCGTTAAAAACACAACATTCATTGGAATTTGTTCTGTCAAATTCAAGAGATATAAGGCGTAATTTCCTGCGGGAATGATGCGGGCTTTGTCACGTTTGGCAATGGCTTTTGCTATTGTATCTATTGAGGGATATAAAATTCCCAAAATTTCATCTATTTTGGGATAATAATAAATTCCGTTTGCAATTCGTATCAGTTTTTTTCTTTTTGTTAATCGTTGCAAAGATTTACGAACCGCATCATAATCACCGTACTTAACAAAATCAGAAACAAATAAGAGTTTTCCTTTTTTGCTTCGTTCGATTATGTTTTCTATTTGTTTTGATATGGTCATATATTAATTTTGTCCCAAAAATAGTAAATAATTGGGACAAAATAAAGTTGTTGTAAAGTTTTTTGATTTTCGTTCTACTTGCTGGCAACGTTAGTATAAGAAGAGTAAGGGATAAATCCGCAAACATCTTCAAGTTATAAAAGTAGCAAAAATTTTGGGTTTTTGACCTCTTAAAT
>JAADGE010000032.1 GCA_013152535.1 Chlorobiota bacterium
GTGTCTTGCGTTGCTTCAACAAGATTTTCGGCAAGTGTGATATCTAATCCGCTGATTTCACGAAGATATTTTATCACAATTTTGCTGTATCGAGGGTCGGAATTAATTCCTGTTCCTATTGCCGTAGCTCCCATATTAACCGTAAGCATTAAATCCGCATTCAAGTTTATGCGTTCAATTTCGTCAGATAAAGTTGTTGCGTAAGCACTGAATTCCTGTCCGAGAGTCATAGGAACGGCGTCTTGCAGTTGTGTGCGTCCCATTTTTAAAATATGCTTAAACTCTTCCCCTTTTTCTTTAAACGATTTGATAAGTTGTTCTAATTCTTTAATCAGTGTAATACTGCTGTTTTTTAATGCAATTTTAACGGCCGTAGGATAACTGTCGTTTGTTGATTGTGAAAGGTTTACATGATTATTTGGGTGGCATATTTCATATTGTCCGCGTTCTTTGCCCATGTATTCCAAAGCCAAATTTGCGATAACTTCGTTGGCATTCATATTGGTTGACGTCCCGGCACCGCCTTGTATCATATCCACCACAAAATGTTTTTTATGTTTGCCTTTTAAAAGTTCGTCGCAAGCAAAAACTATTGCATCTTTCAGTGTGTCGGAAAGCAAGCCGAGGTCATTATTTGCAAAAGCAGCTGCTTTTTTCACCATGGCAAATGCTGTTATAATAGAAGGAAAAAAACTGATGTTGATACCCGAGATATTAAAATTTTCTCTGGCACGAAGGGTTTGTACTCCGTAATAATATTCATCGGGAACATTTCTGTAGCCGAGTAAATCATGTTCTTTTCGCGAACGTCCCGAAACATATTGTGCACCTATACTAATCATTCGTGTTGCTGCATGGCTCATCCTTCGGGAAATGATATGTGAAATTTCAGTAAATATTTTTATTGATAAACTTCCGTTTTTAATTAAAAGGGATTTTAAATCTTCGGCAGGAATAATGTAAATTTCTGATTTACAAAGCACTTTTGCAGAAGTGGAATGCGGAGAATCATCAACAACTGCTCCTTCACCGATAAAGTCGAATTTCTGAAATTGTGTAATGTGCGTGATTGCACCGAATGCACTTTTCTTAAAAAGTTCTACTCCGCCTGATTTTATAATATATATATTTTTACGTTCAAAATGTTCTTCAAAAAGAATTTCGCCTTTTTCACATATTTTTTTATTTACTATTGAAATAATTTCTTGTAGTTCATTGTCTTCAAGACTTTGAAAAAGTTCGGTTTTTTTTAGAAAAGATTTTAATTTGCTGTTTTCCATTATAAATAGTTTAAAATACAAAAAATAAATAATGCGAAATTTACAAATAATTTTACGGTTTAAAATATTTTTTTTACAGTTTTTTGATTTTTTTATTTAATTTTAGATACTTCAAATAAATATAAAAATAATATGATGAAGAAATCATGTATATTATTATTTCTGTTCCTGTTTCTTTTTCTTAACAGTATAGATGCACAAGATAAAAAAATTGACAGTTTAAAACAAGAACTGTCCGGAATATCGAATGATTCTCTCAGATGTTTGATATTAAATAATATTGCAAATGCCTATATCTTTGAGAACCCGGATTCTGCTTTTTTTTATGCCGATAAAACATTAATGTATTCAGAAAATAAAAAGTATTATGAAAATATTGGTGATTCATACAGATTAAAAGGTATTGTGTGTATAATGAAAGCTGATACTAAAAATGCAGAAAAATATTTTAAGTTGTCTTATAAATATTTCAGAATGCTTAATAAAGATGACGACAAATATCGTTCTGCATACTATATTAATATGAATATTCTTTACATTCAGCAACCGAATTATTCAAAAGCTTTATTATATGCCGATAGTGCAATGATTATATTAAAAAATAAAAATGATTCTTTAAGCATGTCAAATTTAGCGAAATTATATACGAATAAATCAAACATATTTAATGATCAAGGTTTATTCAGAGAAGCTATTGAATGTAACTTGAAAGCAATTGAACTGACAGATAAAACCGGGGAGAAAAACAGAAAAGAAATAAATTATTTAAATATGGGAAACTCTTTCGGATATCTGAGAGAATATGATAAAGCAATAAAATATTTTTATATGGCAGAAAATACAGCCAAAGAAAATCAAAATAATTATATGTTGATAAAGGCTTTAAATAATCTTGCTTCTATGTACGACAAAAAAAAAGAATACAGAAGATCTGTTGAAATAAACTTAAAATTAGTCGATTTCCTTGACAGTTTGCATATAGAAAATAAAAAAGTATTGGCTTTTGTTACTCTTTCACAATCGTATAATATGTTGGGTAAAACAAAGAAAGTTGAAGAATTTCTTGAAAAATCACTTAAAATTGCAGAAAAATATAATGATGAAGGTTTGAAATTGTTGGCATACACAAATTATGAAATACTTATGATTAAACACGGAAAAATTAAACAAGGAATTATTTATGCCGATAAAGCTTTAAAAATTGCGAAAGCCCAAAATAATCTCAACAGTTTAATAGATATATATCAGAGTAAATACAAAGCATATGAGAAAACAGGACAATTAGATTCATCAATATATTATTTGAAAAAATATCAAGATCTGAAAGAAAGTATTGAGAATGAAAAAGTTAAAAAAGATATTTACAATCTCGAAATAAAATATCAAACAGCAGAAAAAGAAAAAGAAAATCAAAAATTACAATTTGAGAATACATTACAAAAAACTAAAATAAAGCAAACACGAAAAACGAAAAATATATTTTTATTCAGTTTGATTTTAGCGTTTATTCTTCTTTCAATAATATTCAATCTGTTAAAAAGAAAAAGTAAAATATATAAAATCTTAGTAAAACGGTTTAATGAGTTAAAAGAAAAAGAGAAAGAACTGAAAATCGTAAAAAAACAATTAAATTATTCTGAAAATCGAGAATCTGCCTTTACGGATGAAAAAAAAGAAGAATTATTATCAAAAATAGAAAATGAATTTGAAATAAATAAAATTTATAAAGAAAATATAAGTTTACAGAAACTTGCAGAAAAACTGAATACGAACACAAGTTATTTGTCGGGAATTATTAATAATACATATAAAACAAGTTTCTCTGATTTTTTAAATCACTACAGAATACAAGAGGCTGTTGATTTATTCAACAATCCGGATTTTATTAACTATTCAACCGAAGCTATAGGTAAAGAATCGGGTTTTAATTCCGATAAAACATTTGTAAGGGCATTTAAAAAACATATCGGAGTTACGCCTTCATATTTCAGGAAAAACAACAGGCAAATATAATTTGAAAAATAAAAATAAAAAACACCCTTTTTATAAATTGTCCGATTTTATATTTATTTTGTCAGATTGAAAACAGTAAATTTGGAAGTATTTTTTTACAATAAAAAATTCAACTTAAAAATGCTTCAAAAACCCGCTGTCCTCATTGTCGAAGATGATACCTTTTCTGTAATTTTATTAAAAGAATATTTAAGTACTTTTGATATAGAAATACAAACTGCAGGAAACGGAAAAGAAGCAGTAAGTTTTTGTGAAAATAACAAACCTGATATTGTTATAACAGATATTTTAATGCCTTTTATGGACGGTATTATTTTAATGAAAGAGATTAAAAAGAAAAATCCGAGAATTAAGTTTATTGCAGAAACTGCATATTCTACAACAGAAAAACTTGAAGAAATAACAAATGCAGGTTTTGAAGCTATAATAATAAAACCGTATAATAAAGAAGATTTTCAAAAGATATTTAAAGATGTTTTAAAAACAATAAATCCCGGTGATTTTACTTGAGAAAAATATGTTTTTTTAATCTTAAAACTTTATTCTTACCTGAAATTTAACTTCCGATTTGTTGCTGCCCTGTATTTCATCATAGCCGGAACCGATTACATCGCGATCGGCATAGGCGAAGTTGGCATAACGTAACCAAATGTCAACGAGGCCTTTAATGACGGTATATTTTAAAGTTAAATACGTACGGATGCCTTGTCCGCTGTATGCCGGTATGGAATATCCGTAAAGTATATCGTTTTCATAGGCATAAATTCTGGCATTGTAAGGTGCATCAAAAAAGGCAATTCGTGCACTTAAATTTAACGGCAACATTTTAAATTTATAATTCACATCCTGAAAAATCATCCAACCGTTTTCTGTGCCGGTTTCGGAAGTCGTATATTGGGCAAATTCAAACCTGTTTTTTAAAATCAAATTTCGGGCAAGTTGATAATTGATATGAAAACGCAGTTGTTTTTTTTCTGTGGGAATAATCGGAACGACACCGGTATAATCAAAACTTGAATTTTGATATTTGCTTTCTTGTTTGTAACGAGCATAAATATTTACATAACGACTGATTGAATAATTAAGCTGAGTAAAAAAATCAACACCGTCGGAAGGAGCATAAGTTCTGAATTTCATCCAAGGAAATTGATAGGTGTCAAAATAAGCCGAAACTGATAATTTGCGAATAGGATGCATTTCAGCACCAAAATACATTCCTTTTTCGTTGGTAGTTTTTGATTGTTCGCCGAAAGCACCGGCATAGTATGCCTGGTAATCTTTTGTGTAATACCGCTGTAATATTGCAAGTGAGAATTGCGGAGCAAGTTTCATTTGTACGGAATTAAGAAGTGCATAACCGCCTGTGTGGCTGATTGCTTCTTCACCAAAAAAATAGAAATTTTTATAAGATGCCTGATAATCAACACTTGCATTTGTACCCTTATTTCCCTGAAAATCGAATTGATTATAGGGCTTTAAATTTTTATTCAGTTCAGAACCGAAAAAATATTGAATGAATGATGCACCTAACTTGAAGGTTTTATGTCGCCAAGTTGCATTTCCGCCGTAAATAAATTCCGAAACCGAATGTTTATCTTGTAATTCACTGATATTTCTGTGCATACCGGTAATTTGAAAAGACGTTACGTTTTGAATTTCATTGGAAAGAGTATCCGTTAAATCAACATTTCCGTCGATAAATTTATACGAAGCAAAGCCTGTTAAACTTATATCGCCGAGTTGAATTGTTGCTCCGGCACCGCGCATAAATTTATTTTCATCGGTAGAGGAATATTTTCGCAAACCGTCGTATTTTTTTCTTATTGACATTACGTAAGAAGATTTTCCTTGCGAAATTCCTGTCCAGGCAATAAGTCCTTGTCCGAAGCGTACTTGATAATCGCCGAGTGTTATAGTTTTAAAAAGTCCGATATTTTTTGCTTCAAGGTGTGCCGAATAATAGTCGAAACCTTGTTTTTCATAATCTCTGAAAAATTCTTCGCCGGGATCTTTTTCGGCGGTAAATCCGAATTTTATTTTTTGTTTGAAGTTGAATTGATATCGGGTATAATATTTAAAACGATTTCCGAGATAGCGTTTGTCAATGTCAACTTCATCGGTGTATCCTTTTTGTTGTTGAAGCAGAAATTGTGTACGCAGAAAAAGATTACTTCTGCCGTAATTAACGACATCTTTAAATTTAGGAATTGATTTCTCGCCTTTTGGTGCAACCGTTACAAAGGGTAAAATATGTCTGATGTCTTCATCGGAAAAACTTTCAAGCAACTGTAATTCGTAAATACTTTTCATTTCGCCGAATGTTCTTTGATATTCTAAAATATCTTCGATTTGAAAATCATTCAGGAATTGTATTTTTTCTAAATCTTCGCGTGTTGCCGTGTTTAAATTCAACGGATTTTGGGCATAATAATAAAGGTCTTCGTAAAGTTGTGTGTAATCAAGTTCTTCATCACTTGATTCTGCAATTTCTTCAATTATATTATCAATTGCATCTTTATCAAGTATTTGCGAATAAATATCAGAAAGTGTAAAAGTGAGTATGGTTATGAGAAAGAGTAGTTTTGCTTTCATTTGTAATTTTATATTAAAAAAAGATACCGTAAAAGTATTAAAAATATTCGGAATACAACATAGAAGGCTAATACAATGTTTTATATGAACATTTCTTCAAATCCGTGTCCTAATTTATAATTCTTTGTCCACGTTTTAATTTCTTCGGTTGAGTACGGAATGATATTATTTTCTTTAAGTTTTTTAATAATTTTTATTTCAAATGTACCTATTTTTCCGTCAAGCAAAAAACCCAGAATAAGTATTTGCCCTATTCCGAGTTTAATATCATCGGGCAATATTTTTATTTGTTCAAAGTAGTTTTCGGATAATTTATGTTCATTTTTTATGTGTATGTTAAATGTTTTAAAGAAATGTTTTGCAAAAATTAAATCGGAAGGATAAAAACTTTTTTTGGTTACGGCAATGTATTCAAACGTATCATAAAGAAGAGTTTTAAATTCCGGATTACCGGAATATCTGTTTTTAAAATGTTTTGCAGTTTTCAATATCATTTGTGATGCTTTCATTCGCATATCTGTTTTTCTGATAATTTGTGAAGAGGCATAGGCATTCCAAAAAGCATAAATCGGGATGCCTGCCATATCCACAACTTCTCTTATTGCGAGCCTTCCGATGACACGTTTAATAATTATTTTGAAGACAAAATTTGAGAGGAATGCTTTTGCCAGAAACATAATTCGTATAAAAAACAAACCCGGTTTTGAGACATTTTGATAGGGATTAATACCGACTTCACTGTATCTTTTTTTGTCTTTATTAAGGGCAATTTTAACGAGTTCTTTTGTTTCTGTTTCTTTATTGTCGGGATTAAAACCGTATATTGCAGCAATTTGACTTGTAGATTTTAAGTCGCCTTTCATAAGAAAAAAGATTTCAATAAATATGAGAATAAAACCGTAAATAAGACTGAAAACGGAAAATTCAATTGTATAATTAATCAAGGGAAAGGTGTATTCGGAAGTTGTAAAATATTCAGGCAAAATGTATTGCGGGATATAAAGGAATAATACACCGAGTGTTCCGTAAAGAGCTGCAAAAGAAAGTATTCTGAATTTTATCTTTTTTATTGCCTCTTCCGGATTACCGTTAAATGTTTTTAATTTTGTGTAATAATGTTTTGTCTTTTTACTGAAAAATTTTTCAGCAGTTCTGTCTGTAATATCACGGATGCTTATGTCGGGTTTTTTTAAAGACATTGTTAGTTGTAAAAAATATTATTCAAAGATTTCATCGTTATAAAAAAAATCTTTTTTGAAATTAACCAAACTTAATTCATTTTCTGCTCTGGTAAATGCTGTGTACAGCCATCGCAGGAATTCTTTATTTATCATTTCTTCGGTAATCCATCCTTGATCAATAAAAACTTTTTTCCATTGACCGCCTTGTGCTTTGTGGCATGTAACGGCATAAGCAAATTTTATTTGCAGTGCATTAAAATATGGGTCTTCTTTAATTTTCTTAAAACGATTGCGTTTATTTTTAATATTTAAATAATCTTCTTCAATTTTTTTGTATAAATCTTTATTTTGCTCATAGCTCAGAGAAGCAGTATCGGAAGACAATGTGTCTAATAAAATTTTTGCTGTAATTTCAACATTATTATAGTCGTAAAATTTTAACACAGCATCTGCAAATCTGTATCCGTAACGTTCGGTATAATTTGAAATATTTATTATTTCAGCTGTATCACCGTTTGCAATAAAATCAATTTCATCGTAATCTTCCGCCCAAAAATAATTATTTTTGACTATCATAATTAAATCACCGGTACTGATTTCATCTTCTTTGTAATGTACGCTTGCTCTTATTCCCTGATTGTATTTGTTGGCTCTTTTGTTTGAACGACAGATGATTACAGTTCCTTGTTCGGTATATTTATTATAGGCATCTGAAATTGATTCAATTAAATCCGTTCCGCTTAACCTTTCAATATCATTAAAACCGGAAAGTTTTATTTTTGGAAAACCTTTAAAATCAATTTTGCTTCCGTATTGTAAACTTTCTTCTAAAATTTTTCTTAATTTTGTTGCATTATACAGTATACCGGATGCTTTTTCTTGGCGGACAACTTCTTTTAACTCATAACAAATGACATTATTATTATAGTTTTCTAATATTTTTTTATCTAATGCCGGACTGATGTCTAATTTTACGGGAGGTAATTGTGCCGTATCGCCGATTAAAACCAGTTTACAAGACGAACCGGAATAAACGTATTCTGTTAAATCGTCTAAAAGTCTTCCGGATCCGAAACCGGCATTTTCATATGATTGATTAGCAATCATAGACGCTTCGTCAACAATAAAAATTGTATTTTTATGAAGATTGGTATCTAATATAAATTTTCCGAAACCGTTTGAGGAAGATTGCTGTCGGTAAATTTTTTTATGTATTGTAAATGCTTCTTTTTTAGCATAATTACTTAAAACTTTAGCGGCTCTTCCTGTAGGAGCCATTAAAACAGTTCGTATCTTATTTTTTTGTAAGGCTTTTACCAATGCTGCGATTATACTTGTTTTGCCTGTTCCGGCATAACCTTTCAGTAAAAATATTTCGGCAGGATTACTTCCGGAATGAACAAAATCAGCGAGTTTTTTAATAAGCGTAATTTGTCCTTTAAGCGGCTGAAAATCCAGTTTATTTACAATTTCTATATATAGAAAATCGTTAAGCATATTTCATTCTGATTTAAAACGTGAAATTAGTTTTAAATTTTTAAATTTCGGAGGAAGAAGTTAATTTTTAAAAATATTAGCAAAAAAAATTATTACAAAAGATATTTTTTTTAAATTTGCAAGCGAACAATAAATTTTGAATAATGACTTTATTTATAATAATTCTGATTGTGGCAACTGCAGGTGTTGCTTTTATTACGTTTAATAACAGTTTGTCAAAAAATAAATTGATAAAATACGGTTCTTACATTGTATATTTCATTATTATTGAAATAATTTTATATGCAGTTACTGACGGAATCGAAATTCCGTTAATAGTTTTAGGCATTGGTATAGGAGTGGTTTTGATTGTGCTTTTGATTGTCGGAAGTTTTTTAGCTTCAGCAAATAACAAAGTTGTAAAATATTTGTTAAGTGTTATTTTTATTGCATTGGCTTTTTATGCAGGATACGTTCTTTATGAAAGTATTATGACTCCGATTCGTTTTAATACTGTGAAGCAAAAAAGGTATCAGGCAACTGTTGATGCCTTAAAACAAGTCAGAACTGCACAAATTGCATTTAAAAATGAAAACGGAAAATATACACCCGATTTAGACTCTTTAAAACAGTTTATTCAAAAAGATTCATTAACTGTAATCAGAAAAGAAGGCAGTGTACCGGATTCAATATATTTGCAGCAAGGTAACAATTTGAAAAAAGCCGAAAAAGTGGCTTTAAAAATGGGTATTATTGTCAGAGATACAATTAGAGTTGCTATTAAAGATACTCTTTTTAAACAATATGATTTTAATCGTTTCGGAATTGTTCCTTTTACCGACGGATATAAATTTGAAACTGACACAGCTACAGTGGATGCCGGCGGAATGAAAATTAATGTTTTTGAAGCTAAAGTATCGAATGATGTATTACTTAACGGGCTTAACAGGGAATTAATTTTGAATTTAGATGATGATGCAATTAAAAATGACAGATATCCGGGATTAAAAATCGGTTCTTTAACTGAAAATAATAATAATGAAGGGAACTGGGATAAAGAATATGATTTGAAAAAATAATTTTGTTTATCTATTTTATTTGAAATAATACAGACCTGTAAGCAGATAATTTAAAATCACTTGCAGGTTTTTTTGTTTCGGGATGTTTTATGTTATTCGTATAAAGAATTGCTGATTTATTTATCTTTTTATAAATTATTTATATATTTGTAGTGCTTGAAATATTAGGCAGTTTTAACTATTTTAAATTTATACATTAAAATGAAAAATTTCTTTGTATTTAATGAAGGGTTCTCTAAAAGTAAAACAGCTTCTTATATATTATCTTTACAATTAAGCAATGTAGGATATTCGTACGTAATAATTGACCCGTCACAAAATAGATATGCAGCCGTAAATCATCATAATTTTGATAAAAAATTAACAGATAAATCTATTGTTGATAAAGCAGAGTCGATGCTTAGAGAAGATTTGTTTTTAAGTAAACATTACAAATCTGTATTTTTTTCGGTAGTTGAAAGTAAATCTACATTGGTTCCCAAAGAATTCTTTGATCGCAAACAAATAAAAAAATATTTTACATTCAATCATATTTTGGACGAATATGAGGAATTACATTTTAATTATATAAAAAAAGCAGATTCTTATAACATATTTGCAATACCCTCGGACATTACGACCTTAATGGTAAATAAGTTTCCTGAAGTAATATTTGTTCATCAAAATAATGTTTTTATTAACGATATTATAACAAGAGCTGAAAATCTTAAGTTTAAATTGCCTTTTATTCAAATAAATGTTAATTTAACTTCATTTGATATCGGAATTTATAAAGATGATAAACTTCAAGTCGTTAATACTTATCAGTTTGATAATGAGAATGATTTTATTTATTATGTGTTGAATACAATCAATCAATATGGTATAAAATTGAATAAATCATACATTAATATTTCCGGATTCGTTGAAAAAGATACTGAATTTTACTATTTTATTCATCAATATTTGCCTAAAATTAATTTTATAAAATTAAATACCGGAATTATATTTAATTTTAAAGATGTAGATGAATATTTGTTTTACAATTTGCTGAATCTTCATAATGAGGATTATTAGAGGAAAGTATAAGGGAAAAAAAATTATTCCGCCCAAAAGATTTAAAGCTCGACCGACAACAGATTTTGCAAAAGAAGCTTTATTTAATATTCTGCAAAATAATTACGATTTATTAAATGCTGAAGTTTTAGATTTGTTTGCAGGAACAGGAAGTATTTCATTTGAATTTCTTTCTGAAGGTTGCAGAAATGTTACTTCGGTTGATATTAGTAAACACTACACATCTCATATAGAGAAACAGGCAGATGAATTATTCCCGGGACAATTGACGGTTGTATGTACTGATGTTTTTAGGTTTTGCAGAAATCAAAATCTGAATTTTAATTTTATTTTTGCCGATCCTCCTTATTCCGATGAAAAGTTAGAAACAATTCCTGATATTATTTTTAATAACAGTACATTAAAAGATACAGTTATAGTTATTTTAGAACATCCGAAAATATATAATTTTGCCGGACACCCTAATTTTAAAGAGTCAAGAAAATACGGGAATGTGAATTTTAGTTTTTTTGAAAAAAAGTAAGATTTTTTTTTGTAAAATAAAAAACCGGTATATATTTGCACTCGCTTTCAGCGAAAAGGTCCGGTAGTTCAGTTTGGTTAGAATACATGCCTGTCACGCATGGGGTCGCGAGTTCAAGTCTCGTCCGGACCGCAAAAATAAACTCTTGTAAATCATTGATTTGCGAGGGTTTTTATATTTTAGGGTACGAATAAGGCGGCTAATAGATTGTAAATACTTCGATTTTAATAACAAAATAAAAATTTAAAAATAATAAAGGGACTGACTAATCAATCCCTTTATTTCCTGACTGTTTTTTAAAATTTAAGTCAAATCTTTGATTTCAGTATCGGGAGCATTCTTTTTAACTGATTCAATACCGTTATCTCTTGCTGATATACTTTCGTAGTACATTTCACTGCTGCCGATTATTTGTCCGTTAGTTGCAGTTAAATTAAAATAGGGTTTTCCGTTTTTTGCTTCGAGCCTATCAAAGCGTTTATCATCCTGTGAGTTTTTGCTTACAGATTTAATTCCGTTATTACAGGCTGCTTTAGTAGTATATCCTTCGCTTGTAAGAATAATTTATCCGTTGCCGGCTTTCAAATTGAATTGAAATTCGCCGTTTTTTCTTTTTGTAATTTCAAATTTTTCCATTTGCCAATGTTATTAAATTTATATTATTAGTGTAAAGTTATAAGGTTTTTTAAAAAAATAGAAATTTCTGATAATTAGAACTTTTTATACTACCGGTTTATAAGGAATTGTAAAATAAA
Organism: Chlorobiota bacterium; assembly: GCA_013152535.1. Classification (GTDB taxonomy): domain Bacteria; phylum Bacteroidota; class Bacteroidia; order Bacteroidales; family JAADGE01; genus JAADGE01. Next base: position 11,956 of record JAADGE010000032.1, read on the forward strand.
AAACAGAACCTTGATTTTTTTCGGATTCTGCCCAAATATCTCCGTTCAGAAGATTGGCACAAGCTTTTGCAATTGCTAATCCCAAGCCGGTTCCTCCGTATTTATTTTCTGTTGTTTCATCCGATTGTCTGAAACGCTCAAATATTATATTAAGGTTATTTTCAGGTATTCCGATACCGGTATCTTTAACCGAAAATAAAAGCATAGAATTTTGATTTAAAGTATAGGATATCTCAATTTTTCCTTTATCAGTATACTTGACGGCATTGCTGATTAAATTTATTAAAATTTGTCTTACTCGTAAGTTATCTGTATAAATACTGTCTTGTGCTTCATTAAATCCTTTGTTAATAATGATTTTTACATTTTCTTTGTTCTTTCTTATTAAATCTAAAGTAAAAAAATCTTTTAATTCGTCAAGTAAATAATTTATATTGCATTTTGTCTCACTTATTCTAATTTGATTTGATTCTAATTTTGAAATATCAATAATGTCATTAATTAAATTTAATAAATGTTTTCCGCTGGTTTCAATAATCTTAATATATTCTTCTTGCTTGGTATTTAATTCTGTAGATTTTAAAATTTCCGTAAATCCGAGAACCGCATTCATAGGTGTTCTTATTTCGTGAGACATATTTGATAAAAATGCCGATTTTAATCGATTACTTTCTTCTGCTTTTTCTTTAGCCAAATTAATCTGTTCATTTTGTAACTGAATCATTTTTGCATTTTGAAATAATTCTTTGTTTTTTTCTTCTTCACTGATAAATTTTTTATTGACTTCATTTATTGCTTTATATAAAATATCGGTGTATAAATAGCTGAAAATAAAAACTATAATTACAGATAAAACATAAACTCCGACTCCTATTGCTGCTGTATGAATAATTTCGGGGGGAAAAGAATTCTTTTTTAATATAAATGCACTTACGGAAGTAATTATTACTAATATTGTATTGGTAATAACGACCCATTTAGATGCAAACATCGGAGTGAACACAAGAAATGCTAAAAACAGATAAAATTCATCAATCATAAAATTCATCGGAATGTCTCCGGAGAAGTTGAAAAAAACAGAAGCAATTTCCATAATAATTACTAATAAAGATAATGCATTACCGACAAAGCGATGTTTTCTCAGTTTAAAAAGAAATAAACATACAATCAGAATAAATAAAAATACAAATTGCACATACAGAGAAGAATAAGTTCCTACAGAAATTGTTTTTATCATAAAAAGTATCAGTAAAATAATTCCGATTAAAATAAATCGAATTAAAGATTGTGTTCTGAACTCTTCAATATCAGATGTAAAATCAATGTCTTTTTTGAAAAAATTTATTACAGTATTGAAAGAATCTTTCTTCTTCTTCATCATATAATTTTTTTTAGGAATATTCAAAAATAAACAATTTTATTAAAAATCAATAATATTTTTACTGCCGAATTGTCATTGATTTAATTTTGTATTGTTTTTGCACAAACATTAAAAAATAATTCAATGAATGATATAAATATAGACAAGCAACATAAAGAAATTTGTTCTCTGATTACAGAAAATAAAATTGCAGATGCTTTTTTACTGATTGATGATGTATTAGAAACAATCAATGAAGTTGAATTGAGCCGAAAATTCGATACTCAAAAAGAAACGTATCATTTTCTTTTAGAATACAGTATGAAAGGTGTTAACGATCCGGAAAGAATGAAAATTTACAAGGGTATTCAGCAAAAATTACTGGAAATTGTTGATACTGTTAAAACTGATTACCTTTTAAAATTTGCAGTACAGAATAAATTGATTATTCAAAAACGAATATTGAATGATCAAATTATTAATCAAAATATAACTGTTACATCTGAAATTTCAGAACTTATTAAGAATAACTTATCTTTTGAAAATGAGGGCAGAAAAACAAAATTATATCAGTTGTTTTTTATGATTTGGCTTACGGATTTTTTATCGGAAGAAGATTATCTGACTTTAAAAAAATATACTGTTTCCAAAAAGTTATATGTGTATGAATCCAGTATTATTGTAAGTGCATTAACAATAAGTTTGTTACGACGTTTCGATAAGAGAAAATTTTATGCTTTATTTGATTTTTATGATGCTGATAAACCAAAAGTATGGAATCGTGCTTTAGTCGGAATTGTTTTAACATCATACTATTATAATAAACGAATAGATTTATATGATGATTTAACAGCACGCCTGGAACTGATAAGCAATGATGCTGATATTTCAAAAAATACGGAACATATTATTTATCAGATAGTTCGCTCAAAGGAAACTGAGAAAATTTCTAAAAGACTTCAAGATGAAATTATTCCTGAAATGCAGAAATTCCGCCCTAAAATTGAAGATAAATTAAATTTGGATGATATTTTATCTGACGGATTAATTGAAGATTCAAATCCTGATTGGGAAGAGATTTTTGATGATGCTCCGGATTTGCTTGATAAAATGGCAGATTTTTCCAAATTGCAATTAGAGGGTTCTGATGTATTTATGAGTGCATTTGCAGGATTTAAAAATTTTCCGTTTTTTATGCAACCGGCAAATTGGTTTATTCCGTTTTATGCCGAAAATTCTGAAATAACAAATATATTTTCAAATTTCGGAGAAGATTTTGATACCGAAACTTTTACAAAAGGTTTGGAACGTTCTGAGTTTATGTGTAATTCCGATAAATATTCTTTTTGTCTGAATGTGGGAATGATGCCTTCTTCGCAGCGAAATATGATAATTGAATTATTTAAACAAGAAAGTAAACAAACGGAAGAGATAAAAAATGAAGATAAATTATTAAATAAAGATTCGGAAGACAAACAAATTTTCACTCGTTACATTCAGGATTTATACCGATTTTTTAAACTGCATCCTTTAAAAAACGATATTGAAGATATTTTTGATACCGATTTGGATATTCATAATACTAAATTATTTAAAATTTTAATTGATGACGAAAAAGTAACGGAAAAAATTGCAGAAATGTATTTTAAAAAAGAATTTTATACAGATGCGGCAGAAATATTCGAGACTTTATCATTTGAAGATAATAAGGAAGCAAAACGCTATGAGAAAATCGGTTTTTGTTATCAAAAAGAAAAAAATTACGAAAAAGCATTACGTAATTATAAAAAAGCTGAGATAATTAAAGAACCGTCTGTGTGGCTGATAAAAAAAATAGCTTTTTGTTACAGAAAATTAAAAGATTTTGAAAATGCTTTAAAGTACTATTTGCAGGCAGAACCAACCGAAGAAGATAATTTACATATACAGGCAAATATAGGGCATTGTTATTTGGCACTTGAAGATTATGAAAATGCTTTGAAAAAATATTTCAAAGTAGAATATTACGATTCCGATAATAAAACTGTAATGCGACCTTTAGCTTGGTGCTCTTTTTTAACAGGAAAATTTGATACTGCCGAATTGTATTACAGAAAATTAATAAAGGCAAAACCTACAGCTTATGATTACATAAATTACGGACATTTATTGTTTGTGAAAAATGAAAAATTTAAAGCTGTAGAAATGTATGAAAAAGCAGTAAATATGTCAAATATCAAAACGCTTGAAGATGCAATAAGGGAAGATAAACAAATTCTGATGAAATATCAGGATAAAGAAAATGAAATTGATTTGTTAATTGATTATATAAAAATAAAAACTTTACAATAAAAACTATTAGGTTCTCTTTATAATTTAGTTGCAATATTTCTATAGTATTTTACTAATTTTAATTAAATTAACCTAAAATTCGATATAATATCTACTCTCATTATCAGATAGTTAGTCATTGTATTGTCAGGGCTTAAGTTCTGAAACGGTATGTTATATCTGAAAATTTATTTTGATTTTATTTTATAACAAATCAAATCTTTGGTAATCTCTATTTTAATAATTTCCAACAGAATAAAATCTATTAAAATTTTTTCGGCTTCCTGAAATGAAATGCCTGCCGATTTTCTGAATTTTGAGAAAGTAATAAACGGATTTTTTTCTAAAAATGTTAATAAAAATTTTTCCGCTTTGGCGTAGTGAATTTTTACTCCGAAATCATCTTTTTTGGCTTGCCATACTTTAACTAAAATACCGTTGGCTAATAAATTTTCGTCATTTACTCTTACAAAGGCTTTCATGTTTCCCTTTTCGTCGGGTGCGGTATGAGGTTTGTTTTTGCTTTTTTCAATTATTACTTCAAGCACTTCTTTTTTGTCAATTATATGCGACTTAACTGTAAAGGGTACTTTAGGGTTTGTATATAATTCAGATGCTGCCTGTAACATATAAAACTCTTCCGCACTGCGAATTCCGGCAATTTTCCCGTTATCTTTAACTCCGATCAATAATTTTCCGCCGTCAGTATTTGCAAATGCAGATAGTGAACGTGCAATTTTTCGTGAATCATTTACGGCAAATTTAAAATCCAATTGTTGATGTTCGCCTTCTTCAATTAATTTTATTAAAGGATGTAATTTTGACATGAATCTGACAGACAGCTTTAAAATAATTTGTAATTGTAAGTTTATCGAAATTTACATTTTGGTATAAAATAGTTTTTTTTGATTCACATATGTAATTTCTCATTTTCATTAAAATAACGGCAGAATAAAAAATTTTTTTGTATTATTTTTCAAAAAGTAATTTTTCGAGTTGTAACATAATTTTCCCGGCTTTTCCCTGCAGAAAAATATCAGTTATTTTTTCGGTAAAAACAGTTCTTTCCGGATTAATTTCAATTATTACAGCATCATTATATTTTGCTTTATATGGTATTGATGCGGCAGGTTCTATAAGTCCGGTTGAACCAATGAGCAAAAAGACCTCGGCATTTTCAGCTTCTTCAACAGATTTTTTAAAAGCATTCTGCGGAATGCCTTCTCCGAAGAAAATAAAATCAGGTTTCAAAAGTCCGCCGCAGACAATACATTTCGGAGGTAATTTATCCAAATGAACTTTCTCGGATTCAAATTTACGCTTGCAATTTGTACAAACCATTTTAGCGGAGGTGCCGTGAAATTCATACACTGTTTTACTGCCGGCTTCTTGATGTAAGTTGTCAATATTCTGAGTAATAACAGCTTGCAGGAAATTGTGTTTTTCCATTTTTGCAAGAACTTTATGAGATCTGTTTGGTTGTGCCTTCCCGAAGAAGTCGTAAAAAATCTCTTTTATTATTTCCCAAGAATCTTTCGGGTGTTCATAGAAATAGTTTAGTTCTAATATTTTAGGATCATATTTAGACCATAAACCGTTTTTTCCTCTGAAAGGAGGTATTCCGCTTTCAACAGATATTCCTGCTCCGGTAAAAGCAGTTGTGTGTTTACTTTGCTTTAAAATTTCCGCTGCTTTTTTTGTATTAACTTTTAAAAGGTCTAACATTTTTTATTTTCAAAATTCAAAAAAACAAACTTAGGGTTAAAAAGATTAAAATTTTATTTTTTAATATATATAGTTCCTCGTTTTTTAAATTTATCGGCAATATCTCCTAAAATACCTTCATGTTTACCGATTATTAGTGTTCCTCCGGTAAATAATGAATTTTCGAATAATTTAATAATTCTGTTTTGAAGTTCGTGATTAAAATAAATTAACACGTTGCGGCAAAAAATAATATTGTATTTTACGGCAAACGGATTTGTGATTTTTGTTAAATCATGAACTTTGTATTGAGTTTTATCCAAAAGAAACGGTTTCGTTTTTACGATGTTTCTGCTTCTGGAAATCTTAAAATAATCATTAATATTATATAATTTCTCTGAATTCTTATAAGTTTCTTTAAAATTATTAATGTATTCGTCAATTTCTCGATATTTATATTTACCTGATTTTGCAATTTCTAAAACTTCCGAATTAATATCGGAAGCATAAACTCTTGCTTTGTCATATAATCCGTGTTGTTTTAAAAGGATTAGCATGGTATATATTTCTTGCCCCGTAGATGCTCCGGCATGCCATATATTAATTCTTGACTCATCTTTATATTTCGGTAATATTGTGGTGTTTATATATTCCCATATTTTTGGATCTCTGAAAATTTCAGTTGTATTTACGGTGATATTTATTACGGCTTGTTCAAGAAAATCTCTGTTTTCTGAAACTCTTTTTATTAATCCGGTTATATCAGTTCTGTAATCAATTAATAATTTTTGAACACGTCTAGTAAATGATTTTATTGAATATTCGCTGAAATCATAATTTGAATGAGCAGAAATTGCTTCAATAAATAATTGTATTTCTTCAGGTGCTAAGTCTTCCATATTTGAGTTCAAAAATATAAAAACTAAATCATAATGCAGATTAATTGATTGTTTTTTTCTTTTTTTAATACGTTTTATAGTTTTTATACAGGATAAAATGTGAAATTTAATTATAACAATTGTTTATTTGTTCATCTTATGTTAAATTCAAGGTAGTACCGATAAATAAAAAAGAACAGAAATTTTTCATTTTCAATCAAATAAATTATTTTTACAGAATAGATTTTTTTGAAAATAATTTCTGATTATTTTTGTAAATAAAATACTTTGAGTAAAAAGAACTACAAATATAAGTCATTAAATATTTATTCCTCTTCGGAATGGATGCTTGATTCTACAAAAAAATATCGTCTTGTGTATGATAAAGACGAAATATCTTATTTACGATCAGAACTTGCAATTTATAATAAAAAATTTGATATCGAAGATTGGAAAGCTGTTGTAAATTTCAAAACCCTTAAACTTCTTAAAAATAAAAAAACAGAAATTTGCAGTTTAAGTAAAACGGTTACAATAAGCAAAAATGATAATATTGCATATACTTATGAAAGTTGGGGAGTAGAAAATCCCGGAGGATTTTGGAAGCCCGGAACCTATCAATGCGAAGTATATATTGATGATGAATTAGTCGGGAAACAGCTTTTTTATATTTATGATATCGGAAAAGTTGATGAAAACAGCAATCCGTATTTAGAAGTTAATTCCGTTAAATTGTACGAAGGAGACTTTCAAGCTTGGAATCAAACAGAAAGGAAATATCTTAAAGCATTTTCGAAAAAAAATACACATTATATTTGGGTTGAAACAGATTTTAGAATAAAAACAAATAAAGATTTTTATTTAGAATATTTTATTAATATTTATGATGATGCCGGACAGTATAAGGCAAAAATAAATTCACTTAAATACATTCCGAACGGAAATAAAGATCAAATATTTACTTTTGAAAGAGGCTGGGGCAATGAAAAACCGGGCTCTTGGAAAGATGATAAATACAGAATTGAAATCGTATTTATGGATACTTTAATTGCTTCTGCTTGGTTTACTATGGAAGAGTTTGAAATAGAGGGAGATGTAGAGATAAGTAGTAGTCTCACGGTTCCTGAAGGTGCCGTACGTATGGCAGAAGATACAGAGACACTCGAAGATTTATTGGCAAATTTAGACGGTTTAATAGGATTAAAAACTATTAAACAAAAAGTTAAAGATCATATAAATTATATTGATTTTCTGAAATTAAGAAAAGAAAAAGGCTTTGATGATAATGAAGAACTTACTTTACACAGTGTTTTTACCGGTAATCCGGGTACAGGAAAAACTACGGTTGTAAAATTATTGGGAAAAATATATCAAAAGAAAGGTTTGCTGTCGAAAGGACATGTGCATGAAGTTGACAGAGCCGATTTAATAGGAGAATTTATAGGACAAACAGCACCTAAAGTTAAAGAAGCCGTTAAAGAAGCACGAGGCGGTATTTTATTTATTGATGAAGCTTACATGCTTGCTCGCTCCGATGAAGATAAAAAAGATTTCGGTAAGGAAGTTATTGAAGTTCTTGTAAAAGAAATGAGCGACGGTGAAAAAGATATTGCAATAATGATGGCAGGTTATCCGAAAGAAACAATGTTTATGATTAATTCAAATCCCGGTTTGAAATCTCGTGTTAAATATTTTTTTCATTTTGATGATTACACACCCGACGAATTATTTGATATTGCAATTTATGCTGCAAATAAACGAAACGTTGTTTTAACCGAAAATGCTGCCGAATTAATTCGGAAAACCTTGACAGAAGCATTCAGAAATCGAGATTATACATTCGGAAATGCCCGTTATGCCTATTCTTTAATTGATGAAGGTAAAATGTATATGGGTTTGCGGTTGATGCAGGGTGAAAATGTAAAAGATTTAACGAATGAAGAATTATCAACTATTACATCAGAAGATATTCGAAAAATAGAAAGTATTAAATCTAAAAGTATTGTTAAAATTCCGATTGATAACGAATTGCTGAAAGAAGCACTGGATGAAATGAACCTTTTGATAGGAATGAGTGATATTAAAAATGAAGTTAACGAACTTATTAAATTGGTCAAATTTTATAAAGAAACCGGTAAAGATGTTCTGAATAAATTTTCTTTACATGCCGTTTTCAGCGGAAATCCCGGAACGGGCAAAACAACCTTGGCACGTATATTCGGGAAAATATATAAAGCACTCGGTTTGCTCGAAAGAGGACATATTATTGAAACCGGAAAAGAAGGTTTAGTTGCCGGTTATGTGGGACAAACAGCTTTAAAAACAAAAGAAAAAATTGAAGATGCAATCGGAGGAGTCTTATTTATTGATGAGGCTTATGCACTTGCAGGGGGCGGACAAGGAAGTTACGGGAATGAAGCCATAGAAGTTATTCTGAAAAATATGGAAGATAACAGAGGGAAATTTGCTGTTATTGTTGCCGGATATCCCGGGAATATGGAAATGTTTCTGAAAATGAATCCGGGTCTAAAATCGCGTTTTGATAAAACTTTAATTTTTAAAGATTATAAACCCGGAACACTGTATGAAATTTGTTTGCAAATGTTAAAACCGGAAGATTTAATCCCGAATAAACATGCTGAAACATATTTAAAAGCATATATTAAAAGACTCTATGATACACGAGATAAATATTTCGGAAATGCAAGAACGGTAAGGAAGATTGTAGAAGAAGCTGTTCGAAAGCAAAATTTAAGAATGGCATCCGTTCCGGCACGAGAACGCTCTCCGGAGGCTGTGAGAACTTTAACATATGAAGATGTTAAGGATATTGAGGTGAATAAAACATTAGGTTCTTCGAGCTCAATCGGCTTTTAAGATATTGTTTTTTAATAAATTAAAATGTTTACTTTTATCATGTTTAAAATACATATCTGATTTAAATTTAAATTCTTTTGCCCTCATAAAAATGAAGCAACTGAAAATAACACGGCAAGTTACTAACAGAGAATCACTTTCTCTTGATAAATATTTGCATGAAATAAGTCGTTATGAAATGGTTACGGCGGAAGAAGAAGCTATGCTGGCTCAAAAAATCAGAAAAGATGATATTAATGCGTTGGATAAATTGATAAAAGCCAATCTTCGCTTTGTTGTTTCGGTGGCTAAACAATATCAAAATCAGGGACTTAGCTTAATCGATTTAATTAATGAAGGAAATATAGGTTTAATAAAGGCTGCTAAACGTTTTGACGAAACCAAAGGGTTCAAATTCATTTCTTATGCAGTATGGTGGATTCGTCAATCTATTCTTCAGGCTTTAGCCGAACATTCCAGAATTGTGCGATTGCCTTTGAATAAAATTACGACTGCAAATAAAGTAAACAGAGCTTTTTTTGAATTGTTGCAGAAATTCCAAAGAGAACCTTCCGTAAAAGAAATTGCCGATGAATTAAAAATTGCACCCAAAGATGTTCAAAGAGTTATAGCAAATACCGACAGAAACCTTTCAATGGATGCACCGATTAATGATGACGAGAGCATGTCATTATACAGCATCATCAGTTCCGACGGTACCGATTCGCCCGAAAGAGAGATGATAAGACAATCTCTGACAACCGAATTGAAACGCATACTTTCCACATTGCCTTTTCGTGAAGCCGAAATTATCAAACAATACTACGGTTTGGAAATGCAGCATCCTTTAACATTGGAAGAAATAGGTGCTAATTTTGAAATTACGCGAGAACGTGTCCGGCAACTTAAAAGTCGTACGCTAAAAATTTTAAAACGTAAAAGTAAGATTCTGAAAAAATATTTGTGATATTAATTCGCCGAATAATATATTTTCACATCTAATTATCAATAAAACTTTGTCAATAAATTAAAAAGTTGTATTTTCAAAGCCCGAAAATAATAAACTAAAAACTATATAAAATGGGATTATTTAATAAATTAAAAGGCGAACTGATTGATGTCATAGAATGGTTGGACAGCAGCAGTGATACTATTGCATATCGGTTTGAACGACAAGGAAATGAAATAAAAAACGGAGCACAATTAACCGTGAGAGAATCGCAGGTTGCCGTATTTGTGAATGAAGGAAAAATTGCCGATGTGTTTCCTCCCGGTCGTTATGAATTGACAACACAAAACATGCCGATTCTTACAACCTTAAATGCTTGGATGCACGGATTTAACAGCCCTTTTAAAGCAGAAGTATATTTTATTAATACAAAACGTTTTACGAATCAAAAATGGGGTACGCCAAATGTGTTTTATGTTCGTGATGCCGATTTCGGACGCGTTAGTTTAAGGGCTTTCGGAGCATATACTATGAAAGTGGTTGATCCTGTAAAATTTATAAAAGAAGTGCTCGGCACAAGCGGTAATTTTATAACGGATGAAATTGCAGGTGAAATGCGAAACTTAATTGTTACGCAATTTATTGATGCCGTAGGTGAAAGCGGAATACCTTTGCTTGATATGGCTCAGAATTATAAAGATATTTCTGAATTCTGCCAAAAGAAACTCGGCGAAGAATTTAAAGAATACGGTCTTGAAATTACAAAATTCTTGGTTTCAAGTATTAGTTTGCCGGAAAAACTGCAAGAAAAATTAGACGAAGGTACAGGTATGAATATGCTGGGCGATATGAATAAATATTCGCAAATGAAAGCTGCTGACGCAATGGAAGGTGCCGCTAAAAATCCGGGAGCCGGAGGCGGTATGGAAGGGATGATGGGAATGGCGATGATGCAACAAATGATGAATCAAAATCAAATGATGCAAAATCAAAAACAACAAAATACACCGCAAGGTGCACCACCGCCACCACCTGTTATTCAGTATTTTGTATCTGTAAACGGACAACAACAAGGACCTTTTAATACAGAAGTTCTTAAGCAAATGATTGCACAAGGTCAAATAACCAAAGAAACCTATGTTTGGAAACAAGGCATGTCCGGCTGGTCAGCTGCCGGAGAAGTTCCGGAAGTTGCCGGTTTATTCGGTGCAACTGCTCCGCCGCCGCCTCCTATGTAATAAAAAAAGCATGTATTTCTTAAAAATAAATACATGCTTTTTTTATATAGTGTAAGAATGAGAACGTATGAATAATTTTGTTATATAAAATTTTGACATATTTAAAAATAATATAAAATGAAAACAATTTATATTTCAATGATTCTATTTTTTTTATCTTTGTCTTTACACGGATATTCTCAAAATGATTCAATTATTTCAGATAAATTTTGGACTTTAGGAATAACACTTAAATATCAATCGGGTTTATGGGGCGGAACTGTTCCCGCTCATCCGGAGAATGAATCGACACCTTTAAAATATGACGGTTTCGGATACGGAATTAATATTGATTACAGACTTATAAAATATTTGGGTATCCATTTTGATATTTTGAATTATTCAAGAAAAACAAATATTGCATATAAAGACGGCTATGCAACAAGTGATTGGGTATGGGAAATGACTGATTATCAAAACAGATTGGTCGGTCCTTTTGATAACGACTATTTTTATTTTGTAAATGCCGCAGGAATGAGATTAGGAGTAAGACTTTATTTACCTGTCGGTGATAAAATAAAATCGTGGTACGGTATATATTACAGTTTTTACACATGGTATGCAGGAATTTATAATAAAGATAAAACTTATACCTACGGTAATGTTGACGGAAATATTTCAAATTTATCATATTTAAATTTAGGTATTGAAATTCCTATGAAGAACAATAACAGCATAGATATTTTTGCAGAATTTGGTGCTCCGGCGGTAAGAAATTATGAAATAAATAACTGCATAATTGAGGGGTGGACTTTTAAAGATTACGGTGAAGGCTTTCATATTTTCGGTTATAACAGATTCGGTATTGCCTTGAATATTTCACCTTCAATAAAAAAGAAATAAAAAATTAAAATTATGGAAGAAAAAAAAGTCAGTGAGAGCAGACAAAATGAAATTACCTGTAATAACTGTGGTGCTAAATTAAAATTTGCTCCCGGAACCGACAGTTTAAAATGTGAATTTTGCGGTGCCCTTAATGAAATAGAAGTAGATGAAGAAGAAAAAATAAAAGCAGTACAAGAACTTGATTTTAAGAGCTATATAAATAATCAGGCAGATATTGCTCCTAAAATTGAAGTTACAACCGTAAAATGCGATTCTTGCGGAGCCGAAACTACTTTTGACCCTAATATTGTTTCTTCGAAATGTGATTTCTGCGGAAGTCCGCTGGTTTCAAAAGAAGCACATACCTCAAGTATTATCGCTCCTAAAGCAATGTTGTCTTTCAAAGTTGATAAAAAAGAAGGACGTGAATTGTATAAAAAATGGTTGAAAAAACTTTGGTTTGCTCCTAATAAATTAAAATCACAAGCAAGGCAAACCGAAGATCTTGCCGGAATTTATACCCCTTATTGGACTTATGATTCGGATACTTATTCTGATTATTCGGGACAAAGAGGGGACGATTATCAAACGACTGAAACCTATTATGAAGACGGTCAGCAAAAATCAAGAACAGTTACAAAAACACGATGGACTTCGGTAAGCGGCAGAGTTTCTCGATTTTTTGATGATATAATGGTGCCGGCAAGTGATACCTTACCGAGAAAATATGTTGACAGATTAGAACCATGGGATTTGCAAAATTTAGTTCCTTATGACACAAAATATCTAAGCGGCTTTAAATCAGAAACTTACCAGGTTGCTTTAGATGCAGGTTTTAAACTGGCAAAAGGAAAAATGGAACCTGTTATCAGGCAAGATATTCACATAGATATAGGAGGTGATCATCAGAGAATTTCTTCTGTGAACACTCAATATAAATCAACAACTTTTAAACATATTCTGCTGCCGATATGGTTGAGTGCCTACAAGTATAAAGAAAAAATTTATCGTTTTATGATAAATGCCCGAACCGGAGAAGTTCAGGGTGAACGTCCGTGGAGTTGGATTAAAATAACTTTGGCTGTTTTGGCAGCTGCAGCAATTATAGGCGGTATAATTTGGTTAACTCAAAACCGATAATGTCAGATTGAAATAAAAAACGGACAGGTTAACTTGTCCGTTTTTTTGTTTTCTGAAACTGTCCGAATTTCAGTAAAATATGTAGGGACATTCAGTAAATGTCTAACTGTTTAAAACTAAGATAAATAGTTAATAACTTTTTAAGAAATATACCCCGAAATTGGCATAAAA
>JAADGE010000080.1 GCA_013152535.1 Chlorobiota bacterium
AATAACGCTTTGACTATCAATAAAATAACAATTTCAAAGTATCGATCTTGAAGTGTAGTGCCTAATTATAAGCTGTATTTGGCAGTTTAAAAATAATGATTATCTTTGCAGCATGTTTGTAAGAAGAAAGACAAGTAAAAACTCTCCGAAAATTGCTATTCAGTTAGTGGAGAATGTAAGAACAGGTAAAAAAGTTAAACAAAAGATAATAAGGCACTTTGGCACTGCATTGGACGAAAATGAAGCCAAAGTATTGACACAACTTGCTTTGATTTATCAAGCTCGTTTGCAGGAGCAATCAAAGCAATTGGCACTCTTTGATAAAGATACTTTTGATACAATAGAGAAATTAGTCGAAAGTTCGCAAGCCAAACAGCCGGAAAGACTTGACGTTAATTTAAAAAATATTGTTGAAGAAAAAAGAATTGTAACAGGTATTCATCAAGTTTTCGGAAAAATTTTTGACGCAGTCGGATTTCAAGACGTTTTAAAAAATCCTTCAAATAAAAAAGCATCCGTAAAATTGCTGAAAAATGTTGTAATTGGTCGTATTGCAGAACCTGCAAGTAAGCGTCAAACGGCAAGAATGCTTTCGGAAGAATATGGTATTAATACCCAATTGACTTCGATTTACAGAATGATGGATTTCATTGACAATCAAACTATTGAAAAGATACAAGAAAAAGCATTTTTATATACCAAACAACTTCGAGGCGAAAATTTGGATGTTGTTTTTTATGATTGCACAAGTCTTTACTTTGAAAGTTTTCAACAAGAGGGTTTGATGCAAAACGGGTTCAGCAAAGACGGTAAATTTAACCAAGCCCAGATAATACTTTCAATATTGGTTACAAAACAAGGCTTACCTGTCGGTTATCAGGTATATTCAGGCAATACTTTTGAAGGTAATACATTGGAAGATGCCATTAAATTGATTAAAGAAAAATATACAATTGATGAAGTAATATTTGTTGCAGACTCGGGGCTTATCAGTCATAAAAACATTGAAAACTTACACGATAATAATGTTTCATTTATTATGGGTGCAAGGATAAAAAATCAGAACAAAAAAATAACAGAGCAAATATTAGAAAAATCAGACCGGCAACTCATTAGTGATAAACAATCTGAAAAAGGATTAAAATATAAGCAAATATCTATAAGCGAGCATTTTACAATGACCGTAACATACAGTCCCAAACGTGCCGAAAAAGATAAATATGAGAGAGAAAAGGCTATTGAGAAATTAAAACAAAAATTAAAGAAATCGAAAAACCCCAAAGGATTATTGAGTAATTTCGGATACAAAAAATTTATAAAAATAGAGGGCGAAGCTCAAATTGAAATTGACGAAACAAAATTAAAAGAAGCCCAAAAGTGGGACGGATTAAAAGGCATTGTAAGCAATACGAAAAACCTTAGTCCTTTACAGCAAATCACTCATTATGCGGGACTTTGGCAAGTTGAAGAAACATTCAGAATAAGCAAACACGATGTTAAAATGCGTCCGATATATCATTGGACTGACAAACGAATACAGGCACATATTGCTATTTGTTTTATGGCTCTTTCGTGTATGCGTTTTGCAGAATATGAAGTTGCCGCGAGATATAAAAAAATAAGCCCTCTCGAAATCAGAAGACAATTAAAACAGGTTCAAACTTCAATATTAAAAGATAAATCAACAGGTAAACTTTATGCCTTACCTTCAAAAATACAAGAAGATGCCTACAAAATTACAAAATACTCAAACTCTACGATATAAAACACACAACAACCCCTTATGAAATAAAATAGCAAATGTAGTGCCTAAGCAAAAACGCACAACACTGAAAATCAGTGCCTTAACTGGAAAAGTGTGCGAAGTCAGGAGCCATTGTCGGAAATCAAATAATAAGGAAATATACGTATGCTAATACTGCTCTCTGCCCTGAAACAGGAGAAACATACTCATTAATTTTACCTTATGCAAATACAATATGTATGGATATTTTTATGCAAAGTATTTCCGAAAAGTTTAAAAACTACAGAATAATAATGGCTATGGACAGAGCTTCATGGCATACAGGTGATAAAACTAAAAAGTGGAAAATATAGTCCCTTTATTTCAACCGTCATACTCGCCAGAGCTAAATCCTGTCGAAAATTTATGGCACCATATAAGAGAAAAAGGAAATTTTAAAAATACAACTTTTAGAAATATGGCAGACATTGAATTACGTCTTGCGGAACAATTAAATAAATTAGATAACAAAACAGTAAAATCATTAAGCTTATTTCACTGGATAAATTCAGCAATTTGATAACGGTTTAGTATTACATCGTAGACGAACTTTACCCAGAACGTACCGATGTACTCATATCCAGTAGATTGGTTGTACTTATTAACAAGCCATTCAACCATATTTTGACCATCATCTATGATCAAATATGTGTAGGCATCTCCACCATCTGACCATGGATAATACAAATAATCACTACTTGCAGTTCCGGCTTCCATATAAAACTCACCGCTTGTAACGATTGTATCGGCAAGATTACCCCAACGATCACCATTTAAATTAATCTGACAATCAGTATCTAATGACACTTTATTACCTGATCCATCTTCATCCCAACATTTAACACGCAGAGTCTCCCCCGGATTGACGTAAAAAGTCTTTGGGCCACAACCCAATTGCTCAAGCCCATCAGGGCGAGCAAAATTAGTAAAAAGTTTAATTTTTTTTTCATAATTTCTGTTTTTTTGATTTATATATACAATATGTCATACCAATTGTATGTTTATAGCTACAAATATCAAGCCTAAGTCACAAAATAGACTACAGAAAAGCCCTCCTTTCCCTATCTTCAAATTGTTTCTTAGACCGAATTTTGGAGTAAAAATTTAAAATTTTAGTTCTTCTTGATACTACGATGCAAAGCTCATCTTTTTCACAAAAGTTTATGTTTGGATTGTCCTTTATCCTTTTGGCCGGTTCAGGGATTGTTGCAGGATTGGAATTTGGGACATTGGAAATCCAGACCAATATGGAAAATGCCGTCCGGACTATTCGTTAAGTTATATAGCATAGCACAAATTATTTCTTATGACCTGCAACGATCTGTGCATAAGTAGTAGTGGGTTAAAATACAACTACTTTTCAGCACTTCACAAAGATAATAAATAATCGCAAACTTCGAGGTTTAGCAATTAGCCACTATTGCTTATGCACTTTGTTGTCTGCTGGCATTCAATCCTTTATTCTAATTTTCCTAATATTTCTATTGCTTCCATATCAAATTTTGAGAATGCAAACCATTTCTTTCCTAAATCTTTTAAACTTGCTCCAAAATGATAAATTTCCTTGCTATCTATTATTAAAAATCTATCGTGTGCTTTATTAAATTTCTTTATTTCTATTGACTTATATTGAGCATTATATTTATCTAAATCTAATCTGAGTTGTTTACTGACGTTTTTGGTGTAAATTTTTATATCTATTTCTTGATTTTTACTAAACAAGGTCAAAATTGTTTCATCTACATAATTATCAATTAATACAACTGATTTTTTAGCTTCCTTAATTAATCCTGTTACAAATTTGTAAGCATCAAATATTTGTCCGTTATAGAATATTCCTTGTTTGGGTTTTAAACTATTATTTTCGAGTGCTTCAAATATTCTATCTATTTTTTCATCTGTTGTTATTTGTTTCATTTCTACATTTTCAAGCCTTTGAAAAATTGCAGCATTATTAGAAATAAATTTTTTCATCTCTACAAATGCTTTTATTATTCTAATACTTACTTTAATTGCTGTTTCACTTCTCAAAACAGCCGACAACATAGCAACTCCTTGTTCAGTAAATGCGTATGGATTTACACTTGAATGTTTCAATTTAACAAACCGGTCACAATTTGTGACCAGTTCAATCTTTTCATTATCAGATAATTGAAATCTAAAATCATCAGGAAATCGTTCAATATTTCTTTTCACAGCTTGATTCAGTACTTTAGTTCCTACTCCATAGAGTTCAGCTAAATCCCTATCAATCATCACTTGTAATCCACGAAACGAAAATATCATATTTTTGATATTCCCAACAGCAATTAATTTATTTTCATCACTCATTTCTGTTCTTATTTTTGCAATTACAAAAATACAGTATTTAAGAGTAAAATTTAAATTATTCTTTATTTGAGGGTTTATATTTTATCAATTTCATTTTTTCGTGCGAGCTTGCAGACAACGTCTGTATAAACGCAACTATCTGTTTATAACGGTTATTATCATATAAAAATAATATTTGTTAAGAACAAATTTAACAATAAAATATGACAATCCCTAAAGCTGCCGCCGATGTATTTTACCGACCAATATGTTACCAATCGGTAAAAAATTAAAAATAACTTTCTGTTTTTACATTAAAGAATTGTTTTTTGAACCAAATTTCAAAAGCAGGATCCAATAATTCATATTTATTATCAATCTTTTCAATTGTGCCGTTTTCTCGAAATTTTTTTAAATTTTTAGACACATTATTGGAAGTTCCCAATTTAAAATCTTTCATTACTTTAACAGAACTAAAATGTTTTTGATTTTTAACAATTGCTTTAATCAGATTAACTTGCGTTTTACTGCAAATTTCAATTTCTTTTTCATACAAGGGGCTGTTGCCGTTAATCAACTCTGTAAGAGCTAATTGCAATTCTTTTTTTGAAGCCTTCTTATTTGTTCGATTCCAAGTATAATGAGATAACTGCTGAACATACCAAGAATGATTTTTCATTAAGTCGCAAATTAAACCGGCATTTTTTTCACCGATACTTTTTCCTGTTTTTTTAAAAGCATTAACAATAAACGGAATCCATTTTTCTTTTTTAATTTTAGGAAGTAAAATAATATCACCGAAACGATAAAATGCTTTGGCGGGTTTATTAAAAATTTCCGTCATCATGTGATTTTGGCTGCCGTATAAGCAATATGTAACATTTTTATGATTTTGCCATTCGGCTCTTAATTTTTTTTCAAACTTAGGAAATTGCTCATAATCTGCCATATTCTGAAATTCATCAATTGCAATAATAAATTTCAATTTCTTTTTTTCGGCAATTTTTTCGGGAAGATTTAATATCTCGGAAGATGTTTTTTTTAAACTTTCATATTCAAAACTTAAACTAAACTCACTTTCGGCATCAGCACTAAATTGGAATTTCGGGATTATTGCCTTAAAAAATTCTTTAACCAGTTTAATTCTTTCTTCTAATTTTGAAGCCGAAACTTTTATTACTTCCTTTGCAAAAACCTGTAAAAATTCTTCTTCGGAACGTATTGAAAACAAGTCAATTTGAACGGTTTTTATTTTTTTTTCATCTTTTAATTCGGCAAATACCTTACTTACAAGCGAGGATTTGCCCCATCTGCGAGGCGAAATAATAATTGTATTAATTCCTGATTTTAAATTAGCAAGTAATTTTGCAAGTTCATTTTCTCTGTTTGTAAAAGCATCTGTATTTACAATTTTCCCGTATGTAAAAGGTACTTTTGGATTAGTCATTTTTTAAATTTTATATTTTTACCTGCAAGTATCATACCGTTTGGTAAAAATAATAAAAGATTTAGTAATACACAAATAAATAAGTAATTTAACATTAAGAAAGCTATAATATCCTGATATAATATTATTTACAGAATATAAATTATTTTTTCACCAATTGGTATGTTACCGATTGGTAAAAAATAAGTGTGGCGGCTAAATTTACAAAATATAATTGAAGAATTATTATTGACTAATCCTATTCATTAATCAAACAAAGAATCCACAAATACTTCTTTATCAAACAACAGCAAATCTTCTTTTTGTTCTCCGATTCCGATGTATTTTACCGGGATTTTGAATTGATCGGAAATTCCTATAACAACACCTCCTTTTGCAGTGCCGTCTAATTTGGTAACTGCAAGAGCATTAACTTCGGTTGCTTTTGTAAATTGCTTAGCTTGTTCAAAAGCATTTTGTCCGGTTGAGCCGTCTAAAACAAGTAAAATTTCATGCGGAGCATCGGGAATTATTTTTTGCATTACACGTTTTACTTTTGTTAACTCATTCATCAAGTTAATTTTATTGTGTAATCGTCCGGCGGTATCAATAATAACAATATCAGTATTATTTGCTTTTGCAGATTTCAGAGTATCGAAAGCAACGGATGCCGGATCAGCACCTGTTTTTTGTTTTACAATCGGGATATCAATACGTTGTGCCCAAATTTCTAATTGCTCAACAGCTGCTGCCCTAAATGTATCGGCAGCACCGAGCATAACTTTTTTACCTTCATTTTTAAATTTCCATGCAAGTTTTCCTATTGTTGTTGTTTTTCCGACACCGTTAACTCCTACAACCATTATCACATACGGATTATCACCGGATTTTGCCCAAGAATCCTCATTATCATTTACTTCATTCTCTGATAATAATCCCGTAATTTCTTCTTTCAGCATTTGATTTAATTCCTGCAAACCGAAAAATTTATCTTCGGCAACTCGTTTTTCCAAACGTTCAATAATTTTTACGGTTGTATCGACTCCGACATCCGAACTGATAAGGATTTCTTCCAAATCATCAAGGAAATCATCACCAACTTTTGATTTTCCGGCAACGGCACGCGAAAGTTTTTTAAAAATACTTTCTTTGGTTTTTTCCAAACCGCTTTGCAGATTTTCTTTTTCTATTTTTGTTTTTTTAAATAATGCCATATTCAGAAAAATTTTAACAATTAACTTGCTGATATATAAAAAATGCTTCTCTCCAAAAAGGAAAAAAGCACTCTTAAAAAAGTGTGTTCAGTTTTAACGAAACTTATTTTTTAGCAAAAAAAGCTTTTACTCTTTCGTTATGAACCATTTCTTCTTTATACGTATAAGCTCCGGTTTTAGGAGATTTTACCATTTTAATCACTTTTGTAAATGTTTTTCCTTCTCCTTTTTGTAATGATGCTACAACTTTCTTAGCCATGACTTAATTATTTTATTTCTTTATGAATAGTATATTTTCTCATAATAGGATTGTATTTTTTCAATTCCATTCTTGAGGTCGTATTTTTTCTGTTCTTTGTCGTAATGTATCTTGATGTTCCGGGCATTCCGCTGTTTTTATGCTCGGTACATTCTAAAATTACTTGTATTCTGTCACCTTTCTTTTTTGCCATTGTTTTGTAATTTTCCGATTAGTATTTACCTATGTATCCTTTTTCTTTAGCATCTTTTAATGCTTTGCTCAAACCTTTCTTATTAATAATTTTCATGCCCTTTGCAGAAACTTTTAATATGATTTGGCGATCTTCTTCTTCGAGCCAATATGTTTTTGTAAACAAATTCGGTTTAAATGTTCTTTTTGTTTTCTTGTGTGAATGAGATACATTATTTCCTGATGTCACTCTTTTTCCTGTTATTTGACAAACTCTTGACATTGTAATATTATTTTATTGAAAACCTTCTTTTTTTATTTCGGACTGCAAAGAAAATATAATTATTCGAATTATTCAAAAAAATAACCAACTAATTTTATTTTATTCAGTATTTTTATTCAGAAAAGTTAAAATTATCTTATTTTTATTAATTTTACAAAGATATGAAATTCTTTTTATATTTTTGTTTTTATTTCTTTAAATCATAAATTGCCCAAATGCTGAAATCTTTATTCGCAAATTTAAAATCTTTTTTTATTATCATTGCTGCTTTTATAGTTTTGTCATCAACTATTATTTTCTTCATTTTTTTATCAGTCCGTAATTCTCAGAATAAAAATATTGTTTTTAATAAAAATCTCAACAAAATTTCTTATGATTTAATAAAACTAAAAAAAACAATTACTGATTTTAAAGAAGTTAAACATCCTGCTGAGTATTATTTATATAAAAAAGATACGTATTCCGATGAAATATATTATCTCCTGTACAGCATCAAAAATTCTAATGAAAAAATATATGAATTAAATTCTGAAAACAATTTTGAAATAACAACAATTATTAATAACAATAAAGATATTTCAGACAATTTCGAAGCGGATTTTAAACTTTTAAACGAAAATTTACAAAAACTCGGAAATTCAGGAAACGGATATTATGAGCATATTCTTCAAGCAGAGAATAAAACAGATAAGATATTAAACGAATATCCTCAACTGAAAAACAAATTTCAAAAGTTAAAAATATTAAAAACAAATTTACTCTTATCAGGAAATCCAAAATCGGAGAATGATTTTTTAACAGCAGAGCATTCTTTTTTACAATCTTTAAGATTAGACAAAACCGTTTTTAAAAGTGTTTCGGAAAAACAAATCGTTATTAACAATACAGCAGAGTGGTTCAATACAGTTTTATCAGTATTTAAGCTAAAAAAAATTAACGGTACTTCATATTATTCGGGATTATTTGATAATTTAGTAAGTCAAATTCAAGAAATTAAAAACAATATTATTACTATTCAAAATGCAGATTTAACAATACGTACAGCACACAACAAAAAACTTCTGATTAATTCTGTAATATTTCTGTTTATTTTTACTTTGGTTTTAATTTTATCCGTTTTCGGATTTTACACTTATGTAAAAAAACAAATTAATATCTTAAATATAAAACTTTCGGAAATTGCTTCTGTCAAAACTGACAAATTGAGAGATACAGCTGAATTTGAACAAGCAAAGAATTATGCGGATATGATAAAAGACAAAATTAACGAAACCGTAAAATATGTAAATAATCTGACAGATGAAAAATATGATGACACAAAAGACAATCTCATTTCGGATGACATATTAGGAAACAAATTAATTGCACTAAAAAAACATCTTATAAAAAAACAGGAGAAACAAAAACACGAAGAACAATTAAGAGCAATTTCTGACCGACATAAAGACGGAATTGTTAAATTCGGAAAAATTATTCGTCATCGATTCGGAAATATTAATGAATTAACTTTTGATTTGCTTACGGAATTAGTACATTTCTTAAATGCCGATATCGGAGGCATTTATGTTATTGATAAAAATAAGAACCCTGATATTTTGGTATTAAAAGCTTCCTATGCTTATAATAAAAAGAAGATTATAAATAAAGAAATAAAAATAGGTAACGGATTAGTCGGTACTTGTGCGGCTGATAAATCAATTGTTTACATTGATAAAACAGATGACGATTATATAAAAATTGTATCCGGTTTCGGTTATACAAAACCAAAAAGTTTGCTTTTGTCCCCTATTTATGTCGAAAATGAGGTTTTCGGTGTTATTGAATTAGCTTCTTCAAAAACATTTACAAAAGAAGATATTATATTTATTGAAACAATATCGGAGGATATTGCTTATACTTTATCTTATTTACTGAAACAAAATCAACTTACATAAAAAATGATACCTAAAATTATTCATCAAACATGGAAAACAACCGAGGTTCCTAAAAAATGGAGCACGTTTGTAAAAACAATGCAAAAACTTAATTCTGATTGGAAATATATTTTATGGACTGATGAAGATAATGACGCATTTGTAAAAAAAGAATATCCGGACTTTTACGATATTTTCCAAGGATTTTCCAGGAATATTATGCGTGCCGATGTAATACGATATTTAATAATGTATAAAATCGGAGGAGTTTATGCCGATTTAGATTATGAAATATTACAATCGTTTAATTTCGGAGACAAAAATATTATTTTACCCTTAAACAGAAGCATTTCATTCGGAGATAAAGAAAATACTCTCGGAAACTGTTTCTTTGCTTCGGTTCCCGGTCACCGGTTTTGGTCGGATGTTATTAATGATCTTAAAAAAAATCCGCCGAATGTTACAGATTACACTCAAGTAGTAGATGCTACGGGTCCGGGTTTATTAACACGTATTTTTTATGAAAACGAAGAACAGTATTCGGATATTTATTTACCTGAAAGGTTAGTTTATCATCCGCCGTCACCTAATAACAAAAAAGATATTAAAAAAATAAAAAATAATGGTATTTCATTAGGGATTCATCATCCGTGGGGAAGTTGGAAAGAACGTATGACGTTGAGTTATTTCAAAAATAAATTAAAAAAGTTTAGTACAGGAAAATAACACATACTTATTTTAACTGTCTGTTTTTTCCAGAACAAAACAAGTTCTTGTCGGTACATAAATTTTTAAAATATTCTTATCTTCAATTTCAGATGTTTTATAAAGCATCTGATTATCAATTCGTCCCTGTCCCAAATAAGTTTCATCATCTGAATTTAAAATAATTTTATACGTGCCTTCTTCTGTTTCAAAACCGTAATCGGGAAATGAGACAAACGGGTTAAAATTAAAAATAAAAATGTATTTACTTCTGTTAAAAATAAGAACTTGGTCATATACTTTAGCAGAAAGAAGCTGAATTTTTGTTTCAAGTATATTTTTACATTTCAGGAAATGAATAAGTTCTGTATTGAAAGCATTTAAATAATAATATGCTAAATTTTTATTTTCCGACAAACTCCATTGTCTGCGTGCATAATGATAGGACCACTTATTACCTTCACGCGGAAAATCAATCCATTCCGGGTGTCCGAATTCGTTACCCATAAAATTTAAATAGCCTGTTTGTGCAGTTGCTGCGGTTATCAGTTGAATCATTTTATGCAAGGCAACGGCACGCTCGGTAATTAAATTCATATTCTGAATTTGCATATAGTAATACATATCAGAATCCGCCAAACGAAAAATAATTGTTTTATCGCCTACCAATGCCTGATCGTGCGACTCGGAATAATTAATTGTTTTCTCATCTTTTCGTTTGTCCGTCAGTCTGAAAAAAATATTTCCGACATGCCAATTTTCATCTTTTTGTTCTTTAATGGTTTTAATCCAGAAATCCGGAATTCCCATAGCTAACCGATAATCAAAGCCGAAACCTCCGTCTTCAAAAGAACTTGCAATACCGGGCATTCCGCTCATTTCTTCAGCAACGGTAACAGCATTGGGTTTTATTTCATGAATAAGTTTATTTGCAAGTGCCAAATAGCATAAAGCATCTTCATCTTGATTATCGTTAAAATAGTCATCATAAGTTGTAAAATTTGCACCTAATCCGTGATTTAAATACAACATACTGGTAACGCCGTCAAAGCGAAAACCGTCAAAATTATATTCTTCAATCCAAAATTTGCAATTAGAAAGTAAAAAATGCAGGACTTCATTTTTTCCGTAATCAAAACATCTCGAATCCCAAGCCGAGTGCAATCCTCTGCCTCCGGTATGAAAAAACTGATAGTCACTTCCGTCATATTTACTGATACCTTCGACTTCGTTTTTAACAGCATGTGAATGTACAATATCCATAATCACACGCATCCCGTTTTTATGAGCCTCATCAATCAATTCTTTCAAATCATCCGGTGTTCCGAAACGCGATGAAACCGCATAAAAATTTGACACATGGTAACCGAAAGACCCGTAATACGGATGCTCTTGAATTGCCATCAATTGAATGGTATCATATCCTAAAGAATGTATTTTCGGAATAATATTTTCTTTGAAATTTTTAAATGATGCGACTTTTCCTTCTTCGGATGCCATTCCTATATGTGCTTCATATATAAATATTCGATCTGTTTTTTCGGGAGATTTATATTTTTGTTTATATTTTTTTTTCGGGAACCATACTTGTGCATTAAAAATTTTCGTTTGTTCATCCTGTACTACTCGTTTTGCGTAAGCCGGAATACGATCTCCGCTGCCGCCTTCCCATCGAACAAATAAACGGTACAAATCACCATGCTGCAGTTCTGTAAGTTTTAATTTTAAAGAGAAGTTACCGTTTTTATCTTTTTTAAGTTTGTAAGTATCCGACAGTTTCCATTGCGAAAAATTACCTGTCAGCCAAACTTCTTCGGCATTAGGTAACCAATCACGGTATATCCAAGAGGTTTTAGTTTTATGTAAGCCGAAAAAATGGTGTGCATTTGCAAATTCCGACAATTTTTTTTCGTTTGCCAGTTCTTTTTCTTTATTATTAATTTTTCTTATCCTTTCGTAAATTTTATTTTCAAAAGGTTTAAGATATGAATCGTTTTCAACTATCGGAATTTTCATAATTTTCGTATAATTTATTGTAAACAAATATACGGCAAAAGACCGGATACTTCAATCAGTTAAGACAAGAATATTTTATTTTATTACAAAAAACTTCGAATTGCAAGTTCATAGGATTTTAAACCGAAACCGGAAATATTGCCTGAACAATAAGGTGCAATTAATGAGATATGCCTTAAATCTTCCCTTTTAAAAATATTTGAAATATGGACTTCAATTACAGGAGTTTTTATTGCTTTTACGGCATCGGCAATTGCTAATGAGGTGTGCGTGTATGCAGCAGCATTTAATATAATTCCGTCATATGAGAAACCGACTTCATGAAGTTTGTCAATTAATTTTCCTTCGGAATTGGACTGGTAAAATTCAAGTTTACTGTCAGGAAATTTAAATGATAAATTTTCAAAATAACTGTCGAAAGACTTATGTCCGTATATCTCTGTTTCCCTGATACCAAGCAGATTAAGATTCGGACCGTTAATTATAATGAGTTTTATCATCGGATTTTAAGCAGTAAAAATTAATATTGATGTTCACGTTTTTCTTTCAATATATATTGTATATTTTCAAAAAATGAAAATGTTCGTTTTATCAAACTGAAATATAATGCAAAGTACAGTAATAAAGTAAAAATCCATATAATCGTAAGATTTACCCAATATGTAGGATAATATTTTCCGTCAAATAATTTCTTTTTCGGAGCATAGAAATGAGATATTATTACTTGTTCGGGATATTTATAAATCATATCGGTTTTTTGATATAAATGACCGTTATATTCAAGGATTTTTTTTAATTCATTTTTATTCGTAACAATTTCTTCTAATGCCTCATTGTGAAAATTTCTTTTTAACTGAATATATTCATCATTTAATTGAGGTGTTTTAGTTTGTTCATTTATACATTCATCTTCTTTTTGCTCTGCTAATTTGTATCTGTTGATATAATACAGTTTTAAATCTGCAAGATATTTTTTAATTTTTTTTATGTCTTCTTTTGAAATTTTATCTATGTATATATTATTAATATTGATGTCGGAAGTAACTTTATCATTGAATTTTAACTCTTTTGAAATTTCATTTCTTATAACCGTAAAATCTGAAATTATTTTTTCTTCTTTGGACAACTCATCCGAATGTCTTTCATAAAAAGCTATTTTATTTTTCAAATTACTTACAAGCAAATCTTTCTTAAAATTAGCTTCATGTTTTATACGCTCCCATTTGTAAATAGGCTCTTCATATTTATTATAAATAAATTGATATGTTGCTAATGCCTCATATGACCATCTTGCCGTAATAATTTCTCCGAACCACGGTACTGTTCCGGGTGTAGTTATCGCAGGATTTAATTTTTCATATCTTACAATGATACCGCTCAATACAATTTGCGGTATTATTAAAAACGGAATAAGAATATATATGGTAACTGAGGTTTTAAATCCGTCTGAAATATTTAATCCCATCATTATTGACGAAGCCCAAGTTGTAAATAATACCAGCCAATATTCCCAAAACATTAATTGAATATGCAAAACTGTATTTCCGATTATTGTAAAAACCAATGCCTGATATGCAGCTAAAGTAAAGAGTATAAATACTTTAGAAATAAGATAACTGTTTCGGCTTAAATTCAGAAACGATTCACGCGTTCTTATTTTTCGGTCTTTAATAATTTCGTCGGCACTCATAGTAAGTCCTGTAAACAGGGCAATTATTACAGCCATAAAAATATACACCGGAATATTATCATTTTCACTGTAGCTGTAACCTAAAGTATTTTCTGCCGAAATATTAAAATATTTAATGATTTCGGATAAAAGATATGCTAATATAGGAGCTTCCAAAAGGTTCAGCACCATATACTGGATATTTGCTAACTTCGATCTGACATCTCGTTTAGTAAAAATCCAAAATTGTTTAAATTTATTCGGAACTTTAAATTTAATATCCGGAAGCAGTTTATTAATTTTTCCTTTTTCAAACTCTTCATCAGATATTACTTCTTTTTTATTTTCTTCGTAATATGAATACCATTCACGCGGTTTAAATTTCCGTAAAGAAGTTAAATTTCCGTATTCATCCAGAATTTGAGATTCCAGAATATCAAAAATCTGCTCGGCATTAACATTTCCGCAAACAGGGCATTCACTTTCGCTCCAATCGGCTTGTTTTATACGAGATTTGAAATAAACCAAAGAATCAACAGGATCTCCGTTATATACCACATATCCGCCTTGGTCAAGAATTAATAACCTGTCAAACATTTTAAAAATATCAGAAGAAGGCTGGTGAATAACCACAAAAATTAATTTTCCTTTAAGAGTAAAATCTTTCAGCAAATCCAGTATATTTTCTGAGTCTCGAGAAGACAAACCGGAAGTCGGCTCATCTAAAAATAAAATAGCAGGTTCTCTGATTAATTCAAGTGCAATATTTAATCTTTTTCTTTGTCCGCCGCTAATTTTCTTATTCAAAGGACTTCCTACTTTCATATTTCGGATTTCAAAGAGTCCCAGATTTTGCAGAACTATTACAACTTTTTTAAGAATTTGTTTTTTAGACAAACCTCCGAAACACAATTCGGCATTATAATACAGGTTTTGGAAAACAGTTAAATCTTCCATTAATAAATCGTCCTGAGAAACAAAACCGATTATTCCTTCTATTTCATCTTTGTCTCGGTTTACATCAAATCCGTTAATTAAAACTTCACCGGTAGTTGACGGATAATTACCGTTTAAAATATTCAGTAATGTAGATTTTCCGGAACCGCTTGCTCCCATAATACCGACAAGTTTGCCGTTTGTTTCGGTAAAATTTGTTTTGTGCAGGGCTGTTTTTCCGCTTTTAAATTTATATGTAAGATTATTTACCTCGAAAAGAAGTTTTGTTTTTTCTGATTCTTCCTGAAATGCTTTAACAATATCACTGAAATAAATCGGATTTCTTTTTGCATCTCGAATTGCCGAACCTGCAGAAAGAGCATAAACTCTGTCTTTAAGAATTAGTTGTCCGTTAAGAAACAACTCCTCAGACCCGTAGTATTCAAAGATGTACATATTTGACATCTCACTGAAATATACGATAATCGGTTCGTCAAGTGCTTTTGTATAAAGGTATTTAACAGATTTATCGGCAGGTTTTGTATCATAAATAATCAGAATATTATCAAATTCCGGAATATTTCCTTTAGTATTCAATACAAAAGTTTTCAATCTTTCATATTCTGCAGAGGGAATATAAAAAGTTTCTGCTACGGTTTTTACAAATTCATATTCTTGTTCGCTGGCTTTTCCGTCAGAATTAATAAATTCGAGAAGTCGGACAAGAACAATTATTTTTTGTTTTAAAGTGAGTTCTTTATTTATTAATGTACAAATAGTAAGAACTCTTACCGAAGAAGATGCAATTCTTTTTGCACGTTTATTTTGAGATTTTTTTTGATGCTCGTGATAAAAATTATCAAAAATAATAAGATAGCGAGAGACTAATTCTTTGTTAAGTTGTTGATTAAGAAATAGTTTTACAAGCGGGCGGCGACTTCCTTCATCGCTGTTCGGGCGAGCAATGATTGCAAACAGTTGCATTAAAGCTTTTAAAATACTCTCACTCATTTTTGCAGACCGATTAAAATAACAATGAAACCGGAAGTATTGGTTCCGGGGGCAAATTTTGCTTCAATAAAGCACTCTACGGTAGATTCAAACTGAAAGTCCCAATAATTTGTATAATGATAATCTGAATTTGAAAATAATTTATTTCTGTACTTGTCATAAACCGTAAATTCAATATCAGAAGTATTGCTGCCTCCGCAAGAAATTATTCTGTAAGTATTTCCTCCGTAAAAAACAGCACTGAACTCAGCAGTTTGATCTCCGGTAATTAAACTTAAATATTGTTGTCCGTCAGAGATATAATCATTGGTTAAGTATGTATTACATCGATTTAAAACTGAATCTAATTGAGCAGAAATATTAAATTTAAAGAATAATACACTTATTAAAAGAAGAATGTATTTTAGTATATTTTTTTTCACTTAATAATTATTTTATAATCAATTTTCGAGTTTCTTTAATCTTATCTGTAATTTCTTTCAATAATTCAGGAGTAATAAGAATTTTAGTTTCGCTCAAAATAATACTTTTACGTTCATTAGGAGCAACTATTTGATTAAAATATTTATACTTTATTTCAATCTTTTTAAATTCAGTGTTCAATTTGTTGAGTTTCTTAATCAGCTCTTTAGTTTTATTATCTTTGTTTTGTTGATTATTTAATAAACTCAATAAATTATGCAAGGAATATTTTTGTTCTCCGATTCTGTCAATCAATTGTTTATTACTTTTTTCATTTGCAATTCGTGTCATCAGATATAAGCCCTCAATCCAAGCTCCTGTAACAACAAGATTCGCAACTTCTTCACGATTATTTTTTGATAAGTATAAATTTGTTTCTCGATAGGCGTCTGTAAAAATTTTATTTAAAGAATCTTTATCATGAAGGTTATTTTCAAAATTTTCAAAAACTTTATCTGTATATGGATTCATTATTTGCAATTCTGAAGATAAACTTCTTACAACTTTTATGTATTTTGTCGTTGCCGAAAATTGGTCATAAATATTCGAATATGCTAAATCAGCTGTATAAACACCCAAATTCAGAGCCTTTGAAAAAGTTGTGATATAATTTACTTTATTTTCCGAGGGATTTAAAAAATCATTATTATAATCTTCCGAAATTGATTTAATTAAATCTGACGCTACAAAAGGAGACGGAATGCTGAAGAGTTTCTCTTTAAATTTAAATGTTTTATCGGTATTTTCGGATTGATGTGTAACTGTGTTTGTTTCTTTACCGGAATCTTCACCTTTACAAGAAAAAACGAAAAACAGAGTACCAAAAATTAAAAAAGCATTGATTATAATAAAAATTTGTTTTTTCATTGAACCGATTTTATTCGAAACATGCTAAATGCAAATATAAGAATATATTTTAGTTTTAGATAATGGCAGGATAAATTTCACAAAAGATTATTTATATTTTTCTTTCTCTTCAGAAAGCTCTGTAATAATATGAGTTAATTCATCCCACAAAATCATTTTTTTATCAACCTCTTTTTTTGCATCTTCAAATTTCAACCAAAATTCTTTATCATTTATTTCTTTACCGGAAGATAATTTATCTTCACATTCAGCAATAAAGTTTTCGAGTTCTTCAATTCTTTTTTCGAGTTCTTCGTGCTTTCTTTCGGTTTTTCGGATTTCTTTTTCTATTTCTTTTCTTTTCAAATACAGTTGTTTGTTTTTTGATGAATCGACATCATTTTTTCCTGAAGAAACAGTTTTTGTTTCAAACTGTCTTATATTTTCTTTTTTTTTCTTTTGAAGAAATAACTTAATATCGCCGGCATGTTTTTTAATTATATGGTTTGAAAATTCATAAATTTCATCAACCAAACCGTCAAGAAAATATCTGTCGTGTGAAACTACTATTAATGTACCGTCATATTGCAAAAGTGCTTGTTTTAAAACGTCTTTTGAGTGAATATCCAAATGATTTGTAGGTTCATCGAGAATTAAAAAATTGTATGGTTCGAGCATAAGTTTTGCTAATGCCAACCGCGAACGTTCACCTCCTGAAAGAACTGCAACTTTTTTTTCAATATCATCATCACTGAACAAAAAATTTCCGAGAATTCCGCGAAGTTTTGTCCTTACTTCTCCTCTTGCAATATCGTCTAAAGTTTCAAAAACGGTTTTATTTTCATCTAACTCTTTTTCTTGATTTTGAGCATAATATCCTATTTTTACCATATGCCCTGATTTCAGTGTACCCGAAAAATCAGTTTCTCCGATAATTACTTTTATTAATGTTGATTTTCCGGCACCGTTTTTTCCTGCAAAAGCTATTTTTTGTCCTCTTTCAATAGTTAAATTGAGGTTTCTCAGAATAAGTTTTTCGTCGTATTTTTTTGTGAGATTTTCAATATCTAAAGTCAATTCGCCGGAATGCGGAGCCGGAGGAAATTTAAAATGCAAATCGGAAATATCGGTTTTATCAATTTCAATACGTTCAATTTTTTCCAACTGCTTTATGCGAGACTGCACCTGAACTGCTTTTGTAGCTTTAGCTCTGAAACGTCCTATAAATTGCTCGGTATCTTTTATTTTCTTTTGCTGATTTTCGTATGCAGCTGTTTGTTGTTCAATACGTTCTTTATGAAGAACTTCATATTTGCTGTACGGAACTTTATAATCGTAAATTTTTCCGAGCGAAATTTCGATTGTTCTTTTGGTAATATTGTCTAAAAATGTTCTGTCGTGAGAAATTAACATAACCGCTCCGGGATAGTTCATCAGAACTTGTTCGAGCCATTCAATTGATTCGATATCGAGATGATTTGTAGGTTCATCAAGTAACAGTAAAGCCGGTTTTTGCAATAATATTTTAGCCAACTCAACACGCATTCGCCATCCTCCGCTGAATTCCGAAAGATTTCTTTCAAAATCTTCCTGTTCAAAGCCCAAACCTTTCAACGTTTTTTCAATATTTCCGTGAATCGAATGACCTCCGAGAAAATTGAATTGTTCTTCGTATATGTTCAGTTGTTCAATTAATTTTAAATACTCATCACTGTGATAATCATATCTTTGAGCAAGCTGATTTCCGATTGACTGAATCCGGTTCTCAAGATTATTTATTTCCGAAAATGTACTTAAAGTTTCCTCTAAAACCGTTTTCCCGACGGGATAGTTCATTTGTTGCGGCAAATAGCCGATTTTTAATCCGGACGGGTACGAAATTGTTCCTCTGTCCACTTCTTGAGAACCGGTGATTATCTTCATCAAAGTTGATTTTCCGGCACCGTTTTTCCCGGTTAAGCCGATTCTGTCCTTTTTATTTACGACAAAAGAAATATCATTAAGCAAAGTTTTTCCGCCGAATGACAACGTTATGTTATTTATTGAAACCATTTATTATTTTGGATGTCGGCAAAGATAAAATATTAATAAAGCTAATCAAAAATTCGATTAATTATGAATTCTGATTTTTTTCTGAAAATTTATATCTTCGTTTTTCACGCTCAATAATTTTATCGAATTTTTCGGGATAAGGTATTTCAAACATCAAAAATTCGTTTGTGAACGGATGATAAAAAATAATCTCCGAAGCCGAAAGAAAAAGACCTTTGCCTTTAAAGACAGGTAAGTTTGCATTATATAACTTGTCGCCGAGTATAGGAAAACCTGATTTTTCGCAATGAATTCTTAACTGATGCGTTCTACCGGTTTCAGGATATAAGTTTAACAGAGAAAGGTATCCGTTTCGTAAAGATTTTTCAGTTTTAAGAGTTTCGTATCTCGTAAAAGCATTTTTTCCGTCAACCGGAAAATTAATAATATCGGATTTCAACGATTTTCCGATAACTACCGCATTATATTTTTTTTTAATTTTCTTTTCTTCAAATTGTTTTCCGAGGTTAATACGTGCTTTTTGTGTTTTTGCAATTAATAAAAGCCCTGATGTTTGATTATCAAGTCGGTGAACAGGTAAAGGAATTTGCAAAGCATCCGGTTGTTCGGATTTTTTTAAATTAAACGGTAAAGCATTTTGAATTGTTTTAAAATAATTTCCGCTGACACTTATTCCGGCAGGTTTATTTATCAGTGCAATAAAATCATCTTCAAAAATAACATTTAAAGGAAGTTTAAAAACTTTTTTTTGCAGATTGTGTTCTTCGAGAAGTTCAATAATTTGTCCTTTTTTTATTAAAGTTCCTGTACTGCAAATTTTCCCGTCTATTAAAAATCTTTGCTTTTTCAGAGCTTTTTTAATACCGTTTTTTGTTTCAAAATACGGAATGTGTTTTAAAAGATAATCCGAAGCTCTTACGGTTTCAATAATTTCATCGGAAACTATATGTTGACAGACGATTTTCAAATATTAAAATAATCAAACAAATAATCGAAAACACCGAAAAGTTTCAGCGAAGCCAGAAATAAAGCTGCCAACAGAACATATCGAACAAATTTCGGTCCCTTGTCAACAGCAAATTTACTTGCAATAAAGGCTCCCAACATATTTCCGCCGGCAAGGATAAAACCTATTTTAAAATCAACATTCCCGTTGTAAATAAAAATTGCAAGGGCAAAAATTGTAAACAGTAAAATAATAAACAATTTTACGGCATTGGCTTTAACCAAATCGAAACCGGCACCGAGAACCAAACCCGCCAATAAAAATAATCCGACACCGGCTTGAATAAAACCGCCGTATATTCCGACAAAAAAAAGCACGATAAATTGAACGGCATTTGGTTTTGTTGTCAGTTTTTTCGACTGTTCTTTCAACCATATATTTGGCTTAAATATCAACAATAAGAACATAAAAACCAATATGACAGCAATGATTTTCTCCATTATTTCATCACTTATTTTTACGGCAACAGATGCTCCGAGAATTGCACCTATAATCACGGGCAATGCTAACCAAATACCCTCTTTAAATTCAAAGACTTTTTGCTTTTTAAAACTTGCAACACCTACAATATTTTGTAAAAGGATTGCGATTCTGTTGGTCCCGTTTGCAACATTTGCAGGCAAACCCAATGATATTAAAAACGGTAAAGTCAGAAGCGAGCCGCTTCCGGAAAGGGTATTTACAAAACCGACAAAAATACCGAGTAAAATTAATTCTGTTATTTTAATCCAAGTCATTATCTTATTTCAATTACCATTTCATTTAATATAAGTCATTATTAATAACCGGAATCAGAGCTAAAATAACAGCTTCTGAGTAATAATCGGAGCGCGAAATTATGTTTCTTGTTAAAATCCCGACTGCTCCTGTTTTCTTTTTTGAATTTTTTTGTTTGAAAATAATATCATCGGCATCACCGAGTTCGTAACCTTTGTTTATTAAATCGGTAATTTTTTTCGGTAAAAAGAAACTTGCCGTTCGTGCTTTACCGGTTTTATTTTCAGAAATTATATAAACCCAAGCAAAGGCTTCCGTCTCATTCCCGTTTTTCTCTGTTCCGCCTTCTATTCCAATCCAAAAATCGGCTTGCGGTATTTTCTTTTTCGCATTGTCTGCTCTGTTTTTTGCTCCTTGAAAAGTTTCCGAATTATTTAAAGGTTGATCGGCAACTCCCGATTTTACAGAAACGGAAATTATTTCAAACTCTTTTTCGTAAAATACTTTCCTAAAAGCGTTTTTAACAGCATTTATTTTAACAGGACTCTCCGATGCCGTAACAACTTTTTTTTGTGTCATAAAAAATGATTAATTCAAAGAGTTACTAATTCTTTTGATTCTGCTCAAAAGATTTTGCTTTTTTATTAAACTCAATAAAAACAATAATTATGATACCGAAGAATAAAAATATTATTGAATTTAACAATAACGGCACTTTCATACTTGCAGATTTTGATTTAGGAATATAAAAATTTTCTACTAATTTTACTTCTTTTAAATTCTTCAAGTCTTTGTTAATCTTTTCCTTAAGAGAAGTAAGTTTAACGCTTTCACCGAAAAATGAGTTATTTTTAAAAATTATTAAGTCGTTTATTGTTCCGTTTTTCAAGAATTTTGACTGTAAACTGTCCAGCTCGTAAAGTTTTATATCAATTTTTTTAATAATCCGAACCAACATAAGAGAATCTTCCGAAGTTTTTCCTTTCACAAATGCATTATTATTAATTAGATATAAAATACCGGTTCCGAGCTTATTAAAGACTCCTTCTTCTGACGAATTTGCCGTAATTTGAACAATACTTCCGGGTGCTTCTCCTTTTTTAAAATTAAATTCGGAAGAAATTGATTTCAATCCGCTTAAATCCGATTTTGAGATGTTCATTTTTTTTGCCAGAAGACTAATATTTCCACTTTTAATTAATTCATCTGCCTGATTAATTATTCCGGTAACAATTTCAGCAGGGTTTTTTTCGTAACGTTTTGAAAATTCTCGAAATGTAAGGGCATACATATAATCATTATCCTGCTTAACAGCAACTGCCATTGATGAGCTGTACGATTTTACCGAGTATATATTTTTTACAACCGTAAAAACAATACCCGCAAGAACTGAGATGAGCAAAATTAACCAATACTTTTTTAAAGAAAGATAAATTTTTATCAATAGCTCTAATAAATCAATTTCGTTTCTGTTGTTTTCCATAATTAAAAAAAATTTCTGCAAAAGAAGTTATTATTTTAGTGAAGAAAAAATAATATTTACTTACAATGCTTAAAAAGTAAGTCATCTGCTTTATTGTAATTCATTGATTTTGCCTTCTTTAAATCTTCACAAGCTTCGGTAAATTTATAAAGTTTTATCTCTGCCGCACCTTTTTTATACCAAGCTTCCGCAATTTTGGGATTTAAATCCAGAGCCATAGAATATGAGTTTACGGCAGATTCAAATGTACCGGTTTTCAAAAAAGCATCGCCGCAGGAAATAAAATATTCAGGTTTTGAGGTATCTTTTTTTATTGCTTTATTATAATCTTCTAAAGCGGCAATATTTTCATTAACTGACGAATGAATTTTGCCGGACACATAATATGCCTCTGCATTATCCGGAAAGTAAGTTAAATATTGTAAAATATTATTTGATGCATCGGTATATTGTTTTAATTCAATTTCATTTTTCGCTTTATTCAACAATATTTCGGGATTGTAATACTTATCAGTAACAATTTCATTATAAACCTTTTCTGCCTTTTTATATTTTTTCAGAAGATATAACATATCAGCAGCTTTTGTCTTATAAATTAAATTATGTTTTTTTATTTCGGCAGCTTTCAAATAAGAATTTGCAGCACTTTTGTAATCTTTGGTAAGCATTAATAAATCGCCTCTCATTTCATAGGCCTTATGTCTTCTTCCGGATTTAATAATTAACTTATCCAAAATATCAAATGCCGTTGCATAATCACTTTTTGATATTTGATATTTTGCTTCGTCAAGTTTCTTTTCATACGAATTATAATACTTTCCCTTCCATAAATTAATCCATACTTTTTCATTTTCAATTTTTGAAAAAGCCGGTAATAATTTTACTTCCGATTGCAATAACTTATTGGGTGATTTTAAATAAATTTTCAGATATTCAGTTGCTTTATACGGCTTGTAAATTTGGGCATAACACTCTGCAATTTTTAATAATGCCGTTTTATTTTTCAGTTTTAATGCTTTAGAATATTTTAAAATTGCATCGTTATATTTATTCAGTTTATAATAACAATTACCTGCAAGAAGATATAATTTTGAATCATTTAATACAGATAAATCTTCAGTATTCAAAAGAAAAATGGCTTGTTCATAGTGTTTTTGCAAATATTCAGAAAGCACTTTTTGATATAAATTATTTTTCGCAGTTTGGCTGTTGATAAAAAAGCCTGAAAATAATATGATTAAAAATATATATATTCGTTTTACCATTTTGTATTATTCAGTTTTTGAATTTCCGTTATTTGCAAAAATACGAATTAAACCGGCAATATTTCTTACACTTATACCGGACAATCTTTTTTCATACACATCACAAACATAATAATAGACACCGTCAGAAACGGGTTTTCCTGTTTGAAAATCCCTTCCGTCCCAATTAATATCGGGATCTTCGGTTTTAAAAACCTCATTTCCCCAACGATTATATATGGTCATATTAATTTTATCTACATATTTATACGGATAAGGTTTAAATAAATCATTTATTCCGTCACCGTTGGGAGTAAATACATTCGGAAGATCGTAATAGTTACAGTTGTCAATGCAAACTCGCATTAATTTGTCGGGCGGAATATAATTTCCGGCAGAATCCTGTGCTGACACAACATAACAAGCACCCAAAGATTCTTTCGGTGAATGAACGTATGTTCTTACGGTATTATCTTTTACAGTATCAATTAATTGGAACGGTCCCTCGGTTGTGTCTGAATAAAATATCAGAAAATCAGCAATATCAGATGCACATTCCGTATCAACCGTCCAATTCAGATAATTTTGAAACAAATCACAATCTGAATCCAAAGTTAAATTTACCGGACACGGCGGAACTGTATCTTGCGGTGAAACACATATCTCTTGTGAATAATTTATCAGAGGTTTCGGAATAAAATCCAAACCGTATTGCCCGTAACTTTTTACCCGATACCAATAATTTGAATCATTGCTTAAACCTAAATCGGTATATTGAATTCCGGTTACGGTTTTTATTGAATCGTAGGGTAATAAATTTTTATTACAATCTGCATCGGCTTTCTTCCTGTAAACAGTATATAAATAATTAGTCCAAGGCGTATTATCATTTATTTTCACGGTTATTTTTCTGTCTCCGGGAATATCTTCAATATATAAAGAAGAACTGTGAGCATTACTGCCTATAAGCTCCCAATTGCTGCCGTTTTGATTATACAGTCCAATTTCGTATGATTTAGCATTTGCTTTTGTATCAATAAGTGTATCAACATAAGTTGTATCTGTAATTCCCGATACATCAATCGGATTAATAAAATTCTCCCAAACTTGCCCTGTATTAGACTTTATAACATACTTATAAGGTCCGGGATAAGCGGCATGATCAAATTCAGTAGGCTGCATCCACCTGAGATGAATGCTTCCGTTTTGGTCATCTGTATTTGTAACACTTGTTTCGGTAATAACAGGTGCAGCTTTTATTAATTCTGTACACACCTCATCAGACACATAACTTTCAGCACCGTCAGCAAAAATTGCCGTAATTCGGTAACACCAATTATACCCTTGCGGTAATCCCAAACCGTTAAAATTATCTTCAAAACTTGTTTTTCCCGAGCCGTTGACAATTCCGGCAAGCACATAACCCGAGTTTGCAGGAATTCCGGTTTCACAATCTGCCGGAGTAAACGGATACGGTTCATTTTTACGATAAATTTTAAACCCTGAGGCATTACTGCAATGATAAGTATCCCAATTCAGCATAACAGAATTTGAAGTAGGCGTTGCCGTTAAATTTACCGGTGCCGGTGCAACAACTTCAATCATTACATTTTTGTAGGCTGTTAATCCGACTTCAGGATTAATATCTAAGGCTCTGAACAGAACACTGTATGGTTGTTTTCTGACATGATTACAAAGTGTTTCCCAATGAAAATGTGCCGTAAGGGGTGTTGCTCCTGTTGTTTCGGGAAAATTTGCAGGATTTGTATCAAAATTAAATATGCCTCCCGAAGCAGAAAGTGTAATATCATCACCGTCCGGATCGTTTGCCGTTACGTCAAAATCCAAAGTATCGCCTGCCGTAACACAATAATCGGGCAAATCGGCAATTATCGGCGGATGATTATCTGTTTCCTGAACTTCAATTTGCATATCACGCTCAATATTTCCGATTTTAATTCCGTTTCGCCATTCTTCAATAATCATTGCTACATTGTATTCTCCGACTTGCATCGGTGAATCCCAAACAAAATCACCGGTAACAGGATCAACATAAAGCGTATTATTTGCTGCGGGATACGTATAGCCCGGAATAGGCAATCCGTCATTTCCGAGACATTCCGTAATTTTATAGGATAAACTGTCACCGTCGGGATCATAGGCATTCGGGTTGTGTATAAATATTTGATGAAGGGCTGCTTTGTCAACCGGCGGATTTAACAAAATCGGTGTGTTATTTACTCCTATATCAGGATCAATTTTTAATGTTGTTTTAATTGTAAAAACTACCGTTACCGACTCCGGAATATTTACAATCCCCTGGTTTCTGTTAGGGTCGGACATAACAATCTGATATACACCGGCTCCGGGAAATGTATGCTTCATTACATACGTATTTTTTTGAATATCATCAGGAAGGTATTCAATATGAATTCGCGGAATTTGGGAAGTTGTTCCGTCGCCCCACTGCATAGTTAACACATTACGAGTTTCATTTGCCGCACTCGGTGTATATGTATATGTTATAAGAGTAATTTCATAGGTATTTCCGGAAACATGTTTATAGGTTATTTCTCCTGCACGATTATGCGTTGCCCAAATTTGAACAACAATAAATGCAAATAATATAGTGAGTAGTATTTTTTTCATTTGTTAATTATCTGAAAGTCAAACGAAACATTTATTAACTAATTGTATTATATAAATTTAATCATAAATATTACATTTTACCGTATTCTGAAATCTTGTGAAATATAAACTATTTTACAACAAATTGCAAGTCTGTATCATTTTTTTCAAATTTCTTTGCTTCCTGAAATTTATCAATCGTAA
This sequence comes from Chlorobiota bacterium, assembly GCA_013152535.1. Taxonomy (GTDB): domain Bacteria; phylum Bacteroidota; class Bacteroidia; order Bacteroidales; family JAADGE01; genus JAADGE01. The sequence goes on from JAADGE010000080.1 coordinate 26,339, forward strand.
AAATAAACAAATTTTTCTGGTCGTTATATAAATCATTCAACAGTGTATTTCTTATAAGGACTTTATGCGGTTTTTTTATTGATAATTTATAATAAATCCATATAGCTTTTTCATCGGATTTAACTGTAAATTTTACCTGTTGCATTTTTCTGCCGACTGATTTTTTATCAAAAACAAGAATAAGATTCTTTTTTATATATCTGTCAATATATTTATCACAATCTTTTAATTGATTATTTTTCCCGAAATTTAATACAACATTATAGTTTTTATCAACAATTTTTTCAAAATCATTGACAAATAATTTAAATGAAATATCAAACTCTTGTTTTTCGTCATTAAATTCCATATTTATTACAGAAAAATGAACCGGATGCAGTTCTTTGTTTTGTCCTAAATTTAACAATGAAACTAAAAATATTATAACTGTATATTTCATTATCTTTAACTGTTTTTTTGAATT
>JAADGE010000052.1 GCA_013152535.1 Chlorobiota bacterium
TTACTGCATTTGCGGGAAAGTAGGTCGTTGCCTTTTTTTAAGCCTCAATCATTTGATTGGGGCTTTTTTATGTCTTGAAATTTGTTGACGGTTAATATTTATACAAATTGAAATTGTTGTAACAACGAGTATAAAAAATACAATACAATAAAATTAATCACCCACCAATACAAAAGCACCCCAATAAAAGGGATATTTATATTTTTCCTTTATTTCGGCACGTGCTTTTCGGAATGCGTTGTGTTTGTTGCCCGATTGCAGCCAATATTTATAAAATGCCGACATTAAATCCTGTGTGCCTTCGTCACTGACTTCCCAAAGGCTTGTTATTACGGATGCTGCACCCGCCATTTGAAATGAGCGTTGTAAGCCGTAAACACCTTCGCCGTTTTTTATTTCACCAAGTCCGGTTTGGCAGGCACTTAAAACAACGAGTTCGGTTTTGTCGAGATTTAAGACCATTGCTTCAAAGGCATTTAATATTCCGTCATCTTTGTCTTTATTATCTGTCGTATTTAAATCTAAAATGGTTTTGTCGGCACCGGCAAACAGCAAACCCGAACGTAATAACGGATTTTCATAAGCACGCATTTGCTCAATTCCGAAAGAACGGGTATCATCCGCAGTAACAGATTTTTCTTCAATAAAATAGCCGTGTGTTGCGAGGTGTAGTATGTAGGGGTTATTGACGTGTTTTATTACTTCTTCTTTGGCCGATTTTTTGGTATATTCGTTAACTTGCCAATAGTTTTTTTTCAGAAGTGCTTTAATCATTTCAACTTCTTTAAGTGTTCCCGGAAGCGGCGGGAGTTGTGCTAAATTATCCGGTAAATTTAATTGATAATCCGGAAATCCGACAAGAAATGCTTTTTTTGAATTGATATTATGCTTTTTATTTAACAGATCTTTTGTATTAGTAACAAAACGTATGTCTTTGTTATCAAATAAATAATCTCCTGAAGGCAATTGTATAGTATTTAAATTAACTTGATTATAAATTCCGTCAACAGACGCATAAATTCTGTGACTGTCCGATATAAAAGGATTGATATATTTCCAGTAATAAGTATAAAAGTTACTCATTTCTTTTCCGGAATGAATGCTTGTATGATATTCTTTTACATAATCGGTTTCCATTTTAATTCCGGCATTGTTGACGGCTACTTCGGGAAGTTTCTTATTATTTTTCAGTATTAATGCGATATAAATAATTTTATTATCATCGGGAATTAAATAATTGTACCGGTTTAAACGAATGATTTCCAAGGCTGCTTCATCGGGTTTTAATGTTGCTGCAATCTGTTTGTAATTTACAGGTTTAGTTGAACCGGAATGTTTGAATGAAGCAGACTTTTTATTCAAATCTTTTTCGAGATATAAAACAACATTCTCGACAGAATCTATATTTATATTATTTTCTTTCAATTCATCATCCGTATAGGTGTATAGTTTTGCCAAATAATTTTTAGTGTCTTGCCATTTGTTAAATTCATTAATTAAACCACGATTTCCGCTGTGCAGAATTTGATTTTTTACTTTTCGTGAAGCATTTAACAGTAAGCCTTTGGTTGCAATTTGAAAATCATAGAGCATACCTTTAACCTCGGGAATTTCTTTGTAAGCGTCAATCGCGAAATTGTAATATCTGATAAATTTCGGATGAATGGTTTCCCAGAATTTGGTTTTTTCGTATTCGTTCATTGCCGGGAAAAAGGTATTGATTTGATAGATGTATTCGTTAAGTGCTTTATGATAAATTTTAGCAGCTTCGGCTAAGTCTCCTTTTTGCCAATACAAAATTGCAAGATGTTCTTCGGTTTCGGTTAAAGCCGGATGATGTTTGCCTAACTTTTTTTGTTGTATTGTAAATGCTTCTTTATAAAGTGGTTCTGCTTCCGATATGCGATTTTGAGATTGGTAAAACAGTGCCAATTCATAAATGGCTTTTGCATAAGACGGATGTTCCGTTCCGAATTTATTTTTAAATATTTTTACTGCTTCTTTTAATAAAGATTCAACTTTGTCGTAACGTCCGGTTTGTTGATATAAAGATGCTGTATTTTCTAACAAAACAGCATAATCCGGATGTTTGGCACCCATTCTTCTTTTCTGTACTTTAATAGCATCAAGATATATTTTTTCGGCTTCGGGATAGCGTTTTGTAAGTTGATAAAGTAACGCTAAATTTACTTTCATTCGAATATAACTCGCTGATTTTTCTCTGACTTCTTTATCTGCAATATTCAAAGCTTTTTTCATTAAATCTTCTGCATCTTTATATTTCCCTGTCATCATATAAATCATTGCTCTGTTGTTTTCGACAACGGCAAATTTTATGGTATTATCCTTATGTGTTTTTATCAGATATTTCTCTGCCTGTATGATATAATCTTCTGCATCGGTGTATAAACCCATATCTTTATATAATACTGAAATATTATTTAAGGATGCTGCATAACCGGTTTTGTTTTTTGATTTTTTGCGTTTTTGTAATGCTTTCAGTGTGTATTCTTTTGCCAGTGCGTAACGACCGGTAGTGTGATACAATAAACCCAAATTGCTTTCGGTAAGAACGGCAAATGCTGAATCGGTCAATCTGTATTTTTTATATAAATTATGAGCTTTGAAAAAGAATTTCTCGGAAGATTTATAATTACTTGAAGCATATAATATTTCTCCGGTATAATTATAATTTTGACCTTTTACTTTAGGAGGCATTTCTTTTGTATTGGTGGGATCTGCCAGATAATAGGCAAAACTTTTAGCTTGTTTAATATTATTTTTAGATTCGTAAGGTGTGGAATTGTCTCCGTAAGATACAGCATAATTAAAGTCCGTAACATTGTAACTTTGAGAAAACTTAATAAGCGTTTCTTTCCACAGTTTTTCATATTTTGCATTTATGTATTGACTTGAAATTCCGTATGTATTTTTAAAACCGGGAGTTAAATTTTTTTCTGTTTTATTAATCAGTTGTTTTGATTTATTTTTAACTGAATTTACAGTTTTTGATTTTGTCAATTTTTTAAGATCTTTCCAATTTTGATAAAAATTTGAAGAAAATCCCGTAAAATTTATACTTATGATAATAATAAGAATAACAGGAAAAGTTTTTTTCAGATGTTTCATTAGGAATGCTTTAAAATAAGATTTAAAATTATGATAAAATTATGATATTTTTTGTAAATATGTATGAATATTCTCCAAAATGTTAAGATTCTTATTTGGAATGATTTTATGTTTTGATATTTGTATATTTGTAATGTGAAAAAATGGATATTTTAAAATGCTTATAATTAGATGTATATGTTCTTGAGAAGTCAAAATGAGAGAAATGTAACAAATATTTATGTTTTATAATATCTATATATTTACATTTTGGTTTGTATAATAATTTACTTTTGTCAGCGAATAATTATTAATGTAAAAGAAGATGGGAACAAGCGTTTCAAAACTTAACAAATTTACTTATACTTGGTTGATATTATTTCTGGTTTGGCTGGGTTTTACAACTACCTTTGCTTTTGCAGAAGTCGTAACAGGGATATTATTAAGTTTCACAGTTGCGATTTTTTCGTATAAGAGTTTTACTTATGACGGATTGAAAATATTTTCACCGAGACGGCTAATGTATATAGTGCAATACTTTTTTGTTTTTATGCTTGCTTTAATAAAAGCAAATATTGATGTTGCCAAAATTGTTATTAATCCGAAACTCCCGATTAATCCCGGTATTGTTGAATTTAACAGTCAGTTAAAATCTCCCTTTGCTAAATTAATTTTGGCAAACAGCATTACACTTACCCCGGGAACGATAACGGTTGATATTATTGATAATAAATATTTTATTCATTGGCTGTATGTTACCGGAACGGATCAGGAAACAACATACAAGGAAATTGCAAAACAATTTGAAGACATTTTAATAAAAATATATAATTAATATGGACTTATTTTTTATAATCATTATTTCAGTTATCTCCTTAGGAGCAATATTTGCAATTGTCCGGTTTATTAAAGGACCGACTGCATCTGACAGAGTAATGGCATTAGATACTTTATCGGTAATGTTAATTGCTGTTTTAGTTATTCTCGGGTTTCTTATGAAAAGATATATCTACATTGATGTTTCATTGGTATATGCCGTTCTGGGATTTATCGGTGTTATTACAATTGCTCGTTATCTGGAGGGAGGAATTTAAACATTATTTAATTTGCCAAATTTTTTAAAAATGCAAATATTGAATTACATAGGCTATTTTTTAATCAGCATCGGAACAATTTTTCTTTTTCTCGGAGGACTGGGGATATTAAGGATGCCCGATTTTTATACACGATTACAGGCAGGAACCAAAGCAAGTACTTTGGGGGCTATGAGCACCATTTTAGGAATTGGTTTTTTACAACCGGAATGGTTTGTAAAAACATTTATAATCGTTGTTTTTATTGCTATTGCAAATCCTCTTAGTTCTCATGCTTTGGCAAGAGGAAGTCATAAAGCGAAGCAAATGCCTTTTCTTAAAGATGAAAAAATCGGAGATGCTTATAAGGAAGAAGAAGAAAAGTTACATAAAAACCAAAAGAAGGAGGATAAATAATGACGAATATAGAAATTATCTTAACAATTGTTTCATTGGTTTTATTAATCATTGCCGGTTTTTTTGCTGTGCAAAAAAAAGATTTGATACATGCCGTGATTGCAACTTCAGTAATCAGCTTGGTTTTATCATTAATGTTTTACTTATTACAAGCACCGGATGTTGCATTGACTGAAGCAGCTATCGGAATTGCATTAAGTACGATAATATTTATTATAACTGTCAGAAACACAAAGCGTTTCGAAGATAAATAAACTCATATGAAAAAAGTATTAGTTATAGGTTTATTAGGTGTTATTGCATATTATCTGTTAAGTGCATTTGTTGCAATACCTTTTGGGGCAGATATTATTAAAGGGGTAAAAGAATTTTATCTCCAAAAATCTCCTAATGATTTGAAAGTTGCGAATGTTGTAACATCAATTGTTGTTAACTTCAGAGGGTTTGATACCTTAGGCGAAGTTACGGTTTTGTTTTTGGCATCGACGGCACTCGGCAGTATTTTATATCACAAAAGGTCTCAACATTCAGGTCTTAATCCGCAAAGAACATCCGTTGAAGCCAGTGCAATAGTTCAAACCGGAGCAAAAATAATTTTTCCGTTTACGGTTATTCTCGGTGCTTACATTTTTATTCACGGACATTTAACCCCGGGCGGAGGTTTCCAAGGCGGTGCCATAATTGCAACCGGATTTTTGCTGATGTTAATTTCTTACAGAAAGTTTTTTATTGAACATAATGCGTTAACTTGGATAGAAGCTATTGCGGGTTCAACTTTTGTAATACTCGGTTTATTTGGTCTGGTTTATGCAAAGCATCACGATTTTTTGGAAAATTTTTTACCGACCGGAAAATTGAACGATTTATTAAGCGGCGGGATAATAGGTATTATTTATATTGCAGTGGGATTTAAAGTCGGAGCCGAGATTACCGGTATTTTAGATACTCTGCTTACTGTTAAAGAAACCGGATTAGATCCTGAAGAAAATTAATAGTTAATTTTAAGATAAAATACTATGCAAGAATTTTTGACATACAGTATTTACG
>JAADGE010000023.1 GCA_013152535.1 Chlorobiota bacterium
CAATCTTTCAGCAGGTAAACCGCTGACAAAGCCATAAGAAATAAAATATGATCATAACCGTTTAAATCGGTTATATGTTCAATTCCTAAATGTAAATACATTGAAAACATCGAATTCAATTTTTATTAATATAATTCTGAAGAATATTCAGTTTTAAAATATATATTTTTTTTATTTATTTGTTCAATAATTCTTTAACTTTTACTATTTTTTCTTCAAGCGGTATATATCCGTCAATTTTATAAATTTTATGACCGTCTTTTTCCATTTTCCGAAACCAAGTCATTTGGCGTTTTGAAAACTGATGTATGGCAATTTCCAATTGAGAAAACATGTCTTCATAAGTTATTTTACCAAGAATAAATTCCGTAATAAATTTATATTCCAAACCGTAATATATCAAAGTTTCCGCAGGAATTCCTTTTTTCAGTAAACTTTCAACTTCCTCAATCATACCTTTTTGCAAACGGTCTTTCAATCTTTTAGTTATTCTTTTACGCCTTGAGTTTCTGTCAAAAAAAATTTGGACATTTAAACTTTTAATTTCAGGATAAGAAAAATCAATATCGTTGTGTTTCTCGTAATATAAAGCAATTTCAACCGCTCTTATCAGTCGTTTTCTGTTTGAAATATCGCTTCTGTTATGCAAATCATTATTTCGTTTCAGAATATCAATCAACCCTTTGTCTGTTTTCTTTTCAAGTTGTTCTTTTAATTTTCCGTCATGCGGAACATTTATCAATTTATATCCTTTCAAAACAGCATCAATATACATTCCGGTACCTCCACATAATATCGGTAATTTTTTTCTGTTTTTAATATCTGTATAAACTTTTAAAAAATCTTTTTGATATCTAAAAACATTATATTTAGTTCCGGCATCAACAATATCAATTAAATGATAAGGAATTTGTGTATCGTTAATAATAAAATCTTCCAAATCTTTTCCTGTTCCTATATCCATTCCGCGATATACCTGCCTTGAATCGGCACTGATTATTTCACCGTTAAATTCATAAGCCAAATTTGCCGCTAATGAAGTTTTTCCTCCGGCAGTAGCACCCATAACGGTAATAATATTAAATTTTTCGTTTTCCATAAATATGAAGAACAAAATTAAACACTTTTTCAGTATTAACTTCATAAACTTTCGACTTTTCAAACTTTTAACTAATTTTGCGACTTATGGCAAATTTTGTAAACATAAAAAACAAAAAAGCAAGACACGATTATGAACTTCTTGATAAATTTGTTGCAGGAATTCAACTTTACGGAACAGAAATAAAATCAATACGTTCCGGCAAGGCAAGTATTAATGAAGCCTATTGTGTTTTACTTCCTATGCCCGGAAAGCCGAATAAAAAAGAGGTTTTTATTAAAATGCACATATCCGAATATTCTCACGGAACCTATGCAAACCATGACCCGAAACGTATCAGAAAATTACTTTTAAGCAGAAAGGAAATAAATAAAATTGATAAAAAAATAAAATCAACTTCTCTCACTCTCATCCCTACTCGACTGTTTATCAATGATAAAGGTTTAGCAAAATTAGAATTTCACATAGCAAGAGGGAAAAAATATCATGATAAACGCGAGACATTAAAACAAAATGATGATAAACGCGAAATGGACAGACTGAAAAAAATGAGATTATAAACTCTCTTTCCTTATATTAAATAAGTTGTTTAACCCATATTTATTTACCGTTTCAATTAAGAAATATCTTCATCATTATAAACACAAAAATTTATGTGATGATACAGGTGAAGTATAAAGATAATCGAATGAATAATGCGTATTAAGAATTAAAGCTTTTAACTGACTCAGCAATTAAATATTGTGCAGACCAATATAGTACTATGGTTACTATTTTTGAAAATTCATAATCATAATAAAATTTTGTAAATGCAATATTTGTATCTGAAAAAACAAATAATACTGCTCCGATAAATGCAAATTTTGAAATATTCGAATAGTCTTTTTGCACATATGAACGCCAAGCCATTGTTACAATAATAAATATATAAACCATTACAGGCATTGTCATTTTTCCTGTATATTGAGAAAAAAACAGAGCTAATAATATTGCTGTCGCATAAAAAGGCAGCGAACTCAGTAATTTCAGATTCCGATTTCTTTTAATAAAAGCTGTAATGTAAAAGATATGAGCAATTAAAAATGCCGCCAAACCGAAAATAAATTTATCAATTACTTTCATTAAAAAAATATCACCTGCTAATGAAAAAATCAACCCGACAAAAATTAATTTGGCATAAATCGAATTCGGTTTTATTAAAAAAAGCAGAATTAATACCGGAATTGGTTTTGTAACAGCACGTATTAAATCATTATCAGTATATACCGCAAAACAAAAGATTAAAGCCGCTACTGCAAATAAACCCTTTAAAACTTTTTTCATAACTTTTAAATTATTTCTCAAATATAAAAAATTTGCAGAAACAGGCATAATAAATATATTTACATCATTCAGTCCACTCTGAAAAAGAGAAAAAAGTTATATCCTTTAGAATGCCGTATTTTTTAGAAATTTTCCTGTGAATACAATTTAATACATTCTAATTGAATAAAATTATCAGAAAATTAATAATATTCACAAAAAACACCACAATGTAAAGTATTAATTACATTTTGCTACATTTTTTTGCTTTCTCCTGTTAGATATTTTGTAATTCGTACAAAGTTTACCAATAAACTACTTAATATTACCCATATCTTATGTATAAACTCACTCCTGTATTTAGTTTTAACTTTTCGTAAATAACAGGCTAATTGACAAATTATTACATCAACATTATTGCATCTGTTTTCTGAATTAAATTGTACTTTTTAAAATATGGTTTCTAATATTTTCAGAAAAGAAAAAAGCTCTCAAAAATGAGAGCTTTTTCTGTACCCGGAGCCGGCATCGAACCGGCACGTTCATTACTGAACACGGGATTTTAAGTCCCGCGCGTCTACCAATTCCGCCATCCGGGCAACAATTGGATTTTTCAATAAAAAAGAGCGAGAAACGGGACTCGAACCCGCGACCCCGACCTTGGCAAGGTCGTGCTCTACCAACTGAGCTATTCTCGCAACGCGGATGCAAATTTAAAACAAAATTTTCTCTCACAAAACTTTTTTTAAAAAAATTCATCCGGATATTTTTTTTATCTTTGCGAACTGCAAAATTATTGCATAAATTAAAGAATTTAACGAACTGTTATTTAAAAATTATATAATATGTTTGATAATTTATCGGAAAGATTAGAACATTCCTTTAAAATACTTAAAGGACAAGGAAAAATTACTGAAATTAATATTGCTGATGCATTAAAAGACGTAAGAAGAGCATTACTTGATGCCGATGTCAGTTATAAAATTGCAAAGGATTTCACCAACAATGTAAAAGAAAAATCTCTTGGTGCGAATGTATTAAAATCTGTTAAGCCAAAACAACAAATCATTAAAATCGTACATGATGAGTTGGTTGAATTAATGGGCAAAGAGCATGTCGATATAAATCTTCAAAACAAATTTACCGTTATTTTAATTGCCGGTTTGCAGGGTTCGGGGAAAACAACTTTTACTGCTAAATTGGCAAATCTTCTGAAGAATAAGAAATCAAAAAATCCTCTTTTAGTTGCCGGCGACGTATATCGTCCTGCCGCAATAGAGCAATTAAAAGTTATGGCAGAGCAAGTCGGAGTTTCGGTATATTCTGAAGAAGACAATAAAAATCCAGTTAAAATTGCCAAAGCTGCAATTGATTATGCAAAGAAAAACGCACACGATGTGGTAATTATTGATACAGCCGGTCGTTTAGCCGTTGACGAAGCCATGATGAAAGAAATCGGTAACATAAAAAAAGCCGTAAAACCGGATGAAATTTTATTCGTTGTCGATTCTATGACCGGTCAGGATGCCGTTAATACTGCAAAAGAATTTAACGATAAATTAGACTTCGACGGAGTTGTTTTAACAAAACTTGACGGTGATACAAGAGGCGGTGCAGCGTTAACTATAAGAAATGTTGTTCATAAACCGATTAAGTTTGTAGGAACAGGTGAAAAAATTGATGCACTTGATGTATTTTATCCGGAACGTATGGCCGACCGAATTCTCGGTATGGGAGATATTGTTTCGTTGGTTGAAAAAGCCGAAGAACAAATAGATCAGGAAGAAGCCAGAAGACTGCAAAAACGAATTGCAAAAAATCAATTTGATTTTAACGATTTTCTGAAACAGCTGAACTCCATTAAAAAGATGGGTAATGTTAAAGATTTGGTTTCGATGATTCCGGGTATGGGAAAAATGGTAAAAAATTTAGATATTGATAACGATTCATTTAAAGGAATTGAAGCCATTATTACTTCTATGACACCTGAAGAACGTTCAAATCCGAAAATATTAAACGGAAGCAGAAGAAAGAGAATTGCACAAGGGAGCGGATCTGAAATTCAGGAAGTTAACAGATTAATAAAACAATTCGGCGATACCAAAAAAATGATGCAAGTGGTGCAAGGAGGCGGAAATAAAATGTCTGCATTAAAAAAAGCCGCTAAAAAGAAAAAAAGAAGATAACAGAGATTGAGGCAATTTATATCAAAAAATTCAAACCTACAGTAAAATGTCATATCAACTTTTAGACGGTAAAGAAACTTCAAAACAAATAAAAGCGGAAATTGCCGAAAAAGTAAGTCAAATTATCAAAAACGGAGGAAAACAACCGCATTTGGCTGCAATTTTAGTCGGAAACAACGGTGCAAGCGAGACTTATGTTGCTCATAAAACAAAGTCTTGTGTGCAAGTCGGTTTTAAATCAAGTTTAATAAGATTTGACAATGACATTTCCGAATGTGAACTTATTGAAAAAATAGAAGAAATAAATAAAAATGATGATATTAACGGTCTCATAGTCCAACTTCCCCTGCCCGAACATATTTCCGAAGATAAAATTATTGAAAGTATCATTCCCGAAAAAGATGTTGACGGTTTTCATCCGACAAACGTAGGCAGAATGACCGTAGGACTTCCTGCATATATTTCTGCAACTCCGAAAGGAATTCTCGAACTTCTTAAAAGATACAATATTAAAACTTCAGGAAAACATTGTGTTGTAATAGGACGCAGTAATATTGTAGGAAAACCGATGAGTATTCTGCTGTCTCAAAAAAATGAAACGGGAAATTCAACTGTTACTTTATGTCACAGCAGAACAAAAAATCTTAAAGAAATTACTTTACAAGCCGATATTTTAATAGCAGCAATAGGGAAACAAGAATTTGTTACTTCTGATATGATAAAAGACGGTGTCGTTGTTATTGATGTGGGTATTCACAGAGTAAAATCCGACAAAACAAAATCCGGATGGAAACTGAAAGGTGATGTTAAATTCGATGAAGTTGCTCCTAAATGTTCGTATATCACCCCGGTTCCGGGTGGCGTAGGACCTATGACTATTGTTTCATTGTTGCAAAATACTTTACTTGCTGCCAAAAAAGAAATTTACGGATAATTATAGTTAAATACTAAAATTAAACGTTTATTAATTTCCTTTTCTTTAAAAACTATAACCGAAAAGCATTAATGAAACTGAGCATAAATTTTTATTCCGAAACAGAAAAAAAAGCATTTTATCTGCATCTTATTTATTCTGTTTTAGACGGAATTATTCTCGGTGTTTTAGCTCTTAATGAATTTATATTAATCAAAGAATTAAAAGCTTCGCCGTATCAAATCGGAATTTTATTTCAATTTACTACTGTTGTTTTACTGTTTTCAATACCTTTTAATGAATTCATTAAACGAAAAGTCAATAAAACAAAGTTTTTACGACTTATTGCAATTCTTACCAGAGCACCTTTATTATTATTATTTATTTTTCCGAAATCAATATCTGCTCAAACAGATCAATTACTTTATCAATTTTTATTTCTCGGAATATTTCTGATTTATTATTCAACAAATCCCTTAATTTTTCCGATGATAAACGGATATTTAAAAAACAGTTACAAACACGAAAATTTCAGTAAATTATACGGTTATGCATCAACGGCAAACAAAATAATTATGCTTGTTGCAACATTTTTGTTCGGGTTATTACTCGATTTTAAGTCCTATTCCTATACTTTTGTGTATCCGTTTTTGGCAATTCTCGGAATTTCTTCAATTTATATCCTGACACAAATAAAATATCAGGCACCGGTTGTTCAAAAAACCGGAAGTATTTTTAAATCACTAAAAAAAATTCAAAAAAATTTACTTCATATTATAAAAACCAACAAACCGTTTCGCGATTTTGAAATCGGTTTTATGTTTTACGGTTTTGCATGGCTGGTGAGTATTGCAGTAATTGCTATGTTTTTGAAAAATGAACTAAACCTGTCTTATTCGGGTATAGCATTTTACAAAAATTTCTACACAATGGTTTCCGTTATTCTGACACCATTTTTCGGTAAACTTATGGGAAAAGTAAATCCGCGTAAATTTGCTGTTTACACATTCCTTATGATGTTGTTTTATCTGTTATTTATGGGATTAACTCAATTCTTTCCGGCACATATTGAAATTTTTAATATTAAAATATATTGGTCGCTTTTGATTTCATTTTTATCATACGGAATTTTCGGTGCAATGATGGGCATTTTATGGTATATCGGTTCGGCATATTTCAGTAAAGATAAAAATGCTGCCGATTATCAGTCAATTCACTTATCATTAACCGGTGTAAGAGGTTCTTTTGCTCCTTTGGTCGGAATTATTTTTTACAAATATTTTGATTATTCCGGCGTATTTTTAATAGGAATTTTTTCATTGCTTATTGCAATATTATCTCAAATTATATCTTTAAGAAGACATAAAATAAACTTTAAAAAATGAATATCAGTTCTTTAAAACAAATTTGGAAAGAAAATTTCGGAAGCGTTACCGAACAATTTAATAAAATTTCGGAAGTTAACGGTTTAATAAATGCATTTAATGCAAATATAGATGCAGTCGTAAAACTTTCCGGGAAACAAATTGAAAAATATATTTCAAATTTTAATCTTAATGAAGATTTTTTCAAAAAAACTACAAAACAAATTGAAAAATCGGAAGATATTTTAAGAGGATTGTATCATTGTTTTAAAAACGGAATTGCCGAAGAACAAATTATTTTAAGTCAAGGTATTTTTGAAGAAATCAGTAAAATTTTTGCTGTTGACAAACTTCAAATGGGCGGACAAGGCGGTATTGTTGCAAATGTAGCAGCAATTTGCGGTGTTAATAATGTTTATGTGCACTGTGCATCATTACCCGAAATGCAGGCAAATCTATTTTTAAATTTACCGAATTTACTTTCCGTTGATGAAGAAAATAATATTAAGCCTGCAAATAAAATTCGCAGAAAGAAGGATATTCCGCTTATTCATTACATTCTGGAGTTTGATAAAAATGATACAATTAACTTTTTCGGAAAAACAATTACATGCCCGAAATCAAACCGATTTATTGCAACCTACGATCCTTTAAATTTAAAACTTCATATTGATGAAAATTTTGTAAATAAAATTGCCTCTCCGACAATACATTTCGAATACATTATTTTATCGGGTTATCAAATGTTGCAGGAATTTTTACCTGACGGAACTTTCGGTACAAAAAGAATTGACGTATCAATGAAAAATGTCCGAAAATTAAAAGAGAATAAAAAAAATACACTTATTCACTTTGAAATTGCATCAACTCAAGATAAAGTTATCAGAAAATATTTGATTGATAAAATTGCAACACAAGTCGAGAGTGTCGGCTTTAACGAAAGAGAACTTATTGATATTCTGGAAGTTATAAACGAAACAGATTTAGCTGAAAAATGTAATTCAAATACGAACTCTGTTAATCTTTTTCAGGGAATGCTGAAAATTTTTGAATATACACAAACTCCGAGAATGCAACTTCATATGTTTGGTTTATATGTTACTTTGCAGAAAAAGAATTTTACAATATCGCCTATGCAAAATCGAAAAGGAATGCAAACAGCCGCAGTAGTCGCTGCCGGAAAAGCCGGAACCGGAACACTTGAAATAAAAGAAAACTTGCTTTGGGCAAAAGACAAAACTGTTTCGGAAGTCGGATTAAAGGGATTACAAATTCTTTCTGAATTTATTACAGAAAATTACGGCAAAAATAACATTACGGAAACCGGCATTTTTGAACATCCTGATTTTGATCTCATTGCAGTTCCTGCGATTATAATAGATAAACCGGTTACACTTGTAGGAATGGGCGATACAATTTCATCTGTTTCACTGATTGCCGCAAGATAATTATCTGTTATTTTAATTCTTTCATAATCATACGAGCAAATTCATCGGCTTTTTCAGGACTTTTGCTTTCGGCATATATGCGAATAATCGGTTCGGTATTCGATTTGCGAAGATGAACCCAGCCGTCTTCAAAATCAAGTTTTACACCGTCAATCACAGAAATTTGCACATTATCTTTTTCGGAAAATTTATTTTTCACTTTTTCTAACAGTTTATCAACATTTGTATCTTTCGTAAGTTCAATTTTATTTTTTGAGATAAAATAATCGGGATATGTTTCTCGTAATTCGGAACATTTTTTACCCGATTTTGCCAAATGTGTTAAAAATAATGCAATTCCTGCCAGTGAGTCTCTGCCGTAATGTAATTCGGGAAAAATAACACCGCCGTTACCTTCTCCCCCGAATACGGCATTTACTTCTTTCATTTTTGCTACTACATTAACCTCTCCTACTGCCGAAGCATAATATTTTCCTCCGTATTTTTCGGTTACGTCACGCAAAGCTCTGCTCGATGATAAATTCGATACGGTATTTCCCGGTGTCTGCAATAAAATATAATCGGCAATTGCAACAATTGTATATTCTTCGTTAAACATACTGCCGTCTTCGTTAATAATTACAAGCCGGTCAACATCGGGGTCAACCGCAAAACCGACATCAAGCGATTGCTCTTTCATTAAAGAAGAAATTTGTGTAAGATTTTGCGGAACGGGTTCCGGAGTATGTGCAAATTCACCGGTTGCTTCACAATTTAATTTCACAACTTTTTTTACGCCGAGTTGTTCGAGTAAAGGCGGTAATGCAATGCCTCCCACAGAATTAACGGCATCAATTGCCACTCTGAAATTTGCTTTTTTGATTGCTTCAACATCAACATATTTATTATTCAGAATTAAATCAATGTGTTTTTGCAAATAATCCTTATTCTCAATTTCTTGATATTCATTAATTTCACTAAAAGAAAAATTATTAAAATCAGTTTCGGCAATTTTCAGTAATTCGTTGCCGTCTTCCGCCGAAATAAACTCACCTTTTTTATTTAAAAGTTTCAGAGCATTCCACTGTTTCGGATTATGACTTGCCGTGATGATAATACCGCCGTCTGCACCTTCTTCGGTAACGGCGATTTCGGTTGTAGGTGTTGTTGCTAAACCTATATCAATGACTTTCACACCGTTAGCAACTAATGTTCCGCAAATTATATCGGAAACCGATTGTCCGGAAATTCGAGCATCTCTGCCGACAATAATTTTCAGATTTTCTGTTCCGCTGCTTTTTTTTATAATTTTGCAAAATGCCGAAGTAAATTTCACAATATCAACGGGTGTTAAATTATTTCCGGATTTTCCGCCTATTGTTCCGCGTATGCCTGATACTGATTTTATTAATGTCATTTTCTTATTGTTATGAATGACAAATTTAGAAAATGATTTCTTATTGTAAAGATTTTTCAAATATATTTGCAATCTGATTAAATTTTCATGAAACAAATCCTTACTTATATATTTCTGTTTATCATACCTTTGTCATACGGACAAACTCATACGGGTAATACTGTATCTTCTTTTTCGGAACAACTTTTTAAATATAACTCTTCAAATTATGTTGAAGAACTCTCAAAAGATATGGATACTGCTTTTTTCAGCAGATATGAAGATGAAATTATTGAATTTGAGAAAGAAGATTCCGTAAACGGTATTAAAAAAGGAAAAATTTTATTTGTCGGCAGTTCAAGTTTCAGAAAGTGGACTTCAATGAAAACGGATTTATTTCCGGTACCTGTTTTAAACAGGGGTTTCGGCGGTTCTACCATGCCCGAACTTGATTATTATTTTTTCAAAATTGTAAAACCCTGTAAACCGAAAGCCGTTGTTGTTTACGAAGGCGATAACGATGTACTTGCACCCTTTTTAACAGCAGAAGTCATACTTAAAAGTTTTAAAATTTTTACTGACCTGACAAAACAATACCTGCCCGGCACCAAAATATTTTTTGTTTCAATTAAGCCCTCTCCTTCCAGAATTTCATATCTTGAAAAAATGAAAAAAACGAATAAATTAATTCGAGATTTTTGTAATTCGGACAATACTTTAAATTATATTGATATTACAAAACCAATGTTCAATTCCTCAGGCAACATAAGAGAAGACATATTCCGAAAAGACCGACTTCACATGAATGAAAAGGGTTATAAAATTTGGGCTGAAATTATTAAAGCCGAATTGCTGAAAAACTTATAATTCCTGCAAATTCTGACTTTATGTTTTTAATTTATAAACTCGATTGCATTTAAAGCTGCTTTTGTTCCGTCGGAAACAGCAGTAGTAATTTGTCTGTATCGTTTTGCAATGCAATCACCGGCAGCAAAAACACCCGAAATATCAGTCATCATTTTATCATCAACAATAATCTCATTTCGTTTATTCAATTTAACAATTTTCCTAAATGGTTCTGTTTGCGGAACATATCCGATAAATATAAATACTCCGTCAATTTTTTTATCAGTCTCCTCTCCTGTTTTTAAGTTTTTTACGGTAACTTTTTCAAGCGATTGAGAACCGTAAAATCCTGAAACGGTAGAATTCAAAATAAAATCAATTTTAGGATGATTTGTTACTTGTTCAACTGCATATTTATGTGCCTGAAAATAATCAAATTCGTGAACAACCGTAACTTTACTTGCATATTGTGTCAGTGCAACCGCTTCTTCAAGTGCCGAATTACCGCCGCCCACAACAATTATTTCTTTATCCTGAAAAAAATCACCGTCGCAGGTTGCACAATACGAAACACCTCTGCCGGCAAAATCTTTTTCACCGGGGACATCTAATTCTTGAGATTTACCGCCGGATGCAATAATAACAGCTTTTGATTTATAATCTCCTTTTCCGTTTATAGTTATTAATTTAATATCTTTCTTTAAATTATATCCGGTAATTTTTACGTTAGAAATGATTTCACAACCAAAACTTTCCGCTTGTTTTTGCATATTTACCGAAAGCTTATAACCACTGATACTTTCAATACCCGGATAGTTCGCAATTTCGTGTGTCAAAGACATTTGTCCGCCGATTATCCCTTCATTAATAAGTAAAGTTTTAATTTTTGATCTTGACAAATAAATCCCTGCGGTAAGTCCGGCGGGGCCTCCTCCGATTATTATAACATCATACAAATTTTCCATATTAATTTTTTTATAAAAAACACCTTACAAAAAGCAAGGTGTTAAAGTAGTTTATAATTATCTGTTATGAAAATTGTTCATCTAAAATTGCAGTTATTTGATCTCGCATTTGAATACTGCTTGCAGCTTTTACAACTTTTCCTTTTTTATAATAAACGGTAAAAGGTAAGCCCATAAAACCCAGACATTCAGGTAGGTTTCTTATTACTTGAGCATCAGGAATATCAAAAAGCATATCATAAAACTTAACATGCGGATACTCATCTCGCAATTTTTCCATATCGGCATAAACCGGAACGCACATAGGTCCCATCCTGCCGCAGCAAATCATCACATTTTCATTATTACTGAGAATGTCATTGTATTGATTTTCAGTTTCAATATGATCTAAATTAGTTTGTAATGTCATTATAATAAAGTTTAAATTAATAAATCAATATATCCGGATAATTGTGCAAAAATAAAAAGATAAGTTTTCCGGTAAAATAAATTTTTGAACAAAAATAATAATATGTATTCTTGCATTTACGCAAAAAAATAAAATTATGTTAAACATTGAATGTATATGCACCAATCAAGTTAAGAAATTCCCTTTCGGAACCCGATTATATGAAATATTGAAAGAAACAACACCTAAATTAAAATATCCTGTTTTGGGTGCATTAACAGATAATGAAATACAAGAATTATCTTTCAGAATAATAAAACCGCACAAAATTGAATTTATTGATATCACAAATCAAGACGGAATGAGAATGTATTTTCGTTCTTTATATTTTGTTTTGATGAAAGCCGTAAAAGATATTATGCCGGATGCCGATTTAATGATTGAACACACAGTTTCTAAAGGTTATTTCTGTGAAATTAAAGGAGTTAATTTAGCATCAAACGATAATTTAATTGAAGATATTAAAATGCAAATGAATAAAATAATTGTTGCCGATTATCCTTTTATTCGCAAAGATATTTTAAACAGTGAAGCCGTAAAAATTTTTGAAGCAACTAATTTTCCTGAAAAAGTTAATCTATTTAAACAAAGTCCGGCACTGTACACTTCAATATATCAACTTGATAATATGTTGGATTATTTTTACGGTTATCTGGTTCCTTCAACCGGATATTTAAAAAAATTCGATTTGATACCTTTATATAAAGGAATGTTATTACAAATTCCGCAAAGAAACAATCCCGAAAAATTAGAACCATTTGTGAAACAAGATAAAATGTTTGATATTCTTGAAGAACATAAAAAATGGGTTAAAGTTCTGAACTCAGCAAATGTAGGAAGATTAAACGACAGAATAAATGAAGGATACGGTGGTGAATTGATTAAAATTTCAGAAGCTTTGCATGAAAAAAAGATTGCAGAAATTGCCGATAAAATTAAAGAAAAAAAAACAATTAAATTAATATTAATTGCCGGTCCGTCCTCGTCCGGTAAAACTACTTTTTCAAAACGCTTGGCTGTTCAACTGATTGTTTCCGGTTTAAAACCTGTTCAAATTTCATTAGACAACTATTTTGTAAACAGAGAAGACACACCTCTTGACGATAACGGAGAATATGATTTTGAAACAATTAATGCAATTGATATTAAATTATTTACCGACAATATTAACGATCTGCAAAAAGGAAAAACAATTGAAATTCCGAAATTCAGTTTTGAAGACGGAAAACGTTTTTTTGACGGAACCAAAATATCTGCTGATGACGAAACCATTATTATTGCCGAAGGAATACACGCTTTAAATCCTAAATTAACAAAAAATATTGATGCAAAAATTAAATATAAAATCTATATTTCGGCTTTAACACAAATCGGAATTGACGGTCATAATCGAATTCCCACAACCGATAATCGCTTATTGCGAAGAATCATTCGTGATTATAAGTATCGGGGATACAGTGCATTCGAAACACTAAAACGATGGCCGAGTGTTCGCAGAGGTGAAGAAAAAAATATTTTTCCTTTTCAGGAACAAGCTGACATAATGTTTAATTCTGCATTGCTCTATGAATTGGCATTGATAAAAAAATATGCCGAACCTTTATTAAAAAATATTTGTCAGTCCGAAAAAGAATACGCCGAAGCTCGCAGAATACTTAAATTTTTATCCTATTTTAAAGATTTGAATGAAGAAGACGAAATTCCGCCGACTTCTATTCTTCGTGAATTTCTCGGTGACAGTTCTTTTCATTATTAAAATTATCAATTTTTAAAAATGAATATCATAGGATTAACAGGCGGCATCGGAAGCGGAAAAACTATTGTCTCACAAGTATTTATGAGACTCGGAATTGCTGTATATAATTCTGATACCGAAGCAAAAATTATCATGAATTCAGATTCAGATATTATTAACAAATTAAAAATGATTTTCGGTTATGATATTTATGATAAAAGAAATCAATTAGACAGAAAAAAATTAGCACAACATATTTTCAATAATAAAGACAAATTGAATACTGTAAATTCAATTGTTCATCCTGCCGTAAAAAAACATTTTACAAATTGGATTAATAAACAACAATCACCATATATTATTAAAGAAACTGCTATTCTTTTTGAAAGCGGAATATATAAAGACGTAAAGAAAATAATAACGGTAATCGCTCCTTTAGAACTAAGAATAAAAAGAATAAAAGAAAGAGATAATATGACTGATGACAAAATCATTCAACGAATAAATAATCAAACTGATGACAATTTTAAAATAAAACATTCAGATTATATCATAATAAATGATGAAAAAGAGTTAATAATTCCTCAAATTCTCAAAATTCACGAAAAACTTACAGAAAATCTTTAAAAATCGTAACATAAAACAATTTTATACGTTATTTATGAAGTATTAAAATTAAAAAATTTTTGAGAAAAGAAATTACGTTTACTTTTGCATAAATTTTAAAAACTATGGATTTAAGTAAGATTTTATCAATTTCAGGAAGACCGGGCTTATACAAACATATTGCCCAATCAAAAAACAGTGCCGTTGTCGAATCTTTGGAAGACGGAAAACGTTCAAGTGCTTTCATTAACGAACAAATAAGTTCATTAAACGACATCTCGGTTTTTACAACCGGTGAGGATATTAAGTTAGAAGAAATTTTTAAAAAAATTTTCGATAAAGAAACCGGGAAAAAAGCAATAAGTCATAATGCTTCTGCAAAAGAATTAAAAGCATATTTCGGCGAAGCTGTTCCTGAATACGATAAAGACCGTGTCTATGTTTCCGACATAAAAAAAATAATTAAATGGTATAACACCTTAATTGATGCGGGATTAATGGAATTTGAAGAAAAAAAATCAGAAAAAAAAGAAGAAAATCAAAAAGAAGAAATTAAATCTGAAGATAATAACTGATAAAATTTAAAATTAATTTCTTAATTAAGCGATTATCTTAAACTGATAATCGCTTAATTATTGTTAAAAACTATCTGTAAAAATCCGCCAAACTAAAATAGAATTTTTAAATTTGCAAGTTAGTATAAAATGAATAAAAATATGAACAATAAATATTCCGTACAATTAAAAAAAGTCTTATCTTTCAGTAAAGAAGAAGCTGTCAGATTAGGAAATGAATATATCAGTAACGAACATCTTTTTCTCGGAGTCCTAAGAGAAGGTTCTTCTAATGTGCTCCAAATTTTGGTAGATTATAATATTGATTTAAACCTGGTAAAAAAGTCTATTGAAAACAGAATTAAAGATACTGACAGCCCTGTAGATCCTCAAACAGAAGAACTTCCGCTGCTTAAATCTTCAGCACGAACTTTAAAACTCATATTCTTTGAAACAAAAGATTTTAATGAAAGATTAGCAACACCCGACCATCTTGTTCTTGCCATTCTTAAAGAAGAAGAAAGTCAAAAAGGAATTATTTATCAAATATTAAAAGACAACGATTTAACCTATGATAAAATTAAAGATATTTTAATTAATTCTGTTATTAATGAAGCCGACGGACCTGACAATCTTGACGAAGACGATGAAAATTATGACGAATTTGATGAAGACTCGTTCAGTAAAAGAAAAGGTAAACGTACTGCAAAATCTGACAGTGACACACCCGTATTAGATAATTTCGGGATTGATTTAACAAAAGCAGCTGCCGAAAATAAATTAGATCCGATTGTAGGACGTGAAAATGAAATTGAACGCTTAGTCCAAATTCTAAGTCGCAGGAAAAAAAATAATCCGGTATTAATCGGAGAACCGGGTGTCGGAAAATCTGCTATTGTAGAAGGTCTCGCAATCAGAATTACTGAAAATAATGTTTCAAGAGTACTTTTTAATAAGCGCATTGTTACTCTTGATATGGCTTCCGTAGTTGCCGGAACAAAATACAGAGGACAATTTGAAGAACGTATGAAATCTATTTTAAATGAACTTCAGGATAATCCGAATGTCATTCTTTTTATTGATGAAATTCATACAATTATCGGTGCCGGAGGTGCGAGCGGTTCACTCGATGCTTCAAATATGCTGAAACCTGCTCTTGCCAGAGGCGAAATACAAACAATCGGTGCAACTACTTTAAATGAATATCGTCAATACATTGAAAAAGACGGTGCTTTGGAAAGACGATTCCAAAAAATTATGGTGGACCCTACTACAACAGAAGAAACAAGAATAATCCTTGAAAATATTAAAGACCGATACGAAGACCATCATAATGTAACTTATACCGATGATGCACTTGATTCCTGCGTAACACTTACAGACAGATATATCAGTGACAGACATCTTCCCGATAAAGCCATTGATGCTTTAGATGAAACAGGTTCCAGAGTTCATATTATGAATTTAAAAGTTCCGGAAGATATTTCTAAAATAGAAGAAAAAATAAAAAAACTTACGGAACAAAAACAAAAAGCTATTGTTAATCAGGAATTTGAAGAAGCAGCAAAATTCAGAGATAAAGAAAGAAACCTTGAATCAGAGCTCGAAAAAGCAAAAGAAGCATGGACTAATAATTTATCTCAACACAGAGAAATTGTTCATCAGGCAGATGTTGAAAAAGTCGTTGCAATGATGACCGGTATTCCGGCAACACGTATTGCAAAAGCCGAAAGTGTTCGTCTTCTTGAAATGAAATCACAACTCAAAGAAAAAGTTATCGGTCAGGACAAAGCTGTTGAAAAAATCGTCAAAGCCATACAACGAAATCGTGCAGGTTTAAAAGATCCTAATAAACCGATAGGAACCTTTATTTTTCTCGGACCTACCGGAGTCGGAAAAACACATCTGGCAAAAAAACTTACTGAATATCTTTTTGACACTGAGGAAGCTTTGATTCGAGTAGATATGAGTGAATATATGGAAAAATTTTCTGTTTCACGGCTTATCGGTTCTCCTCCCGGATATGTCGGACATGAAGAAGGCGGACAATTAACTGAAAAAGTCAGACGCAAACCCTATTCTGTTATTTTATTTGATGAAATTGAAAAAGCACATCCGGATATATTTCACCTGCTTCTGCAAGTTTTTGACGACGGACAACTTACCGATAGTCTCGGAAGACGTGTTGATTTTAAAAATACAGTAATTATTATGACTTCAAATGTGGGAGCCAGAAATTTAGCCGATTTCGGTAAAGGCATAGGTTTTGCCGGATCATTACAAGACGAAGATCACAGTAAATCTGTGATAACTAAAGCATTAAAAAGAACTTTTGCCCCCGAATTCTTAAACAGAATTGATGATGTTATTATATTTAATCCGCTGAGAAAAGAACATATTTTCAAAATTATTGATATTGAACTTTCAGGATTATACAAACGAGTTGAAGATCTCGGATATAAATTAAATATTACCGAAAAAGCAAAAGAATTTATCGCAGAAAAAGGCTTAGATGTCAAATACGGTGCAAGACCGCTAAAACGTGCAATTCAGAAATATGTTGAAAATGAAATGGCTGAAGTTATAATCGAAGCATCTGGCACCGAAGGTAATGAAATAAAAGTAGGTATTATAAAAAATAAAGAAAACGAAAAATCAATTAAAATTGAAATCGTTAAACATAAAAAAGACAATAAAAAATAAATATATGAAAAACGTAAAATATAAATTTTTAAAATACATTACATTTGATACAAAATCAAACCCTGAATCAGATACAAATCCGAGTACTGTTAAACAATTTGAATTAGCCAAAGAACTTGAACGCGAAATGGAAAATTTAGATCTGAAAAATATCAAACTATCAGACAAATGCTATTTATATGCAACTTTACCTTCAAATTCCGACAAAGAACTGCCTGTAATAGGTTTTATTTCACATTTGGATACAGCACCTGACGCAAGCGGCACCAATATTAATCCTCAAATTTTTGAGAATTATGACGGTAAAGATATTATTCTTAATAAAAAGAATGATATTATTCTCTCACCGAAAGATTTTCCTGAACTTAAAAAATACATCGGACAAACTCTTATTACAACCGACGGAACAACTTTGCTCGGGGCAGACGATAAAGCCGGTATTGCAGAAATAATGTCTGCTGTTGAATATTTGGTCAATCACCCGGAAATAAAACACGGAACAATTAAAATTGCATTTACTCCTGATGAAGAAATAGGTCGAGGTGCCGATCATTTTGATGTTAACTATTTCGGAGCTGATTTTGCATACACGGTTGACGGAGGAGAAATAGGTGAACTGGAATTCGAAAATTTTAACGCAGCAAGTTTAAATGTAACAGTAAAAGGACGTAATGTACATCCCGGAACCGCTAAAAATCAAATGATTAATTCTATTAATATTGCCCACGAATATCATGCGATGCTGCCTAATATCAAACGACCGGAACATACAACAGCTTATGAAGGATTTTATCATATTATGAATATTGCCGGAACTGTTGACGAAACAAAAATGTCGTATATCATCAGAGATCACAACAGAGAAAAGTTCGAGGATATGAAAAAACATGCAGTTGCCGTTGCTGACTTATTAAACAAATCGCATCATAAAGAAATAATATCTGTTGAAATAAAAGACAGCTATTTTAATATGAAAGAAAAAATTAAGCCCGTTATGCACATTGTTGAAACTGCAAAACAAGCAATGATAAATGCTGATATAAAACCAAAAATAAGACCTATCAGAGGAGGAACGGACGGCTCACGTTTATCGTATATGGGTTTGCCTTGCCCTAACATTTTTACCGGAGGTCATAATTTTCACGGAATTTATGAATATATCTCTTTAAATTCAATGAGAAAAGCCACCGAAGTAATTGTAAATATTGCAAAATTAGTTCATGATAAATAGAAAAAATTACAGAATATCAAGAAAGAATTTAATCCGATAAATATCGATAAACATATTTATTTTTATAAAAGCAATAATTATAACAAGATATGGTAATTATTTAAATACAATACCAATTTTTTGCATTAATATTTTAAATAAAACCCGTAAAACAACAACAATTAGTTTGAAAATATAAAATTATGGCAATAATAGATACAATAATAAAAACATTTCTCGGAGACAAATCCGTGAAAGATATTAAGAAAATACAGCCGGTTGTTGATGCTGTTAAAAATGAATTCGACAAATTATCCGATTTATCAAATGATCAGCTTCGAAATAAAACTCTTGAATTAAAAAAAGAAATATTTGAATATTTCCAAACAGAAAAATCTGAAATAGATTCTTTAAAAAATGATATTGAAGAAGAAAAATTTGATTTAACAGAAAGAGAAGGTGTCTATAAAAAGATAGATCAACTTGAAGAAGAAATTGATAATAAAATCGAGAAAAAATTAAATCAAATTCTGCCTCAAGCATTTGCAATTATGAAAGAAACTGCAAAACGCTTTAAAGAAAATACTGAAATTGAAGTAACGGCAAATGATTATGATCGTGAATTAGCTGCAAAAAGAGACGACATTTCCATAAAAGGAAATAAAGCCGTTTATCACAATAAATGGTTAGCAGGAGGAACTCAAATTACGTGGGACATGATACACTATGATGTTCAGCTGATCGGAGGTATTATTCTGCATCAGGGAAAAATTGCCGAAATGGCTACAGGTGAAGGTAAAACACTGGTCGCAACATTACCGGTATTTCTGAATGCACTCACCGGAAGAGGTGTTCATATGGTTACAGTTAACGATTATTTGGCAAAAAGAGATGCCGAATGGATGGGAACTTTATACGAATTTCACGGACTGCGTGTAGATTGTATTGATAAACACCAACCCAATTCAGAAGCCAGAAGAAATGCCTATCGTGCCGATATTACTTTCGGAACAAATAACGAATTCGGTTTTGATTATTTAAGAGACAATATGGCTCTTAATCCCGAAGAACTTGTACAAAGAAGACCTAATTATGCAATTGTTGATGAAGTTGACTCCGTTTTAATTGATGATGCCAGAACACCTTTAATTATTTCGGGTGCCGTTCAAAACAGAACTCAATCACAAGATGAAGAACTTTTTAAAGAACTTAAACCGAAAGTTGTTCAATTATACAATAATCAGAAAAAATTAGTTACTAAACTTTTGTCTGATGCAAAACGAATGATTAATTCCGATAACAAAAAAGAACAAGAGCAAGGAGCTCTGTTTATGTTAAGAGCACACAAAGGATTACCCAAAAATACAGCTATAATTAAGTTCCTGAGTGAAGAAGGAATGAAAACCCTGCTTCTGAAAACAGAAAATATATATCTGGCAGAAAATGCTAAAAGAATGCCCGAAGTTACTGATGACCTTTATTTTATTATTGATGAAAAAAATAATTCCGTTGAGCTGACCGATAAAGGAATTGATTTAATTTCTACAGAAATAGAAGATAAAGAATTTTATGTATTACCTGATATCGGATCCGAAATTGCTGAATTGGAACAATCCGATTTATCCGAAAAAGAAATTCTGAAAACAAAAGACAACTTATTAGCCGACTATTCAACAAAAACAGTTCGTGTGCATGCTATGAATCAATTATTGAAAGCATATGCTATGTTCGAAAAAGACGTTGAATATGTTGTAATTGAAAATCAAGTTAAAATTGTAGATGAACAAACAGGTCGTATTATGGAAGGACGTCGTTATTCCGACGGTTTACATCAGGCAATCGAATCAAAAGAAAACGTAAAAGTTGAAGCTTCAACACAAACCTATGCCACAGTCACTTTGCAGAATTATTTCAGAATGTATCATAAACTTGCAGGAATGACGGGTACAGCTGAAACCGAAGCAAAAGAATTTTGGGATATTTATGAATTAGATGTTACCGTTATTCCCACAAATTTACCAATTATCCGAGACGACAGACATGATAAAGTTTTTAAAACAAAACGTGAAAAATACAATGCCGTTATATACGAAATAAATGATTTGGTAAAAGCAGGAAGACCTGTTTTGGTAGGAACAACTTCTGTAGAAATTTCCGAACTGTTAAGTAAAATGCTTAATATCAGAAAAATAGAGCATAATGTTTTAAATGCAAAATTGCATAAACGAGAAGCTGATATCGTAGCACAAGCCGGAAAAAAAGCAGTTGTAACAATTGCTACAAATATGGCAGGTCGGGGTACAGATATTAAATTAGACCCCGAAGTGAAAACATCAGGCGGACTTGCTATTGTCGGTACAGAAAGACACGACTCCAGACGTGTTGACAGACAGCTGAGAGGACGTGCCGGCAGACAAGGAGATCCGGGTTCTTCACAGTTTTTTGTGTCTTTGGAAGATGACTTGATGCGTATGTTCGGTTCTGACAGAATTTCAAAATTAATGGACAGAATGGGGCTCAAAGAAGGAGAAGTTATCCAACACCCTATGATTTCAAAATCCATCGAACGTGCCCAAACAAAAGTTGAAGAAAACAACTTCGGTATCCGTAAACGACTTATCGAATACGATGATGTTATGAATTCTCAACGAGAAGTCGTTTATAAATTAAGAAAACATGCTTTGTACGGTGAACGTCTCGGTGCCGACCTTGCAAATATGATTTATGATACATGCTCAAGTGTTGTTAATAATAATTACGGATATGATTTTGAAGACTTTACAATGGATTTATTTCGTACGCTTGCCATTGAAAGTCCTGTAAATGAAAATGAATTCAGAGAATCAAAACCAAATAATTTGACAGATATAATTTTCAAAATTGTGATTGAAGATTATAAAAGACGTAAAGAAAATATTATTGAACAAGCATTTCCGGTTATTAAAAATGTGTACGAAACAATGTCCGGTCAATATAAAAATATTGATGTTCCTATTACCGACGGAATAAACGTGTATCATATTATTGTAAATCTTGAAAAAGCATATAAATCTAACGGAAAAGAAGTTGCAGTTGAATTTGAAAAACAAATTGTATTATCAACCATTGATGATTCGTGGAAAGAACATCTGCGTGAAATGGATGACTTAAAACAATCGGTTCAAAATGCCTCATACGAACAAAAAGAACCGCTGTTGATTTATAAATTCGAATCTTACGAATTATTTAAAAATATGCTTGACAGTAATAACAGAGCTGTTGTAAATGCACTGTTAAAAGCAAAATTACATACACAAGAAGCCGGAAATATCCAACAAGGAAGAGTTCAAAAGTTGGATTTAAGTAAATATGATACAGAAAAAGAAGAATATGAAAGACAAGCTTCCGGACAATCTCAAAGTACACAAAATAAAAAAATTCAGCCCATTCGTGTCGAAAAGAAAATCGGAAGAAATGACCTTGTAAAAGTAAAATACAAAAGCGGAAAAATTCTTGAAGGAAAATATAAAAAACTATTAGTTGATATTGAAAACGGTGATGCTGTTCTGATTGAATAGTTGAAAAGTGCTGATATACAGGCGTTGTGGGCAAAGCAAAAAGACGCAATTTGAAAGTAATGTCCATTTAAAAAAATAGTTTTGTACACTGATTTTTTCAAAAATGAATGTATTTATTAAAAACAACAACTTATGAGAGAAATAAAAATTGGTAAAAAAGTCAGATTAGCGATTGATTCAAAATCGACTTACGAGATTATCGAAATAAACCCACTCGAAACAAAAGGGATAACCATTAGAAGATTTGGTGATGCTATGATGGTTTTGGTTAGTCCATTTGAGATAATTGAAATTACAGATATAAAAAACGGTGATTAATTATTTTGACTTAAATAAAGCACATATGACAACTTATATTATTACAATAAATTGCCCTAATTATGGGTATAAGAATGTATCAATAAAGACAAGATGAAGCAAAAAAGAAAGGTTAGCGACAAATATCCAAATTGCGATATATTAAAAGTAAGAATATTATTATTAGATTGATAAATTAAAACGAATGGCAACAAAAACAAGAATTAAAGTTGAGCAGCTTTTTAATGTAAGTTTACTATTTATTATTGAAAATGACCTTAAATGTGGAAACTCTTATATTATTGAATTTACTGATGGAAAGGAAGTTGAGATAGAAGATTTAGCTGCTTTTAAAAGCTTTTTAAAAGATAGAAAAATTGAATAATTGGCAATACATTTAAAATGAAAAAGATTGCATTATAATAAAATGACTAAATAGGAATAAAGAAATTAAACGTTTATTTCAAGAACAATTAATACCTGTATTTAATGAAGTGTTAAACAAAAAATACAACGGAGATAGATGTAGCGAGTTTGAAGAAATTGTAAGAGAAGTATCACAAAATCTTTTGCAGCCATTGCTTGATAAAATGTCGTCTTATATGTTGATACTTTAGTGGATGAATACATAGAAATATAAAAAGTCCAGCCCATAACAATGCATATATTTCAGTGCGGATAAATCGTAAATCAATAAGGTTATAGCAATAAATTAGTATATTTGTAAGCAGATAAATTGTGGCATATAAATTCCGCACCGAAATTATATGCTCCACGTTGTGGCACATGCTCGGAAAGATTACACTGATTATTATAAAACAAACTTAAACATGAAAAAGACAATTGAATTATTATTATTAACCTCAGTTCGATATAAGCAACAATCTAATATAAAGCAAGTTGCCCGAATGTGTTTATTGTTTCGTATTTAATTCTCGGCTTTTTTGGTAAAAATGAATATGCCAATATGCCTGATATTAAATTACTTAAAAAGTTTCCGAAACTTCTGTGTCTTGAATGCTCTATTTGACAAATATTTTTAAGCTCATCATTAACCGTCTCAATGACAGAGCGTTTTCTTCCTGTAATTTTATCAAACATACTCATTAATTGATTTTTCATATTCCTTCTGAGTCCGGTTATAAGCTGAATACCGTCAATAAACAGCATCTCAAATAGTTTTTGAGAAATATATCCTTTATCTGCAAATTATTTGCCTGAAACACGTTTTAAAAAATTTCCGCTTTTCAATGGTTCTCTGTCATCAACGTTGCCGGGAGTTATCACGAAATCAATAATTTCGCCCATATCGTTGATGATTATATGAAGTTTAAATCCATAAAATATCCTACGGTAGATTTTCCTCTTTCGGCTAATCCGTTGAATACTTTATGGTTATATATTCTTTTGTTTTTGCAGACTCTAATCGGTGTTGAATCGACAAAAGCAATTCCCGTACTTTTTCCGAGACGAATCATTTTTAAAAATGCAATCATAGGCAAAAGTGCTTTTTGCTGTAACTCCGT
>JAADGE010000011.1 GCA_013152535.1 Chlorobiota bacterium
CTGCCATTTCCGTCAAGAAACGGGTGAATGGTTTCAAATTGATAATGTGCAATAGCTATTTTGATTAAATGAGGAACATAAAATTCAGTATTATTTAGAAATTTTTCTAAATCACTCATTAGGTCAGGAACATCTGTATGGTGTGGCGGAATGTAAATAGCGTCTTTCAAGGTTGCCCCAAGCCAATTTTGACTTTTCCTAAATTCTCCCGGTAATTTGTGTTTTCCACGAACACCTTCTAATAACACTTTATGTGTGTTCTTTAATAGTCGATTTGATAGTGGTAATTTTTCTAATTGTTCAATGGAATAGTTGATTGCTTTGATATAATTTTGAACTTCATTCCAATCGTCTCTTTTTTCTGGATTTATGTCATCTTCTTTTAAAAGAGCTTCTTCCATATTTGTTTTTGTTCCTTCAATTCTACTTGAAGTAGTTGCTTCTTTTGAAATATGCATTTTGATAAAGAAATCAACATCAGGTATGAGTTGGGAAAAAGCATTTAATTCTCCAAGTAATCTATTTGCTTCCGATAATAATGCATTTATCTTTGGCGATGATATAATCCATTCTTTTGAAATTTTTTCGGGTAGAAATGAAGAATATTCAATCTGTTTTACATATTTTCCTGCTTTAAAGTCTTTAATGTTCATAATTTGTATTTTCTGCAAATATACAAATTTATATTTTCATTTCTTTGTGTTTTTAAAAATATATTCTTCTGTGTTTTCATTTTCTATAATTACCCACAACGTTTGGCTAAGCCCAGTAAGGTTTTAAAGCGTAGAACTTTACTTAAAGCGAATAGCCAAATTTTTGATTTGTCAAATATAATAATTTAAAACGTCAAATCGAAGATTTGGCGATGCTAATTTAATGCAAGAAACTAAATTACAGCAAATTACCTTATTGGGTTTAGCTTTTGTTATAAGCTTTTTATATCCAAAAATCCATTTTAAATTCAATTTTTTCAGACGTCAAAAACGCTTTAAAAGAACTAAAAGCACTGTTCCCTGAGTAATTGGCTTTTATCCAGTTCAATAGTGCCTCATCATCAATGATTTGAATATTCCGATTTCTTAGTTTATTAATTAGTAATTCTTTACTTGACTTATCTACTGTAAGATAGTATTCGTAATCCCAATCACCTTTTAGTCTTTCAACTAAATCTCCTGAATCAACACCATCTAACATCAATTCGCTATTTTCTGTTATCCTAGCGTATATTTGAATTTTTATATCTTCTCTACTTTCTTCAAATAGTGTTACTATTAGATCATTCATCTATGAAAGAGTTATATTTTTCAATCTTTTCGAGTAGCCTGTTTGCCAAATATAAACTTCCATTTTTCAGCTCGTTATGAATAAATTTAGCATCTTTCAAATAAGCTTTCTTCTTATCGTTTGACCAATAAAATGGAGGAGCGTAAAGGTTACAAATTCTGTCTGCCATTTTTACTGCCCAAATTTCCTTGGGTTGCTGTTTGATTCTAACCAAACTGTCACCTATTTTATCTTTTATTGAATTGTCTTGTTCTTTCTTAGTTAACGCTAAAACACCATCAGCTACACTTTTTCCAAACCTATTTTTAATTTCTTCAATCGTAAGTTTTGTATCCTCAATAGTATCATGTAAAATGGCACACTTAATAGATAAGTCTGAATTAAGTGTAGTGTCTACTTCAACAGCTTTTAATATTTCAAAAGTTACACTACCAATATGATTGATATATTCTACTTTTTGACCTTTCTCTTGTCCGCCATATTTCTGACCATCGTGTAAATTGCTTGCTAACTGCCAAATGTCTTGAATCTCATCAATAGACCAATCTTTATTCATATTTTCGTTTATTGCTTATAACGGTTGGGCTATGAGCAGTGCGGGTTTCCTTGCACTTCATTTCCAAATAATTATGTAGTTTATTTTTACTCATTATTTTCAATTTTATCACTTCGCCCGCATTGCTTATAGCCGTTGTTGTGCGGTCGCTCTTTTTATTCATATTTATTTTTCTATCAACCATTCAAATACATTTTTGTGAATTATTCCGGATTTGTTTTGAGTAAAATTATCAGTGGTCAATAAAAATTTAGGATAATTATCTTTTATTGCTTCCAGTGGGGTAAATTCTCTTTTTTCAGTTTCCTTATTCGATATTTCCCAAGAAACCTGATAATATTCAATTTCTCCGTTTCGATTTTTTACCGTAAAGTCAACTTCTGCATTACGCAGCCGACCTGTCCAAACTTTATAACCTCTTCTTAATAATTCAAGATATACAATATTTTCAAGAATATGACCTCTGTCGGCTGTTCTTTCTCTGCCAACTAAAACATTAAGTAAACCAACATCAACGATATAATACTTTTCCAAAGTAGCAAGTTGTTTTTTCCCTTTTATATCAAAGCGATTAACCCTGTAAAACACAAAACTTTCAACAAGATATTCAATATACCTTTCAATTGTTTTATGATGAATATTTTGATTATCTGCTTTCAGTGCTTTTGAAATACTACTTGGCGAAACTTGGTTTCCTATATTGGTTGCCAGAAATTTAACAAGATTACTAAATGCTCTTTTATCGTAAATTTTGTGTCGTTGTGTTATGTCTTTTTCGATAATGGTTGCATATAGAGCGTCTAAATATTCATATATTTTATCATATCCCTCTTCTCGTAAATCAATTCCTTTGGGTAAAGAAGTTTCGTTTGCATATTCAAAAAATAAGGCTTCATAGTTCAAATATTTATTGCTTGTGTCTATGTTTCTTCCTTGTAAATATTCCGAAAATGAAAAAGGTAATATTGAAATTTCAATATATCTACCACTTAATAAAGTTGCTAATTCACTTGATAATAAGTTTGCATTAGAACCTGTAATATAGATATCTGTATTTTCTGTGGCATAAAGTCCATCAACCAATTTTTCAAAATCTAATATATTCTGAATTTCATCAAGAAAGATGTAATTTGTTTTATCGGCTTGTAGTTTTTCTTTTATTTCAAAGTATAGTTTGTCCCAAGATTTATTAAGAAAATTTTCAGGTAATTCAAAATTATAAAACTGTATTTGCTTATCTGAAATTTTCTCTTTTGATAAATCATCTCTAAATATCTGTAAAAGAGTGGATTTGCCAGAACGACGCAAACCTGTTACAACTTTTATTATATCCTTGTCTTTATAAGACAGCAACTTATCAAGATAATATTTTCTTCTAATTTTTTCTGTCATATTGCAAATATACAGTAAAAATTATCAAAACTTTCATTTTTTGCAAGTTTCGATAATTTCACCTTCTGTCTTTGAGTGCCGCACAACGGTTGGTGCAAGAGCAGTTGCGGACAACGAGCGGTTTCAGTTCGTTACAATCAAATAGCCAAATCTTTAACCTTTGAAAATTAGTCAAATCGAAGATTTGGCGGGGCTGAAACGAAGCACTACCGCTAAAACTACCACTGAAACCGCTATTGCTTTTGCACATTGTTGTATGGTGTTATATTAGTCCAATTATTTTTCTAATTTCACTTCGTTTTCTTTCTAATTCTTCTCTATTATCAATGTCTTTTTGAGTAATTAATTTTGTGACTAAATCATTAATGTCTTTAATCAGAGATGTTATTTTAGTATCTCCTTTGTAGTATTCTGAATTAGAATATTCTTCTAATTTTTTAAATAATAGAGGATAATCATTTAGACGATAATTTAGTGTCCTATTAGCTACTAAATCAATAAATTCATTTTCAAACACTTGAATGTGCTTTGGTTCAAGTTTTCTTACTATTTCACTTGTGTCATAGTATGCATCGTATGAATGATAAGAACTTGAATATTCTTCTACAACCTGAAATAATTTTTTATATTGATTTGGTTGAATATAATCAAAATACAAATTAAGCCATTTCATAGGTAATACAGCCCCTGACCAACTCCTATCTTCTTCCCATTTATGAAAAATATAATTGATTATAAATTCCTTAATTTCTGATGATAATTTTTTTGTTTCAATTTTTAGCCGTGTATTAAATAAAAAATTAATTTTTTCATTATCTCTTGAAAAAATAATATTTCTTATTTCTTGTTCTACATTTTGTGTTTGAAAATCATATGTTTCAAGTTCACCTTCAATCTTATTTGGAATAAAATCATTATTAATAATTAATTCTATAACATTTTCTTTATATTATTCTTTCCATCAATTAAATATGGAAATTCAAAATTTGCATCATTTGTATGAGTTTTTGAATTCATTAATATTACATAATTAGCATATCTTTTTTCAGAACCTGTTTTTGTAGGAAATGGAACTCTAAGTGCCCTAATTAACTGATTTGAATATTGTGTTACATTCTGAGCTGTTATTTTTTCCGCTTTTGCTTGCACGGCAATAAATTCTTGGTCGTAGAAAATAGAAATATTTCGATAAAAGATAATATCTTTTCCGTGTTCTCCTGGTCCGTGAGTATTTATTCTATAAAGAATATATCCGTTTTTACTATAAAAAGGGATTATTACTTCTTCAATAAAATCATCTTCACTCAAACTTTCAAGATAAGATTTTATTATTTGCCTATTATTAGATGTTGGTTTTATCATATTATATTTTTTATTTTAATGTTCCTTCGTATATCGTTAATACCATACAACGTTAGTATAAGAAGAGTAAGGGATAAATCCGCAAACATTTTCAAGTTATAAAAGTAGCAAAATTTTTGGGTTTTTGACTTCTTAAATTATTAAAAAAAGCAAAATCGCAAAGATTTTGCGGTGCTCATTAATTGTAACTCCCTGTCAATTAGTTAATTTGCCCTTATTTTTTTTATACGGTGTTATGTGCTTTTTATCAAATCATCCTCCTTTATGTCAGTTTGCAAACTGCTATGTACTTGCAGGTTATGGTTTTGATTTTTTTTACTGCTCAATAAGCAAAATCCATGTTTAATTAATACCTGAACTTTATTTTATTAAAAAAATACATTTATTATAATGATTTTGCGGTTTTATACTTGTTCTTTTTTCTGTAAATTAATATTTCATAAAATGTAGGAATGCTTGTCGAAAAAAATCAAAAAATTGCAACTTGCAGACAGCTTTTTTATCTGTGCTGTCTATATTCCTCGTCTTTTAAAAATTACAGATTATTTTTTTGCTCGACTGTTGATTTATCAAATTTTCAGTCCGGGCTTTAA
>JAADGE010000055.1 GCA_013152535.1 Chlorobiota bacterium
TGATGTTTTTGTATAAACTGAGTAATTTTTTTGTCGGGATTGTTCATTTTATTGAAACTTAACTAATTTTACCGTGCAACTTTAAATAAAAAATCGGTCTTATAAAAAACATTTTTTATACATTATTAATTTATTCGGTATGAAAACATCCTTTTTAATGATTTTCAGTTTAATACTTTTGTTTTCTTTTCAGAGCATTGAAGCTCAAAATGAATCATGTTCCGATTTAAAAATCAAACATTTTTCAAAATTTAATCCGGAACTTCAAAAAAAATATAAAGAAAAAGCATCGTTTCAATACGATTTAAAGTATCACAGATTGGAATTTTTCTTTACTGATATTAATACAAAATATATTAAAGGTAAAATAACATCATATTTTATTCCGAAAACAAGCAATTTTAATCAGATTTCTTTTGATTTGGCAAATAATATGACGGTTGATTCCGTTTTTCTTCATCAAAATAAAATAACAAATTTTACATTGAGCAATGATGAGCTGACAATAAATTTAGGAACAATTTTACCGCAAAGCACATTAGATTCAATATCTGTTTTTTATCGAGGCGTACCGGACGCAAACGGTTTTGGGTCATTTGAACAAAGTACACATAACGGAGTACCGATTGTTTGGAGTTTATCGGAACCATACGGTGCTAAAGATTGGTGGCCATGCAAACAAAGTTTGGATGATAAAATTGACTCAATTGACGTTTATGTTACAAATCCCGAAGCATACAAAGCGGCAAGACGGATTGCTTATTTCCGAAACTGTTTCGGGAGGAATGAAAACGGCACACTGGAAACATCGACATCCTATAGCTGCCTATCTTATTGCAATTGCCGTTACAAATTATTCGTCATATTCTGATTATGTAACATTAACAACAGGAGAAAATATAGAAGTACTGAACTATGTTTATCCTGAAAATTTAACATCTGCTCAAAATAATACACCAAATGTACTGGATGTTATTCAATTATACAGTGATTTGTTTATTCCTTATCCGTTTGCTGATGAAAAATACGGACATGCACAATTTGGATGGGGCGGCGGAATGGAACATCAAACAATGAGCTTTATGCACGGTTTCAGTCATCATTTAATGGCTCACGAATTAGCCCATCAATGGTTCGCGGCGACTATGTTACTTGCGGAAGTTGGCATGATATCTGGCTTAACGAAGGTTTTGCAACTTATCTTGACGGAATGACCAATGAACATAATTTAAATGACGACGGAGTAAGTTTTGATGATTGGAAACAAGACAGAATTAACAGTATAATATCTAAACCGGACGGTTCGGTTTATGTTACCGATACAACAAGCGTTAACCGAATTTTTAACGGACGATTATCCTATGACAAAGGGGCAATGGTTTTGCATATGTTGAGAAAATATATCGGTGACGATGCTTTTTTTAACGGAATTACAAATTATTTGAACGATTTGGGTAACGGATATGCACGTACTTCTGACTTACAATCGCATTTGGAGCAAACTTTCGGGAAATCACTGCAAGATTTTTTTGACGATTGGTTTTACGGCGAAGGATACCCGATTTATACGATTTATTTTTCTCAAAATCAGAATAAAGATGTTACGGTTACGATGAATCAAACACAGTCGAATAATTCCGTTGATTTTTTTAATATGAAAATCCCGCTTAAGTTCTTAGGTGTCGATAAAGATACTGTTATTTGGTTTGATAATAATGTTAACGGAGAACAATTTAATTTTCATCTTGATTTTTTGGTTACTGCTGCAATATTTGATCCTAATCACGATATTATTTCCGGCAGTTCAACAGTGTTAAAAATTGATACATTTGATAAAGCAAATAAAGTTTTTGTTATCCCGAATCCTGCAAGAAATAAAATAACGGTTACTTTTCTTGAAAAAATAATCCCGGAAAAAACCATAATCTGTAATAATACGGGAAAGATATTAAAATCATATTCAAAAAGTAAAGAAAGTAACTATAAATTTGAATTTGACATTTCCGATTTACCTTCGGGAATGTATTATATTTCTTTTTATGAAGACGGGAAAAACATTACTAAAAAGTTTGTAAAAGATTAACAGAATTTGATGATATTTTTATCTTTGCACAAATTTAAAAAAAAAGATAATGT
This sequence comes from Chlorobiota bacterium, assembly GCA_013152535.1. Taxonomy (GTDB): domain Bacteria; phylum Bacteroidota; class Bacteroidia; order Bacteroidales; family JAADGE01; genus JAADGE01. The sequence goes on from JAADGE010000055.1 coordinate 2,137, forward strand.
TTTCAGGAATAACAGAGAAAACCGGAACGGTAAAAGAAATAATAAAAGACGGTAAAAATATTCATTTTATATTGACTTGCGATTTTGTAAATGAGTTAAAAATTGACCAAAGTTTATCGCATAACGGTGTATGCCTGACGGTAACAGATGTTACAAAAGATACATATACCGTTACGGCAGTAAATGAAACTTTGATAAAATCAAATCTCGGCTTATTACAAGTCGGCGATGAGGTTAATTTAGAACGAAGTATGAAACCTGACAGTTTGCTTGACGGACACATCGTACAGGGACATGTTGACCAAACGGCGGTTTGTACAGACGTTGAAGAAGCTGACGGAAGTTGGTATTATACTTTTGAATATGAACCGAAAGATGATAACGTAACAGTTGAAAAAGGCTCTGTTTCTGTTAACGGAGTAAGCCTTACGGTCGTAAATTCAAAAGAAAATTCTTTTCAGGCGGCAATAATTCCTTTTACTTATGAAATTACAAATTTTCATAATATAAAAAAAGGAACCGTTGTGAATATAGAATTTGATATTATAGGAAAATACATAACGAAAATTGTTAAGCAATATATGGGGAAATAAAATAAATCATAAAATTTTAAAAGCCCCTTTTTTCAACGAGAAGGGGCTTTTTTTAAGCAGTTTTATTAATTTGATATTATAAAAATAAAATTATCTTTGCAAATTGTTTCAAAATGACAATAATATTATTATGAGTAAGAAGTTTCAGGAATATAAAGGATTAGATTTATCGCAGGTAAATAAAGATATTCTGAAAAAGTGGAAAGAAGAAAATACATTCGAAAAAAGTATTACTTCAAGAGAAGGAAATCCTGAATTTATATTTTATGAAGGTCCGCCGTCTGCAAACGGTATGCCGGGTATTCATCATGTTATTTCCCGAACACTTAAAGATGCTTTCTGCCGATACAAAACCTTACAAGGTTTTCAGGTAAAAAGAAAAGCCGGTTGGGATACGCACGGACTACCTGTTGAACTTGCCGTAGAGAAAAAACTTGGGATTACAAAAGATGATATAGGAACAAAAATTTCCGTAGAAGAATATAATACTACCTGCCGTAAAGAAGTGATGAAATATACGGCACAATGGGAGGATATTACAGAGAAAATGGGTTATTGGGTTGATATGAATAATCCGTATGTTACTTATGATAACAAGTATATTGAAAGTGTTTGGTGGCTGCTTAAGGAGTTGTATAACAAAGGCTTACTTTACAAAGGCTATACCATTCAACCATATTCGCCGGCAGCCGGTACAGGATTAAGTTCCCATGAATTAAATCTTCCCGGTTGTTATCGTGATGTAAAAGACAGTACGGGTATTGCTCAATTTAAAACTGTTCGAAATGAAAAATCGGAATTTTTATTTGAAAATGTTGATACCGATTTGTATTTTTTAGCTTGGACAACAACACCTTGGACATTACTTTCAAATACAGCATTAGCAACCGGAGCAAAGATATCATATTTAAAAATAAAAACTTTTAACCCGTACACCGGAATTTCGGTAACGGTAATAATGGCTAAAGATCGTTTCAGAACATTATTTCCCGAGAAAAATGAAGAGTTAAAATTTGAAGATTATACTAAAGGAGATAAAAACATACCGTATAAAGTTATCGGAGAATATAAAGGAAAAGACCTTGCCGGAATTTCATACGAGCAGCTTTTACCCTACAAACAACCCGAAGACGGAGATGCGTTTAAAGTTTTAAACGGCGATTTTGTTACTACCGAAGACGGAACCGGAATTGTGCATATAGCTCCGAGTTTTGGTGCTGACGACTATTTTGTTGCAAAGAAAAACGGCATAGGTTCTTTGACGTTGGTAAATAAGAAAGGTGAATTCGTTGAGGGTGTCGGAGAATTCAGCGGGCGACCGGTAAAAAATGCCTACGATCCGTCAATTCCGGAAAATACTCCGAGTGTTGATATTGATATTTTAGTAAAACTGAAACAAGAAAATAAACTTTTTAAAAGCGAAAAATACGAACATTCTTATCCGCATTGTTGGCGAACCGACAAGCCTATTTTATATTATCCGTTGGATTCTTGGTTTATCAAGTCTACTGCAATGAAAGACAGGATGCTGGAACTGAATAAAACCATAAACTGGCAACCGCCGGCAACAGGTGAAGGTCGTTTCGGGAAATGGTTGGAAAACTTAATCGATTGGAACTTATCTCGTTCAAGATATTGGGGAACACCGTTGCCGATTTGGCGAACTGAAGATGCTTCGGAAGAAATTTGTCTCGGTTCTTTGGAAGAATTGAAAACAGAATCGGAAAAAGCCGTAAAAGCCGGTTTTATGAAAGAAAATCCCTTAAAAGATTTTGTTCCGGGTGATTTCTCAAAAGAAAATTATCTGAAATTTGATATGCACCGTCCGTATGTTGATGAACTAATTTTAGTTTCTCCTTCCGGTAAAAAAATGTATCGCGAAGCCGACTTAATTGATGTATGGTTCGATTCCGGTTCAATGCCTTATGCTCAAATGCACTATCCGTTTGAAAATAAAGAAAATTTAAAACATGCTTTTCCGGCTGATTATATTGCCGAAGGTGTTGACCAAACACGCGGCTGGTTCTTTACGCTTCACGCAATATCAACAATGTTATTTGATTCCGTTGCGTATAAAAATATTATTGCAACCGGTTTACTCTTAGATAAAAACGGTGTAAAAATGTCAAAACGTATCGGAAACGTAGTTGACCCTTTCAGCACAATCGAAAAATACGGTTCCGACCCTGTTCGTTGGTATATGCTGACAAATTCACGACCTTGGGATAATTTAAAATTTGACCTTTCCGGAGTTGATGAGGTAAAACGGAAATTTTTCGGAACTTTGTATAATACCTATTCATTCTTTTCATTATATGCAAATTTGGACGGTTTTAAATATGAAGAAAAAGAAATTCCGCTTAACGAAAGACCCGAAATTGACAAATGGATTATTTCTTTATTAAATACATTGATTAATAAAGTTCAAAATTCGTTAGATAATTACGAACCTACAACGGCAGGCAGATTAATTCAAAATTTTGTTATTGATAATTTGAGTAATTGGTATGTTCGCTTAAACAGAAAACGTTTTTGGGGACAGGAGTATAATACGGATAAAATTTCTGCTTATCAAACCTTATATACTTGTTTGGAAACTGTTGCAAAATTAATGTCACCGATTGCACCGTTCTATTCAGAACAATTATTTTCGGATTTGAATGCCGTTTCCGGAAAAAATGTAAATTCCGTACATCTTTCAAATTATCCGAAATATAATGCAGCATCAACAGATAAAAAACTTGAAGAAAGAATGGAACTTGCACAGCAAATTTCTTCACTGACTTTAAGTTTAAGGAGAAAAAGTAAGCTGAAAGTAAGGCAGCCGCTGCAAAAAATTATGATTCCGATATTGAATGATGAATTTAAAAAACAAATTGAAGCCGTAAAGGATATAATTTTAACCGAAATTAACGTTAAAGAAATCGAATACCTTAAGGACAGCAGCGGAATTATTGTTAAAAAGTTAAAACCGGATTTTCGAGTAATGGGAAAAAAATACGGTAAATTTGTAAAACCTATTTCTAAATTGCTGTCTGAATTTTCACAAGAAGACATTTTAAAATTTGAACAAAGCGGAAATGTTGTCCTTAATATCGAAGGAGACGAAAAAACAATAACCATTGATGAGGTTCAGGTTGTAACAGAAGATATTCCCGGATTATTGGCTGCAAATAAAGGAACTTTAACGGTTGCTTTGGATACGGAAATTACTAACGAATTAAAGTCGGAAGGAATAGCACGCGAGATTGTAAATAAAATTCAAAATATCAGAAAAGATTCCGGATTTGAAGTTACGGACAAAATAAATATTGATATTGAAAGTAATGAACCGATTAATAAAGCAATTAATAAATACGAAGATTATATTAAATCTCAGGTACTTGCTAATAAAATAAATATAAAAGACAGCCTGAATCATAATGAAGAAGAGTTTGAAAAAATAGAAATTGATGAAAACCTTTATGCTAAGGTTTCAGTAAATAAAATTCAATAATTTAACAGATAAGTCATGTCAAACAAAAGTAAACTAGAAAAATCGCGTTATTCTGATGAAGAATTACAGGAATTTAAGAAGATTATCGAACACAAACTCGAAAGAGCACGAAAAGATTATCAATTATTGAGCAGCACCCTTTCACATGAAGGCTCTAATGATATTCAGGACACTTCACCGACTTTTAAGGTCTTGGAAGAAGGCGCAACAACTTTGTCAAGAGAACATACCGGACGATTGGCACAGAGACAACTTAAATTTATTTCTCATTTGGAAGCCGCATTGGTTCGTATTGAGAATAAAACATACGGAATTTGTCGAGAAACCGGAAAATTAATTTCAAAAGAACGATTAAGAGCTGTGCCTCATGCAACTTTGAGCATTGAAGCAAAAAAAAATCAGAATTAATATAAACTGTAATAATGTCTTTATTTAAAAAATCATTAATACTTGTTTTTTTGCTTTTGCTGATTGATCAGACAGTAAAAATTTGGATTAAAACACATTTTGCTCTCGGAGAAGGTTTTTCTGTATTCGGAAATTGGGCAAAAATTAATTTTGTTGAAAATCCCGGAATGGCATTTGGATTGAAATGGGGCGGAGATGCAGGAAAATTATTGCTGAGCAGTTTCAGATTAGCAGCTATTGCAGCACTAATTTGGTATTTATATTCAATATCAAAAAAGAAGTTACCTAAGATTGCAGTTTTTAGTGTTGCATTAATTTTAACCGGTGCAATCGGAAATATTTTAGACAGTGCTTTTTACGGATTAATTTTCTCAAATTCAACATATCACACTGTAGCTCAGTTGTTTCCTGCAGCAGGAGGATATGCAGGATTTTTACATGGGTCTGTTGTTGATATGTTTTATTTTCCGATGTTTCATGGCGTTTTGCCTTCTTGGATTCCGATATACGGCGGCGAAAATTTTGTATTTTTCAGCCCGGTTTTTAATGTTGCGGATTCTTGTATTACGATAGGTGTATTTTTAGTTATTTTATTCAGAAAACGATTTGTAAAAGATTAAATTGACTTACTGAAATTTTTACGGGACGGATTTTTCCGTCCTTTTTTGTTTCCGACTTAGTTATTTTTTATATTTTTAACCTTTTAAAAGAACCTTGAATTAAATTTTTGAAAATTTTCATAAAAATTATTATTATAAACATATGAAAAAATTAACACTTCATGTCATTCTTTTTATAAGTTTTACTGTTTTTTTTCTGACAGTTTTATTTTTTTCTGTTAGTGAACTCGTTTATATATACAATTATACAAAAACAGATAATGAAATTCAATCAATTTATACACAAGAGAAATTGATTGAAGAATTAAATTTTGTTTTTGAAACAGATGTAAATCTCACTCAAATATTAATGATTACCGAAAAGAAAACGGAATTAAACAATTTTCAGAAAAAACATCAGGAAAATTCAACAAAGTATAATAAAAATAATGACAGATTAAGACTGTTGCTTTCCGGCGTAAATGCAGATCCTGAAAACTTAAAAATACTTCGTATAATTGAAGATGCTGCAAAATTGTATAATAAAGAGATTGACCCTTTAATTTTATCCTTAATTAAACAAAAAGAAAAACTGACGGAAATTCAAAAAGATTTTCCGAAAAGTATTAATTCAAAGGATTTTAATATTTTATATGCAAATATTCAGGAAGAGATTAATCAAATTAAGGAAACTTCCGGAATTGTTTCGGATAATTTAATTACGGCAAAAAAAATCATTAAAAAAAATGCTTCTGTTTTGTCTGAACAAAAAAATAATTTGTTAGGAAATGCAGAATTAAGTTTATTTGTTTTTGTCATTTTTGTATTTATTTTACTTGCTGTAATTTATGGATATATATCAAAATACATTTTTAAACCGACTGCAAAAATTCAAAATTTTGTTGATATATTAGCTACGGGAGCTTTACCGGAAGAGAAACATTTTATTGCCGGCAAAGATATTATTAATATATCATCGTCTTTAAATAAAGTTGTAGCGAATTTAAAAAAAGCTGTTGTTTTCTCTGAAGAATTAGGAAAGGGAAACTTTTCTTCGGAATTTAGACCTGCCGGAGACAAGGATTCTCTCGGAAATACCTTACTTGCCCTAAAAGAAAACTTACAAAAATCTAAAACAGAAGAAGATAAAAGAAAAACAGAAGAAACTCAAAGACAAAAAACAAATGAAGGATTAACGATGTTTGCAGAAATTTTACGTCGGCATTCCGATAATCTTCAAGAATTAGCAGACAAAGTAATTTCTTCCTTGGTTAATTTTACAGGTGCAAATCAAGGAGCTTTGTTTTTTTTGAATGATGAAAATTCTGAAAATATTTTTTATGAATTAATTGGTGCCTATGCTTATAATCGGAAAAAATATCTTTCTAAAGAGATAAAACCGGGAGAAGGTTTAATCGGTGCCGTTGCATTGGAAAAATATACTGTTTATATGACAGAAGTTCCGGAAGATTATATCGAAATTGAATCAGGTACCGGAAAAGCAAATCCGAAGTCGATACTTATTGTTCCTTTGAAAATTGAAGATCGGGTGTTGGGAGTTATAGAATTGGCATCGTTTAATAAATTTAATAAAGAAGAAATAAAAACAGTTGAGAAAATTGCTGAAAGTATTGCCGGTTCACTTTCGAGTGCTAAAATAAATATGCAAACGACAAAATTGAACGCACAATTTCGAGAACGTGTAGAATTATTGCAACAAACAGAAAAAGAACTTGACGAAAGTTTAAATGAAATTAAAAACTTAACACGAAAAATTACACGACTCGAAAGAGAAAATAATCGCTTAAAGAATATGATTGAAACATAAATTTTTTATATCTATCATTTTGACAGCGGTTTGGTATTAACAGTTAAATTTAGTCATCACCTTTATTCATTATTACAAGTTCTTTATTGTATTTTTTTCCGTAAAGATCCCACATTACAATAAATAATGCTGTTAAAATCGGTCCGGCAAGAAAACCGATAACTCCGAGCCATAACAAGCCTCCGAGACTTGCAATAAGAGCCATTGCTGTGTGCATTCCGCTTCTGTTTGCATCAAGCCGGGGACGTATTAAATTTTGATTTACCAGTACTGCACCAACTCCGAAAATGAGTAAAAGTGTTCCTGTTGTATAATTTCCGATTAAAAAATAAATAATAACAGCCGGTACCATTATGCTGTTTGTTCCTACGATAGGAATAATGGAAAGTGCAGCCATAACAATGCCCCAAAATACCGGTGACGGGACACCGACAACAGCAAATAATATTCCGCCGTATGTTCCTTCAATTGCACCGAGTAAAAATGAATTAAATACAATTCCGTCAGTTACCTTTTCAATATTATTAATTAATGTCTGTTCATCGGAATCTTGCAAGGGTATTAGATATTGCAGACGTTTTAGCAGGTTGTCGCCGTCGGCAAACAAAAAATATAATATAAATAATACAAAAAAAGTATGAATCAGCATATAAGTTAAACCGGTAAAAGTATTTTGCAAAAGAGAAACCGTCCAACCGGTTGCTGTTCCGATAAAATCATCGAGTTTTTTTTCTAAATCTTCAAATTTAATTCTCTCTACATATTTATTTACATACGGAATGTCTTTAAACCGGTCTTTAATATTTGTTTCGGAAAGTTCTTTTTTTATATCGGGCCATTGATTTTTAATTTTTGAATAATTTTCACCTGCTTCATTTGCAATAACAAGACCCACAAGCATAATCGGAATAACAATGACAATTACAACAAGAAAAGTTGTAATACCTGCGGCACGCCGGGTATTATTTTTAAATTTTTTACGCAACCAACGAAACGGTCTTTTAAATAAAATAACAAGAATCAACGCAAGAAAAGCGTCTCCGATAAACGGTTCCAGTATATTGTAGAAAGCAATTGTTAAAACAATCAGAATCAAAAAGAAAAAAATGTCTTGTAAGGATAAATTAAATTTATTCATCGGACTGGTTTTTATTGTTTGGATGTCTTAAGTTTAACGATATTATTAACGGTCATATCCCAAGTATATGCAGGTTCGCTGTTTTTTGTATATAGCATATTTACGCTTCCTGTTCCGAATTGTTTGATAAGTCCTTCTTTAATAATACACGAAAGTTTATCAAGAACAAATTTGTTTTCGGCAGTTCCTTTAATATTATATGAAATAAAAACACGATTCATCGGAATTAGTTTGTTTTTATCGGATGAAAAGTCGCTTTTTTCTGAGATAAAATAGTTTTTTTCTGAAATTGAATCCAGTGTATATGTTTTATTATAAAAGTTGAAAATTCCTGAAGTTAATGTATCCTGAACAGACCAAGAATTGCCCGGGCTTATTGACGTGTCCGGAAAAATGATGCTTACAGGTAAATCACCGGTGATTTTTTGTTCAACAGATTGTGAAAAAATATATTTTTGTGATTCTTCCGAAGAATCTGAAAACAGTTTGTTAATTGTAAAAAGCGGTATTTTTTTGCCTTTTTTCGAGAGTTGAAAATTCAGTTCTTTTGTCAGAAAATGTTTGAAAATTTTAGAAACTTGATTATTTGAACTGTCGGAACTGAAAAATTGTTTTTGTCCGGACTGATTGACTAAACTTGATATTTTATTAAATTTTACATTCAGATGATAGTTTACATCGGACGGGATTTCGGTAATTGTTAAGGTGTAAAAAATTTGTTGATTTGTAGAAACATCTTGTGGGCTGCCTGCAACTTCTTGCATACTTTGAGATGTGATATTTGTTGTAACAGTATATATGTCAGTATTTTGAAACTTATATTTTAAATCAACTTTCTTTTGAGAAAATAAAGGGAGTGAAATGAGAACGAAAATAAAAGTGTAAAATTGATTCATTCGACTGCTTTAAAATTTATCTTTTCAAAGTTAATATAAAAATTCATTATAGGGATATCGAATTTTATGGATTTTTACCACTTCTTTATAAAGATATGATTTTAAAGAATCAATATTTATCTTTTTCCTGGCGGAAATAAAGATAGAATCTTTTTCTTTTGCAAACCACATTTTTTGTAATTCTGCAAGTGAATAGTTTTCTTTTTTTACGGGAGTTAAATCATCTTCGTCCTTTTGAATAAATTTGTAAGCATCTGTTTTATTAAAAACAGTTATGATTTTCTTGTCTCCGGCACCTATGTCGGCAAGTGTTTTGTTAACAATTGTAATTTGTTCTTCAAAATTCGGATGAGAGATGTCAACAATATGAAGTAATAAATCAGATTCTCGAACTTCATCCAGTGTTGATTTAAAGGACTCTATGAGATGATGCGGTAATTTTCTTATAAATCCGACCGTATCAGCCAATAAAAACGGTAAATTTTCTATTACCATTTTACGAACCGTAGTATCTAAAGTTGCAAATAATTTATTTTCGGCAAAAATATCAGATTTACTTATTAGGTTCATTAAGGTTGATTTTCCTGCATTGGTATATCCGACTAAAGCTACACGAACTAATTTGCCGCGATTTTTTCGCTGAACAGTTTTTTGTCTGTCAATTTTTTCGAGTTTCGTTTTAAGTAAAGCAATTTTATCTTTTACAATTCGTCGATCGGTTTCAATTTCTTTTTCACCCGGACCTCGCATTCCGATTCCGCCTCTTTGTCGTTCGAGGTGAGTCCACATACCTTTTAATCTAGGCATAAGGTATTCATATTGAGCAAGTTCAACTTGAGTTTTTGCATGTGCTGTTCTTGCACGACTTGCAAAAATATCTAAAATAAGATTTGTTCTGTCAAGAACTTTACATTTTAATTCTTGTTCTGTATTTCGAAGTTGGGAGGGCGATAATTCATCGTCAAATATTACCGTATCAATATCATTTTCTTCGACATAGGTTTTAATCTCAAAAAATTTTCCGCTGCCGACAAATGTTTTTTTGTCGGCAAAATTTCTTTTTTGTGTAAATTGTTTTTTAACAACAGCTCCGGCAGTTCTTGCTAAAAAGTTTAATTCTGCGAGGTATTCGTCAACTTGTTCTGTTGACTGATCTTGTTTTATAATGCCTACAACAACAGCTGTTTCTGTTTGTATGTTATGTAATTTTTTTTCAATCATTAATAGCGAAAAGGTTTGTTATTTGAAACTGTTATTTTGTAAATTAATAAAAAAACAGCCGTATTTAACGGCTGTTTAAAATATAAAGAGTTTAATGATTTAATTTAATTTAAATGTAACAGGTATTGAGTACCAAACACTTACTTTTTTGCCGTTTTGTTCTCCCGGTTTAAATCTCGGAAGGGTTTTAATAACTTTAATTGCTTCATTATCAAGTAAAGGATCTACACCTTTTTGAAGTTCTACTTTACCTATTTTTCCGGTTTTTGTAACTTCAAATCTTAAAAATACAGTACCTTCAATTCCGTTTTCTCTGGCAACGGCAGGGTAAACAACATGAGTTGCAATGTAGCGCTTTAATGCAACAACACCGCCCGGAAATTCCGGCATATTTTTAACATATATAAAAATTTGATCTTCTTCTCCGTTATTTGTGTCTTCAAGGTTTATATCTTCGTTTTCATCATATTCAAGGTTTAATTCAACATCATCGTTAACATCTTCGTTATTATCAATGATATTAATAACCTCAATTGTTTGTTGTTTTTGTTGTTGTTGCGGCGGCGGCGGTTTCTTTTCATCTTGACGGGTAATTTCTACCATGTCTTCTTCTTCAATATTTTGATTTACAGCTAAATCAGATTTTGCAGATGTAGAAGACCAATTAAAAGCTGAAACTAACACACCGATACTGATTATTAAGCCGATTGCCAAAAACATCAGCTTATATTTTTCCAGATTTGCTTTGGGATTTTTTTTAATTTCCATTGTTTTGTTTTTTAAATGTTAAATAATAGTTTAAACATTAACATTTGAGTCGATAAAGTTAATGCTTTTTTATTTTTTATACAAACTAATTTTATTTTTAATATAATTTAAATGAAACCAGCAGTGAAAACCAAACACTGACAGGCTTTCCGTTTTGTATGCCGGGATTAAAATTCGGTAATGATTTTATAACTCTTATTGCTTCGTCTTGTAATAATTTATCAACAGATTTATTCAGAACTACGGTTGTTCCGATTGTGCCTTTTTTCGTTACTTCAAATCTTAAAAACACGGTTCCTTGTATTTCGTTTCTTAATGCAGCATTCGGATATTTTGTGTGTTTTGCAATATATTGTTGCAAAGCGGGAATGCCTCCGGGAAATTTTGGTTTAACACTCGGGTTATAAATCAGTTCAGTATCAATTTCTTTAGGAATTTGGTATAATGCAGAGTCTTCAAATTCAGGTATATAAAATTCCGGAGTTTCAATTTTCGAACTGTCAACAACAATATTAATAATATCTGTGATAATATGCTTAGGTATTGTTGTTTTTGGTTTTGGTTTTTCATCCGGCGGACGAGTGATTGGAATTATTTCAGATATTTCTGAATTTACGGACTTTGAAATTGTATTTTCAGATTTTCGGGATTCTATGCTGAATGCATAATTAATAATTGCAAATACAATTCCGATGCTGATAATGAAAAACAATGTTTTCATTTTTTCTAAATTTGCTTTGTTGTTTTTTTTCTTTTCCATGACGATTGCTTTTGATTATTTATAAACATGACAGGTAAAATTTGCTCACTTTCAACTTGTTCGTTTTTTGATTTTGCCGGTGTCCAATCGGGCATATTTTTTATTAATTTTACTGCTTCCTTATCAATTAACGGATTAATGCTTCGTACGATTTTTATATTTTTGATTTTTCCGTGTCGCGTAATTGTAAATTTTACATAAATGCGACCTTGAATGTTTTGTTTTTTTGCTTTTTCGGGATATTGTAAATTCTTTTTAAAATATTTTTGTAATGCAATTTCTCCGCCCGGAAATCGTGCCGGAGTATCAATGTTTAAATTTGCAAATGTGGGCAACGGTTTGATAATTAGCTTGTTATTAATGTTATTTGTGTCAATTTCAAGATTTATTTCAACAAAATTTCCCGTAATTTTATTTTTATTTTTGGTTTTGTAATTGAATGCTCCCAAAACTATCATCAATGAAATAATAATGCTTATTTGCAGCAATAAACCCCGATGTTGTTCTAATTTATTATTTTTGTATTTGTTGCCGTTCATTTTTTAATAAAGTTTTTCAGGATTATAAGTTGTGTCATTTTTTGATATTTTTATATTTATTGTCGGGTATAATCTGATGTCTCCGCTTTTTGCAATGAGTTCTCCTTTTTTTATTTTTTTGTTCGGTTTAATAAATATTTTGTAAAGTCCGGAATAGTGAATTTTATATCCGTTTTTTAATTCTTCCGTAACAGTAATTTCTTTTAAGCCGAAAACATTTTTTGTTTCTGTATGTGATATTGTTCCGCTTTCAACAGCATATATATTTGAAAAACTTTTTACTTCATAACTGACTTCTTTGTGAGACACCGTAATACCGTCAAATTGCTTATGAGTAAAATACGGACTAATTATTTTATATGTGTTGTTATCGAAGGGTTTACTGAATATTTTTTCAGGTTCTTTCGGAATTTTCAGATAATTATTTGTTGATGAAAAAATAAACCACGATGCAAATAATGTTAAAACTAATACCGGAACTGAAATAATAAAACGTCTTTTTCTGATGTTTTCATTTTCGGGATAACTGATAATTTTTATTCTGTTTTTTATTTCTTCTTTTGAAAAATTACTTGCTGTTAAGAAATTATTTTCAGTTGCTGATAATTTTACAATTAGTTTTGAATAATCGGGTTTATTTTTATTTCCGGTAAGAATATTATCAACAATAAATTCGTGAATAATTTTTATGTCTGCGGCTATAAGCCTTGAGACAGGATTAAACCAGAAGATACTTCTGAAAACTTCAAATATTAAATTATCAATTGTATGTAATTGGTTACCGTGAATTTTTTCATGTGTAATAATTTGTTCTTTTTCCTGCTCGTTTAGTAATTCAAACTCGTTGTTAATAAAAATGAACTTAAAAAATGAGAATACACTGCCGTTAAAGTCGCTTTTTACAATTGTGAAATTTTTTTGTTGAAATTTTTGACCTTTTTTTATAAGTTTTATTACAGAATAAATATTTTTAAGCAAAATAAATAAATATCTGACAACACCTGATAACCATATTATTAATAATGTTTTAATAATAAAATAAATGTTGAGAAACCGATACCCGAAATATAAAAAATTTTGATTAATTTTGATAAGTGCATTTATTTTTCCGGAATGAGTTTCCTTGAAAATTTGAGAAACACTTATCCCGACACTTTCATAATTGAAAAAACTCGGCAGTAACGGAATTATTAAGCTGAACAGTAAAACAGCATAGAAATAATACCTGCTCCAGGCAAAATAAGCCAATTTAAAATATAAATATCTGTAGAACAGGTATAAAATACTTGTTAAAACAGAAAATTCGAGTAAATATATTAAGGTGTTAAGCATCATTTATTCTCACTTTTTTCAATTATTTTCATCATTTCTTCAATGTCTTTTTGGTCTAATTTTTTTTCTTTTATCATATATGAAACGATATTTTTATATGAATTATCGAAATAGCCGGATAAAACAGTTTTAAATATTTGTTTTCGATAGCGCGATTTTGAAATTTTAGGACTGTATTCGTATGTGTTACCGTATTGTTTATATTTTAAAAATCCTTTTTTTTCTAAAATTCTTACAATTGATGAAATTGTGTTATACGGCGGATTTTCAGGAAGTCTTTTGATTATGTCTTTTACAAAACCTTTTTTTATTTCCCAAAAAATCAGCATTATTTCCTCTTCTCTTTTTGTTAATTGTTCCATGTTGTATTGTTTTTTTTATTTGCTTTGAGCAAAGATACAACTAAATTTTCAATAATGCAACTAAAAGATAAATTAACCAACTTATTATTCAGTTAAAGAACTTAAAAAGCAGTATGTTTATTGTGTTAATTAAGAAATATTTTTTAAAATATTAAAAAGTTTTACTTTTGTATTGTAAAACGGGGCATTAACTCAGTTGGCTAGAGTGTCACACCGGCAGTGTGGAAGTCATCGGTTCGAGTCCGATATGCTCCACAAAAAAAGAGGATTAATATTTAATCCTCTTTTTTGTGTCAGGTTTCAGTTTTTTATTTTTGCAGAATGATTTTAAAACTTAATGTTTTAGTTTCATTTTGTATTTTAATAAAATATATTCCTGCACCAAATCCTGTTAAATTTATTTCTTCTTTATTCGTAAAGGATTTTTCTTCTTTTATAATACTTCCGGTTATGTCTGTAATTATATAATGCAGTTCAACAGGTTTTGAATTTGCAATAAAAAATCTACCTGTTGTCGGATTCGGATAGATATTGAAATCAGATTCAGATACATTTGAAATATCGGAACTTCCTTTAACTGTGAGAGTATAAATATCAGACGTATTTGCTCCTGCAATGTCAGTTGCTTTAACTTTTATTTGAAAAACACCTGCATTTTCGGGTATTCCGGAGAATGTTTTTGTTTCGGTATTAAAACTCAGCCATTCGGGGAGTTGATTGCCGTTTTCGGACTGTGCCGAATAAGTTAATAAATCTCCAAAGTCAATATCATTAAAAATATTATTCGGTATTGTATAGGAATATAATTCTGATGTATATGTTTCCATATCAGGAATAGAATTTTCTACAAAAGGAGCATCATTTGTATTAATTACGGATAAATTAAATTCTTGATATCCTGTTGCACCCATTTTATCAAAAGCAAAGACTTTAATTGTTAAAATACCGACATCTTCATTTTTGGGAATACCTGAGAATGTCAATGTTTTGTTGTTAAAAGTAAGCCATTCCGGTAAATCGTTATCGTTTTCTAATTTTGCATAATAACCTGATATTTTATCATTTTTATCTGTTTCAATAAAAGAATTTTTCGGTAAAATAAAATTAAGTTCCCGGTCTTCAAAAACAGTTGTATCTTTTATTTGATTCAGAGCTTCGGGTGCATTATTTTTATAGAAATGCAATTCAAAACGGTCGGAAATAATTCCGGCATCGCAATAAAAAGAATAATTGTTAAGAGCATTTTCATTTAAATAAATTTCAACATTTTTTTGTTTGTCGATAAAATAAACGTGATTATTTTTGAAATTAAATTTATCTGCCGAAATTGTGTATGTTCCTGCTTGTTCTATTTTTACGGCTATAGGAACAATTAAATCGGCCATACTGTTTTCCGGTAATACATTTATCGAAAGCGGTGTTTTGTCTTTTTGACTTATTGAATATATATGCGGAACAGAAGCAATATTGCTGAATAATTTCAAGGCATCAAAATCTCCGTCAAATCCCGAAGTTGCATTTGATTTAAAATACACAACCGCATAATCGGAATAACCGTTTGCCTGCATTTTAAGTCTTATGAAATTCGGTATATCTTCATTCGCATTATTTTTATTCGGAGATTTCAAATAATTTTGAGTTGAATGTACACGATTTGAATTATGCAATGAAAAGCCTGCCGAATTTGCCGTGGCATGAACAAAAAATGCCTGCATCGGAGCAATTTCGTTTGACAGACTAAGATTTCCGCCTTTTACTCCGTTTGCATAACTGGAATATTGTGTTCCGTCCCATACATAAATTCCGTCGTCTAAATTTGTTCTGCTGCTTTTAATTACATCCCAATCAATAGCTGAAGGGTAAGGATTTGCAACAAGATCCCACCCGTCATAATAATTTGGGAGAGAACAGCTTACCTGATCGTTATTTGTGTATGCTAAACCGTTAATGGAAATATCCCCGGTATTCGGTGTTCCGATGAATGTTATTAATTGATTTTCATCCGTATAAAAAGCATATCCTGTTTTTGTTTTCATAGGATCATCGGTTGTTTGGTTCGGATATGCATAAACCCACCCCGAGACTAAATTATCTGAATTAAAAGCACCTGCAGGAGCTGTTCCTGCATTTCCGTCTAAATCAAATGTTTCGTCATAAACATAGAAATTGGGATTAAAATTTCCGGATGAGTTTGATTGCGTAAATAAATCGCTCGAAGCATTTCCTCCGGATTGAATAGGAGAAGATACATAATGAAATTTATTTGCGGAAAAATAACGTTCAATATGAACGGTTCCGCTTCCGGCAGTTGTTCCGTTATCAATAAATGATGCAGAGGCGGTTTCATCGGCAGGTGATTTTAATAAAAGCATTCCGTCATTTGTAAAATCACCGTTTAATGTTAATGATTTTGCGGCATTAACTGTAACTGTTGCCGAACTTTGAATATCAAGTTTATGACAATGTGCTGCAACATTAATTTCAGGAAATCTGTTGCCGACCGGATTTGTCGGAATTATTGCATCAGAACTTCCTGTAGGAACTGTTCCGGCTGACCAATTTCCGGCATCACTCCAAACAGTAGAAATATTACCTTCCCAAGTATTGGTAATCAGTAATTGAGATGTGAGAGTAAATATATGATTTCCGTTTAATGCCGGACTTGTCGGGTTTGTTGTAACAGTTCCGTCAGTTGCTGAACCGCTTGCTGTTGCTGTAGAATGAGAAACTTCCCATCGGCTGTTTGCAGAAATCCATTCAGCTACCCGAAGATCATCTCTTTCTGTTGCAACTGAAGAAACTCCGCTCGAAGCATCCCACCTTAATTCGACATAAGACGAACTGCTTGCCGGACCATTTATTCTCCAAAACTCGTTTTCACTGACAACTTTAATCGGAGCAAGGAAATTTGCCGGATCATAACCGTCATTTAAAGGATTGTGATTGTAATATTCAGCTTGCCAATAATTTGATTGATCAATATTATCCAGAATTACATATCCGTATCTTGTATTATTTCCGACAGGAAAAAGAAATTTACCGCCAATTATAATATTTTTATTCAACGGACCGTCAACATAATTTCCCGAACCGGCACCTGTAACAACTGTTTCATTTGTATTTTCTAATGTGAGAATGTTGGTTGTTGTTGTGTGAATAACACCGGATGTGAAATTCAGATTGTAATTAATATCAACCGAACGAGATAATGTAAGTCCGGATGAATTATTCATTGTAAGATGATTGAATGCGTTTGTTCCCGTAAAACTGCTTGTTCCCAAAATGTTTTGAGCCGATGTACCGGCAAATTCAATAATGGCATCTGCTCCGAGACCGGCATCAAAAGTTCCGGCATTATATGTTATATCACCTCTTATTTTTATTGTTTGGTCAAATTCATTAATTACATCAGGAGAACTTGTTCCGTTATCGGAAAAAAGTAAATCACCTAATATTGTCAGAGTAAGATTCGGTAATTCTCTTTTGCCTGTACCGCTGAATGTTAAATTATTAACTTGTGTAATTTGACTTAAAACACAGTAATTTGTACTTCCTCCGAATTCAACTGTTCCGCCGCTTGCGGAGAAAAAATCTTCATAAAAGCCGGCAGGCAGACTGCCTCTTTCCGAATATAAAGTTCCGGTACCGGATACATTTCCTATTCGATTTCCGAAAGTTGTACCGACATCAAGTGTTCCCAGTATTTCTGTAGTATATGCCGATATATAATTAACAGCTGTTGTAACTCTGTCTCCGGTATATATTCTTACTCTTGCACCGTCAGGAATATCGGGTAAGCCTAAAGAAGCAGGAAGTACCCATGTACCTGTTCCGTCATCAACACGCCATGTATCAGCTGTATGCCAATCTAAATTTGTAAAAGGACCGCCGCCGGCTACACCTTTTGAAACATACAAAGGTACTTGATCGGGTATGGCTCCGAGAAATGTTGAACCGTCAACACCGGCAGTATAATCACCGCTTATGTCAACATCCGATACATTAGAATAATCGAAAATAAGTTTTTTATTGGTTTCATCAAATTTACTGACATTACTGACATTATCGTATTTTACCCAATTTCCGGTTCCGTCGTTTAACAATTTTGCCGTTATGTAATCATAAACATCATAAGGTGCAGTAACTTTAACATCATTTTCATTATAATAAAATTCAGTTGTTCCGGAAAAATCCGTGAAGCCAGTTGCTGTTAAAACCCAATAATATTGTAAAACGTTATCCATATCAACAATATCCGGGTCTGTACCTTCTGAGTCATCAATAATACTCGGGTGAATTTCATCGGCAGGTTTTAAAATAAGATAACCCGTTGTACTTGTATTGTACTTGTATTTTGTGTAATTGTAACAATTGCCGGTGTATATTTATTTAATGCACCGCTGACTGATCCTACGGGAAAGGTAAAAGTTCCTGATCCTGACGGGAAGAGTTTTTTAACACCGTAGTCAGTAAATGAAACATTTGTTCCGATCATATTATTTATTCCGAACGGATTTGCTTCTTGTATTCGGCAATTAATACCGAGTGTTAAAATATTTCCGCCAATATTTAAAATTCCGGATTCTAACTTTAAATATTCTGAAATTAACGGTGTATTTCCTACGGGAAGCACAATGCCGTTTCCGTTATTTATTGTTAATTTACCGTATGTTCCGCTTCCGGTCATTGTTTGTTGTGATGTTCCGACTAATGAAATTCCGTCTTCAATACCCGTTCCTCCGTAAGTATGTACGGCATCATTATTAATATTTCCGTAAACTTGAATTTCATTGGCATTGTCGTTTAATGTTCCGGATTGCAGATCCAATATATTATCAATAACAATATCGGTCGTTCCGGAAGCAAGATTTAGGTTTGCTGTGTTTTGATTTGTTAAATTCCAAAATGTTGTATTTCCGTTAATTTGCTGGTCGGAATTATTTTTAAAATAAGTTGTATTACCTCCGGCTGTGAATGTTCCTGCATTTGTAAAATCTCCGTAGCAATTCAAATCTAATCCGTTTGTTTTAAATTCGGTTCCGCCTTGAATATTTAATTCTCCGTTAAGAGTTAAAGGAATTGTCCACATTTTTGCTTTCGGATTATTGGTACTTGTATTATCAAGGGTTAAATTTTGTAATGCAACGGTTGAATAAATACCGAATTCTTGATTTGCGGGTGTATCTCCGCTACCTAATGTAATTGTTGTTCCGGCTGATAAATTTGTTGTTTCGGGATCAAGATATAAACTTGCAAAAGTCGGATTTGTTTGTTGACGGACAATACTTAAACTACCGGCTGAATGTGTAAATGAACTTCCTGTATTTAAGATTTCAAAGACACCTCTGTTTTCTTCCGGAGCTGTATTTTTTCCGATAATAACAGTTCCGCCGCTTTGATTATATGTTAAAATTCCTTCGGTACTTGTAAGTCCTCTTCTGATTTGAGAACCGACAATTAATGAGCCGGAAGTTATTTCTAATGTTGCGTTTCCTGATGCCGAGTATTGAATGTAATTATTTCCGTTTGCCGTAGCCGGGAAATTTGCATCATCCATATTTACAATTCCGCCGCTTATGAGTAATTTACCGTCGAGTAAAATTCCTGTATCATCACCTGAAACATTTACTTGTCCTTGTCTGATTTCGAGACAGGAGGAAGACGGGATATAAAAATTATCATTACCGGTGTTAATGTCAATATTAATTCCGGAATTATTAATTATCAGTGTTCCGTTTTGCAGTTCAACAGATTTCTGAATACCGACACCGTTTGTCGGACCGCCTAAATTAAAATTATTATCAAAACTGAAAGAATAGGTTTGACTGTTTCCTTTATTTATAACAAATCGATAAAAATCAGCGGTATTACCGGCTAAAAAAGTATATGCGGCATTTTGCTCTCCCTGCAATTCCAGAATAGCATTGTTTCCGCCGGTATTATCTGAAAATAAATTGATTGTACCTTCTCTTTGTATCAGGTTTCCGGTTAAAATAATTTTGTGTTTTAAATTATTCGGACTTGTGTTTAAAACAGAAAGGTAGTTATTTGAAGATTGTGCCTGTCCGTCTCTGATTGTAATGTTTCCTTTTACCGTCAGTGTTCTGGCTGTACCGTCTGTTGAGAATTCAAATGCACCGTCTCTGTATCCGCCAACATAAAAGTTTCTGTCAACTAAGATATCGCCGTCTGCATCATTATCTGTTCTTATAACAGCACCGCCGTCAATTTTCATATCCCTTTTTACTTCAATGTCAACAGGAAAAATGAGGATTCTGTTGCCGACACCGGAAGAAGTATTTCCTTCTATTCTAAGATTCGGATATTCAGGATGATTCGGGAGTACGGTTATACCGTCTGCACGGTCGTGATAATAGAAATAGGCTTCGGTATTATTTACAAAATCTCCCATATCGGCAATTACTGTCGGGATGTTTGCAGGAGAAACTCTTTCGACAAAACCGCCGCGTCCCGAAATATAATTAAAGTTATGAGTTTGGGTTTCTTGTACATATACACGCGGATTCCAGGTTGTTCCGTCGCCGTCAAAAATAAGTGCGGCAATATTTATGTTATTGATATCACAAAGAATGGAGTGGTAGTCTCCGCCGCTGCCTCCGTTTGTGTTTCCTGTATCGTATCCTACACGGGCGATATCACCTGTTTGCGGGTATGTTCCTGTATTTGTGGAGCTGTTGTGAGATACGGTTGACCATACATTGGGGTCTGACCAATGATTACCTGTCCAACCGTTCCATAAGCGACTGTAGTAAACTCTGACGCTGCCGGTAAATCGGTTTGCAACACCGGCTGTATAATTTGCTTTTTCAAGTGTAAGCACATCAAAACTAATTCGGTTATTTGATGTATTAATGCTGCCGATTGTTCCTGATTGAGGTGCACGAGTAAACGGATCTTCATCCAATACTTTCCCTGCAATAAAATTTGCTTCATCCCCGGCATCATCATCAGAGTCATCATATACAAAGCGATAGATAACCGTCGGTAAAGTTGTAAAATCAGAATGTCCGACTCTCCAGTAATAAGACAGCAGATTTCCGCCGGCTAAATTCGTTGTTTGTAATTCTCCGTCAACCGGTCTTATTTGAATGTATCCGTCGTCGGTTGAGGCGGTTATACGTATTCTTACCGGTGTATATCTTGCTGTTCCGGTTTGTGTTCCGAGCGGCAAGCCAAAATCAGTATTACTGCTTATATTTCCGGGAATGTATAATTGAATTCCGCCGTCAGAAGCATTTGCATCGCTGAAAATCATTTTAGTTGTACTTCCGCCGGTATAGGAAAAATTGTTAAGAGTTGATTTTTGATGTAAATAGTCAACTTTTAATTTGTAGGTTTTAAGGTTTAAAAGTCCTCTGAAATAACCGATTCTTTTGATATAAACGTTACTTCCGAGAGAAACAACAGCTCCGCCTTGCGGATTAAGCTTAAAATTACCGAGTTGTGCTCCGTCTTCTGTTTCTAATACAGTATCATTATCTTTAAGCATAATATATGCGGTTAATTCTGTTGTGCCGGCAATATACACACCTAAAATTCCTGTTTTTTTAACTTGTACCGGTCCGAAAAGTCGAATGGACTGATGTCCCTGATTAAATGTTCCTTTTATAACATCAATGGTTCCTTGTACATTTATTAATCTGTTATAGTATTCTTGTGTTAAAGTTGTTTGAGTCGGATCTTTATTTGGGTCTCCTTTTAAAACAATTTCTGCACCGTTTGTTTTATTAACGGTCATATTCCATACATACAGTTCATAACCGTCATCAACATTATGTCCGATATATAAGGTATCACTTTTATCGCTGTTGAAAGTTAAAGTATTTGGTTTAGAAGAATCGTATAATAATCCATAGTTATGAGCACCTTGTTTTTGAGTGTTTTCAGCAATTGAAAAACCACCTCCTATTGTTATATCTTGTCCGTTGTGATTGAGGAAACAATTATCTTCGATTGTAAAATCATTTAAAACGACCAAAGGTTGAGCTGCCAAATCGGCATCGGCATTTCCGTTAATATTTGTTCCGGCATCCAAAAGATGATCGGTTGTGTTATCATTTGTGTTTCTGAATATGAGATTATAAAAAAGTGCTTTGGATGTAATTTTAAATGTATTACTTGTTCCGGCAATTTCTGCAATAACAGTTCCGCCGGTAACGTTAACATTTGCCGGGTCGGAAGCGATAAAAATTCCGCCTTGGTTTGTTGCGGTTCCGTTAGCGTCAAATATATGCAGGGTTCCTCCGGACATATTGAAAACATTTCCGGGATAAGTTAAGCTGAAATGATAATAACTGTTATTTGTAACGGCGGGGTTAATGATATTAACAGTTCCTCCGGATTGTATGTATCCGCCTACATTTGTCGAACCATAAACGGAAGTTCTGATTTGATTTGTATTTACGATACCGCCTTCAATTTTTATTAATCCGTTAGCTCTGATTGTAATACCGCTGTTAATTTTTGCTTCAAGCAAACCGGAAGAAATTTGGATAATACCATAAGGAACAATTGCTGTTCCGGAATTTTTTTGAACGCTTCCTCCGGCAATCCATAAACGTGCAGCTTCTGAAATATTATAATTATTTACGGTATTTAATACGGGGATGTTGATGTTCGAACCTATTTTTACCGTTCCTTTTATTAATCCCAGAGCATTTGCATTGTTTGCAAGTTGAGATGTTGCCGAATGCCCTTGAGCTGCATATCCGAACAAGTTAAAATCAGCCGAAGCTGTTGCTTGAAGGGAGAGGATATAGGTTTTATCATTTCCTTTATCAATTTCTATTCTGTAAAAATTTGTTGTACCGTTACATAAAACTTCCTGATTTGCATCGGGACTTAAAAAATTAGCATCCACAATTCCGTCAGTTGCTTCATTTGCATAATCGGCAGCTGTTCTGTTTGTAAATTTAACGGTTCCGTTATTTGTAAAATTCCCGTATATGTTAAATTGATGGCGTGCATTGCCTGTTCCGGTAAGAATTTGTCCGTTTGCTTGTATGCTGACATTGCCGGTTACGGTAAGATTTAGATTTGTTGTTGCAGAATTATCATTAATTTGAAAAATACCGTTTTCAATAGTTAATCTGCCGTTTAAAGTATAATCGGCAAGCATTGTTAAAGTGTTTGCAGCATTATCCAAATTGATTTCCATATTAAAAAATGTGTGCGGTGTTGCAAGATTATATGAACCGCCTTGCCACACAACGGTTCCTTCACCTTGTCCTTTTGTTACAAAATCCGTTGCATCACCGAGCGGGAAATTATCACTTGCTAATTTAATTCTTCCGCTTCCTTTAATCGTTGTAAAATTGTGACCGGAAGTGATGCCGAGTTGAAGAATTCCGTTAACGGTAATTCCTGCTGTTGTTTTATTGTTTGCAGAAACAGTAATTGTTTTACCTGTTTGTATGACAACTTTATCTTGAGACGCAGGAGTTTCATGACCGGGATTATTGGGTAATGCTCCGGCGGGATCAAGTGTCCAATATTCCCAATTATCCCAGTCTCCGCTTGCGAGAGCATACCAAGTTCTTCCGGCAATTCCTTCGATCGGACTGTTTGTTTCATCATCGGTTCCGATGGTGTAATAGCCGTTTTGTAAATCGGCATCGGCAACGTTAAAATACACTTGGTCGGCATCAAAACTTCCTTGTCCGGCAACTGTAACTTTTGTATATGATCCGGTTGCAGTGCTTCTGTATAATAAAACATAGTTAGCAACATTTGTCGGATATTGACCGTCTGTCAATGCTTCTTTAAAATCAAAAATTAATTTTGCATCTATTCCGTCAGATGCAGTTTTTTCAATATACCATTGTCGGGCCCATGAAGCTTGAGTTACTGCGGGTAAATCTGCTCCGGTATATGTTGTTGTTGAGTTATTGGCTGTATTATCATGTGCAAGCATCATATATTCGCCGTTTGCAAGAGTAGAATTCCATTCGTAAAGATATAAGCCGCCGGAACTTGTTTGATTTTGGCTGCCGTCAGTCTCTTTTCCTATGCCGGCAATATTATATACATAATTTGAGTTAAAATTTGCATCATTTCCGAATTTATTGTTTGAAGCAGTTGCAAAAGCTAAGTTGTATTTTTCGCTGAGATAATTTTCAACGATTAATCTTTGTGCTGAATTCAGAAAAGAGTTATACATTATTACTTCGGCAATCTCGCCCTGAAATGCTTGTCCTGCTGAATATCCGCCGTCGGGAGAATCTTGTTCGCCGCCGATTGCAAGACTTCCGCCTGAGGGAATTGAAACGCCGTTTTGAAAAGTTGCAGAATGAACAGGATCGCCGTTTTGATTAATGATTAAATTGCCGCCGCTGCTTTTCCATTTATGAGACATCATTTGCCAATTTCCGCTGTTAAAAGCATTTCCGGAAACGTTATTTCCGCCGTTGAGATAGGTTGTCAGCGAACTGTTATTGTATAAAAGAAACGCATTGTCTGTGCTTGAAGTGTTATAAGAAAGAAGACCGTCTCCGCTGTCGGTTGTTTTATAAACCATAAAAGTGGTAATACCGGAAGTGGGCATATCATTGAAAGGATTAATAACAATGCGGTTGTTTGTTTTAGAAAATTCTGCTCTCGGATGTCCGTTTAAATTGCTTGCATCATTCTGAAAAACAGGCGTAAAACCGGCAGTCGGTTGACTTAAATTATTATTGTTGCCTGAAAGGTCAGTCCATGTTGCGATATCAGCACCATCAGTTAATCCCAAAGTGCCGGCATCAAGCCACAGAATATTTTTCGGTTGTCCGGAAGTTCCGGCGGCATTTCCGACACCGCCCGGACCTGTTTGAGCTAATATGGTATATGAGAAGCTCCAAAAAAATATCAGGAACAAAACTGTTGCAGTTTTTGTTATTTTTAAAAATAGATTTTTCATAGTATATCGGGTCTAAGTTGTTCTGTTGAATAAAAGCGTAAAATTCTGTATTAACCGGCAAATTTATAGGTTTATATATAAAAAGGCTTCATTTTTTGATGAAATAACCTTTGTTTTACTTAAATAACTAAATCAACAGCTGTTAAGCAGAATTTTATTGCAAATTTAGATTCTAAAAATTAGATAATCAAGAGATAGGGGTAAGCAAAAGGTAAACAAAAATCGGACAGAAGTTATTTTTTTCTGACGGTTATATATTCAACGAGAGCAGAAAGATATTTTTTCGGAAGCGAATTCGGCAGGCTGTCAAGATTTTTTAGTGTTTTCGTTTTATATTCGTTTAAGATTTGTTCAGTATATTTTAAACCGTTTTTATCGTTAACAAAATTTAAAATTTCATTAACGGAAGATTGCTTTTCGGAAGATTTTGCAACTAATTTTAATATATGTCTTTTTTCGGATTTATTTGCATTTTTCAAAGCGTAAATCAGCGGCAAAGTCATTTTTTTTTCTTGTATATCATTTCCTGAAGGTTTCCCTGTTAAATTGGTTTTTTGATAATCGAAAAGATCGTCTTTTATTTGGAAAGTGATACCCGCATTTTTACCGAATTGTTTCAGATTTTTGATTGTTTGTTCATCAGCACCGGCAGAAGCAGCACCGGCAGCGGTACATGAGGCAATTAAAGTTGCGGTTTTTTTATAAATTATTTCAAAATAGGTTTCCTCGGAAATATCTAATTTTCGTGATTTTTCCATTTGCAACAGTTCACCCTCAGCCATTTCTTTAACAGCTTCGGACACAATTTCCAGTAATTCAAATTCTTTCTTTTGAACGGCTAACAGTAAGCCTTTAGAAAGCAGAAAATCACCGGCAAGAACGGCAATTTTCGATCGCCACAAAGCACTTATTGAGAAAAAACCGCGTCTTTTATGTGAATTGTCAACAACATCATCGTGAATTAATGTGGCTGTGTGCATTAACTCAATAAGAGCGGCAGCCGTATATGTGCTTTCGGTAACTTCTCCGACAAGTTTAGCCGAAAGAAAGACAAACATAGGTCTCATTTGTTTGCCTTTTCGCCGAATAATATAGTTCATAATAATGTCCAAGAGCGGAACATTACTTTTAACTGCTTTTTTAAAAAAGGGATTGAATTTATCCATTTCGGGCTTAATAAAAGCCCTTATCTTGTTTATTTCTGACATTCAATTTTTTATTTAAAAAGCATCAATCGACCTTTACCGCAGGTAGCATCTCCGTAAAATGCAAAATAATAGTTTACCTCTAAAATAAGTTGTATCGAAAGCGGATTTGTGGGAGTTAAGATTTCTTCAGACGGGATATAGTATCCGTCATCAACTACATTGTATGAATAACCCGGTGTAAAATCCGTAAATGAATAAGCAAATCGTGTTCCGAGGTTAACATCAAAACGTTCATTTTTATATACGGCAAGCCCAAAGCCCAAAACTAAACTTGTAAATTTTGGTGCATAATTAGCGGCAATATTATCCGTAGATTTAAACGGCGGATTAGGGTTGCTTATTGAGTTTGTAATTGTCAGAGATTTTACGTTTGAAAATTTAGGACCAATTTCAAGATAACCGCCTTTTTCTCCGGAATATCTGAAAAACGGTAAAATATCAAGTGATTTTATTTTTAAGTTTTTATCGTAAATATCGCTGTTATTATCAATTGTATAATTTTGACCGAAATTTGAGAACAAGACATCAATACCGAAACCGATTTTATTTCCGTAAGTAAACGTAAAACGCCCGCCGTATGATAAACTCGGGGTTAAATAATTAAATTCAACATGTTTATCTTCAATATTATTAACATTTAAAAGAACTGAATTCCCGTAACCGACTTTTGCTGCTATACTAAACCATTTGATAGTTTGTTTTCTTCTTTGAGCATCAGCATATTGAAAAAGAAGTGAGAATGTAATGAATAAATAAATAAATTTTTTCATTTTAAGTAATTTTAGTTTGAAAGGATAAAAGTAATAAGATTTTCGATTTTTTAAATAAATTTTCTTTAATAGATTTGCAAAATAAATAAAAAAAAGATATGAGTGAATTTTTTGAGAAGACTTTCTACGGAAATACGATTGCAGAATGGAGTGTTGCATTTTTAATAATTTTAGGAACATTCATTGTGGCAAAGGCAATTTATTGGCTTTCGGGAAATATTATAAAAAAGATTACTAAAAAGACGAAATCAAAATTAGACGACTTAATTATTGATAAAATTGAAGAACCCGTAATTTTGGCATTAGTTCTGGGCGGAATTTGGTATGCTGTTTCATATCTGAATTTATCGGAAGGATTTGCAAATTTTGCCGACAAGGCTTTTTATGTTGCCTTTACTTTTGATGTGTCATGGTTGGTTGTACGCTTAGTTGATTCAATATTAGTTGAATATTTAAGTCCGCTTGTTAAAAAAACAAAAGGCAACCTTGACGATCAGCTGATGCCGATAGTAAGAAAAAGTTTAAAAGCACTTATTTGGGCAATGGCAATTGTTATAGGATTAAATAATGCGGGCTATGATGTGGGGGCTTTACTTGCCGGACTCGGATTAGGCGGTTTGGCATTTGCTATGGCGGCAAAAGATTCGGTGGCAAATCTTTTTGGCGGAGTAACGGTTTTTATGGATAAGCCGTTTCAAATAGGAGACAGAATTGTAATTGACGGTTATGACGGTACTGTTTTTGACATGGGCTTACGCAGTACGAAATTAAGAACACTTGCCGGAAGAACGGTTACCATTCCGAATAAAAACTTTACTGAAAAATATATTGAAAATATCAGTTCGGAACCGAGTCGAAAAATGACTGTTACCCTGGGATTAACTTACGAAACAACTCCTGATGATATAAATAAAGGAATCGAGATTCTTAAAATGATTAATGAAAAGTGTGAATATACGAATAATAATTGTGTTGTGTATTTTCAATCATTCGGGGACTTTTCTTTAAATATTAATTTTACATATTATATTTTAAGCAAACCGGATTATTGGTTTTTAGCACCAAATGAAATAAATTTACAGATTTTACAAAAATTTAACCAAGCCGGATTAGATTTTGCTTTTCCCACACAAACAATTTTAACCCAAGAAATACAATCGAATTAATGAAAAATCCGTTATTTGAACATTCGCATCCTTTTACACGAGTCTTATTTTTATTATTTATTATTGTTACATCATTCTTTGTATTTTTAATATTGGGTTTGATAACAGCAATTCCTTTTTTCGGGTTGCATTTGTCATCTTTTAGTGAAGCGATGAATGTTAATAATCCGGAAAATATAGGTTTGATAAAATACATGCAATTTATTCAACATCTCGGAATATTTGTTGTTCCGCCGATAGTTGCAGCTTATGTATTTTCAAAAAATCCTGCAATTTATTTAAGAGTTAATACAAAAAGTAATTTGAATATTTATTTATTAGCAGTTTTAATAATTTTTTTTGCAATACCTCTCATTAATTTTACTGCTGCAATAAATGCCAAAATGACTTTTCCTGCGGGGTTTTCAGGTTTTGAAGATAAATTAAAGGCAATGGAAGAGTCTGCCGGAAAAATAACCGAAGCATTTTTAAATGTTAAAACAATCGGCGGACTTTTTGTTAATGTAATTTTAGTGGCTTTATTGCCGGCAATAGGAGAGGAGTTTTTATTCAGAGGAATTTTGTTGAAACTTTTCAGAGAATGGACAAAAAATAAACATGCGGCAATTTTGATTTCAGCATTTATTTTTAGTGCTGTTCATATGCAGTTTTACGGATTTTTACCTCGATTTTTACTGGGAGCATTATTTGGTTATTTGTTTGTTTGGTCAAAAAATATTTGGGTTCCCGTTACTGTTCATTTTTTCAACAACGGACTTGCCGTTCTTATGTACTATTTTATGAAGGGCAGTGATTTTTATGATAAAGCAGATAAAATAGGCAGTGATTTTGCTTCGTTGCCGACTGTATTGTTTTCAATATTAATTGTCGGAACTTTGTTGTATTACTTTTTTAAGATTTCACAAACCGGAACATCTACGGTAGATTCTCAATCGGAAGATTAATGATTTGACCATTTTTTATAAATGATATTTTGCCGAAAATAACCGGTGTTTTTGTTTCATTTCGTTGTTTCGGAATTAAAAGATACGAAAGCAAAATACTTTTATTATTACCGGAATTGACTTTGTTAAATTGAATAAGTCTTTTATTTTCTGTAATTGTTACGTTTGCCGAACGGGAACTTTGAATTTCAAAATCGGAAGATATTTCTTCAACGATAATACATTGAATTTTTTTCGGTAAATTACTTATTTTTATTTCTGTTAAATAGCTTTTATCGGGTTGCGGCATAATTTTTCTGACACATTTTACATTTTGATAAGTTTCATAATTGATACTGTAATTATCTAAATTTTTGACAGTTGTTAAGTTTTCGGGTATTATTGAAAAGCGATATTTTTTAAGTTTGTACTCACCTTTTTTATTTCCGATAAGGTAATTGAGATTTCCGGAAAGAGAATACACTCCGGATAATCCTTTAAGATAAGAAATCGTGTATGAAACCGTAACAGAATTTTTTCCGGAAAGTCGCAACCATCTTATTGTAAGCAAATTATCTTTAACAGAAAAATTTGCACCATTAAGAATTTTCGGATTAACGAAGAATCCGTTTGGAATTTTTTGTGTAAAAACGGCAAAGGAATGAAGATTTTCCGGTTTTTTTATTGTTAATGTTACCGTAAAGTTTTTATTGTTACTTATTTGAGTCGGTAATGATAATTCAGCAGTTAAAGTATTTTGGGCACAGCTTAATTGTACATTAAAAAATAAAGCAATACTCAAAATAAAAAACCGCATATTAAAAGTTTATAAGTTGCTGATATATTTATACTTATCATATATTACAATCCATTTTTCACCTAAGAAAAACACATTATTGAGGGTTGAGCCGTTTTGAACAAGTTCTTTTATTTTTATTGACATTGAAAGCGGAATATTATAGTATGAAAATCCTTTTTTTGCATATAAAACAATCCATCCGTCCTTTTTTGTAAGTGCAATATTTTTTACTCGCTGGTTACGATATTTTAAATCGGATAATTTCTTTTTTAATAAAGATGAAATATTGTGTTGATAATGAGTTTTTGGTGTATATAAAACGACACTTTTATCATTATAAATACTTATACATTTAATTATTTTTCCTTGTTGGTTAATTTTTTTAAGATCCGACAGAATTTTAGCGGGAAGAGAGTCAGAATAAAAGGCATTGTCTTCAGCCAACAAAACCCAACCGGAATTACCTACGAAATCAATGTCTTTCAAAGGGACTTGTTTTTTGTTTAATGTATCTAATTTTGCAGATAATTTCGCCGGCATTGTTACAAAAGAGAAACCGATATCACCATAAAAAATAATCCAATTACCGTTTTGATTCAGTGCTACGGAAGTAATCGGCAGTTTTTGTGCAGAAATAGTATCAAGTTCAGATTTTAATAAACTTTCATTGTTTATTGTTGTTTGTGTATTTCCGAAATATGATAAAAGCAGAAATACGGTAATTAATAGAGTTTGTTTTGTTTTCACCGTACCGAATTTTAGTTATTTTATAATTTTGTTGATGTCCAAGTTCTTTTTGAATTAATTGTATCTTTTTTTCTGAAAGCTTCTTCTAAGTTGATATTAAAACAGTTAGCCAGATCAAAAAGATAATTTAAAACGTCTGCAAATTCAAGTTCTAATTCTTCCTTATTCGATTCTTTATTTTTTTCTGAATACAAACCGATTTTATTTCTTATCGCCTTTGCTAATTCTCCCATTTCTTCCGATAAGAGCAAAAAAATTTCCAAATGATTATTTTTATCCCAACCGCGTTCATCTGCAACAGTTTTAATATAATCCTGCAAATCTTTTAAAGTCGGTTTTTCCGGTAGTTCAGGCATTTTATTCTCCAAAAATTTCTTTTAGTTTTTTTGTTAAACTTGTGCCTCTTAAACCGGCAGCAATAATTTTACCGTCTTTATCTAAGAGTACCGTATGCGGAATGGATCGGACGTTATATATTTTTGCACCTTCGGATTGCCAAAATTTCAAATCGCTGACCTGTGTCCAAGTTAAATTATCATCTTTTATTGCTTTAAGCCAGGCATTTTTGTCTCTGTCAAGTGAAACACCGTAAATTTCAAAACTTTTATCGTGATATTTTTTATATAATTTTACGTTATTTGGGTTTTCGGCACGACAGGGGCGGCACCATGAAGCCCAGAAATCAATTAAAACATAATTGCCTCTGAGCGAGGATAATTTTATTATTTTCCCTTCCGGATTCGGAAGGCTTATTTCCGGGGCAACTTTACCTGTTGATAAATTTTTAACATTTTCAGTTTTTGTAATATAGTCTTTAACTATCTTATTACCGGAATATTTTGCTAAGCCGACACTTAATTTTTTATGGTAAGAATAATACTTGTCGGTATTTAAAAAATTAACAAAAAAGATACAAACCGGTGAAGACGGATTTTCATCAATCATTTTTTTAACGAATTCAATTTTTTCTTTATCGTTTTTCAGTTTACTGAATTTATTATTGAAATTATAGTATAACTGAGTTTGAACAGAGTTTGTAATTTTCGGATTTTTTATATTTTTTATATCTATGATGATTTCTGTTTGTTCGCCCGGTTCGGGAAAAAATGCCGTAATATTTTGTTTGTTAAGAACTAACAGGTAAAAATTAAATTTATCAAAAGTTGTGTTAAAAGTAAAATTTCCCGAAGCATCCAATTTTTGAGTTTCAATGGTATTGTGTGAAATATCTTGGAGTTTTATTTCAGTAAATTTATCACTATTAATAACCTTTCCCTTTAAGGTTGCATTTTTTGCAAAACTGAAAATACTTACAAAAATTAAAATTCCTGTAAGTAAAGTTTGTTTAAAATTCATTTGTTTTATTTTGATTTATTATAAATTAGTCTTTTTGTAAAACGTATTTTTTTTATTTTATTGCCGAAAATTCTCAATTATTCATTTGTCTGTCTAAACGCTCGGCATCTCTTATTCTGCCTTTTAATATATTAATGTAAGTTCTTGCATCTTTCAGATGATAATCGGCATATGCTTTTTGAGCCCAATCTAAAGCGATATCAAATTTTCCGAATATTTCAGAGGCTAATGCCATATTGTAACAAGCACGACCGGCAATTTTATAATCGGGGTCGTTAACATATTGTTTCCATATATCTGCTGCATCTTCCCATTGTTTTGCATTAACTTTATATTTTGCATCTTTAAAGTCATCATTTCCTTTAACGTAATAATGTCTTGAAACCCAAATTCAAGTAGGAGATATTCTGCGGGCATAGCGTTGTCCGGAAAAATAACCGGCACTTTTAACAGCATCAGCTTGTTTCGGCAGATTGTTTTCAGCTTCTGTTTTTGTTCTGCCCTTTTTGTCCCAACCTTTGTGGTCAACATAAACGTTTTGGTCAATTATTTTACGATTTACGGGATCGTAAATTCGCCAACCGGCATTTACTGCAATATCAATTGAAGCAATGTATTCAGTATAGGTAACATCTTTATTATCTTTTTTTATTGTTTTTTGTTGTGAATCCAAATGTCTTGATGTGTTAGAATCAAAAGTTTCAAGTAAAATTAAGGCATCAGCAGAATAATTATTACAAATTTGTTTAACTTTTTGCCAATTTAAAGGAGCAGGAAATGTTGCCGCTCCGGTTCCTTTTAAATTTAAACCGTCGGGAACGGTAACGTTGAATCTCGGAGAATTTTGTAATCCGCTTACCAAACCGCTGATTGCTTTTTCCGAAGCTTCGCGGTCAACAAATATTTCTTCTCCGCTGATAATTCCTTCTACAACATTGCGGAACTGATTACCGTTTCCTTTTGCCGGTAAACTTCTGTTTGCAACTGCTAAGGTTTTAATATTTGCCGGCACAAAAATGTCAGCCGGTTTCAGCACTTTTACAGAAAGTGATTTTGTTTTACAGGAAAAGAACCCTATTCCTAAAATTATTACGAATAAAATAATATAGTTTTGTTTCATAGTATTTTCTAAAGTTTAAATCCTAATAAGATAATATCATCGGTTTGCGGAGTATTCTCCATCCATTTTTCAATTATTTTGCTTAATATTTCATGTTGTTCTTCCATTGGTTTGTAGTGAATATCCAATAAAACTTCTTTTAATCGTTTTATCATAAATTTACGATTTTTCGGACCCCCGAATTGATCTTGAAAACCATCAGAAAACATATAGAACCAAGTTGGTGATTCGTAATGAATTATGTCAACATTATAGTCTTTAGCTTCGGATTGATAGCCTCCTATACCGCTTCTGCTTGCTTTAATTTGTTTTAATTCTCCGTTTGTAATATAAACCAACGGATTTTTTGCACCTGCAAATTCAACTGTTTTATTTGTTTTGTCAATAACACATAATGCCATATCCATTCCGTCCTGAGATAAGCCTTCTTTTTCCTGTTTCAGAGCTTTTATTACATAATCATTCATTTTTTCAAGAATAACATCTGCTTTTGTAATTCCGTTTGCATTAACAAGAGTTGTTAAAATTTGCCCGCCTATCATACTCATTAATGCTCCGGGAACACCATGCCCGGTACAATCAACAGCAGTATAAATAATTTTATTGTTTTTTTCGGCATACCAATAAAAATCACCGCTGACAATATCGCGAGGTTTGAATAAAATAAAATTTTCGGGTAAGCCGGCAGTAATTCTTTCTTTCAAGGGCAACATTGCTTCCTGAATTCTTTTTGCATAGTTGATACTTGCCGTAATAGAAGCATTTTTTTGGCTGATTTCATCATTTTGTTCCGACAAAATTTCATTTTTAGCTTCAATTTCTTCTTTTTGAAGCTGAATTTCCTGAGTTCGTTCTTCTACAATGCGTTTTAAATTTTCTCTTTGTTTTTTTAATCGAAAAATACTTAATTGAATTACTCCGTAAATAAACAGAATAAATAAAATAAAGTAGCCCAAATATGCACCGAAAGTTCGGTACCAAGGCGGTAAAATTTCAAATGTATATTCGGCAGTGTTACTTTCGACATTGTATAAATTTTTTGCTTTTACAATAAATGTATATGTTCCCGGACCTAAATTAGAATATTCTTTATCAATTTTAAATTTCCAATCGGACCATTTTGTGTCATTGCCGTTTAAAATAAACTTATATTGTGTTTTTTCGGGTTCTTCATAAAAAACAGAAGAAAAAGTAAATCGTAAATTATTAAATTCGTATGGAATTTGAGGGATATTATTCGGGTTTTGAAGAAGGGCCATTTTGCCGGAATCATTTTTAAATGCACCGCCGAATAAAAGAGAATCGTTTTTGACAAATTCTACTTTTCGGATTAATGCTGCAAAAGGTTCTTCAAATTGTTTTGTCATATTTAAATTATAAAGAACAAAACCACTTTCAGTTCCGACAATTAACTCGTTATCAGATATTTGATTGATACTGAAAATGTTGTTTTTTACTTTATAGAAAGGTGTTTTAATAACAGGTCGGATGCCTTTAGGATTATACTTGATTAAACCTAATTCCCAAGATTGTTTATTTTTTATTTTAGGATCATCAATGGCTTCTTTAAACCAAATATTACCGTTTTTTGCCTGATAAAGGTTTGTAATTTTTATATCTCTTTTGAAAATTTTATCAAAAAACGGGTCTTTAATAAATTTCCCGGTTTTTTTATCAAATAAATAAACACCTTTTTTTGTTGTAAAAATAATTTGATTATTAATTTTGAAAACATAATTTCCGTAAATGCTCGGTAATCCGTCTTTTTCCGTAAATATTTTATTTTCAATAACAGAATCAAGTTTTTTGTTTAATTTTAATCTGAAAATTCCTTTGCTTCTGTCAGAAATCCAAAATGTTCCGTCAGAGTCTTCTTCTAAATGACGAAAATTTCCTTTGAAGTTTTTAACGGCATAATTAAATTTCCAAGTGTTGTTCTGAAATGTAAAAATTGATAAACCATGACCGCCGATTGCAAGAATTTTATCAGGATAATCGGCAAGTTTAATGAAACTTTTTACACTGACATTAGGTCCGATTAATTGGGCTTTATTATCTTTAACTTCAAATAATCCTGATTGTCCGGCAAAAAGAAGGGTATGATTTAAAGTGTCAATTTTCCAAATTTGTGTATGTCCTGTCGGATTTTCAATTTGGGTAAAATTTTCATTTTCCGTATTGTTATTAAAAGTAAAATTTCTGTAAAATAATCCTCCGGCAGTGCCTACGAACAGCTTATTATTAAAAAGCAATGATGAATGAACGGCTTCGCTTAAATTTGATTGAGCTGAAAATACGGTATAAGGTAAGTTTGCATAGATAATTGAAATTCCGTCATTTGTTCCGATCCAGATATTTTTATCGCGATCGGTATAAATACACCATACTGTGTTGTTTTGCAGCCCGTTATAGGTGGAAAGATGTTTTATTATATGTAATTTATTATCGGTAATTATCATTCCTTTCCCATATAAACCCCCTAAATAATATTTATCATTATACACGGAAGGATAGATTAAATTAAAAAGTAAAGGATCTCTGTTTATGTTTTTCAGTTCGCCGTCAGACAGGATTTTTACACTGTCTTGCCAGCTTGTTATATATAGTGCATTACCGGGAGCCGGAAACATACCTAAAGGTTGTTTTTTTGCGTAATAATCACCGGTTCCTTTTACAAGTTCTAATTTGTCGTTCTTGAATTCCAGAATTCCCCGACCTTTTTCGTGGATAAAAATTCGGTCATTAATTTTAAACGAACCGCTGAAATTATTTTCCGGTTTTTCTATATCAATTGTTTTTATTGTATCATTTTCATAGATGTAAATTGTTTGAGGTGTAATAAAAACCGCATGATTATTTTTGGTTATTTGAACTTTTCTTACAATTGTAAATTGTTTCTTTTTTTCGGGTATTTTCGACGATAAAGATTGGTATTTCATATTCCCCTTTTTGCCGATTTTTAAATAGCCGAATTCACCGACACTGGCACCTACATATATTCGTCCGTTTTTATCTTTTACCATTGAATATATATTCGGGTCACCGGGTAAAAAGATTTTTCGCCAAGTGTTACCGTCAAACTCTAAAATATAGGTTTGGTTTGCAAAATACATAATACCTCGATTATCCTGAACGATTGAAAACGTCTGATTGTTTCCGTCATAATCAACTCGGGTATAGTTTTTTAAATACGGTATCCCTTTACTTTCAATTTGTGAAAAAGAGATTGAAATTGAGAAAAGAAAAAACAGTGTGAAAATGTATTTTTTAATAGCCATTATAATAATATTAGATGTCTCAATTAATAATTATGTAAAGTAAATAAAATAAAAAACATTAATCGTGCCAAGCAGAATAAATTTTATTTGCTGCAGGATTGATTAATTCATAATATAATTCGTTTAAGTTTAGAGATTTAAAATCGGATGTTATCATTTCGGATTTATAACCTAAGATATTTATTGTATTACTGTTTATTTTTAAGGCTTTAACACCGAAAAAAGAATTTGAACTAAAAAAGGGTATTTGTTTTTTAATTAAACCTTTTGAAATAATTGTTACCAGAACATTTGTATTTTTATTATTGTTTCCTGCTTTTGAGTTTACGATATGTCCGTTTAAATCTGTATAATTTATAAAGTTACTGAAAAGTAATATTTTATTATTTACTCGAATCATATCAAAAATTACTGCTTTTGCTGATATTTTGACTTCATAAGTTTGCAGTTGATCATCCGGATTATAGTGATAAATTATTTGTTCGGGGTCATCGGGCATTTTGTCAAATGTTTGCCCGTTAAAAACAATTAAAAGAATATTATTTATATCGTCGTATTTCATTAAGCGCGGAATTTTATGATAGGGTAATTCCTTTTTAAAAATAACATCTCCTTTATTATTGTAATTTATTAAAGTGTTTGTGATTTGCGAACCTGTTTCGGTTGAAATAATATAACAGCCGCCTTTATATGAAGCACAAACAGTATTGTACGTTTCGGAGGAATTTTGCGGTGTTATATTTTTAATGAATTTAACATGTTTTAAATCTTCGGTATATCCGGTAAATCCGTGTTTCTTCTTATCTTTAGAGACTGCAAATCCTGTGAACCAAATATGATTATTTTTTGTTTGAATGAAATGTGTAATATTATATTTTCCCGAATCCGGAAGACTTGTTGCCGGGTTGACGATTTCAGTTGAAATGGATTTGTTTTGATAAATTAATGAGTCGATATTAATTTTAAAAGATGTATAATATAATTGCTTTTTAAGGTTTAATAAAACATCATTCAGTTTGGCTTCAAAAAATAACTCTTGTCTGAAAGAATATTTTTTTAAACCTTGCATTCCTTCGTATTTTGAGACATAGAAGTTTTTGTATTTTTTAACTTGTTCCGGAGTAATTGCATTTATGAAAATTTTATTGATGCTGTCTGCAATTTCTTTTTCTTTTAACAGGTTAAAACAATATTCTGCACGTTTTAAAATCGGAAATTTTGTAATAGTTACCGGGTCGTTTATTGCTTTTTTAAAATTTACAAGATAATTAATTTTTGTTTCGTTCAGTTTAAAAAGTTTTACAAGTAAAGAATTATTATCAAATTTTTCAATTTTGTAAACAAACTTAGGGGGCAGTTTAAAGTGTTTGTAATCATCAGAATAAATTCCGTTTACCAAAGTGTTTATTTTGCTTTTTAACTTTTTGTCTTCATCGGCAATATCTGTTCTGTTGTTTTTAATAACATTATTTTTTACGGTTCTTACACCTTGTATCCATTTTTTATAATTCCAAAGAATAATATCATTTTTTAAAAAATCAGAATAATTTAAACCGTCTAATCTGTATGTTACGATATTTTTCAGTTTATAAGTTTGGTCGTAACCGGGTATCGGGAATTTTTTTAATGCTTCTTTATATAAGTTGAAATATATTAGGGTAGAATCAAAATTGGTTTCTAAATTTTTTAAATCAAAATTAAGAGTATCGTCATCACTTAAATAAATGTTTTTGATTTTAGCATAGTCAGAATTTATTTTCATAAAGATACTGACACATTCGTTGTAAGAGTCGCTGCTTTTATTGTAATAATTAATAATTTTA
This sequence comes from Chlorobiota bacterium, assembly GCA_013152535.1. Classification (GTDB taxonomy): domain Bacteria; phylum Bacteroidota; class Bacteroidia; order Bacteroidales; family JAADGE01; genus JAADGE01. The sequence goes on from JAADGE010000055.1 coordinate 40,185, forward strand.
ACAATGTTATTTTCATAATCTGTTATGTCCTCAACTTGTGAATCAATATAGGCATTAATATCATCTAATTTTAATTTTTTACCTTTAGGAATTATCGGAGCATTTTTATAATAAGAACGATTTTTCTTTTTTTCGTCTTTCATTTTCAACTTTGCTAAATTGAAGTATAGTTTTGTGTTGTAAATGAATAGTTTAGTGTATTCAAATTCTGTAAAAGGGTTGAAATTTTTTGCCCATTCTTTTGCTATTATGCCTAATTGGAAATAGGTGTTGGCAAAGTCCGGATTTTGTTTTTGATAAGCTGTTAACAGGGTATAAGCCTTATCTTTATCTCCGCTTAAAATTACCTTATAAATATCGTCATATTTTAGTCTCGAACTCGAAAAAGACTTATTTGCAATTAATAAAAAAGCAAAAATTATTATGATTTTATATTTTGTCATAATGTAAAAATTATGATTTTATGTCAATTATTTTTAATTCAACTCTCCTGTTTCTGGCTCTGTTTTCTTCGGTATTTACCGGCAGATAGGCAGGTTTACTTTCCCCGTATCCTTTTGCAATAATTTGTTCGTCCGGAATACCGTTATCGGTTAAATATTCTTTTACTGATGCAGCCCTTCGATCGGATAATTTTAAATTATATGCTTTTGATCCCACATCATCCGTATGAGCGGAAATTTCAACTTTCATTTGCGGGTTTATGGTTAACAGTTCAAATAACTGATTTAATTCTGTATATGAACTTTCGTTTAAATCTGCAGAATTACTTTCAAAATTTATATCGTGTAATTCAACCTTAGTGTTCTTTTTGAGAGGTTTGAGTTCAGCATTTAAGGTATAATCTGCATCTTCATCAACCAAATTTACGGTTGTGTTGTAAAAAGCATATCCTTTTGGTTTAACACTGATTTCATATTGTTCCCCGTCACGTAATTTAATTTTTAATTTACCGTTTTTACCGGTTTTTATTTTTCTGATAATTTTTTCATTCGTAGAAAGGTTTGTTATTTCAACAACAGTTTCAACACTTTCACCGGTTTCTTGGTTTGAAAGATTAATTTCATAATCAACTTTTTTAACCTGTAATTCTAAATCTCGTTCAAATTCACTGAATTGAACAACACCGGTCAAATCTAAATCAAAAGAATTGGTTTTAAAGTGTTTCTGTTCTGCTTCAATTTTATATTTTTTACCTATTGCCAGGGTAATATAAAAACGCCCTGTTCCGAGTGTTTTAATCGGCAGATGTATTTTTGTATTTGTTTTTTTATCAATAATAGAAATTTTTGCCGGAATGGGTTCGTAAATTTCGGTATCATATACATTTAAAATCAGGTTAACATTTCTGTACAGCTGTATGTTTTTTTGAATTTCCTGAAATTTATTAATTTTTCGAGCATCGAAATAAAAAAAGTAATGAGATGAGTTTTTATTAAACACTTCAATGCGATATTTTTTACCTTTTTGCAAAAACAGACTATATTTTCCGGTTTTTTCATCTGAAGTAACTTGCGATAATATTTCAGATGTATTCGGGTCGATAATATTAACAAAGGCTTTTAATGGTTTGCCGCTTTTCAAATCTGTTACATAGCCGTAGAAATGAGTCGTTTTTTCAGGTTGTAAACCAATCGGAAGCGGATATTTTACAACTTTTTCATCTTTTGAATTTTTCTTTTTACTTTTTATTTGATAATACAGAAAATTACCGGACAGAGGAATGCTCGGATAGGCTTCATCTTCCGAATTATTTATTGTGTCAATAGGAATGGGCGTTAACCAAGCATTTTTTGTTATTTTTTTTGCGTAATATAAATCAATTCCGGTATTATTATTACCTCTTACTGACATAAAATAGAGTGTTTTTCCGTCGGCAGCCATTCTCGGAGCACGATCACAACCTGAATTTATCGGATTGGGCAGTGCTTTTGGTATTCCCCAAGCAGTATCATTTTTTTGAGAAACATATATTTGATAACATTCATAATCTTCAAATTCCTTATCTTCGAATCGTCTTGCAAAAAATAAATATTTTCCGTCAAAACTTATAAACGGGTCTGTTTCGTCTGCATAACCGTTAATGGGTGCTTTCATTTTAACAGGTGTTCTCCAAATACCGTCTTCTTTTTTTGTATAATAAATATCAAAATTGGCACGCCTGTCATCGTGTAACATGCTGAAATATATAACAGTTGCATCATGATTATATGTGGGAGCATCAATAAAATAATCTAAAGAATCATAAATATTTACAGAATCAATAGGAACAGGCAGCGACCATTTTCCGTCAGCTTGTTTTTTACTTTCAAACATGTGCCTGAATTTCTTAGTTTGTCGAATGAATACAATGCTGTTACCGTCATAACTTACGTAGGGTGCAATAGTCCTTTGATTTTCAGAATTAATCGGTTCGGGAAGCAACTCCGCTGTTTGAGAAAATCCGATAATTGAAAACATCAGGAAAATAATAACCGTAATATTTTTTTTTGTAAAAATTTTTAACCCCATATAAAAATATTTATCTTACAAATATACAAAAGAACATTAATTCAATTAAATTTTTTTGATATTTACTTACAAAAATTATTTTTGTGATAAATTAATAATAAGAAAATGGGAAAAACATTTGCAGAAAAAATATTGGGAGCAACAGCCGGAACAGTTGTTTTTAAAAAACCGAATATCATTTTAACGCATGATAATACGGCAAGCATAAAAAAAACGTTTGAAAAAATGGGCGGTAAAAAAGTTGCCGATCCAAATCAGTTGTTAATCGTTTTAGACCATAATGCACCTCCCACGACTGCTGCATTAGCTACTCAATATCAAACAATTCGCGATATAGTAAAAGAACAGGGAATTAAAAAATTTTATGATGCCGGAAAAGGAATTTGCCATCAAATTATGTCGTATCATGCTGAGCCGAAAATGATAATTGCAGGCAGCGACAGTCATACTTGTACCGCCGGAGCATTTAATGCACTTGCAGTCGGAATTGACAGAACTGAAGCAGCCGGTTTGTGGAAACGGAGTGAAACATGGTTTAGAATTCCGGAAAGTTTGAAGGTTACTTTAAAAGGGAAATTGAGAAAAGGTGTTTATGCAAAAGATATTTCTTTGTGGATTATCGGAATGATAGGCTCTGACGGAGCGAATTATATGTCAATTGAATATCACGGAGACGGAGTTAAAACTTTGGGTATTTCGGAAAGAATGACTTTGGCTAATTTAGCTTCGGAAATGGGAGCAAAAAATGCCGTTTTCCCGCCCGATGAAGTTTTGGCTGAATTTTACGGGAAAGAAAATATTGAAGGAATTTGGGCAGACGAAGATGCAAACTATGCCAAAGAAATTGAGATTAATTTGAATGAATTATTTCCCGTTGTTGCCGCCCCGCATTATGTTGATAATGTGAAGGCATTGGCAGAAGTTGCCGGAACGTCAATTCAACAAGGATTTATAGGAACTTGTACGAACGGTAGAATTGAAGATTTGCGACAAGCTGCAGAAATTTTAAAAGGGAAAAAAGTTGCCGAAGGATTTCAATTACTGATTACTCCGGCATCGCAAAAAATATATTTGCAGGCAATGAAAGAGGGTTTGATTGAAATTTTTTTAGAAACCGGAGCAAATGTTTTATCGTCTTCCTGCGGTCCGTGTTTGGGAACCGGACAAGGTATTCCTGCCGACGGGTATAATGTAATTTCTACGGCAAATCGGAATTTTCTCGGTCGTATGGGCAACAAAAACGCAAGTATTTATTTGGCATCGCCGGCAAATGTTGCTGCTTCCGCACTTAAAGGCGAAATTACGGCTGCTTTTGCGTTTGATAAAAACGATAAGTTTCCGTATAAAAAAGAACAAAGTAAAACTTTAACTATTTCCGAAAACGAAAACAGAAGGACAGAGAACGGAGTTTGGAATTATGCCGATGTTGATGATTTGAATACAGATCAAATGTTTGCCGGAAACTTGACATACAAAGTGTTAAGTTCTGAACCGGAAACTATAATTCCGCATTTATTTGTCGGCTTTGACCCGAATTTCCATAAAAATGTACAAAAAGATGATATTATCATTGCCGGAGATAATTTCGGTTGCGGAAGTTCGCGCGAACATCCTGCCGTAGGGCTTTCTTATCTGGGTGTGAAGGCGGTTATCGTAAAATCTGTTAATCGTATTTTTTATCGCTCGTCAATAAATCAAGGACTTCTGCTTATTGTTCATCCGCAGGCAGTTGAAGCATACAAATCGGGAGATAAAGTAGATATTGATTTTGATAATTCAAATATTACCGTTGGCGGAAAGCAATTTAATTTTGCACCATTACCGGAAAAATTGATGCAGATTATTAAGAAAAGAGGTTTGGTAAATTGGATTAAAGAGCAATAGTTTTATAATCAAGACCTAACAGGTTTTTAAAACCTGTTAGGTCTCGGTTAGAATTAAATTAATATTTATCGTCTTCTTCTGTTATTTTGTGTTTGAGAATTTCCCTGCTTTTTTTTCCTGTTTGCAAAAAATTCTTGTTTTCGTCGCTGCTTTTCTTTTTCAACCTCTTTTTTCTCTGCTTGTGTCATTGGTTTATCGGTTTGCAGAAACGGATGATTATTAACCACATTAATTTTCAGCTTAATTAATTTTTCAATATCTCGGATATAAATATTTTCTTCAGGTTCGCATAATGAAATTGAATTTCCGGCTTCGCCTGCTCTGCCCGAACGACCGATACGATGAACATAGTCTTCGGCAACATTAGGGATGTCATAATTAATCACATATTTTAGTTTTTGAATATCAATACCTCTCGCTGCTATATCGGTGGCAACTAATACTCTGATTTCACCGGCTTTAAATTGTTTTAAAACTTTTTGACGGTTGTTTTGTGCTTTATCGCCGTGAATGGCAGCGGAGTTTATTTTGTGCTTTTTAAGATTGCGTGCAATTTTATCTGCACCGTGTTTGGTTCTGGAGAACAATAAAACTTGCTCATTTTCAATATTTTGAAGAATATGTAAGAGTAAATCTTTTTTTGTTGATTTATTTGTAAAATACACATATTGTTGAATGGTTTCAGCTGTTGAAGAAACCGGATTAACTTCAATTTTTACGGGATTTTTCAGAATTTTTGAAGACAGTTCAACGATATTTCTCGGCATTGTGGCAGAAAAAAACAAGGATTGTCTTTTGTACGGCAACAACTTTATTATTTTTCGAATGTCGTGAATGAAACCCATATCCAGCATTCTGTCAGCTTCGTCCAGAACAAAAATATCGAGTTCATTTAATTTGATAAACCCCTGATTTATAAGGTCTAATAGTCTGCCCGGAGTTGCCGTCAAAATATGCACACCGCTATTTAATTTATCAACTTGTTTGCCTTGTTTTACGCCGCCGAAAATTACGGTATGTTTTACACGTGTATATTTTCCGTATTCTCTGATATTGTCATCAATTTGAATGGCAAGTTCTCTTGTCGGGGTAACAATCAAAGCTTTTATTTTTACTTTTCCTCCTGTATTGTATATGTGTTGAATAATCGGAATTGCAAATGCTGCCGTTTTTCCGGTTCCTGTTTGGGCACTTCCCAGAACATCTTTTCCGTTAAGAATAATCGGAATTGCTTTGCTTTGTATGCTTGTAGGTTCGGTATAGTTTTTATCTTTAAGAGCCTTTAATACAGGCTCAATAATATTCATGTTTTCAAATTTCATTAATCTGTTAATTTTGTTTACCGGTAAAAAATAATAGTGGTATATTTTGAAGAGGTAAGATTTATATCGGCTGCAAATATAGACATTAATTTATATATTGCAATTTATTATATGATAATCCGTGGCACGCTGCAGCGTGCCACGGTTAACAAGAGACATTATTAGTAAAGAAATGTAAGTTAAATATTTCTTTTTTATCCTAAATAAACCCGCTTCACCCGTTCCGAAATACCGGAAATAATTTCATACGGAATCGTGTTCAATTTTTCGGCAATTTTACTTGCCGGATAATCATCACCGAAAATAATTACTTCATCGCCTTCATCAGCTTCAATGTCCGTAATATCAGCTATGCACATATCCATACATACATTTCCGACAATCGGGACTTTTTGCCCTTTTATCAGAACTTCGCCGACACCGTTACTCAATGCACGACTGTATCCGTCAGCATAACCAATCGGCAAAATTGCAATTCTTGTTTCTCTGTTTGCCGTCCATTTTCTGCCGTAACCTACTGTTTCGCCGTTATGTACCTTTTTAATTTGTAAAATTCGTGTTTTTAAGGTGCTGACATTCATTAGTTTGTCTTGATTAAAGCCGAAACCGTAAAGTCCGATACCCAATCTAACCATTTCAAAACTTGCTTCCGGAAAACGTTCAATACCCGAAGAATTTAGAATATGTCGATCAATCGGATAGTTTAATTCCGCAATAATTTTACTGCTGATTTGTTTGAATTTTTCAATTTGCCGGTTTGTAAAATCATCTTTTCCCGGCTCATCGGAAACTGCAAGATGAGAAAAAACTGTTTTGACATAAATTTGCGGATAGTGTTTTAATTTTTGTATCAATTCATCAATTTCAAAATAACAAAATCCCAGGCGTTTCATTCCGGTATCAATTTTAATGTGTATCGGAATTTTGCCGCTTGCATATTTTTCTGCTTTTTCGGCAAAAGTATCTAAAATACCGAAACTGTATATTTCGGGTTCCAGTCGGTAATCAATAATATCCGAAAATCCGTCTTCGTCGGGATTCATAACGATAATATCGCTTGTAATGCCGGCAGTTCTTAATTTTACGCCTTCGTCGGTAAATGCCGTACCGAGAAAATCGACTTTATGATGCTGTAAAATTTTGGCAATTTCATAAGTTCCGCTGCCGTACGACAGGGCTTTTACCATTACCGTAATTTTAGTTCCGTTTTTCAGTAAAGACTTGTAGTAGTTTAAGTTATGAACAAGAGCTTCGAGATTAATTTCAAGAACCGTGCGGTGTTTTTTTAGTTGAAGAGCATCCGAAATGTCTTCAAATTTAAAGGCACGAGACCCTTTTAAAAGAATATTTTCGTTTCGGAAATTTTGTTTTGAAAAAGTCTTTAAAAATTGTTCGCTTGTGTGGTAAAAAAAAGATTGCTTAATGTCTGCAAAGTAATTTTTGTATTCGGATACGGCTTTTCCGATACCGATAAATTTTGTAATTTTTGCATTTTTTACATATTCGGCTACTTTTTGATACAATACGGCATTTTTAATACCGCTCTGATAAATATCCGAAAAAATTAATGTTTTATTTTTATGAACAGATTGATATTCAAGCGTGTCGAGGGCAATTTTCAAAGAAATAAGGTCGGAATTATAACTGTCGTTTATCAGTGAACAATTATTGATGCCTTGTTTTTGTTCAATACGCATTTCTACGGGTTCCAGCTCGGCAAATCGACTTAATATTTCTTTCGTAACTATATTACGGGCATATAAAAACGACAGACAAACCAGTGAATTTTTAACTGATGCTTCGTCAATAAAAGGAATTTGATAATGAACTTCTTTATTTTGATATATAACGGTAATATCGGAAACCGATTGTCGTTTTTGTATTTTTTTCAAATATAAATCGGCATTGGTATTTTGTGTTGACCAAGTAAATATTTTTTTAGTATTATAATTATCATTTGTTTCGATAATGTCCTTTAATTCAGAATAATCGGGAGAATAGATAATTGTATTAACACCATTCATCAACTGTATTTTTTCCTTTGCTTTTTCTGTTTTATCCGAAAAGTTTTCCTGGTGTGCATCTCCCAAAGAAACGAATATTCCGATGTCGGGTTTTATAACGGCTTCTAATTTTTGCATTTCGCCGATTTGTGAAATGCCGGCTTCGATAAAAGCAAAATCAAAATCCTTGTTTAACAACAGTAAAGACAAGGGAACACCGGTTTGCGAATTGTAACTTTTAGGACTTCTTACAATCTTATAATCATCTTTAAGAAGTTGAAATAACCACTCTTTAACAATCGTTTTTCCGTTGCTTCCGATAATTGCCGTAAGCAGTTTTTTAAATTGTTTTCTGTAATAAAGCCCTAATTTTTGAAGTGCCGGCAAAGTATCTGAAACTACGATAAAATTTGCGGTTTTTAATATATTAAAAGAGGTTCTCATTTCTGAAACAACAAAATTTTTAACCCCTCTTTCGTATAAATCCGGAATAAACTGATGTCCGTCGCGGCTGTTTCCTTTCAGTGCAAAAAAAACTTGTTCGGAAGATGAAGCAATACTTCTGCTGTCAATTATAATTTCGGAAATAAAAGCGTTTTTATCTCCGATTAATCTGCCGTTTGTAATTTCAGACAGGGTTTTGAGTGAAATTCCGGTCATTATTTACTACTTTTGTAAAATAAAACAATAATCAAAAGTAATAATTCTTATTTTAAAATCAATTTTCATTCAAATAATTCATTGGTTCGGCTATGTTTACAATTTCACAATTACAAGATATTATTTCCGAAAAATTTTCGACATTAAATTTTGATAAAAAACCGCAAAGACTATATGAACCGATTGAATATACTTTGGCTTCGGGAGGAAAACGAATTCGACCGGCATTGGTTTTGGCGGCATGCAATATGTTTTCCGAAAAAATTGAAACGGCAATACCGGCAGCTCTGGCTTTTGAAGTTTTTCATAATTTTACGCTGTTGCACGATGATATTATGGATAATTCGCCCGTTCGGCGAAATAAAGAAACCGTTCACAAGAAATGGAATAAAAACATCGCCATACTTTCCGGCGATGCTATGATGATACAGGCATACGAATTTTTATCCGAGTTACCTTCCGAATTATTAAAAAAGATATTGCCTTTGTTTAATAAAACTGCTCTTGAAGTTTGTGAAGGGCAGCAATACGATATGGATTTTGAAAAATGCGATAATGTGTCGGAGGAAAAATATTTGAATATGATTAAATTAAAAACATCGGTATTGATTGCCGCAGCATTAAAAACCGGTGCGATAATAGGAGGTGCAAGTGAAAAAAACGCTGATTTACTTTATGATTTCGGTATTAATATCGGCTTGGCATTTCAAATTCAGGATGATTTATTGGATACTTATGCCGATACGTCTGTTTTCGGAAAAAAAATCGGAAATGATATTTTGACCGGAAAAAAAACTTTTCTTTTAATAAACGCCTTACAAAAATCCGGAATAAAGGAATTCGATAAGTTAAGAAATCTTATAAAAAATAAAAAAATTGAAGACGATGAAAAAATAAAATCAGTTATTCAAATTTATGACGATTTTAATATTAAAAGTTTAACCGAAAACAGAATAAAAAAATACCATAAAAAAGCACTGCAATCTTTAAATTTAGTATCTTGCGAAAATAATAAAAAACAGATTTCAGCAGAATTTGCCGATATGATAATGAACAGAAAAAAATAGCAGTAAAAATGGAGGAAAATAAAATTCATATTAAAAACATGGTATGCCCTCGCTGTGTTTCTGCCGTAAAACGAACACTTACCGAAATGCAAATTCCGTTTACGGAAGTAAAACTTGGTGAAGTTGTTTTAGCTGTTGACAAAAAAGAAATCGACAAAGAACTTTTTGACAAAAAACTTCACAAAATCGGATTCGAACTCATTGATGACGAAAAAAGTCATATCGTCAGCCAAATTAAAACCGAAATTATTAAATACATACATTATTCGCCCGATTTAATACGAAAAGTGAATTTTTCGGATTATCTTGCCGACAAAATCGGACATAATTATTCTTACCTGAGCCGCCTGTTTTCTTCCGTTGAAGTTCAAACTATTGAAAAATACATTATTCAGCAAAAAATCGAAAAAGTTAAAGAACTTCTTATTTATGAAGAACTTTCGCTTTCGGAAATTTCTTATGATTTGGATTACAGCAGCGTGCAACATCTTTCGCGGCAATTTAAAAATGTTACCGGAATGACCCCGACGGAATTTAAAAAATTGGAAAAGAAAAACCGAAGACCTTTAAACGAAATATAATTCTGAATTTTGTCCTTTCAATTTTCAATTTTCTGCAAAACTATATAAATCATCTCCTTAATTGTATGAAGTTTTTATTTCATACCGGCGTAACTTTGCCGTAAATAAAAACAATACGATTATGAAACATACATATAAAATAGACGGCATGACATGCGTCGGGTGTGAAACGGACGTTAAGAATGCTTTAAGTAACCTGAATGAAATAAACAAAGTTAAGGTTGACTTAAAAAAATCGGAAGTCGAAATTGAAATGTCGCAACACATTTCGCTTGAGAAGTTGCAGGAAACTCTAATGAAAGCCGGTTTGCACTATACAATTCATTTGCCCGGCGATGAGCCCGTTCATAAACACGTTCATAAACAGCATATAAAACAAGTTGATTTTAACGGAAACGGTATTTTTTATTGCCCCATGCGATGCGAAGGCGATAAAACTTATGATAAATCCGGAGCTTGCCCCGTTTGCGGAATGGATTTAATCGAGCAAAAGCAGGTAAGTACAAAAGCAGAATATACCTGTCCTATGCACCCGGAAATTATTAAAGATGCTCCCGGTGCCTGCCCGAAATGCGGAATGGATTTAATTCCGAGAGAACCGGAAGAAAGTGAAGAAGATAAAACGTATTTAGGACTGTTAAAGAAAATGAAAATTGCGGTAATTTTTACCCTCCCGATTTTTCTTATTGCAATGGCTGATATTTTGCAAAAAAATCCGTTGTTAGATTTGATGAACCAACAAAATTGGAATATCGTACAGTTGATATTATCTCTGCCGGTTGTGTTTTATGCAACAAGAATGTTCTTCGAACGTGCTTGGAGGTCAATTGTTACTTGGAATTTGAATATGTTTACACTTATAGGAATAGGTGCCGGTGTAGCTTTTATTTTCAGTATTTTTGCATTATTCTTTCCTGATATTTTCCCGGATCAGTTTAAAACTGACAGTGGAACGGTATATGTTTATTTTGAGGCAGTTACAGTAATCCTCACACTTGTTCTTCTCGGTCAGTTATTAGAAGCCAAGGCACACAGCAGAACAAGCGGTGCCATAAAAGAACTGATGAAGTTGGCACCTACGCAGGCAACGGTAATAGTTGACGGAGAAGAAAAAGTTATTTCAATACACGACATAAAACAAGGAGATTTAATACGTGTAAAACCCGGAGAAAAAATTCCCGTTGACGGAAAAATTACCGAAGGCAGCACTCATATTGACGAAAGTATGATTACCGGAGAACCTGTTCCCGCAGACAAAACAATAGGCGACAAAGTCAGTTCCGGAACCATTAACGGCAATAAATCATTTGTAATGATTGCTGAAAAAGTCGGGTCGGATACGTTGCTTTCGCAAATTATAAAAATGGTTAACGAAGCAAGTCGCTCGCGTGCTCCTATCCAAAAACTCGCCGATAAAATATCAAAATATTTTGTGCCGATTGTAGTCCTTATTGCCGCATCAACTTTTGCCGTATGGGCAATTTTCGGTCCCGAACCGGCTTATGTTTATGCTTTTGTAAACGCAGTTGCCGTTTTAATCATTGCTTTGCTTGCCCGTGTGCATTGGGATTAGCAACACCTATGGCTGTGATGGTCGGTGTCGGAAAAGGTGCACAATCCGGAATTTTAATAAAAAATGCCGAAGCTATTGAAAAAATGAATAAAATTAATGTGCTTATTACCGATAAAACAGGGACACTTACCGAAGGAAAACCTTCGCTTGAAAAACTTATTGCTCTAAATCCCGCTGATGAAAAAAATTTGCTGATTAAAGCTGCATCTTTGAATACACAAAGCGAGCATCCCTTGGCGGAAGCAGTCGTAAAATATGCAAAAAATGAAAAACTTGATTTGAAAAATGTTGAGAATTTTGAAGCTGTTGCCGGAAAAGGTGTTACAGGAATCGCAGGTAATGAGAATATTGCTGTAGGAAATTCAAAATTAATGTCGGAAATTAAAGCAGAAATCCCTAAAACACTTCAAACACAGGTCGAAACAGAACAAAAGCTCGGAAAAACTGTTTCTTACATTGCCGTAAACAACAAAGTTCTCGGATTTATTGTCATCAGCGACAAAATTAAAAAAACAAGTCAAAATGCCGTCAAAGAACTTATCGAACAAGGAGTTGAAGTAATCATGCTCACCGGAGATAACAAAAATACGGCAAAAGCCGTTGCCGATGAATTAAATATAACAGGCTTTAAAGCAGAATGTTTGCCCGAAGATAAGCTTAATGAAATAAAACGTTTACAAAATGAAGGTAAAATTGTTGCAATGGCAGGCGACGGTATTAATGACGCTCCTGCATTGGCACAGTCCGACATCGGAATTGCCATGGGAACCGGAACTGACGTTGCCATTGAAAGCGGAGAAATAACACTTATGAAAGGCGATTTAAACGGTATTGTAAAAGCAAAAAAATTAAGTCATGCAATTATGAAAAATATCAAACAAAATTTATTCTTTGCTTTTGTTTATAACGTTCTTGGTGTTCCTGTTGCAGCCGGCGTATTATTTCCGGTATTCGGTTTGCTGCTCTCACCGATGATTGCAGCAGCAGCTATGAGTTTCAGTTCGGTTTCCGTAATCTCAAATTCATTACGATTGAGAAATTTAAAACTTTAAAAAATAAATAAAGAAATGAGCCCTATTATGTCTGACTAAATTTCATTTAAAAATGAAAATACAAATTAAAAATATTATGAAACATTTAAATTTAATATTATGTGGATAAATCATTCTTGGATGGGCGGAATGTGGATTTTCCCCGTCATCATGGCAGTTATTGTGATACTTATTCTTGTTTTCTTCTCAAACGGAAGATATCGTTTCCCGTGGTTTTCCGGAAATCAGGATTTTTATCAAGACAATAAAAAAGACAGTCCGTCGGATATTCTTAAAAAAAGATATGTAAACGGCGAAATTAATAAAGAAGAATTTGACAGAATAAAACACGACATTGTCTGAAAAAAATAAAATTGTAAACTTATCCCGTACAGAAAAAAGTAACGACTTTTACTGTGCGGGGTTTTAACTTAAAAAGTTAGATAACGGCAAAATTATACACAATTCAGTAAAAATTATATGAAAAATAGTTAGCTTTACTCTTTACTTTTGTCTTTAATAAAATCTATCCCGTAAATGTTTAAAAAAACAGTTTATTATATAATGATTTTTCTGCTGCTGTTGTCTGTAATAGGCATAACAGTTAATAAACATTATTCGGGGACTAAATTATTTTCTGTTTCTGTTTTTACGGAAGCCGAAAGTTGTTGCACCGGACATTGTAATTGTTGCAACAATACTTCTGAAACGTACAAACTGACGGACAGTTTCTTTAAAACAGATTTTGAATCAAATACAAAGCCGGTAATTTTTAATTCTTTCGGCTATATTTTAAGTACAAATAATAAAATTCCATGTTTGTCCGAAAGTTGTGTTTTTTCGAACACATATAAAAATACTGAATATATTGTAAATTCTTCACCTGCATATTTGCAGAACTTCAGATTGTAAAAAAACTACCGGGGATGTGCAGATATTTATTCCGTTTTTATGAATAAAATTCTCGGACATTCTTTCAAACCGTAACTGTTAATACCGCTAAGCTATTATTAAAAGTACATTTTATATTTGTAATAGTTCGGTATTAAAAAGCTAATATTTTCTGTTTTTCCGATTAGCGGAAAAATAAATACATAAATTATATCATAATAAAATGAAAACTTTAAAGATTTTAACAATATCAATTGTTGTAATATTGGTTACACTTAATGTAGCCTGTAACAAAAAGAATAATATTAAAGATCTCAGTTCTGAAATATTAGGTACCTACACCGGTACACTTAACAGTAATAATCAAAAAAGTATTACCGATGCCGTTGCTGATGTTACCGAAAGCGGTGATAATCAAATAGAAATTCATTGCTATGGTAATGAGATTGATACAACATTTGTGCAACGTTTGTTTGATGACGGAGACACAATTCAAATGTGTTCAACAGGAGACGACTTTTATAACGAATACGGGCATCAAATGACAAATCAAAGTGAGCACCACGATATGATGACAGATACAAACGGATTATCTTGGATGCATCACATGGATGAAGAACATAATGAGAATGATAAACATTTCGGTTTCTTTAAACCTTCTGAGGGAACATTCAGCTATACATTTAATTTAATGTCCGGCGGAGTTTCATATACGGCGGTTTTTAACGGAACTAAAAAATAAAATATTTATGAAATTAAGATGATGCCCGAGCAGATTTATTTAAGTAATTTTTCAGGCATCTTTTTATAAAAAAATTTAATAATTTAAAATATATAAAAATGAAAAAGTCAGCTTATTTATTTATGTTAATAGTGTTTGTTGTTGCCGGAACAGCAATGATTTCACCAAAAAAAATGTTAAATCTGAGAACAAACCAAGCAGGTTGGGTTGCTCCTAAAAGTGCAGATAATTTAGAAAATCCGTATAAAGGAAACCTTGAGGCAATAAAAGCAGGAAAAAAATTATATAAACAAAATTGTGCAATTTGTCACGGCAACAAGGGAGTTGGTGATGGTATTGCAGGTATGAGTCTGAAACCTAAACCTACAAACCTCACAACAGCTACATTTAATAATCAAACCGACGGTGCAATATTTTGGAAATTGACAGAAGGGAAATCGCCTATGCCTTCATATAAAACAACCTTTTCCGAGAAACAACGATGGCAAGTAGTTAATTATTTAAAATCAATTAAAAAATGATTAAAATGAAAATTATATCAATTTTATCTATTATATTATTGTTCTTTTCTGTCAATATTTATTCTCAAAACTATGATAATCAGAAGTTTGAAAAAATGAATAATGATATTGACAGCCTGAAAGAATTAATTAAACCCGGAAAAAGTAAATTTCTTTTAAGAGGATATTCTCATTCGGGAATTGTAATTACTGACGAAAATTCATCTTTTGTCGGCGGTTCTTTTAATCCCATTTTTATTTACAAACAATCCGACAGGTTAATGTTTGAAAGTGAACTGGAATTTGAACTTGAAGACAGGAATCTGAATATAGGTCTTGAATATGCAAATATTTCATATCTGCTTACCAAGTCGTTAACTGTACGTTTCGGAAAAATCCTTTTGCCTTTTGGTATTTTTGTTGACCGAATGCATCCGGCATGGGTTGACAAGTTTTCGTCAAAACCTTTAGGTGTAGGTCACGGCGGGATTTTACCCGGTTCTGATATCGGTATAGAATTAAGAGGTGCATCTTATTTAGGATCTTCTAAAATAAACTATTCATTTTATGTAATGAACGGTCCGCGTTTAAATGAAGGCGATGAAGAACCGGATGAAGCCGGACAATTACATTATGACAATTTCCCGGATAATAACAAAAATAAGGCAATTGGCGGAAGATTGGGTTTTTTACCCCTGTCAAATTCATCATTGGAAATCGGATTTTCGGGAATGTACGGAAAAGTCGGGTCCGGCAACTCTCAATATGCTGATGTTGCATCAAAATTATATGCAATTGATATCTCTTATATTCAAAATTTACCGTTTATGCAAAGTGTTTTAGATGTTAAGGCTCAATACAGCGGAGTAATTACCGATAATGCAAATTACCGAAATTATGACAATCTTGTAAATCCTGATGCCGTGTACACCTTTACAAATCAAAATTCAACCACTTTTGCTCAAATTGCCCTTAGACCGGCAATGGTAAATAATAAAATATTGCGAAATTTTGAAATAGCAGGCAGATATTCTGATTTGATTACTCCCGAAGGGTCTAAATGGGCCTCAAATCTTAACC
Organism: Chlorobiota bacterium; assembly: GCA_013152535.1. Lineage (GTDB taxonomy): Bacteria > Bacteroidota > Bacteroidia > Bacteroidales > JAADGE01 > JAADGE01. The sequence continues at coordinate 56,030 of JAADGE010000055.1, forward strand.
AATGGGAATTTAGTTTGAACTATTGGCTGAATTGGCGAACGGTTTTTAAACTTTCCTATCGAACAACGGAAGGAGAAACAGAACATACTGAGGGTGCTGAAAGTCCTTTGGGTAAAGCATTTTTCTTTCACTGGGCAATCGGGTTTTAATATTTAATCACACAAATTATAACAGAATGAAAAATAAAAGAAAATCACTAATATTCAGCAGCTTTGGGGTACTAATCTTAGTTATGTTAATATCTCTGCTGAGTAATTGCAATGTAAGTAATGAAATAAAAGCTAAAAGCGGAGCCCAATTATGGGGTGAGAATTGCTTGAGATGCCACAACAATCCGTCGCCGGAAACATTCAGCGATGTGGAGTGGGATGTAGCCGTAATGCATATGCGTATTCGTGCAAACTTAACAGATGAAGAAGCAAAAAAAATAGCAAAATTTCTTAAAACAGCAAATTAATTGAGATCATTTTATATTTTGTAAACAGGATTATTTGCCGGTAAATTTTTTATTCGGCAACCTGTTTACATCAGTTTCAAAAATATTTGCAGAATAATATAAAAGATATACCGAATTATATAAAAGCAAAAGACAAAAAGGTCTTTATATTTGTAATATTTATAAACGAAAATTAAAAAAATAATGAAAAAAATAATCTTCTTAACAGTTGCCCTATTGTTTGCATTCAGTTTTTCAAACATATCGGCTCAAAGTGAAAAATCATGCTGTAATAAATCAATGAATATGTCGTCTTGCGATAAAAACATGAAAAATTCATCAAACGACAAAAGCAAAACAAGTATGAATTCTGAAAAAGGCGAAAAAGAAACCGTTTTTAAAGTTTCCGGAAAATGCGAAATGTGCGAAGCTCGTATAGAAAAAGCTGCTCTCGGAGTGAAAGGCGTTAAAACAGCCGAGTGGGATAAGACTACCAAATTGTTGAAAGTTTCTTTTGACGGAAATACAAGCAAAAAAGATATCGAAAAAGCAATTGCCGATGTCGGTCACGATACTCCGGATTTTAAAGCAAAAGATGCTGTGTACAATGCACTGCCCGGATGCTGCAAATACGAACGATAGATTTTTATAATACCCTAAAAACATCAAAGGGCTTGTTAAATGTTATGTTTTTCGAGCCCTTTTTACAAAATCCTGCACATTTTAATTAAAATTATATAACGAGTATAATAACAGTTGCCGTATCTTTGTCCCAATGTTAAAAACAATCGCACATATCACTGTTTCAATTTTAATCCTTATCCTTACAATAGGAATAAGTATTAATAAACACTACTCAAACGGGAAATTATTTTCATGGTCCGTTTTGGGCGATGCCGAAACTTGTGATGCCGGCATAAACGAAGTTTGCGAAATGCAAAATATGCCGAATAATTGCGAGACACACAAAATGCAAGTTACTCCGGAAAATACGAACACTTCGTGTTCTTGCGAAGACACTTCCGAATATCTGCATTTTGATACCGATTATACGGTTCCCGAAAAAATAAACGCAGATAATGTTTTTCAACAAGAAATAACGCTATTTATAAACAGTACTGTTGCTGTTCAAACAAATTTTTTTCGTACTCAAAATCAAACTTTCGGAAGCGGTAAACAAAAACTGAAAATTCCGGATTTTACTTCCTTATATCAAGTATTCATTTGTTAATGTAATTACTTTATTGTAAGTTGTTTTTATTCCCTTTTTTGTACAAGCATCATAAGTTGTACCTCGAAAATTACAATTTACACTTCAATTTTTATTTCTTGTTCAATTCAGAAATAAATAAATAAAACATTGTATATTAGCACAATATATTATTCACTTATAAAACTCTTTATCATGAACTATTACACAAACAAAACTGTCGATACCGACATAGAAAAAGCAACCGAATTAATAAAAGCAGAACTTCAAAAAGAAGGTTTCGGAATAGTAACACAATTTGACGTAAATAAAGCACTGAAAGAAAAACTGGATTTGGATTTTCGCCCATACAGAATTTTGGGTGCATGCAATCCGCCTTTTGCTCTTAAATCAATTAATGCAGAAGATAAAATCGGAACATTATTACCCTGTAATGTTATGTTGCAGGAAGAAAACGGTAAAACCGAAATAGCAATTATCAATCCTGTTGCAATGATGCAATCGGTTGAAAACGATGAAATGCTCAAAATTGCAGAGGAAATTGCAGAGAAATTGAACAAGGCATTATCAAAAGTCTAATGCCTCAACCTAATATCTAACATCTCAAATATATCTAACATGTTAAATAAAATAATAAAATTTTTCCTCGAAAATAAGCTTGTAACATTTATGTTTCTTGCCATATTTATCGCTTGGGGAATTTCTTCGTCGCCGTTTGGGTGGGATACTTTTTTACCGTCCGACCCGGTACCGGTTGATGCCATCCCCGATATAGGAGAAAATCAACAAATCGTTTATACGGAATGGTCGGGACGTTCACCGCGTGATATCGAAGATCAAATTTCATATCCGCTTACAACGGCATTACTCGGTATTCCGGGTGTAAAAACAATAAGAAGTAATTCTATTTTCGGTTTATCAAGTATCTATTTAATTTTTGAAGACGGTGTCGATTTTTATTGGAGTCGTACAAGAATACTTGAGAAACTGAATTCTTTACCGCCGGGTACTTTACCCGATAAAGTCAAACCGGCTCTCGGACCTGATGCCACGGCACTCGGTCAAATATATTGGTACACACTTGAAGGCAGAGACAAAAACGGCAAACCTGCGGGCGGTTGGGATCCGCAGGAGCTCAGGACTTTGCAGGATTTTTATGTTCGTTACGGACTGACTTCCGCAAAGGGGGTTTCCGAAGTTGCTTCAATCGGAGGATTTGTGAAAGAGTACCAAATTGACATTGACCCGAATGCAATGAAAGCATACGGTGTAAATGTGTCGCAAATTATTAATGCCGTTAAGAAAAGTAATCTCGACATCGGAGCAAGAACAATTGAATTTAATAAGGTTGAATACCTTGTCAGAGCTTTGGGATACATCAAAAATCTGAGTGATTTGGAGGAAAGTGTTGTAGCTGTTCATAAAAATATACCCGTAAGATTAAAAGATGTGGCAAAAATCTCTTTCGGTCCGGCAACTCGAAGAGGAGGGCTTGATAAAGGCGGTTCGGAAGCTGTAGGCGGCGTTGTTGTTGCTCGTTACGGTGCGAATCCGATGGAAGTTATCAAAAATTTGAAAGAAAAAATCAAAGAAATTTCGCCCGGACTGCCGAGCAAAACTCTTGCAGACGGTACGGTTTCAAAAGTTACGATTGTACCATTTTACGACCGAACCGGTTTAATAAAAGAGACACTCGGAACACTTGAAGAAGCACTTACACTTGAAATTCTTATCAGTATTATAGTGATATTAATTTTAGTAATGAATTTACGGGCATCGTTCTTAATCTCAAGTTTATTGCCGATTGGTGTTTTGATGACATTTATTGTGATGCGGCGTTTCGGTGTTGATGCAAATATTGTTGCATTATCAGGTATTGCAATAGCAATAGGTGTAATGGTTGATGTGGGAATAGTCTTTACCGAAAACATCATCCGGCATCTCGAAATGGCAAAGAATATCGGAGCAAAAGGTAAGCAATTAGTTAAAGTAATTTACGAAGGAACAACAGAAGTTGCCGGAGCCGTTATTACGGCACTTTCAACAACCATTGTCAGTTTCTTACCGGTATTTGCTATGCAGGCAGCCGAAGGAAAATTATTTCGCCCTTTGGCATTCACAAAAACGTTTGCAATGATTTCGGCATTAGTTATCGGTTTAATGTTTATTCCTTTGTTGGCAAACCTTGTTTTTTCAATCAAACCGTCCGACAAATTAAGAAAGTATATTTCAAACGGAATTTTGATTGTTACCGGTATTGTTTTGGCAATTCTTGCGAAATCAGTGATAGCTCTTGCATTAGTCATCATTGGCTTAAACAATATATTCTCATACAAATGGTCTGAGAAAAGGAAAAAATATACAAATTACATTAATATCTTTATTACATTAAGTATAGTAATCTTTTTCTTAACACGCGAGTGGATGCCGCTCGGAGCACAAAACAGCCTGACTTTCAATTACATATTTGTAATGTCTTTGATTGGAGTTGTATTGGGAACTTTATTAACAGTCGTTCATTATTATAAACAAATTTTGAAATGGAGTTTAGAAAATAAAAAGAAATTTCTTACAATTCCTGTAATTGTTATTTTATTCGGAATATTATCTTGGCTCGGAGTCAATAAAATGTTCGGTTTTATGCCCGATTTTGTCAAGAATACAAAAACTTGGAATTCTTTTGCGGAAACATTTCCGGGCACGGGAAAAGAATTTATGCCGAGTTTAGATGAAGGGTCATTTTTGCTTATGCCGACAACAATGCCGCATTCCGGCGTTCAGGAAAATCTGGATGTTATCAGGTTGCTTGATAAAAGAGTAAACAGCATTCCCGAAGTTGAAAATGTCGTGGGAAAATGGGGAAGGGCAAATTCTGCTCTCGATCCGGCACCGACTTCAATGTTTGAAAATATCATAAATTATAAAACAGAATATATTGTTGACGAAGACGGATACAAAAGACGGTTTAAAGTTAATTCGGACGGAGCATACGTTTTAAAAGACGGGTCAACTTATAATCCGAAAAAAGAAGATTTCAGAGTAATTGAAAAATCAGAACTCATTCCGGATGACAGCGGCAAATATTTCCGTCAATGGCGACCTGAAATAAAATCAACAGATGATATTTGGAAAGAAATTGTAAGTAAATCAAATATTCCAGGTTTAACTTCTGCACCGAAATTGCAACCCATTCAAACACGTCTTGTAATGTTGCAAACCGGAATGCGAGCACCTATGGGAATAAAAGTTTTCGGTCCCGACCTTGAAACAATTGAGAAAACGGCTTATGAAATAGAACATCAACTTAAATTCGTAAAAGGTGTAAAAGCATCGTCTGTTTTTGCCGACAGGGTTGTAGGTAAACCTTATATTGAACTGGAAATCAAGCGTAAAGCAATAGCACGTTACGGACTTACTATAAAAGATTTACAAACAACTTTGGCAACAGCAATCGGAGGAATGCCTCTTACTTCCACAGTTGAGGGCAGGGAACGCTTCCCTGTGCGTGTACGTTATGCTCGCGAACTCAGAGATAATCCGGATGAGTTAAAGAAAATTCTGATACCGACAAAAAGCGGTGTTCAAATTCCATTGGGAGAACTTGTTGATGTAAAATACAAAAGAGGTCCGCAACTTATTAAAAGTGAAAATACATTTCTTGTCGGTTATGTAATTTTCGATAAAAAAGACGGTTTTGCAGAAGTTGATGTTGTTGAAGATGCACAAAAATATCTTAAAGAAAAAATTAAAAGCGGAGAACTGATTATTCCGGCAGGTGTAAATTATAAATTTACAGGAAATTATGAAAATCAAGTACGTGCAAGTAAACGCTTGCTTCTTGTTGTTCCGATTTCTTTAATCTTAATTTTCTTGATTCTATATTTTCAATTCGGGAAAGTACAACCGTCATTAATGGTCTTTTCAGGAATATTTGTTGCTTTTGCCGGTGGTTTTATTATGATATGGCTTTACGGTCAATCATGGTTTTTGAATTTCTCTGTCGGCGGAATGAATATGCGAGATATGTTTAATATGCATACGATTAACTTAAGCGTTGCTGTTTGGGTAGGGTTTATTGCTCTTTTCGGTATTGCAACCGATGACGGAGTAATTGTAGGAACTTATTTGAAGCAAGTTTTTGAACGTAACAAACCTACAACGGTTGCAGAAGTAAGAAATTCTGTAATTGAAGCGGGTTCAAAACGTGTTCGTCCGGCAATGATGACTGCTGCAACAGCAATAATTGCTCTAATTCCGGTACTTACATCAACAGGTAAAGGTTCTGATATTATGGTTCCTATGGCAATTCCCTCTTTCGGAGGAATGATAATTCAGGTAATGACCATGTTTGTTGTTCCGGTGCTCTACAGTATGTGGCAAGAAGGAAAACTTAAAAAAAATAAAATACATAACACTGATTCGAATGGTTTTTAAAAACATATATCAATCATTATCATCAGTCTGTAATTAAAATATTTGAATATGAAAAATATATTATTAATAATTATGTTGTTTTTAATAAAGATAAGTTCGGCACAAAACACATTGCCCGATTATCTTAAAACAGCAGCGGAAAATAATCCGGAACTTGCATCTAAATTCAGCGAATATAATGCGAGTTTACAAATTATTCCGCAAGTAAAGGCATTGCCCGATCCTAAAATTGCATTCGGGTATTTTATAATGCCCGTTGAAACACGAACAGGACCGCAGCAGGCAAAAATTTCGGCAAGTCAGTCTTTTCCGTGGTTCGGAAGTTTGAAAGCAAAGGAAAATACTGCAATTCAAGCTGCAAAAGCAAAATATGAAATATTTAATCAGACAAAAACAACTTTATTTCTGAATGTCAGAACTTCCTACTATACATTGTATTATATTCAAAAATCAATACAAATTACGGGAGAAAATCTGGAAATTCTCAGAACATTTAAAAAGTTGGCAGCCGTAAAAGTCGAAACCGGAAAAGCATCGGCAACCGATGAATTGCGGATAGATATGGAAATTGCTGAACTCGAAAATAAATTGGCTTTATTAAAAGACAGTTTTTATGCCGAGCAAGTCAAATTTAATAAACTTTTGAATGTTAAAAATGAAAGTCCGGTAGTAATTTCTGAAATCGAAGATCAAAGTTTTGTATTCGACAAACAAGCAGTTCTTGACAGCATTAAAAAAAATAATCACAATTTAAAAGTGCTTGATTTTAAACTTATGTCTTTGGAATATCTGAAAACATCCGCACAAAAAGACGGGATGCCTAAGTTTTCGGTAGGTGTTGATTATACGCTTATCGGACCGGGAGAAAATAATCTTGCAGGAACCGATGCTTTTTTAGCACCGAAAATAGGGATTTCAATTCCGCTGAATCGAAAAAAATACAAAGCTAAAGTTTCGGAAGTTCAATACAAACAAGATGCCGTAAAGATGCAAAAAGAAAATACCGAAAATTTGCTCGAAACAGCTTCGGAAAATGTTTATAAAGATTTCAAGGATGCGGAAAGACGTACTAAACTGTATGTATATCAAACAGATATTGCAAAAAAAACAATCCGTTTGTTAGAAAACGAATATGCTGTCAGTTCCGTAGGATTTGAGGAAGTTTTGAGAATGGAACGCAAGGTTTTAAACTATAATCTTGCTCTTGAAAAAGCAAAATCAGACAGAGAAAAAGCCAAATCTAAAATTTATTACTTAACAGGAAAATAAAACATTATACAGTCATCTGATGACTCTATTTTATATTAAAATAAGAAAATATGAAAAATATAATTCAAAAAATTAAAGAAAAGATCAAATACATACTTCCGAGTATCGTAATAGGATTATTTTTCGGTTGGTTGTTCTTTGCCGGAGGGTCAAGTTCTGATAACGGACAAAATCAAAAAACCGAAGCACAAGTTGAAGAACATTGGACATGCTCCATGCATCCGCAGATTGACGAGCCCGGACCGGGACAATGCCCGATTTGCGGCATGGATTTAATTCCGAAAAAAACTGTAAGTTCCGATGATGAGGCGGTTGGTCCCGATGAAATTTTAATGACACAATCAGCTATAAAACTTGCAGATATTCAAGTATATATAGTAAAAAAGGGTATTCCGGAGAAAAAAGTTTATTTACTCGGAAAAGCACAAGCTGATGAACGCAAAATTGCAGAACTTACGGCAAGGTTTTCCGGAAGAATTGAGAAATTGTATATTAACTTCACCGGACAAAACGTGAAAAGAGGACAGAGATTAGCCACCGTTTATTCGCCGGAACTTGTTACGGCACAGAAAGAATTAATGGAAGCAATTTCTTTTAAAAAAACAAATCCGAGTTTTTACACGGCAGCCAGAAATAAACTTAAACTTTGGGATTTAAGTGAAAATCAAATTAATGCTATCGAAAAAAACGGAAAACCGAAATTATATTTCGATATTTTGTCTCCTATTTCAGGAACTGTAACCAAACGACACGTTGCTTTGGGTGACTATATTAAAGAAGGTAACGCTTTATTTCAAGTTGTGGATTTAACAAAAATTTGGGTAATGTTTGATGCTTATGAGAGTGATTTGCCTTGGCTGCAAAAAGGTAATAAAGTTGATTTTGTTTTTCAGGCAATTCCCGGTAAAAAATTTACTGAAAAAATTACATTTATTGACCCGTTTATCGACCCGCAAACACGGGTTGCAAAAGTGCGCGTTGAAATAAAAAATCCGAAACTCGAAATAAAACCCGAAATGTTCGCCGACGGAATTGTACAATCTGAAATTTCCGAAGGAACCGATGATATATTGATACCAAAATCCGCAGTTTTATGGACAGGAAAACGATCCGTAGTTTATGTTCAAGTTCCCGATCGGAAAAATCCGAGTTTTAAAATGCGTGAAGTTGATTTAGGTCCCGAAGCAGGTAATTTTTATATCGTAAATTCCGGACTTAAAGAAGATGAAGTAATAGCTGCCAACGGCGTATTTAAAATTGATGCCGCCGCACAACTTGCAGGAATTCCGAGTATGATGAACCCCGGAGATGAAACTCCTGATGAAGTCATTTATCGTTTAGATACACCGAAAGAGTTTGTTAATCAATTAAATGCAATTTTAAATTCATACCTTAAAATGAAAGATGATTTTTTTGAGGCAAACAAAGACAAAGTTTCCGAGCAAGCAAAAGAAATTCTTAAAAACTTGAAAAATGTTAAGATGGAACTTTTAAAAGGTGATGCACACATGTATTGGATGAAACAGGCAAAAGTGATAAAAGAAAAAGCTAAAGTTATTGCCGAAGCCGATAATATTGATACGCAGCGAAGAGCCTTTAAACCGCTTTCCGAAACAATGATTAAAGTTTATAAAAGTTTCGGTCTTGAAAATGAAACGGTTTATATTCAGTTTTGCCCTATGTTCGACGAAAGCAAAGGCGCTTTTTGGCTCAGCACGCAAAAACAAATTGCAAATCCGTATTACGGCGATTTAATGCCGACTTGCGGAGATACACAAGACAGTATTCAATAAACGAAATCATTAATTACAGTTTGTCTGTAAAGTCGCAAAGCAACTTAACTAACTTAATGCAATAATATTAAATATCTTATTTCTAACCTGTTACAAAAGTTGCTGTGCGAATAATACAAAAAAAAACATAAAATTAAATCCGAATTTATTCCGGTGAAAATTAAATGGTGATGCTATGACTTTCAATATCCGGAATATTTACAGGTTTAAGAAGAATTTTAACAATCAATTATTTACAAATTAAATTTAGAAAAAATGAAAAAATCAATCTTAATTTTAACAACAGCGATCTTTTTGATCGGAGGAACAGCAGTTTTATCAAGCTGCGGAGGTGATGATAATACCGAACAACATGAACATACTGACGGTGATATGCACTCAGACAGTGAAATGATGAACCATTCAGACAGTAATATGGATATGGATACAAATCATGCAGCTGCGGACAGTGACTCAACAGATGTCGTATATGCTTGTCCGATGCATCATAACATTACAGGTAAAAAAGGTGATAAATGTTCAATTTGCGGTATGAAATTAACAAATACCAAAACAGATCCTGCTCATAAAGGACACACACACATGCATAATAATTAACATTTATAAACGAGACTGAAAGAAGTGAAATTTACAAAGCCGTCTTATCAGTCTCGTTTTTTTTTTAATGCTGAAATTATATAACTCTTTTCGAAAATAATATGAAGTAATTCATTGTTTTAAGTTGTATATTTGAATAAGAAAACATATTAAAAGTAACATGCTGTTTGTTCTGAGATAATATATTCATAAGATTTTTATAAATTAAAAAAACAAAAAAATGATACTTAAAACAATAATTTCAGCTATAGTTTTGCTCGCACTCGTTATTCCGGCATTAGGACTAAAACAGTTTTTTAATAAAGATGCAGAATCAGTCATCCATTCTTGCAATCATGATAAGAATGATTCTGATACAAAAGAATCTTGCTCTTTCTGTCCGACAGAAGAACTATAAAATTATTCTGCCCGATTGAATCTGAAAAATATTTTTTATAAAAAAAACAAAACAAAATGAAACTAATTAAAGCATATATTCGACACAGAAAAATAAAAGATGTTTATAATGCGCTGACGAATGAAGGATATTGTTGTATGACATTTGTTGAATGCGAAGGTACCGGAATTTATACCGACAGCGAAAAAGAACATATTAGTGATAAATATGAATTTGCAGAAGCCTATAAAGTAATAAAATTAGAAATCTTAATTTCTGATGAACAAACCGAAAAAATTGTTGAACTTATAAGAAAAAACGGTCGTACCGGATATCATGGTGACGGAATGATTCTTGTATCTCCGGTTGATGAAGCTTATAAAATAAGGACGGATGAAAAAGGTGTTCAAGTCATTTAATTTATTGAATTAACTGCCGGGGAACAATAAAAATTTTGCCGTACCTTAGTATTTTTCAGTCTGAACTCCTGCATTTAAATCTGTTTCATAAAATGTCATGTTTTACTTAACGACTATATAAAAAAGCATTGCAAGATTTAGAAAATATATTAGAACAAAAAAACATAAAACCGACGGCTATGCGGTTGTTGGTTTTAAAAAAGATTACCGAAAGCAAGAAAGCAATAAATTTTTACGAATTGGAACAGTCCTTCAGTCAGGTAGAGCGATCGACTTTATACAGAACATTAAAGACATTTGAAGATAAGCATTTAGTTCATCCGATTAGTGACGGTTCGGGTGCTGTTAAATACGCAATATGTAAAAACAATTGTCGGTGCAAACCGGAAGAATTACATGTACACTTTTTTTGTTATAAATGTGAAAAAACTTTATGCTTACATGATATTGCTATTCCTAATGTTATACTGCCTGATAATATGACAGTTGAAACCGCAACATATATTTTGAAAGGTATTTGCGGAGAATGTCAAAAAAAAAGAGGCTAATCTTTGCGATACTGTCGCATCAATTTCAGTTGTATGTTTGCATTGCAATATTGCAGCAACATCGTAACTGAAATATAATGAAAAAAGATAATAAATTTTTATGGACAGGTGTTTTTACCGCAATCGGAGCTTCTTTATGCTGCATTACACCTGTTTTAGCTCTTATTTCCGGAGCTTCCGGAATTGCTTCGGCATTTTCATGGTTAGAGCCGTTAAGACCATACTTAATCGGTATCACGGTTTTAGTTCTGGGATTTGCCTGGTATCAAAAGCTTAAACCAAAAAAACAAGATGACATTGAATGTGCTTGCGAAGAAGAGGAAAAACCGAATTTTTGGCAATCGAAAAAGTTTTTGGTAATCGTTACTGTTTTTGCGGCACTTATGACGGCATTTCCTTATTACAGTCAAATATTTTATCCTAAATCCGAAAAAGAAATTGTTGTTGCAGATAAGTCTGATATTAAAAAAGCAGAATTTGTAATTTCCGGAATGACTTGTGAAAGTTGTAATATTCACGTGAATAATGAAGTTTACAAACTTAACGGTATAATTAATTCAAATGCCTCTTATGAAAACGGAAATGCTCTTATTGAATTTGATAAAATAAAAACAACAGTTTCAGAAATTAAGAATGTAATTAACTCTGCGGGATATTCCGTAACTAACATTAAAACAAAATAACATGGAAATCTTATTATACTCAACAGTTACCTGTCCCGAATGCGGATATCAAAAAAAAGAAGAAATGCCGACAGATGCATGTCAGTTTTTTTATGAATGTGAAAATTGCAAAGCGGTATTGAAACCAAAAGCAGGTGATTGTTGTATATATTGTTCATACGGAACAGTTCCTTGTCCTCCTGTACAAAAAAATACAAAATGTTGTTAAATTTGCATTTATGGATAAAGACACCGACAAAAAACTTAAATCAAGAAACATCAAACCGACAGCCATGCGTGAGCTGGTTCTCAAAGTTTTAACAGAACAAAAAACCGCAATCAGTTTACCGGAACTGGAAGACAAATTTGTATATGCCGATAAATCAACTTTATACAGAACTCTCAAAACATTTGAAGATAAAAAGCTGATACACAGTATTGATGACGGTTCAGGAGCCATACGATATGCCGTTTGTCAGGATACCTGTGAATGTAATCCCGATGATTTGCATGTTCATTTTTATTGCACTTCCTGCAAACAAACTTTTTGTCTTAACGAAATTTCAGTTCCCGAAATAAATCTTCCTTCCGGTTTTTCTCTTAAAAGTGTTAATATGGTGGTAAAAGGGATATGTATAAATTGCAGATAATGAGCAGATTAAAACTTTGCAACTCGGTTGCACCTGTTTTGTTTGTATATTTGCATCAATGTATAACAAATTTAAACATATTAAATTTATTCTTACCTTTCTAATCGGATTAACGCTTATTTCTCATGCCGTTATTTCGCACGATCATCATACTTCTTTTTCTTACGAAGAACATACTAATAAAGCTCATAATCAGGCAGATATGCCCTTGCATTGTTATGTCTTTACTGATATAATTGCGGATAATTCTGTTATTTCCGATAATTTTTCATTTACTGTCAAACTTTATATTTCCCGATATACAGAAATAAATAATTTAAAAAACTCACAGAAAAACGATTTTGAAACATTATTTTATTCTGACAATAAAATAGTCAAGCACTCTTTTTTTAAAAAAAATATTCCTGCCCGCGGTTCTCCGTTTTTTGCATAACAACACTTTTTCGATAATATTTTTATTTCTTGAAAAAAGAATATTCCTGAATTTTATACACCCGGAATATAAAAAAATTAAACTTTTAACTTTATAACCATTAATTAAAATGATTAATAAAATAATATCTTTTTCAATAAAGAACAAAGCCCTTGTTTGGCTGATGACAATCGGTCTTATAATAGGCGGAATATACTCAGCAACAAAAGTGCCGCTTGATGCCGTTCCGGACATTACAAACAATCAGGTATTGGTAATTACGACAGCTCCAAATCTCGGAACCGAAGATATTGAGCAATTCGTAACTTACCAAGTGGAACTTGCTATGGCAAACTTGCCCGATGTTACTGAAATTCGCAGTGTTTCACGTTTTGGACTTTCAGTTGTTACTATCGTTTTTAAAGATGAAGCCGGTACATATTTGCCGCGTCAATTAGTTGCTGAGGCTCTTTCGGAAGTGAAAGAAAAAATACCCGAAGGTTTCGGAAAACCGTTTATGGCTCCCATAAGTACCGGATTGGGAGAAATTTATCAATACACTTTGGAAGTTGCTCCCGGATTTGAAGATAAATATGATGATATGGAACTTCGCACCATTCAAGAATGGATTGTAAAGCGACAAATGGCGATGTTGCCCGGTGTCGTTGAGGTAAATTCTTTCGGCGGAAGAGATAAACAATACGAAGTTTCTGTTAATCCGGACAAATTGCGAAGTATGAACCTTACAATTTCAGATATTTTTGAAGCTCTCGAAAAAAACAACCAAAATACCGGAGGCGGATATATTGAAAAAAATCATCAGGCAAATTTTATCAGAGGCGAAGGTTTGATGAGGTCTTCGGATGACATTAAAAATACTTTGGTAAAAAATATTAACAATCAGCCTATTTTTATTCGTGATGTTGCGAAAGTTAAATTCGGAAGTTTTTTACGCTACGGTGCTTTTACAAAAAACGGAAAAGGTGAAGCCGTAGGCGGTATTGTAATGATGCTTAAAGGTGAGAATTCTAACGATGTTATAAAAAATGTAAAAGAACGTATTGCTTTAATTCAGAAATCATTACCGGAAGGAATTACCATAAAACCCTTCCTCGACAGAAGCAAACTTATAAAGAGTACAACATCTACGGTTGCCGAAAATTTAAGTTTAGGAGCCTTGATTGTAATTTTTATTTTGGTCATTTTTCTCGGAAATCTCAGGGGCGGATTAATTGTTGCTTCAACCATTCCTTTGGCTTTGCTTTTCGCATTTATTATGATGAAAATTTTCGGTGTTTGGGCGAACCTTATGAGTTTAGGAGCTCTTGATTTCGGAATTTTAATCGACGGTGCAGTCATTATTATTGAAAGTATGATTTATTATCTGCATCGAAAGAACTATATCGGAACTAAAATCACACAACAAAAACGTGATGAATTAGCATATAAATCCGGAAGCAAAATGATGAATTCTGCATTTTTCGGACAGTTAATTATTTTAATAGTTTTTATACCGGTTTTGGCTCTTCAAGGCATTGAAGGTAAGATGTTTATTCCTATGGCAATGACATTCGGGTTTGCCGTTATAGGTGTAGCTTTGCTCTCTCTTACATATATCCCGATGATGGCAGCTACATTTCTCAATCCGCCGAAAACAGATAAAAAAACTTGGGGCGACAGAGCAATAGCTAAAATTGAAAAAATATATATACCAGTTGCTGATTGGTCTTTAAGAAAAGGAAAGTTTATAATAGTCGGTGCGATAATATTATTGATTTTCGGAGGATTCTTATTCTCGCGAATGGGTGCAGAATTTATGCCGAAATTAGACGAAGGAGATTTTGCTTTTCAGGCAATTTTAAAACCCGGGACATCTCTTACGGAAGTTACGAAAACTTCAACGCGTCTTGAACAAATTGTCCTGGAAAATTTTCCTGACGAGGTGGAATCAATACAAAGCAGAATAGGCGTTGCCGATTTACCAATGGATCCTATGCCGATAGATATTGCCGATATTTTTGTTATTCTGAAACCGCAAAAAGAGTGGAAAAAGGTAAAATCAAAAAAAGAATTAGTTGAAAAGGTAAAAGAAAAAGTAAGCATTCTGCCGGGTATCAATTTTGAATTTACCCAACCCATTGAAATGCGTTTTAATGAACTTCTTACCGGTATTCGTGAAGATGTTGCAATTAAACTTTATGGTGATGACTTGAATGTTTTGGCTGATAAAGCAGAGGAAATTGCAGGATTAATTTCCGGAATTAACGGTGTTGCAGGCGTAAAAGCCGAAGCAACAAGAGGGTTACCGCAAATAACTGTTAAATACAATCGTAATGAATTAGCAAAATACAACTTAAATATAAGTGAATTAAATACAATAATTGAAACTGCTTTCAGCGGAAGTACTGCGGGAAAAATATATGAGGGTGAACGAATGTTTGACTTGGTGGTACGATTAGATGAACAGCACAGAACAAGCATTGATGATATTCGCGATTTATTTGTTAATCTGCCCGGAGGAAATCAAATTCCCTTGAAAACAGTTGCAGAGGTCAGTTATCAGCCCGGACCGATGCAAATCAGTCGTGATAATACTAACCGAAGAACTTATATAGGAATTAATGTTGAAGGCAGAGATATAAAATCGCTTGTAAACGAAATTCAACAAACACTAGATAAAAAACTGGATCTCCCGACAGGATATTACATTCGTTACGGCGGTGCTTTTGAAAACCTTGAAAGAGCGACAAACCGCTTGTCAATGGTTGTGCCTCTTGCTCTTGCCTTAATTTTTATATTGGTATTTTTTGCCGTTAAATCGTTCAAGCAAACTATGATGATTTATATTGCAATTCCGTTTGCAGCTGTTGGCGGTATTTTTTCATTGTACCTAAGGGGAATGCCTTTAAGTATTTCTGCCGGCGTAGGTTTTATTGTTTTGTTCGGTGTCGCGGTATTAAACGGTTTGGTCTTAATCAGCGGATTTAATGAAATGAAATCGGAAGGAAAATTCAGCCTGTCGGAAATTATTAAAAAAGGTTCCGTAAGGCGTATCCGACCGATTTTGCTTACGGCATCAACCGATATTCTCGGATTTTTGCCTATGGCTGTGTCAGCATCGGCAGGTGCAGAAGTTCAGCGTCCTCTGGCTACGGTTGTTATCGGCGGTATGTTAACATCAACTTTGCTGACATTAATTGTTTTACCTATTTTATATAAATGGGTTGAAGAAGGTAAAAAAATAAAACTCCCTAAAATAAAACCTGCTGTAATTATGGTTGTTTTAATGTTTGCCGGAATAAGTTTTTCGGGAAATACAAATGCTCAAAACATTGTTACACTGAAATATGCAATTGAAAGGGCAAAAGAACACTATCCTTCTCTTAAAGCTGCTGAATTGGAAATTGATAAACAAAAAGCACTTAAAAAAACTATTTACGATTTCGGAAATACAACAATTTATACGGGAAAAGAAGAATTCGGAAACAGTGCTGTCGGCATTCAAAATCAAATCGGCATTACACAATCAGGCATTGACATTTTCGGCATTACATCGAAAAATAAATTGATAAAAGCAAAAATTAATAAAGCCGAAAAAGCCGAAAAGCTTGCAAAATTTTCATTGGAAAAACAAGTTAATTTTGCTTGGTATGATGCTGTTTATTTTAAGAATAAATTGAAATTATTCCGGCAATTAGACAGTTTATATACAGATTTTATGAATGCTGCCGAATTGAGATATAAAACAGGGCAAAGTTCTAAAATTGAATATTTATCGGCTTCGGCAAAATTTAAAGAACTCCGAATTAAAATTCAAACGGCAGAAAGCAATTATAAAACATCATTACAAAAACTGAATAAATATTTAATGTTTGAAGATGAATTTGAGATTGCGGAAGAAAGTTTTGAAAAGGATTTATTTAATTCTTCACAAGCAGAAGACAGTATTAATTTGAAACCTGTTTTTGAATATTTCTCATCTTCCGTTGTTCTTGCAAAATCGGAATGGAAAAAAGAAAAATCAGGATATTTGCCGAAAATGAATCTGGGATATTTGAAACAATCCGTTGACGGTGTTTCCGGATTTTCCGGATGGGAAGCCGGAATTTCAATACCTTTAATATTCATTTCAAAATCAGGAACCGTAAAAGCATCCGAACTTAATTATAAAATTGCCGAACAAAATTTTAAGCAAAAAAGTTTGGAACTGAATACTAAATACTCTGCTTTGATAAACAGATATAAAGTATTGAAAAAACTTATTGAATATTATAAAATCGAAGCAATTCCTTTGGCGGAAGAACAAATTAAGGCTTCCGGTATTGCCTATAAATCAGGCAGTATTGACTATCTTCAATTTATTCAAAGCATTGAAACTGCGGTAAACACAAAGCAAGAGTTTTTATTGCGACAAGCAGAATATTTCAAATTATCGGCAATGTTAAAATATCCGACAGAATAAAACAATCAAAACAAATAAAATAATTGCAAAAAACATATAGAAAATGAAAACAAAAATAATAATAATTATAACGGTATTTATTTCAGTATTCACTTTAATGTCTTGTAATTCAGGTAATAATAAAGATACTGAAAAAACGGAAGAACATGAAGAACACGGACAGGAAGGCATTGTTTTTCTGAATGAGAAACAACAAGAAGCATTGGATTTAAAACTCGGAAGTTTTGAAATGAGAAACCTCACAACAGTTGTTAAAACCAACGGACAATTGGCTGTATCGCCTTCCGATATTGCCGAGGTTACGGCAGTAGTCGGCGGAAACGTAAAACACATTAAAGTTTTTGAAGGCGATAAAGTAAGAAGAAGACAAGTTTTGGCAGTTCTGGAACATCCTGATTATATAACATTACAGGAAGATTTTGCTGAAAAAGCAAATAACTTAAAATTTGCCGAACAAGAATATTTACGACAAAAAGAATTGTTTGAAAACAATGTAGGTGCAGGAAAGGATTTTCAAAAAGCAAAGTCCGAATACAGTACTGCAAAAGCAAAATACGAAGGGCTGAAAGCACGATTGCGTTTGTTAAACATTTCTCCCGAAAAGGTTTTAGAGGGTAAAATAGTAAGCACTATAAATATTGTGTCGCCGATAAACGGTTTTGTAAATGAAATCAATATTAAAAAAGGAACCTATGTTGATGCATCATCAAAACTTTTTGAAGTAACAAACAATAATGCAATTCATGCCGATTTTGTTATTTACGAAAAAGATGTTCATCTTTTAAAAAACGGACAGATTGTACACTTTACTGTTTCAAACAAGCCGGAAAATGAATATACTGCAACGGTTTTTGCAATAGGAAAAGAGTTTAACTCAGATATCAGAGCCGTTAATATTCATACAAAAATTAACGAAGATGTGTCGGGAATGATACCCGGAATGTATATATCGGGGCATTTGCATACCGACAAACGAATGACAAAAACACTTCCGAATGATGCAATAGTTTCCGAAGGTACAAAGTCATATATTTTCATTTTGGATGAAACCGTAAAGCCGGAACATCACGAACACGGAGAGGATGATGAGGAAGATAAAGAAACGGAAAATATTAAAGCATTTAAGCAGGTTGAAGTAATAACCGGACAAACTGATGACGGATATACCGAAGTAAAATTGATTAAAGAATTACCCGAAAATGTTAAAATTGTTCTGAATGCAGCGTATTATTTATTGGCAGATATGAAAAAAGATGAAAATGAACATTAAAATCAACAGTTATGAAAGAAATTAAAGCATTTATCAGACCCGAAAAGGTTAATAATATAATTGAACAGTTAAAAGCTGAAGGCTATGAAAACATTACAATTTCAGAAGCAGAAGGAACAGGAAAATTCCAATCCGAAAATGCCTTCGTATCTCAAAAATTCTCAATTACCGACAGCAAAATTGCAAAACTTGAATTAGTAGCAAAAGATAAAAATGTCGATAAAATTATTGAAATAATTTCAAAATACGGAAAAACAATAAATCCGGGAGACGGATTAATATATGTTGCCTGTGTTGATAAAGCATATCGCGTAAAAACAGGAGAAGAAAACGGTTATAAATAACAATATTATCTGAAAAATGCTTACGGTTTAAAATACCGCAACGCATTTTCGGAAATTGCTGACATTAAATCAGAGAAAATGAAAAAATATAAATTAAAAAACCTGGATTGTGCATCTTGTGCCGCAAAAATTGAAGACGGACTTTTAAAACTCGAAGACGTTAAATTTGTAAATGTAAATTTTGCAACTGGTTCAATTACTTTGGATACTGAGAATATTGAAAAAGTAAGGCGTAAAATAAAGGATTTAGAACCGGATGTTGAAATGATTGAAGAGGGTTCTGAAAAAGATAAAGTCAAACAAAGTATTTTTTCGGAAAACAGAAATACTATATTAACTGCAAGTATCGGTATTCTCTTGATAATCCCCGGTATAATTTATCAGGATTTATTACATAATACACCGTATCACTTTGCTGAATATTTACTTTTTGTAACAGCATATCTTATTGTAGGTTGGAAAGTTATTGTATTGGCAGGAAAAAATATCATTAAAGGACAAGTTTTTAACGAACATTTTTTGATGACCGTCGCCACAATCGGCGCATTTGCAATCGACGAAATGCCCGAAGCGGTTGCAGTAATGCTGTTCTATATCATTGGTGAATTGTTTCAGGATATTGCCGTTAATCGTTCTCGAAGATCTGTAAAAGCACTTTTGGAAATAAAATCGGATTACGCAAATTTGAAAGTCGGTGATGAACTTAAAGAAGTTTCTCCGGAAGAAATAAAACCGGGAGATATAATCGTTGTAAAACCCGGAGAAAAAGTTCCTTTGGACGGTATCGTTACGGAAGGCAGTTCATTTGTCGATACTTCCGCATTAACAGGCGAAAGTGTTCCTCGAAAAATTAAAAAATCCGAAGAAATTTTAGCCGGAATGATTAACCAATCCGGATTGCTGACTATTGAGGTTACAAAACCGGCAGGAGAATCTTCTGTTTCAAAAATATTGGAAATGGTTGAGAATGCCGCTTCCAAAAAAGCTAAAACGGAAAAATTTATAACAACTTTTGCAAAATATTACACTCCTTTTGTAGTTTTCGGTGCATTGTTGATTGCCGTTTTGCCCCCTCTTTTTATAAGCGGAGCAACTTTTGATGAGTGGATTTACAGAGCATTGGTTGTATTGGTAATCTCATGTCCCTGTGCACTTGTTATCAGCATTCCTTTGGGATATTTCGGCGGTATCGGCGGTGCTTCAAAAAGAGGTATATTAGTGAAAGGTTCGAATTTTTTAGATGCACTTACACAAATTAAAACAGTAGTTTTCGACAAAACAGGTACTCTGACAAAAGGCGAATTTAAAATATCGGAAATAGTTCCGGCAAATAATTTCAGTAAAGAAACAATTCTCGAATATGCAGCCTATGCAGAATACAATTCAAACCATCCTATAGCCAAATCCGTTCTTGAAGCATATACTTCCGAAATTGATAATACAAAAATCAGTGAAGTTGATGAAATTTCAGGACACGGAATAAAAGCAATTATTAACGGAAAAGAAATATTGGCAGGCAACGACAAACTTCTTCATAAAGAAAATATTAAACATGATAAATGTGATGTGGGCGGAACAGTTGTTCACATTGTAATCGATAAAAAATATGCCGGTTATATTGTTATTTCAGATACTTTAAAAGAAGATGCCGCAGATGCAATAAAGCTGCTTCATAACAAAGGAATAAAAACGGTTATGCTTACCGGCGATAATAAATATGCTGCAGAAAACTATGCAGAAAAACTCGGTATTAAAGAGTATTATTACGAATTGCTGCCTGAAGGAAAAGTTGAACATATAGAGAAATTGTTAAATAATAACGGTAAAGTTGCTTTTGTCGGAGACGGCATAAACGATGCACCTGTGTTAGCACGTGCAGATGTGGGCATTGCAATGGGAGCACTCGGCTCCGATGCGGCAATTGAAACCGCCGATGTTGTTCTGATGACCGATTCTCCGGCAAAAATTATTGAAGCCGTTGATGTTGCAAAAAAAACAAGACGAATTGTTTGGCAAAATATAATATTTGCTCTCGGTGTGAAAGGCGTATTTATTGTTCTCGGTATTTTCGGCATTGCTTCTATGTGGGAAGCCGTTTTCGGCGATATGGGCGTGGCATTAATTGCAATTTTGAATGCAACGCGTATAATGAATAACAGATAAAATATAAAAATTAAATTTATGAAATATTATTTTGAACAAACAGTAAACTATTCTTTTGAAGATGCAGTAGAAAAGATAAAAGAAGAACTCAAAACAGAAAGTTTCGGTATAGTTGCCGAAATTGATATGCAAAAAACGTTAAAAGAAAAAATAGGAGTCGATTTTAAGAAATATATAATATTGGAAGCTTGTAATCCGGCTTTTGCATATGTTTCTTTGCAGGCAGAAGATAATATCGGTATTATGTTGCCCTGCAATATTGTAGTTCGGGAAAATGATAAAAATCAAGTAATTACGGCAGTTGTAAACCCTGTTTTTGTTATGCGGGAAGTTGAAAATCCCGAAATTGATAATATTGCAAAAGAAATACAAGTGAAATTAAAGAAAGTTTTAAATAATCTTAAGTAAGAAAAAATGAAGCAAATATCCTTTATTGCAGCAGCAGTATTTATAAGTATTACACTTAGTGCACAAGAAAGCAAAAGTTTTAAAATAATAACCGGAGTAAGAGTAAATCCGCTGTTAATTTACGATTTAAAAGGTAATGTAAATGAAAAAGTTCTTCTGCACGGAGAACTTGGAGCTTTATTTAATAAAAAGATTTACACTTCGGTAGGTTACACTGCTGCAATGAATGCAATTTACAATTTTAACGAATATTGGTTTTTAGGCTTTGATAAAAAATTACCCGTATCATGGGTGCTTGCCGAAGAGTATAATTTCAATAATAAAATGATTTTTATTCAAACCGGACCGAATATTAAATTAAGTAATACGGGAAATGTATTTGTATTTTTGTTTACGCCTGTAAATCAGTTTAATCTTGGCTTAAAGGTAGGAGTGTTTATTCCGTTGAATTTTGTTATTAAGAATAAATAAGATAAAGTCAACTGTTTTTTTCATTAAAATTGTTGTGGTTTATTGATTTAAAACATAATTTTATAAAATTATCTCAAAATTATATAACAGGTTGAGGCAAATTCATTCATATATTTGTGTTAAATTATATAAATATTAAGAAATGAAAAAATCAATTTTAATGTTCGGAGCAGCAATGCTTTTGATTGCCGGAACTGCTGTTTTTACAAGTTGTAATGACGATACAAAATCATCCGATAAAACCGAAATAAAAACTTCGGAAGTGAAAACAGATAAGTATGCTTGCCCGATGCATTGCGAAGGGGATAAAACGTATGATGAACCCGGAAAATGCCCTACATGCGGTATGGATTTAAAGAAAGTTGAAGAAAATTCAACAAATCAGGAACACAGTCAATAACAATTATTCTTTGTTAACAATTAAATAAGCTAAAAATAGTTTAAGATATTTTTGTCGTAAAACATATTTTTATGAAAACTATTTCATATCTTTGAGAAAAATAAACACTTAAAACATTTGGATTGAAGATAAAAAACCCGCAGAAATGATTGTTCCTCACACATAATTTTCAAAAAAGGAAAATAAAAATACATAATACCGATATTACATTGAAATCGTTAAAATTTATAAATTTAAACACATGAAGAAACGCACAACTAATTTTATTTCTATCCTGATTGTTTTAATTTTTTTTAATTTAAAAGCAAAGGCACAAACAAACGATACAATAGTAAATAACCAAGATGATATAGATTTATTAAGTGATTTATCGGATAAATCTGAAATTAAATTACTGCCTGATAAATTTTTATTTACACAGAAAATTCTGTGGGGGAAAAAAGGCTTGATGCGAAATTTTAAAGCGTTTAAACTTACTCCCGAAAACAGAACAAAAGAGCTGAAAATACGGGCTTATTTTTTTAAAGCTCACCAAACACTCGGGATGCTCACTTCTGCTGCTATGATTGCACAAGGAATAATAGGAACTCAACTTTATAACGGAAAATCTCAACTGAAAGATTTGCATGAAGGCGTTGCAACCGGTGTTAATATTCTTTATTTTACCACCGCTTCATTGGCTTTGTTTGCTCCGCCCAAAATTGTTCCGGAACACAAAGGCTACAG
The DNA here is from genome assembly GCA_013152535.1 of Chlorobiota bacterium. Classification (GTDB taxonomy): domain Bacteria; phylum Bacteroidota; class Bacteroidia; order Bacteroidales; family JAADGE01; genus JAADGE01. The sequence goes on from JAADGE010000055.1 coordinate 79,080, forward strand.
CAGCATTAAAATACACAGAGCATTGGCGATATTGCATTTTTCGAGTATGATTGCAACAAATGTTTTGTCATTTTACATTGAAGATAATCCCGATTTAAGACCTTGGCACAGAGCCGCAGCATTTACAGCTTTCGGTTCTTTTTTAGCCGCCGAAATTATTATTAAATTTTAAAAATAAAAACAATGACTAAAATATATAAAAATAGTATCCTGTTGTTTTTCATATTTTCGATTTCAACATTATCAGCTCAAAATGCAATAAAAAAATTTGCTGATAAAACGGTTTCGGAAGTAACTTATGAAATGAGCCATCCTTTGCACGATTGGGAAGGGATAAATAAAAATGTCAGAGCAGTTATTAAAAAGAATTCGGAAACGGGTAAAATAGAAAAAGTTGCAGTTTCTTTAAATATTATTGACTTTAACAGCGGGAATTCTAACAGAGATTCTCATACTGTTGAAATTCTGGACGGAATTAAATATCCTGCAGTAACATTTGTCAGTAATAATATTAAGAAATCAGATCAAAATACTATTGTATCCGGAGTTTTAACCTTTCATAATGTTAAAAAACAAATTAAATTTCCGATTTTGAAGAAAGAAAAAAAAGGCAAAGAATTTTACAGTGGCAAATTTGATATTGATATGACCAAATTTAATATTAAAAGACCGACATTAATGAATATCCCGACTGATAAAACTATCAAAATTAGTTTTTTTATTGTATTTTAGTATTATTTACAGTAGTCATACACAACCACCTATAAACAATAAGGCACTTTAATGTCAGTTTTTAAAACTCGACTTAAAATGTTTCATGAAATTATTAAAATTCTCAGTTTTATAAAAATTTCCGGCATAATATTTCATAAGCGGTTCAAAATTTTCAGGTGTCATATATTTCTGAACTTTGATTAAAACTTTTTCATTTTCGTCTAATATTATAAATGCAGGGAATGTCATTTTTCCGTCTAATGCAGCAATAGGCAGCTGATGATATTTATACGCTTTGTTTTCGTTAATATATGTTTGTCCCATAATTTTTAATGTGTCTTGTGAAAAAACATCAATATTTACAGGATAATAATTTTTATTTAAATAATTTGCAATTTGCTGCTGATTAAAGGTTTGTGTTCTTATTAACGAGCAACTTATTTTATTGTAATTATAAAAATTCAACAAAATTTTCCGCGGTTCTTTTTTATTTAACTTTAATGCCTCGTCCAAAGTTTTCCAGTGTATCTTTAGGTGTGTGATAATTTGTTTTTGTCCGGGCGGATAGCCTTTTTTATGATATTTATACCAATCTGCAAAAGGAACGGATAAATCAATATCTTCTGCGTAATAAATCAATATTCTGAAAATCTCGTCTCTGTTTTTGTACCCGAAAAAAGATTGACCTTTAGCACGCCTGCTGAAAAGAACCAATGCAGGAAAACTGTCGGCGGTTCCGGCAAGTTTATATACTAAATCATGTATCTTTCCGTATTTTCCGGTATTTTTATAATATTTTCCGTCAAAAAATTTCAAACTGTCTTTAGTTTCGACATTAATTTTTACCGGATAAAACAATATATTAATATAATTTGCAACTTCAGGATTTGAGAATGTTGTTTTTTCCTGAATACGACACGAATCACAATCATCTTTATAAAAATAAAACAGAATAGGTTTTTGCTTTTTCAGAAACTGCTCACCGGCTTGTTTTATTGTAATCCATTTTACGGAATCTTCTGTATTCTGAGATTTCAAAATACCGCTTAAAATTAAAAGTATCAGTAAAATATATGCTTTTCTCATTTTGATTGGAAATTAACTAATTTTAGTGTTTTATAAAACGATAAAATACTTGAACTATTTGAATTAATGTGTTAAATTTGCACAAAATTTATTCAGGCATACAAAATTAATTTAAAAATTTATAAAATGGCAAAAATAAAAGTAGCAATTAACGGCTTCGGAAGAATAGGACGAAATGTTTTTAAAATTATACTTGAAAAAACGGATTACGAAATAGTAGGAATTAATGATTTAACAAGTAATAAGGTATTAGCACATTTGTTAAAATACGATTCTACACAGGGAAAATTTAACGGAACGGTTAAATATGATAAAGAAGGTTTAATCGTTAACGGAAATAAAACTTATGTTTACGAAGAACGTAATCCTGCAAATATTCCTTGGAAAGAAACTCCGGACGTTGTTATTGAATCTACAGGTGTTTTCAGAACTCGTGAAGGCGAAAGAGGCGGATACGGCGACCATTTAAAAAACGGTGCTAAAAAAGTTATCTTAACTGTTCCTGCTAAAGATCAAATTGATAATATGATTGTTCTCGGAGTAAACGAAGATCATTTGAAAAATACAGATACTTGTGTTTCAAATGCTTCTTGCACAACAAACTGTCTTGCTCCCATTGCAAAAGTTTTACATGATAATTTCGGAATTGTAAGCGGTTTAATGAATACTATTCATTCTTATACTAACGATCAAGTTATTCTCGACGGACCTCACAGCGACTTGAGAAGAGCTCGTTCTGCTGCTGTCTCTATGATTCCTACAACAACAGGTGCAGCAATTGCCGTAGGTAAAGTTATTCCGGCTTTAAACGGAAAATTAAACGGAATGGCAACGCGTGTTCCCACACCAACCGGTTCAATAGTTGATTTAGTTGCTGTTTTGGAAAGAGAAGTAACCGTAGAAGAAGTAAAAGCAGCTATGAAAAAAGCAGCCGAAGGAGAAATGAAAGGAATTTTACAATATTGTGAAGACCCCGTTGTATCTGTTGATATAATCCATAACTCACACTCATCAATTTTTGATTCTGAATCTGTAATGGTTATAGGAAATATGGTAAAAGTATTGTCATGGTACGATAACGAGTGGGGTTATTCATCAAGAGTTGTTGATTTAATCGGAAAATTATTTTAAAATAAAACGACCAGTTTAACAAAAAGGCTGTTTCGATTTTATTATCGTAACGGCTTTTTTAAATCTTATAAATATGAAAACAACGGAATTCACACAAAAACACATAGAATTCGGAGCCAAAATGGTTGAATTTGCCGGATTTAATATGCCGGTAGAATATTTCGGTATTAATGATGAACATATCAACGTAAGAAAAAATGTCGGTGTATTTGACGTCTCTCATATGGGCGAAATTTGGGTTAAAGGTCCGAAAGCATACGATTTTGTTCAAAAAGTTACTTCTAATGATATTTCGGTTTTGAAACCGGGCGATGCACAATATTCTTGTTTTCCGAATGATAAAAACGGAATTGTTGATGATTTGATTGTTTATTTTTATGAACCTGATAAATATATGCTTGTTGTAAATGCTTCTAATATTGAAAAAGACCTGAGTTGGCTTGTTTCTCAAAATACCGAAGGTGCTGAATTGGAAAATGCTTCTGACAGTATTTCACAACTTGCCGTTCAAGGACCGAATGCCGAAAAAGTCTTACAAAAATTAACCGATATAAACCTTTCCGAAATTGGTTTTTATACTTTTAAAACAGGCGAATTTGCAGGTGTAAAAGATGTCATTATTTCAGCAACAGGATATACCGGTGCAGGCGGTTTTGAGTTGTATATGTATAATGATAATGCTTTGAAAATTTGGAATGCAGTTTTTGAAGCAGGCAAAGAATTTGATATAAAACCCGCCGGACTTGCCGCACGCGATACTTTGCGTCTTGAAATGGGATATTGCCTCTACGGAAACGATATTGACGAAACAACATCGCCTATTGAAGCAGGTCTCGGGTGGATTACAAAATTCAATGATAAGAATAACTTTATCAACAAAGAAAATCTTTTAAAACAAAAAGAAGAGGGTGTATGTAAAAGGTTAAGAGGATTTGAATTAAAAGACAGAGGTATTCCGCGACACGGTTATGAAATTACTGATGCCGCCGGAAATGTTATCGGTGAAGTTACTTCCGGAACAATGTCGCCAATGCTGAAAAAGGGGATAGGAATGGGATATATTAACAAAGGACATTGGGCTTTCGGAAACGAAATATTTATAAAAGTAAGAAATAAACTTTTAAAAGCTGAAATCGTAAAATTACCTTTTTATAAAGGATAAAAAACAAAAAGGGTTTCACTTATAACGAAATCCTTTTTTATTCCTATTTTTTAACACTTTCAAATAATTTCTTGATACAAGAAAATTTGAAACAAAACGCCGGAACTTTATTTTTATAATTTCTGTAATTATCGCCGAATTTCCGAATAGCCTCAGGTTCTTCAATTGTAAAAATCATAATCAGCATTAAAATAATTTCTAAAGGGGCAATTATCACTATAAAAGAAATAATTCCGGTAAGAAATGCAAACGATAAAGGAAAAAGCATTAAGCCCAAGTGCATCGGGTGTCGCATATAAGCATATATTCCGTCTTTTACTAAAACGTTGGTATCTAGTTTTTTAACATTACCCTTTCTGCCGTATTTTGCAAGAGTTCGTCCTGTATTTTTGCTTATTTTCATTACAATAAATATCAAAACTGCTCCGATAATAAATAATATAATATGCAGTATCAGATTGTTATGTATTCCCGGAAAAAAAACACTGTCTGAATAAATTCCGCCGAATATTCCCCCGAAAATAAAAATAAACCAAATTGCTAACCTTAAATACATATTAAAGAATTATTTATTTTTTAATTTATCAAGAATTTTTATTAAATCAGATTCTTGATTATCAGTAAGTAATACAATGCTTTGAGGCGGATATTTAAATTTACCTTTGGGCGTTTTTATTGTAAGTTGCAAGGTTTTTCTGTAACCGGCCAAGTGTTTTTTTATCTCATAATCGAAAAAATACGGCTTCGGAATTTCAAATGCTCGATATTTTCTCAAAAAAGGATGTGCTGTATAATATCTTATAATTATTTTGTTCCCTTGATCTTCCAAATAAAAATAATTTGATTTTCGGAACAATAAGAACAAATAAATGAAAACAATAATACCGACTGCAATCATATAACCGTATCCGGCTTGTCGTTCAAAGTAATAATAGATTGACAGGGAAAATATCAACGCTAACATTAACATATAATAAATCTTTAATTTTGCTGTTCTAAAGCGATTATCAACTTTCATTTTTTACGTTTATGGTTAAAATCAATTCATTTATAAAATGCAGAACACTGTTGGTATAAACATTTTTTATTTCTTTCTATAATTTTTATATTTGTAAAATTAAGTTTTTTTAAATTAAATCACAATTTTTAATTTTAATAACAATTCTCAAATCTACATTATGATTAAAAAATTTTTAGCAGTATTCATGGTATTTACTTTAATACTGAATACAACAACCGTAAAAGCCGGCGGCGTTGATGAAGGTATGTGGCTTCCTTTACTCGTTCAAAAGCTGAACATCAAAAAAATGCAGGCAATGGGCTTAAAGCTTTCTGCCGAAGACATCTACAGCGTTAACAAAGGCAGCTTAAAAGATGCCGTAATTGCTCTTGACCACGGATCATGTTCCGGAGAACTTGTATCTCCCGACGGTCTTTTTCTTACAAATCATCACTGCGGATATGGTGAAATTCAAGCACACAGTTCCGTAGAACATGATTATCTTACTGACGGATTTTGGGCAATGACACGTGCCGAGGAGTTGCCGAATCCGGGAAAAACGGTTTCATTTTTAATCAGTATTACCGATGTTACCGGTAAAATTAACAAAGTTGTCAGTGATACTATGAGCGAAAAAGAACGCGACCTTGCTATTCGGAAGTTGTCAAAAGAGCTTCAAGATGAGGCAATAAAAAATTCAGGGAAAGATTGGTATGAAGCAAAAGTTCAGCCTTTTTTTGCAGGAAACAGTTTTTATTTGTTTATATATGAAACATTTAAAGATATTCGTTTAGTCGGTGCTCCGCCTTCTTCAATCGGAAAATACGGTGCAGATACCGATAACTGGATGTGGCCTCGTCACACCGGAGATTTTTCTATGTTCAGAATTTATTGTGCTCCTGACGGAAAACCTGCTGAATATTCAGAAGATAATGTTCCGTACCACCCTAAAAAATTCTTCCCTGTTTCTTTAAAAGGAGAAAAAAAAGGTGATTTTGCCATGGTAATGGGTTATCCCGGAAGTACATCTCGTTATATGACTTCTTGGGGCGTTGAAAATGAAATGAATGTTACCAATGATATAAGAATTAAACTCAGAGGTCTTAAACAGGGTATTATGAAAAAAGCAATGGATGCAAGTGATAAAGTTCGCATTCAATATGCTTCAAAGTATTCACGTTCAACAAATTATTACAAATATTCTATCGGGCAAAACATGGGTTTAAAAGCATTAAACGTTATTGCTGAAAAACAAGCGGAAGAAGCTGATATGACAAATTGGATTAATAAGAAGAAAAGCAGAAGAGAAAAATACGGAGAAGCATTACCGTTGATTAAAAAATCAATCACAGCTCTGAAAGAGTCTAATATTGCTTTTAATTATTGGATAGAGGGCTTTTGGCTCGGTCCCGAGATTATTAAAACTTCACTGCGCGGATTCTATAGTATTCAAAGAGCAGGAGATAAGGAAGATGCCTTAAAAGAAATTAAAGATAACCAAAAAAAGTTCTTTAAAAATTTCTATCAGCCCATCGACAAAAAGATATTTATTTCTATGTGCGAAACATTTAACAAAGATATTCCGGAAAAATATCATCCTTCATTTTTTGAAGATGTGAAAAAAGATTACGGAGGAAGTTTTTCAAAATTTGCCGATTACCTCTATGCAAATTCCGTTTTTATTAATGAAGCAAAATTTAATAAAATGATGGAAAAGCCTGATATGAAGGTTTTGAGTGAAGATCCCGGTGTGAAGGTTGCCAATTCGGTTTATTCATTATATATGTCAATTAAAAAAGAAACTGCTGATTTAAATGCTGATTTACAAAAAGGAAGACGTTTATATTTGGCGGCATTGCTTGAAAAAGAAAGTAATGTGGCTCATTATCCGGATGCTAATTCAACTATGCGTTTAACATACGGAACCGTAGGTGATTATTCTCCTAAAGATGCCGTAATTTATAAATATTATACAACTTTAAAAGGGTATATGGCGAAAGAACATGTCGGTGCACCTAAAACTGATGAATTTTACGTTCCCCAAAAATTAAAAGATTTATATAAAAGTAAAGATTACGGACATTACGGTACAATAAATGCAAAAGGCGAAAAAGAAATGCGTGTTTGCTTTACCACAAATAATGATATTACCGGAGGGAATTCCGGAAGTCCGGTTATTAACGGTAACGGTGAATTAATAGGTATTGCATTTGACGGAAACTGGGAAGCAATGAGCGGAGATATTGCTTATGCACCTGATTTGCAAAAATGTATTAATGTTGATATTCGTTTTGTTCTGTTTATTATAGATAAATATGCAGGAGCAAAACGATTAATTAAAGAAATGACTATTGTAAAATAATCGGTTCTTGTTAAATTATTAACCGGCTGCCCTAAAAAGCAGTCGGTTTTTTATACGGACAAATTTTGTAACATCATTAGTAATCTGTATTCGATATTAGATTTATTTCTAAAACAAAGTTTTTGAAATTTGAGTTAAAGTGATAATATGCAGTAGTCTGATACACAATCTGTTAATCTTTAGGACATTTGTATATTTACAGGTTTCAGTATTTTTAGAGCAGGCTTACGGTACCGGTTATCTTTAACTTGAATACCGATACTAAAATTTGGCAAGGTTTTTATACTTTAATAATACATCTGAAAACTACAACAATATTTCTGATGAACAAGTTAATATTTTTTCTCTTATTATTTTTTCAGGTAATTATAAAACCGGAATACATTCAGGCACAATGTACTGAATTTGTTACAACTAAAGGTTTTAATGTATTAGATACCGTAAAATATATTCCTGAAGGCAGATTTGATGCTTTAATTTTAAGTCAAGGCGATTATCTTAAAGTATATAAATCATTTTTTCGAGGAAAGACTTATAAAATTGCGGTTGTTGCCGATAATAATTTACCGACAATAAATTTTCAGGTAAAAACAATGGAGGGAGAAATTATTTATGACAACTCGAATACCCCTAATTCCGAAACTTGGGAATACACATCGAATAAAAATCAAAATTTAATAATAAAAGTAGAACTGCCTCCTGCCGAAGGTGTTAAACCTAAATCCGGATGTGTTGCCGTTCTTTTAGGTTATAAATTACCTGACAAATAAAAGAACCTGCACAAAAGGCAGGTTCCTTATTTATGTAATTAATTAAAATATTAAACTAATCCCTGAGCAAGCATAGCATCAGCAACTTTAACAAATCCGGCAATATTTGCTCCTTTCACATAATCAACCCAACCGTCATTATCTGTTCCGTATTTTACACAAGCATCATGAATTTCTTTCATAATTAAATGCAATTTTTTATCTACTTCTTCCGAAGACCAGCTGTAACGCATAGAATTTTGACTCATTTCAAGACCCGATACGGCAACACCGCCTGCATTTGAAGCTTTTCCCGGAGAGAATAAAATTTTTGCTTTATGGAAAATTTCAACAGCTTCAGGGGTGCAAGGCATATTAGCACCTTCTCCTACACATATTACACCGTTATCAATTAATTTTTGAGCATCTTCTCCGTTTAATTCGTTTTGTGTGGCACAAGGAAGTGCAATGTCAATTTTTTGTTCCCACGGTCTTTTACCCGGGAAAAATTTAACACCGAATTCATCAGCATAAGGAGCGACTACGTCATTATTAGAAGCACGAAGCTCCAACATATATTCAATTTTTTCACCTGAAATTCCGTCAGGATCATAAATATATCCGTCAGGTCCTGAAATGGTAACAACTTTTGCACCAAGCTCAGTTGCTTTTGTTGCTGCTCCCCAAGCCACATTTCCGAAACCGGATACAGCTACTGTTTTTCCTTTAAAACTTTCACTTTTTGTTGCTAACATATTTTGAGAGAAATACACATTCCCGAAACCGGTAGCTTGCGGACGCATTAAACTGCCGCCCCATTCTCTCCCTTTTCCGGTAAGAACACCGGTAAATTCATTTCTCAGGCGTTTATATTGACCGAATAAATAGCCGATTTCTCTTCCGCCTACACCGATATCACCGGCAGGAACATCTGTATCGGGTCCTATGTGTCTGAATAATTCTGACATAAAACTTTGACAGAAACGCATAATTTCATTATCTGATTTGCCTTTCGGATTAAAATCAGAACCGCCTTTTCCGCCGCCCATCGGCAGAGTCGTCAAACTGTTTTTTAAAATTTGTTCAAATCCTAAAAATTTCAAAATACTTAAATTCACACTCGGGTGAAATCTTAAACCGCCTTTATACGGTCCTATAGCACTGTTAAAATTGATTCGATAGCCTCTGTTTATTTGAAACTCTCCTTTATCATCTTGCCAAGGAACTCGAAACATAACTGTTCGTTCCGGTTCAACCATACGTTCCAAAATTTTTGCTTCTTCGTATTTCGGATTATCTTCAATAAAAGGGATAATAACTTCAGCAACTTCTTTTACCGCCTGATGAAATTCTTTTTCACCCGGGTTACGGGCAATAACACCCTCCATAAATTTATTTATTTTTTCAGTCATTACAATTTTTTTAAAAAATTAGATGCAGCAAAATTATGTATTTTTATTTATTTTAAACATAAAAAAACGAAAGGAAATTATGTTTGTTAATAACCTGAATGTAAGTATATTAGATGTATTTTGAAGATGTTAAATAACAGCACTTGACAAATATCACATTTTTTAATGCCCAAATTGAAATTATTTGTTGTTTCCGGATTAAAAAACTTCCGGTAAAAAGATTTGCAGATTAAAAAATGTTTTTCACTTTTGCACGCTTTTTAAAAAGAAGTATATTTGAAATTATTTAAAAAATAATGTTATGGAATTTAATATTGTTGACATTTTATCCGTATTTATGGTACTGTTTGCCGTAATTGATATTTTTGGTTCTATCCCTTTAATAATTGATATGAAATCTAAAGGAAATAAAATTGAGGCAGGTAAAGCAACAATTGTTTCTTTTGTTATTCTTACCCTATTTCTTTTTGTCGGAGAAGCCTTACTGAGAGTTTTCGGTGTGGATATTTCATCATTTGCTATTGCCGGCTCGTTCATTATTTTCTTTTTGGCTTTAGAAATGGTCTTGGGTATTGAATTGTTTAAAGGCGACACTCCCGAAGGAGCTACAATTGTACCCTTGGCATTTCCGATAATTGCCGGAGCCGGTTCAATTACAACTTTACTGTCATTAAGAGCCGAATATTCTTATTTGAATATTATGATTGCCTTGTTCCTGAATATGGTTGTTGTATTTATTGTTTTAAGAACAACAAAATATATCGAAAAAGTATTGGGAACATCCGGAATAACAATTTTGCGAAAAATTTTCGGTATTATATTGTTATCTATTGCCATTAAACTTTTTATGTCAAATATTGCAAATTCAATTGCAACTCATTTTCCCGAATTATTAGAAAAGTTAGGAAAATAATTGAATTAGTATTTTATTTGTATTATAATTATTATCGGTTCAAAAAACTTAAAATTTATGCAAAATATTGAAAATTATAATTTTACGGATAAAAAAGCCATTGTAAGAGTGGATTTTAACGTTCCTTTGAACGACAAATTTGAAGTAACGGATAATACAAGAATATCAGCGGCATTACCTACGATAAAAAAAATTGCTTCTGAGGGAGCCGTTATTTTAATGTCGCATCTCGGCAGACCTAAAGGCAAAGAAGAAAAATTTTCTTTAAAACATGTTGTTCCGGAACTTTCAAAACTTCTCGGTAAAAATGTTCAATTTGTTGATGATTGCATTGGTGAAAAAGTAAAACTAAAAGTTGCAAACCTAAAAAACGGTGATGTTTTGTTACTTGAAAACTTACGCTTTTACCCGGAAGAAAAAAACGGCGATACCGGTTTTGCGAAGCAATTATCTGAACTTGCCGATGTATATGTAAACGATGCTTTCGGAACCGCTCACAGAGCCCATGCTTCCACAACGGTTATTGCTCAGTTTTTTCCCGATGATAAAATGTTCGGCTTTTTGATTAAAAGTGAATTAAACAGTTTGCAAAAAGTATTGAACAATAACGAAAAACCCTTTACGGCAATTCTCGGAGGTGCAAAAGTTTCTTCAAAAATTATTGTTATTGAAAAGATGCTTGAAAAAGTTAACAACTTAATTATTGCCGGCGGTATGACTTACACCTTTATAAAAGCACAAGGCGGGAAAATAGGTTCTTCGTTGGTCGAAGATGAATATCTTGATATGGCAAAAGAATTAATCAACAAAGCCGAAACAAAAGGTGTAAACATAATTTTACCGGTTGACAGCGTTAATGCCGATAAATTTGCCGAAGATGCAAACATTGAAATCACTCCCGTTAATGAAATAAAAGACGGTTGGATGGGTTTGGATATCGGCAGCAAAACAATTGAATTATTTTCGGGAATTATAAAAAATTCAAAAACCATACTTTGGAACGGACCTGCCGGTGTGTTTGAAATGGATAAGTTTGCAAACGGCACAATTAAAATTGCCGAAGCTCTTGCCGATGCAACTGCAAAAGGTGCTTATACTCTTATCGGCGGCGGCGATTCGGTAGCTGCAATAAAAAAATATCATCTCGAAGATAAAGTCAGTTATGTTTCAACCGGCGGCGGTGCTATGTTAGAATTTCTCGAAGGTAAAGATTTACCCGGAATTTCGGCAATGAAAAAATAAATAAAAAACGCTCCTGAAAAGGAGCAATTTTATTCAAAGAAGTTTTGTAAATCTCGACGATCTTTTTTGGTCGGACGACCGGTACCGCGTTCTCGATTTAATGCAACATTTTTATTGATTACATCCAAAATATCAAGATATTCCCAGGGAGTTATTTCTTCAATATAATTTTCGACTAATTTGGCTCCTACACGATTGTGCAATATTTGTTTCACTTTATAAATACGAAAAACAGGCGGGTGTTTAATTTTAATTTCATCACCGAACTGAACGGGGCGTGAAGGTTTTAAAAAAGAATCTTCGATTGAAACAAGTTTTTTTTTGCAGGCTTCGGCAGCTTTATTTCGAGTTTTATATAAACGAACCGACCAAAGGAATTTATCTGCACGCTCAGTAGGATTTGTCATTTTCAGCAGATAATTTTTTTAATTCGGCATCAAAATCATATTTATTATTAAAATAATTCATGGTTCTTTCGATACCTATCGTTCCGAAATTTTTTACGGCACCAATTATTTTTTTGATTCTTTCGGGAAGTAGTTTTTTTTCATCATCATTCCAATTATTCAACACATAGTCAACTTGTGTTCCTTTATGAAAAGTATCGCCGATACCGAAACGTAAACGGTTAAAATTCTGATTCCCGAGAACGGCAATAATATCTTTTAATCCGTTATGTCCGCCGTCTCCGCCGTTTTTTTTCAGTCGAATTGTTCCGAAAGGAAGTGCCAAGTCATCAACAATAATAAGCATATTTGCTGTATCTGTTTTTTCTTTTTTCATCCAATAGTCAACAGCTTTACCGCTTAAGTTCATAAAAGTCATCGGTTTTACCAAAACAAAAATGCGACCTTTAAATTTTACTTTGGCAACATCGGCATAACGCTTATGCTCAAAAACAGCATCGGACGCTTCTGCAAAAGCGTCCAATACTTTAAATCCTGTATTATGTCTTGTGTCGGTATATTTTTCACCGGGATTTCCCAGTCCGACAATAAGATATTTCATCTTATTTTCTTCACTGTCCTTTTGTGTCTCTTTTTTCTTGAAAAACCACATCAGGAATTAATATATTTATTCTTTACTTGTTTCTTCTGCGGCTGTTTCTTCTGCACTTTCACCTTCTTCACCTTCTATTCCTTCTTCACCTTCTTCTAATTCATCAAGAGCTTTAGCCAAACGTGTAACATTAACAGAAACAACAACTGATTGAGGATCTAAGAATTCAAGATTTTCATGTTGTTCGTTTAAGTCATCTATTCTTACTGCTTCACCGATACCTATATCTGTAATATCAATATCAATAGTGTCAGGCATATTCTCAGCTGTTGCTCTTACTAATAATTTTCTTCTGTTAATTTGTAAAACACCGCCTGCCTGAATACCTGCCGATAATCCTGAAGTTGTAACGGGAACAGGAATTTTAAATGCTTTTGATGTGTCAATTCTGTAAAAATCAATATGTTGTATTGCATCAGTTACAGGATGAAAATCAATAGTTTTCAAAATAGCCTGAGATTTTTTTCCGTCAATATCTAAATTTACAATATAAGAATTAGGTGTGTAAACCAGTTTTCTGAAATCATTTCTGTGAGCATGAAAATGCACATTTTCTTTGTTTTGTCCGTATAAAACACAAGGAACGTGTTCTTGTCTTCTTAATTGTTTAGTTGCTTTTTTCCCGATTTCTTTTCTTATTTCGGCTTTAATTTCTATTGATTTCATTTTTTTTAATTTTGTGCTACTCCGGTATAAGAAAAAACTTCACAGTGAAGATAAAGCTCTTAACCTCCATCACACGATTTAAAATATGCTTTTTTAATTGAGCGGCAAAAGTATAAAAAAAATAAGAGAAACAAACTTTTTTAAATTGTTTATTTTACAGAAAACTTGAACTGATGGATTGATAATGATAAACTTTATCAATTACTTTTGCGAAAACATCTGCAACGGAAAGAACCTTAATTTTAGAAGATGCCTTTTTTAAAGGAATGGTATCCGATACAATTAACTCTTCTAATTTAGAATTTTCAATAAGTTCATATGATTTTCCGGACAAAACCGGATGTGTTATTATTGCACGAACACTTAAAGCACCGTTTTCAAGAAGTACCTCTGCTGCTTTTACAATTGTACCTGCAGTGTCAATAATATCATCCAAAATAATAACATTTTTTCCTTTAACGTCTCCGATAATTCGCATTTCACTTACAACGTTTGCTTTTTCTCTGGATTTATATCCGATAACCATTGGTGCTCCGAGAAATTTTGCATATGCATTTGCACGCTTAGTTCCGCCGGTGTCCGGTGATGCGATGGCGATGTTTTTTAAATTGAGATTTTTTAAATACGGAATAAAAACAGCTGATGCAAATAAATGATCAACAGGAACATTAAAAAATCCCTGAATTTGGTCGGCATGCAAATCCATTGTTATAACACGGTCTGCTCCTGCTGCCGTTAAAATATCGGCAACTAATTTTGCTCCTATTGCCACTCTCGGTCTGTCTTTTCTGTCCTGACGGGCAAAACCGAAATACGGAATAACGGCAACAACTTTATATGCCGAAGCTCGCTTTGCAGCATCAATCATTAAAAGAAGTTCGAATAAATTATCGGTCGGCTGAAAAGTTGATTGAATAATAAAAACAAAATTACCTCGAACTGTTTCTGCATATCCCGGCTGATATTCACCGTCACTGAATTTTGTAATAAACGATTTGCCGAGTTCGGCACCGTAACTTTTTGTAATTTTTTCAGCAAGATATTTTGATGCTTGTCCGGAAAAGATTTTTATATCTGAATGCATGACGATGAAATATAAAATACGGGTTTAATCTGACAGATGCAAAATTATAAATTTTTCTTAATATTCGGTCTGTTTTATTTCTTGTTTATAATAATTGTGGTAATGTATTAATTTAACTGAATAAAAAATATAAGCATCTGCAGAATATAAGACATCATTTATTTCAAAAAAGAGTTTTGTTTTTTTGTGCATTTTCATATCCTTCATCAATAAGCAAATTTCTTTTTTTTGAAGCTTCTACAGCAAGAAAATCACATCGTTCATTTTCCGGAATGTCGGCATGCCCTTTAATCCATATTAATTTGACTTGATGTTTTCGGTAAATTTTTAAAAACCGTTTCCATAAATCCGGATTTTTCTTATTTTTAAATCCTTTTTTTTCCCAAGTAAAAACCCAAGCTTTTTCAACTGCATCCACAACATAAGAGGAATCAGAATATACAGAAACCTCACTGCCTTCATTTTTCAGTGTTTCCAACCCTGCAATAACCGCTAAAAGCTCCATTCGATTATTTGTAGTTAAGCGATATCCTTCCGATAGTTCTTTTCTGTATTTTCCGGCAAGCATAACCGTACCGTAACCGCCGGGTCCGGGATTTCCTCTCGAAGACCCGTCTGTATAAATAATAATTTTCATTATTACAAAATTATAACTTTTTACTGAATAATTATTTAATAAAATTTTTATGTGTATAAATATATTTTAATTTTGTGATGTATTTCACAATTTACTGTATATTATGTCAAATATCATTAAGATTAAAAAGGGGTTAGATATAAAATTAGTCGGTACTCCGGATAAAAAACTTAAAGAAATTACACCATCCGGAACTTTCGGTATTAAACCAAATGATTTTCCGGGTATTACACCAAAAGTCGTTTCAAAAGTCGGAACAGAAGTAAAAGCCGGAACAACTTTATTTTATGATAAATATAATCCGAAAGTTGTTTTTACTTCTCCGGTAAGCGGGAAAGTGTCAGCAATTAACAGAGGAGACCGAAGAAGAATACTTGAGTTTGTTATTGATCCTGACGGAAAAAACGAGTCCGAAACATTTAGAGACGATAAACCCGAGAATTTAAGCAGAGAAGAAATTAAAGAAAATATATTAAAAAGCGGTTGTTGGCCATTAATACGCCAACGACCGTTTAATATTATACCGAATCAGGAAGTAAGCCCGAGAGATATTTTTATTACTGCATTTAACTCAGCTCCCCTTACTTCAGATATTAATTTTATAGTAAAAGATGATTTTCAGACTTTTCAAACAGGGATTGATATTTTAACAAAATTAACCGACGGAAAGGTTTATCTCGGAATTAAAGCCGGAGAAATTTCTAATCCTTTTGCAAATACGGCAAATGTTGAAAAGTATGAATTTGCGGGACCGCATCCTGCCGGTAATGTCGGCATACAAATAAATAAAATTAAACCGGTTAATAAAGGAGATGTTGTTTGGACATTAAATGCTGCAGATGTTATTATTATAGGTCGTTTATTTGAAACAGGAACATACAATCCTATGCGGATTATTGCACTTACCGGTTCCGAAATCGAGCATCCTCAATACTACAAAACATTACTCGGCACTAAAATATCGGCACTTACAAAAAATCAAATAAAAAATAACACTGTTCATAAACGGTTTATCTCCGGAGATGTGCTTACCGGAGAAAAAGTTACGGAAAATGATTATATCGGTTTTTACGATACAACCGTAACGGTTATTCCCGAAGGTGATAAACCCGAATTTTTAGGATGGGCAAAACCCGGATTTAATAAATTCAGTTTCACACGAACATTTTTCAGTTGGCTTAATCCTAATAAAGAACGTGTTTTAGATGCCAATCTTCATGGCGGAGAAAGACCCTTTATTGTTACAGGTGAACTCGATAAAGTTTTTCCGATGGATATTTATCCCTTGCAGCTTCTTAAAGCAATTATAATTAAGGATTTAGACTTAATGGAAGAGCTTGGTATTTATGAAGTTGCCGAAGAAGATTTTGCTTTATGCGAGGTTGTTAATACATCAAAAATTGAAATACAAAAAATAGTCCGTGAAGGTTTTGATTTTGCAATTAAAGAACTCGGATAAAATAATTACTGTAACACATATTTCAAAAGAAATTTTACATATAAATATAATATGAAAGGTTTAGAAAAATACTTTGAAAAAATAAAACCTAACTTTGAAAAAGACGGGAAGTACGAAAAATGGGGTTCCGTTTTTGAAAGTTTTGAAACATTTCTGTTTGTTTCTGCAAAAACAGCACCCAAAAGAGGAGCTCATATCCGCGATGCGATTGACACCAAACGATTAATGAGTATTGTAGTAATGGCACTTGTGCCGTCTCTTCTTTTCGGGATGTGGAATGTCGGATACCAACATTTTTTATCAATCGGAACGGATGCAGGATTTTGGCAGGACTTTGTTCACGGATTTATAAAAGTTATGCCTATTGTTTTGGTGTCATACATTGCAGGTCTCGGCACTGAATTTGTTTTTGTTTATATTAAGAAAAAAGAAATTGAAGAAGGTTTTTTAGTTTCCGGTTTGCTTATACCTCTCATTGTTCCTGTGGATATTCCTTTGTGGATGGTCGCTGTTGCTACCGTTCTTGCTGTTATTTTCGGCAAAGAAGTTTTTGGCGGAACAGGGATGAATGTTTTTAATCCGGCTTTACTTGCCAGAGCATTCTTGTTTTTCGGATATGCAAAAAAAATGTCAGGCGATAAAGTTTGGATTGCCGGTCTCGAAAAAGGACAACATATTATCGACGGATTTTCCGGTGCAACACCGCTCGGTCAGTTTGCATCTGCCACGAAAGAACAGGTTGCAAACGGCGGATTTAAAATATTTGACGGGCTGCACAGCAACATCATCTCGTTTTATGATCTTTTTATGGGATGGATACCGGGTTCAATCGGAGAAACATCAACACTTATGATTTTAATAGGTGCTGCCATTTTACTCTTTACCGGTGTGGCAAGTTGGAAAATTATGTTGTCCGGATTTCTGGGTGCTTCGGCATTAGGACTTCTGTTAAATCTACTTCCCGACGGCTTAAATCCGTATTTTGAACTTCCGTTTTATTATCATTTAGTTTCAGGCGGCTTGGCTTTTGGCTTGGTATTTATGGCTACTGATCCGGTAACATCTGCACAAACCGAAAAAGGAAAATGGATATATGGTTTTTTAATTGGTGTTTTAATAATCATTATTCGTGTATTTAATCCTGGTTATCCTGAAGGAACAATGCTGGCAATATTATTAATGAATGCTTTTGCACCGCTGATTGACTATTATATTATTCGGGCAAATATTAAAAAACGTTTGAAACGTATAAAAGTAAAAGCATAATGTTTTTTATTAAATTATAAATACAAACAAATGAAACTTAATACAAACAGCAATTTATACACCTTTATATATGCTTCGGTTTTAGTTATCGTTGTTGCGGCTGCTTTGGCATTTACAGCAGTAAAGTTAAAACCGATGCAAGATAAAAATATAAGAGTTGAAAAAATGCAGAATATTTTAAAATCTATTAATGTTCATGCTAATTTTGATAATGCCGAAGACTTATATAAAAGTCATATTACAAATGTTTTTGCCGTTAATTCTAAAGGTGAAAAATTAACTGATGTTAAAGCTTTTGATATTAATTTAAGATTTCAAATTCAAAAAAAGATTGACAAAAGAATTCTTCCCGTATATGAAGCTCTTGCTGATGACGGTTCAAAAAAAATCATTATCCCTTTAAGAGGTAAAGGTTTATGGGGACCGATTTGGGGCTATTTTGCTTTGAATGATGATTACAATACGATATATGGTGCTGTTTTTGACGATAAAGGAGAAACTCCCGGTTTAGGTGCAGAAATTGCAACGACTTGGTTTCAAAAACAATTTGTAGGAAAAACGCTCTTTGACGGTAAAAAATTTGTTTCGATAACACTATATAAAGGCGGTAAAGGTTCTGCAGAAAAAGCCGGAGACACAGAACACGGTGTTGATGCAATTTCCGGAGGAACCATTACCAGCAAAGGATTAGAAAAAATGGTGAAAGCTGATTGGCTTTTTGCCTATAAAAACTTTTTAGCCAAGAATAAAAAATAAATATCAGTAAATTAAAAATTAACTAACGATAAAATGGGAAAAAATTTAAAATTAGTTACCGACCCTTTAAACCTCAATAATCCGATTACTGTTCAGATCTTGGGAATTTGCTCCGCACTTGCGGTTACGGTAAAATTAATGCCGGCAGTTGTTATGGCTATGTCTGTAACGGTTGTTTTGGCTTTTTCAAATGTGATTATTTCATTACTCAGAAATACAATTCCTTCTCGTATCAGAATTATTGTTCAATTAGTAGTTATTGCTGCATTAGTTATTATTGTCGATCAAATATTAAAAGCCTATGTTTTCGATATCAGCAAACAACTTTCAGTATTTGTCGGTTTAATTATTACCAATTGTATCCTTATGGGACGATTGGAAGCTTTTGCTCTCGGCAATAAACCGTTTCCTTCTTTTTTGGACGGAATAGGAAACGGTGCTGGTTATGCAATAATACTAATTCTTGTTTCGGCAATCAGAGAATTTTTCGGTTCGGGCTCACTTGCCGGATTTAAAATTATTCCGCAAAGTTTTTATGATTTCGGTTATTCCGATAACGGACTTATTATTCTGCCGCCTATGGCATTAATTATTGTAGGTGTTATCATTTGGATTCAAAGAAGCAGAACAAGAGAACTGATAGAAGATTAAGAAGTGAAATTTACTCATTAAGAAAATTAAAAAAATGGAAGAATACATAAATATCTTCGTTAAATCAATTTTTATTGACAATATGATTTTTGCCTATTTTTTAGGCATGTGCTCATATCTTGCTGTTTCAAAAACTGTTAATACGGCCACCGGATTGGGAATTGCTGTAATTTTTGTCTTGGGTATTACCGTTCCCGTTAACTGGCTTTTAGAAAATTACATTTTAAAAAAAGGTGCTTTGTCTTGGTTGCTCGGTTCTGAAGCAAATACTATAGATTTAGAGTTTTTAAGTTTCATTATGTTTATTGCTGTCATTGCTTCAATGGTTCAGTTGGTTGAAATGGTTGTAGAAAAATTTGCCCCTGCATTATACACAACACTCGGAATTTTTCTTCCCTTAATTGCCGTGAATTGTGCTATTCTCGGAGGTGCTTTATTTATGCAGGAAAGAGAATATTCGTCAATCGGTCAGGCAACCGTTTTCGGACTTGGTTCCGGTATAGGATGGTTTCTTGCTATTGTCGGTATAGCGGCAATAAGAGAAAGAATACGATATTCAAATATCCCGGCTCCGCTCAGAGGCATTGGTATTACATTTATTGCAACAGGGCTTATGGGAATTGCTTTTATGACCTTTATGGGAATTAAATTATAAAACTACAGTTTAACAATAATATTTAGAATATGTTTATATTAGACGTTCAGCATTCCGTTTCGGAAATTATTACAATAAGTGTTCTTGCATTTTTGCTGATAATACTTCTTTTAGTTGTAATATTATTAATTGCCAAAGCAAAGCTTTTGCCTTCAGGAGAAGTTATCATCAATATTAATGATGATGAAGAACATCAATTAACAGTATCTCCCGGGAACACCCTGCTTTCGACTTTGCAAAACAATAAAATTCTTTTACCCTCAGCTTGCGGAGGAGGCGGTACTTGCGGTATGTGCGAATGCGAAGTTTTGGACGGAGCCGGAGAAATTTTACCGACAGAAAAACCTTTTTTTACTCGGAAAGAGATAAAGGAACATAAACGACTGGCATGTCAGGTAAAAGTAAAAGAAGATATGGTTATTCATATTCCTCAGGAAATTATGGGAATTAAAAAATGGGAATGTGAAGTTATTTCAAATAATAATGTTGCTACTTTTATTAAAGAATTTGTTGTCAGACTACCCCAAGGCGAAACACTTGATTTTCGTTCCGGCGGATACATTCAGATTGATGTTCCTAAAATTACCGTTGATTTTAAAAATTTTGATATTGAAGAAGAATATCACGAGGATTGGGATAATTTTAAAATGTGGGATTTGCAAATGAAAAACACCGAAGAAACATATCGAGCTTATTCTATGGCAAATCATCCTGCCGAAGGTAATATTGTAATGCTGAACATACGGATTGCCACACCGCCTTTCGACAGAGCGAAAGGAGCTTTTAT
Source organism: Chlorobiota bacterium (assembly GCA_013152535.1). Lineage (GTDB taxonomy): Bacteria > Bacteroidota > Bacteroidia > Bacteroidales > JAADGE01 > JAADGE01. Next base: position 99,871 of record JAADGE010000055.1, read on the forward strand.
GAACGTAAATCCGGGAATTTGTTCTTCTTATATTTTTTCCATAAAACCCGGTGATAAAGTTACCATTTCCGGACCTTACGGTGAATTTTTTATTAAAGATACCGACAATGAAATGATGTTTATCGGCGGCGGTGCAGGAATGGCTCCTATGCGTTCACATATTTTTGACCAGTTTAAAACAAAAAAAACTAAGCGTAAGGCGACTTTTTGGTATGGTGCACGTTCATTAAGAGAAGTTTTTTACGAAGATGATTTTAATGAAATTGCAGATGAAAATGATAATTTTGAATGGCATCTGGCTCTTTCAGAACCCTTGAAAAGTGACAAATGGAAAGGACCTACAGGTTTTATCCATCAGGTAATTTACGATATGTATTTAAAAAATCATGACGAACCGGAAGATATCGAATATTATCTTTGCGGACCGCCTATGATGAATTCTGCTGTTGAAAAAATGTTGTATGATCTTGGTGTTCCGAGTGAAAATATTATGTTTGACGATTTCGGCGGATAATTTTAGTTGAAAACTAAAACGTAATTCTTTAAAAACAGAGTTTTTTTATTGACTTCGCACATTTTTTCATATTAGTACTGACGGAAATATGCCTTGCGGCTTTTTGTTTGTTACTTAATGTGGCGATATGGAAAGAACTAATCAACATTAAAACAAAAAAGTCTTTTTCAAAACTACTAAATTTTTATTACAAAAGAATTATTTATTCAAGACAATCCTGAATGTTGTTTCTTTTCCGAGTTCGGAAGATTTTACGAATATTTTTCCGGAATGGTAAGATTCAATAATGCGTTTTACCAAAGATAAGCCCAGACCCCAGCCTCTTTTTTTTGTTGTGTATCCGGGTTTAAAAACTGTTTTAAATTGTGCTTTCGGTATCCCTTTTCCGAAATCGTGAATATCAATAAAAACTCGGTCTTTTTTATCTTCGACACTGATTATAATTTGTCCTCTGCCCTGCATAGTATCAACGGCATTTTTACACATATTTTCAATTACCCATTCAAAAAGAGATTCATTTAAAGGAATAAGCAGTTCGCCGGATTTATCAAAGTTTAATATATATTTTACATTTTTGGATGTTCTTGCCTGCAAATAAGAAACCGAATTTACAATAATTTTATACAAGTTCATTTTCATTAAAACAGGTGTTGATCCAATGCCTGAAAAACGCTCGGTTATGATTTCCAATCGTTTTACGTCTTTCTGAACTTCATTAATTAAATTTGCGTCCTCATTTTTTAATTTTAATAATTCAATCCATGCAACCAAAGAAGAAATCGGTGTTCCCAATTGATGTGCGGTTTCTTTTGAAAGTCCGGCCCATAATTGATTTTCTTCGGCTTTTCGCGAACTGCTGAATGCCAAATAAGAAATTAAAATAAAAAACATTACTGTAACCACCTGAATGTAAGGGTAGTACATTAAGGCTGTCAGCAAAACTGAATCTTCATAATAAACATAGTTTTTTTGACCTTTTGCATATTCTATTACAATCGGTTTATGTTGATTTTTCATTTTTTGAAGTTCTTTTTTCAAAAAAATTGTATCGTTTACTCTTTTAGGATTTAAATTTCGAGTACCGATAATATTTCCGTTGCCGTCAACCAGCATTACCGGAATGGTTTTATTTTCACCGAGAATATTATATAAAGTCGGGCTGACTTGTTCATTGATATCTATTCCTGTTAATTCACGAGTTGCTTCCGCCCAAATTTCTATTTTGTTTCGTTCCTGAACCGAAATTTTCTTTACCAGATTTCCGGTATATAAAACAATTCCTACTCCCAACAAAATTGCGAGCAAGAAAAGCCCTGTTTTTAATTTTTGTTTTCGGGAATAAACATTCATATCTGCAGATTTATTTTCAAACGTTAAACAGGCTGATATATTTCAGATATCGGAATAAATACAGACTAAAAATCATAATAAAAATTACTTAAAGAAGTTCTTAGTCCGACCATAATGAAATTTTCATCGCTATTATCTGTTGTACGGATGTCTGCACCTGCGTATATCTGCAAATCGGTTCTTCTGTTTAGTATATATGAAATCGTTATTGTTTTATGTGAAATAATTTCTTGGTCGGGCATCATAAGATAAGTAAAGTTATCAAGCATATAAACATCAGAGAAGGTTCCGTGTTTATTCAACGTAATTTTATTGAAGCTGACATTCAATAAAAAATTCTTATATGTAATATTTGACGTAAGAAATATTTCGGCAAAATCCGCACCGAAAGGAGTTGCCAATTCCTGATTGTAATGTGTCCAAGTTTGATATTTCAAATATGCATGCGAATATGTTCTCGGAGATGCCACATTATATTCTGCCTGAAAATACCATTGCAAATTTTTCATTTTTGAATGCAAAACATCAAAAATTTTCATACCGACCTGATATGCGTATTTTTTTTGTTTCGGGTCGTCAATTGCATACTGCCCGTATGCCTGAATAAAATCAGTTAGTTTAATTTTAATATTGATTCCGGCAAGAGCATTATTTTCTCCGGCAAAACCGTTGACAACTGTTCGAACACCTGTTACCGGAATAAAATAATCTGCAGGAAATCTATTGTAATATTCGGAAGTATCTGTTGTTCTGTATATTAAGCCTTCAAAAAGACCGAGTTCTATTCTGTTTTTATAATTATACGATAAATAATTAAAGGCACCGTGTTTTTTAAAATGATAACTGTAATAAACGTTTTCAAAATCACTGAACTGGGTAAACATACTCACATATTTAAAATTTTTATATGAAAAACTGAACTTTGCAAACGGATAATTCATTGCATTATCCGATAAAAATAAAGAACGATGCCCTTCGCCGATAAAATTTTTGGCCTGTCCTGCCTGAATATTCAACCAATTGAAAGGTGTATATGATAAATACCCTGAAGCCGAAGAAAAATCATATATACTTTTATCAGTATTGCTCTTCTTTAAAGCACCTTGTCCCGGCACAATCAAACGATTCCAAGCCCAGTCATAAATATATGATCTGAATTTTGCCTGATTTTCTCTGAAACTTGAATAATAGCTTAAATTTTTGCCGATATTTCCTTTAATTTCAATACCTCTCGTGTTTATGAAATAAGAGTTGGAATCAGTTTTACCGTATTGAAGATAAAACAAAGGATTTATCGACAGGGTAAAATCTTTTTCTCTTACGGAAACAAAATCTTCAAAAAACAATTTTCTGAATAACCAAGTTTTGTTATGTTTTGCAAAAAAGAGTTTTTCCTTATCAGTATTGTAAATTACCGAATCTACATCAAAAACAGCTTGAATCTCTGATTTTAACAAAGGTTTAAATCCCGTATTTACAGGAATATCTATTTTATTTATATTGAAACTGACAGCATTTCGGTATAGTTCTCCCAATGGTAAATATTGTTGTTGCGAAAAAATATTTGTAAAAACAAAAACTGACAATAAAACAAAAATATATTTCTTTAAAAAGTGCATTAATAAAACTGTTTTATAAAATTTATAAGTACTTATCCTGTCTGTATTTATCATCTTCTTCAGCTAAAATGTTAATGTAATTGTTATAACGTTCGGCACTGATATCTTCTTTGTCAGCAGCTTCTTTTACTGCACATTCAGGTTCGTGGGTGTGAGTACAATTATTAAATTTACAATTTACGGAAAGTTTTTTTATTTCAGGAAAAAAATCACCTAAGTTTTCTTTAATTTCATCATTTAGACCGAAACCTTTGATGCCCGGAGTATCAATAATATACCCGCCGGATACCGGAAACATTTCAGCAAATGTTGTTGTATGTTTTCCCTGTTCATGATAATCGGAAATTTCTTTTGTTTTAAGGTTTAATTTCGGTTCGAGCAAATTTACAAAACTTGATTTTCCTGTTCCGGAATTGCCTGATATTACGATTATCTTTCTTTTAATTATTTTTCTTACAGCATCAATTCCAAAATTTTCTTTTATTGAAATTTTAAAACATTTATACCCTATTTTTTCATATATTTTAATGTATGAATTAAGTTTTTGTGTTAAATCTACATCATACAAATCAATCTTATTGAATAACAAAACAGGCTCAATATTATTTTTTTCGCAAGCAACAAGCCAGCGATCAATAAACATCAAATAGGTTACCGGTTTAATTAATGTAATCATCAAAAAAGCATAGTCAATATTAGCAGCAATAATATGCGATTGCTTGGAAAGATTTGTTGATTTTCGGAGTAAAAAGTTTTTTCGTTCATAAATGGCAGTAATTACACCGATACTTTTATCTTTCTGAAGTTTAAACTCAACATAATCACCAACCGCAACAGGATTTGTTAATCTGAATTCTTTTTTTCTGAATTTTCCTCGGATTTTACAATTAATAATTTTTTTATCCTGTTTAACAAGATAATGACTTCCGGTCGATTTTATTACAATTCCCTGATTCATTACTACAAAAATAAAATTCTTTATGTAAAGTTTTATATTTTTGAAGAAAAAATGCAAAAACTTATTCAATTGAAGACAGATAAACGTTGTGAACTTGTTGACATTACGGAACAGGTGAAAGCAATTGTTAATCAATCAAATATAGAAGAAGGCATCGTAAATGTATATGTCAGTGGTGCAACCGCAGGTATTATGATACAAGAAAATTGGGACGATTCGGTTCAGGAAGATGTGCTGACACTTTTAAAACAATTAATACCGCAAGGTATTTGGCTGCACGACCGGCAAGACGGTAACGGTGATTCGCACTTGAAAGCCGGAATTACGGGACCGAGTGAATGCATTCCGATTATTGACGGGAAACTCGGACTTTCAACGTGGCAAAATATCTTTTTATGCGAATTTGACGGACCTCGCAATCAAAGACAAATTGTTGTTACCGTAAAATAATGTGCGACATGTATATTTTACAAATTTGCAACTATTCCTTACCTTTTAACATTGGTACAAAAACAAACTTACCGTGATTTTCGGTTTTGTATTCATTTTCGGAAATTTTAATAATCTTCAACATATCTTGTGAATGGTGCGATCCTGCCGGTACAACCATTATTCCCCCGATTTTAAGTTGTTTAAGCAAACCTTCGGGAACAGCAACAGCCCCGGCAGTAATTAGGATTTTATCAAACGGGGCGTAAGTCGGTAATCCTTTATACCCGTCACCGTAATAAGAATACGGATAATAACCGAGTTTTTTTAATAAAATTTGAGAAGATTTAAACAAAACTTGTTGACGTTCAATTGTAAAAAGTTTAATACCTAATTCAAGTAAAACTGCAGCCTGATATCCGGAACCGGTTCCTACCTCCAAAATTTTATCTCCTTTTTTCGGTTCTAACAATGACGTTTGAAAAGCTACGGTATATGGCTGAGAAATGGTTTGATCCGCAGCAATGGGAAATGCATTATCTTGATAAGCTCGCTCTTCAAATCCTTTTGCCATAAAAAAATGTCGAGGCACATTCATCATTGCAGACAAAACGTTTTCATTATCTATCCCTTTATTTTTCAGAGAATTAATTAATATTCTTCGTAAACCTTTATGTCTGTATGAATCTGTCATTAATGTTTGATATTTTCAGCGAAAATAAAAACATTCCCGCTTTTTTAAAATTATATCTTTTAAAATTCGTTTTTTTACAATCAAAACTATTATTTTACGTTTTATTTTATCAGCTGAGCTACAACACAGTTTTCAAATTTATTTTAATGAATAAAAAAACTCAAAAATTAAAATATATTCTTTTCGATTATATCAGTGCATCTTTTGCTTGGTTTCTGTTTTATTTATTCAGAAAATATTACATTGAATCTTTAAATTACGGCTATTCTGTAGATGTTGAGTTTAATATTAATTTTTTTGCGGGACTTTTCGGTTTACCGATTTTTTGGATTATGCTTTATTCAATTTCGGGTTATTATCGCATTCTTTTCCGAAAATCAAGATTAATAGAGCTCGGACAAACATTTATTACAATAATAATCGGAGTCGTTATTATCTTTTTTATCCTGATTTTAGATGATATTGTATTTTCGTATAAAAATTATTATTTATCTGTTTCTGTTTTATTCGGTTTGCAATTTTTTCTTACATATATTCCCAGATTAATCATAACAAGTGTTACACAAAATAAAATACGGTCGGGAAAAATCGGGTTTAACACTCTTTTAATAGGAAGTAACGGGAAAGCATTGAATTTATACAGACAATTAACTTCAGGACAAGATAAATACGGATATAAATTTGTAGGATTTATAAATATTTACAATAAAAAAGATCTTACGTTAAGTCGGTATTTAACACATCTCGGGAGTTATAATAATTTAATTGATACCCTAAAAAAATATCAAATTGAAGAAGTTGTAATTGCTATAGAATCATCCGAGCACCAAGAAATTGAGAAAATCCTGTATAAACTTCAAAAAACTGATGTTATTACAAAAGTAATTCCTTCTCTTTTTGATGTTTTGACAGGAAAAGTCAGGATGTCAGGTTTTTTAGGAACACCTTTAATTATTATTTCTCATACTTTAATGCCGGCTTGGCAGGTAAGTTTAAAGCGCATATTTGATATTTTCATTTCAGTTACGACAATAATTATTTTGTCTCCTGTATTTTTATTTGCTGCAATTGCAGTAAAAGCAGAATCTGACGGTCCTGTTTTTTTCAGACAAAAGCGTATCGGATTACACGAAAAGCCTTTTACTATTATTAAATTTCGTTCAATGTATATTGATGCCGAAAAAAACGGTCCGCAACTCTCTTCCGAAAATGATAACAGAATTACAAAAGTCGGACGTTTTATGAGGAAAACTCGTTTAGATGAAATTCCTCAATTTTATAATGTTTTAATCGGAGAAATGTCTTTAGTAGGTCCTCGACCGGAAAGGCAATATTACATAGATAAAATTATTGAAGAAGCACCTCATTACAGTAACTTACTTAAAGTTAAACCCGGTATTACCTCCTGGGGACAAGTAAAATTCGGATATGCAGAAAATCTTGAACAAATGATTGAACGTTTAAATTATGATATTTTTTATATTGAGAACATGTCATTATACCTGGATTTTAAAATAATGATACACACAATATTAGTAATTTTAAGAAGAGACGGAAAATAATATTTCAGGTTTTTTTATCTTTATTTAACATTACTGTTTTTTTATTTTTTAACAGCCGCCTTCTTCTTCCTTTTTAGCTTTCTTTCTTATAACAGGTGCCGGAGTATTATCTTCTTCAATATTATCTGAAGTTGAACCGGCAGTTTTTAAACTCGGAAGTTCGCCCTGTACCATAGGATAATTTTTTATCATACTTCTATTAAAAGCATGGCCTATTTTCATACTTGTCAATTTTGAGTGCATAAATGAGTTCGCACCGTAGGTCAAAGCATATGCATCGTAACCGAGAACTTGCAAATAAGCAGCTGCAAAACTTGCATGCTGGCCGGTATAACAATAAATAACAATTTTTTTATCTTTCGGCAGTGTTAGTAAATCGGCATTAAGAACCAAACTTTGTTTGGGAGTATATTGAACGGCACCCGGTAAATGACCTTTTTTATAATTATATTCGGGCCAATAATTTATGATATAATAATCGGAAGGGTTTTTCATTACCTTATCAATTCCGATTTCAAATTTCAATGTTTTTAATACCGTATCGGCTCGTGCTTCCAAGATATCATATCCGAGAGTTTTACCTGTTTTAATTTCGGGTAAACTTGTTTTCGGAAGTTTCGGGTTATCTTTTTTCTCCAATATTGAAGCATATTTGTCGGAAATTCGTTTAAGCCATTTTCCTTTTGCTGTGTTAACATCCCAAGAACTCATACCCCATTTCATAGAATAAACGTTTGAATATCCGAGCATTTGTAACATCATTGCAGAGAAGCTTGCTCTGTGTCCGGCATAGCAAACCATTACAATTTTATCGTATGTTCCTGCTGCAACATTTTTTTTCATATATGAAATTAAATCAGCCGGATTCACATTAACTGCTCCGTTGATATGTCCGTTAACATAGTCATTATGTCGGCGAACATCAATTACCAGATATTTTTTTAAATTTGCTCGAACATTCTCTGCCGAAATTAGTGTAGGAATGCGTTTATTATTGATAAAATTTCCGGATTGTTCCAGAAATGTTATCAATTTTTCGTTTTCTTTAATTTTTCTCGGAGATTCCTTAACAATTTTTTTATTTGTCGGGTTGTCGAATGAGCAAGAATTAAAACCGAATAAAATCGTTAACAATAATATTGATGAAATAAGATATTTTAAGATTTTCATTTCTGTAATTTTTAATATTGAACTATTTTAGCATCCGCCTTCTTCTTCTTTTTTCGCTTTCTTTTTTATAACCGGTGCCGGTGTATTCGAATCGGAAGAAGATGAAACTGAAGAATTCCCGCCGGTACTGTTTATTACAGCTTTAAAATCATATTTCGGTTTTTCGGCAGAATAATCACCGAGCATCGGAGAATATTTATTAATGATATTTTGTGTTACATAATCATAGCCGCCGCCCAAAATATAATTATTTTTATACCCCAGTTGAGTTAAAATCATCCACGGACCGCATGCTCCGCATTGATCGGAATAATACAACACATTTATTTTTTTATCTTGATTTACAATTTTCGCATATTCTTTATTCAGTATTTTTGACAGCGGAATATTAATTGCTCCGGGTAAATGACTAACTTGATAATCATGTGCCGATCGTAAGTCGATAAATCGATATAATGAATCGTGATTATAATAAATATCAAAAAATTTGTCATATTTAATGATATAGTCATGTTTTAATGTTTTATTAAGCATTTCTTCGGTACTCAGGCGATAAACATGTTTTGGTTTTTCCATGCTTATTAAACCGAAAATGACTATCGCAATAAATACAATACCGATAACGGGTAACTTTTTTGATATTTTTTTGCTTTCTAAACTAAAATTTTGATTATCCATAATTTTTGAAATTAAGAAATTTAACAACCGCCTTCTTCTTCTTTTTTGCCGCTTTTCTTTTTTATAATCGGAGCGGGAGCACTATTTTCTGCCGAGGCTGACGAAATTGTTCCGCCTCCGAAAAACATACTTGCTGCACGCCTGAAATTATACAACTCAAATTCTTTCTGCGAAGCTGTTTGAAGCGGCTTTTTCGGGCGAATTTCAGTTTCAATCCATTTATTAAGTCCGCCTTTCATTACATAATTATTTTTATAATTCATTCGGCGAAGCAAAACCCAAGCCTGATTTGCATATACCGTTCCGTTCGAATAAAAAATATTAGTTGCAATGTCTTGATTCAGAATATCTTCATATACATAATTTCCGTTTTTATCTTTATTCAGTATGCTGTCCAAGGGAATATTAACGGCTCCTTTTAAATGATATTTATTGTATTCGTCGGCACTTCTGACATCTATTAGTGTGGTATAAGCATCACCGTACATCATTTTTTGAGCAACTTCATCTGTTGTTACATATCGAGTATCATCATTGATTGCTTGTAAAAGTTGTTCGGGTTTTAATTCTTTTGATGCGTGTTTTTCGGGTAGTAAAACCAAAAGCAATGCTAATCCGATAAAAACAACAGCCATAAAAATATAGCGTTTTTTTATAATACGTGTATCACTCATAATTTATGAATTTGTAATTAATATTTTTTTGACTTTTGAGAAACTTTTTGTTGAATATATGCCGTAGCGGCAAATGCAAAAATTGCAAATGCAACAAAAATCAGTAAAAATACTTCTCTGTTCATTCCAAGTGATTCATATATTTTAACAGGTCCTTGATTTCCTGATTTATAAAACTTTTCATATAACGGATAAAAAGCATCAAAAATCACCACCCCGATTACAAAACCACCGAGAAATAACATTGCATCAATTTTTCCGATAGCTGAAGCACAGGCACTTGTACCCGGACAAAAACCGCCGATTACAAAACCAAAGCCCATAATTGCACCTCCCAATATTGCCGAGCCGGTATAAAAACGGTTTATCCATATTGCCGATAAATCAATCCATCCGAAATATTCAAAAAATAATAAGCCTATTGCTGCCGTAATTGCTGCTGTAAAAAAGACTTGCAGCACAACAAAATCATAACCGTAAAATACTCCGGCAAGTTTTCGCGAAGATGAAAATCCGGCACTTTCGAGTATATATCCGAAAGCTATTCCAATAACAAGAGCAATAACAAAACTCCATTCGTCGGATGCGTTAAATAATGGTCCCATATCTTTAAATTTTTTCTTTTTCTAAATTAATTAAATCCATAGTTTTCTGAAAAACCAAGCAATTACATAACCGGTTCCGAAAATCATTCCTACAACAACAAAACCGGATGTTGCCAATACTGCCATACCGTCCAATCCGGCACCGCTCGTACAACCTCTGCCGAAAGCCGATCCGATTCCGAATAACGCTCCTCCGATAATTGCAGCGACAGCTCTTTTGCGAGATGTTATTTTCGGCGAATGTTCTAATTTTAATTTCAATCGACGATTTAGTGCACCGGAAAGAAATCCTCCTACAAAAACTCCGATTATCATATAAACCAAACGGTTTTTTAAAGGATCTTTTCCGTCTTTTACATAATGATAAAAAGCAGAATTTTCACTCTCTACATGAGCAGGAATAATGATTTGTTCAACTTTTGCCACACCTCTTTTAAAAGCACCGCTGGCACCCAAGCCTTCTCTGGTAAAGAAAAATGATAATATAATTGTAATTCCGAGAAGAACACCTGCCAAATAGGGATTCATATATTTTTTAGGTGGTTTTTGAATTTTAACTTCTTCCATTTTAATGTATTTTATCTTATTAATATAAATATCTGATAACTTGTCCCGCATCCACCATAATGAAGCGGAACATCATACCTCCCCAGAGTATCAGAAGACCCGGAACGATAACCGGAATTTTAAATTTTAATAATTCTAATGCTTCAAGTATTGCAGGAATAATTAAACCGAGAATAACAACATTAATCCAGAATGTTACAGTATAAGCTCCGCCTAAGAAATAATGTGCAGCTTCAACTTTAACTTCCGAACTTGCTAAAAAGCCCATAAACATATGTGTTATGAAAAACAACTCTATTATAATTAAAAGTAAATCGATTTTACTGTATGCTAATTTTTCGATATGATTTTTTGTCATAATCATAAGCATTGCAGCTCCGGTGGATAAACCCGATGTTAAAAATAACGGACCGAGAATTGCTGTGTTCCACAGTGGTCGAGCATTAAATGCCGAAAGCAAAATACCGGTATAAACACCTAATATAACGGAAAGTACAACCATAACCCAAGCCCAAGCTTTACGTTTATCCTGAGCATATTTTTCAAATTTTTGCAACCAATTAAATTTCCAGTCCCAAGAGTTATTATCTTTTTCCTTAATTATCATCTTTAGCAACTTTCTCATAAACCCAATTTTACACCCGAATTTCGGAAAAGCTTCTTTTAAATAACTTCCTATCCAAACTACTGAAACAACAGATGTTAAAAGAAGTACCCAGGCACCCCAAGACATAGGAGAGTCAAGTCGAATTGTTGTGTATAATTGCCAGAAATATGCCGGATGTTTTAAATCTAAAACTAAAGCAAGTAATCCGATTACAATTGCACCGAGTGCTACAATCGGACCGTATTTTACGGTTGTTTGATATTTGTTTTCTTTTCCTGCGATAATAAAATAGGCAGCAAAAAACAATAAACCTGCAGCTAATCCGCCGAGAAACAGATATAAGGGAATTTGCCAATGCCAGGCATTTAAGTACGGATCAATCAAGGGATTCATTCTTCCGCTTGTAATAAGTTCTTCTCTCATTTTATTAAGTATAAAGTTTTTATTTCTTTAATTATCAGTTGATTATATTTTAACCAATATATATTTAACTTAAATTAAATAGAAAATTTGAGGTTTTGTTCCTGCTTCCGGTGCTAAAACTTTTGTTTTTCGAGTTGCAATTTTTTTTGCGACTTCACTATTGGGGTCATCTAAATCACCAAAGTACATACAATGTGTAGGACATACCGCCACACAAGCAGGATCTTGTCCGTTTTTTATTCTGTGATCGCAGAAAGTACATTTATCAACATAGCCGTCCGGATGGAAATAACGAGCATCGTAGGGGCACGATTCAATACAAGCACCGCAACCGATACATTCTTCATGCGTAACTTTAACAATGCCGCCTTCAATGACATGGCTGGCACCGGTGGGACAAGTTCTGACACAAGGTGTATTATCACAATGATTGCATCTTTCCGAACGTATCTCAAGTGCTAATTCAGGATAAGTTCCTTCAACTGTTTCGGAAATCCAGTCTCTGGAATATCCGTGAGGAACATTATTTTCCGTTTGACATGCAACTACACAGTCGCTGCACCCGACACATTTTTTAGTGTCTATAGCCATTCCGTATCTCATAGCTTTTTATTTATAGTTTTCCTTTAAGGATAATTATATTAAACTGTTTGTTTCTTGTCAGGTTCTTCCAAAAGAAAGGTTACAAAATTTCCTCTCATTCCGGTACCTCCTGAAATTTTGTCATTCATTACATTTGTAATCATCTCGGTATCGGACATTCCTTTTCCGTTCGATCTTTTTAAACCCATTTTTTTATTATTATGCCCGAATCCGTGAACAACATAAACGGCATCCGAACGAATTCTTTCAGTTATTCGCACTTTAACCGGAAATGTAGAAACTACACCGTCTTGATTTTTAAGCCAGATTTTTTTTCCTTTTTTTAAGTCCCATTCTTTAGCAACTTTCGGATTTACCCAAACACTGTTCTCATCCATCAAATCAAATAAATAAGGATTATTTACAGTTTTACCGAATGTATGCATCGGAGCTCTTCCGTATATAAAACGATAATAACCCGGAGCAGCCTGCGGATGTTTGGTATAAACAGGCATTGGGTCATAACCTTCTTCAGCCAAAGCAGTAGAATACAATTCTATTTTTCCGGTATTTGTATTAAATTCAAGGTCTTCATTGTCGCGATAATATAAATCATCATAAGTTCTGTCAAAGGTTTTGACACCTATTTTTTTCATTTCTTCGAGTGACGAACCGATTTTTTTGAGTTGCCAATCAAGTTCTTCTTCAATATTTTCGAACTTAAAAAACTCGTGTAATCCTAAACGTTCTCCAAGTTGTTTTGCTATCCACCAGCCCGGTTTTGTGTCATACAGAGGTTTTGTTGCCGGAGCTCTTAAGGCTATTGAAGGTTTTCTGTGTTTTAAAACTCTAAGCATATCATACCGTTCAAGATATGTTGCTTCGGGTAACACAACATCAGCCCATCCGGTAATTTCCATCGGCATAGTATCAATTACGGCAATAAATTCAAGATGATTAATTGCTTCCAATGTGTTACTTATATCCGGTAAAGATGAAATTAAATTTGTTCCGTAAACAAGCCATGCTTTAAAATTGCATGTATCGTCTTCGTTAATCATTTTATTAGGGATTGTTGCCTCACAAACTCCGGAAGAAATCACTTCATTTACTAATTTATAACTTCCGGGAAAAGCATCTCTCCAAGTTCTTTTAGGTTTGGGATAAGGCGGATGCGGGAATTTTGGTATTTTGAATTTTTCGGCTATATAAAAACCTCCTCTTTTTCCGTAAGAACCGAGTAGAGCATTCAATATGGCAATTGCACGACTTCTTTGAGTGTCGTCACCGTACCAAGTAACATGTCTTCCGGGATGTACAATAACCGACGGAGAAGCATGCCCCATTTCATAAGCGGCATCTCTTATATCATTCGGGTTTAACCCTGTTTCGGTTGCTGCCCATTCAGGAGTAAATGTTTTAACGTGATTTTTTAATTGCTCAAAACCGTAAGTGTATTTTTCAACATATTTTTTATCGTATAATTTATCATAAATAATAACATGTATCCAAGCTAAAAGAAGAGCTAAGTCTGTTGCCGGTTTTATCGGCAACCAAATTTTAGATTTACTTGCAGCCGTAGAAAATCTGGGATCGACCGTAATAATTGTTGCTCCGTTTT
>JAADGE010000050.1 GCA_013152535.1 Chlorobiota bacterium
AATTATTGAAGCAAGCGTTTGCTGTCGCAAAATCAGGAATACCATACGATCCGTATTATAAATCGTGTATTCCTTCATTATAATTTTTCTTTTTGAATCTGCCTCCGAAAAAAAAGGCAGTTCGAAAAGAAAAATTTATTCAAATTTATTTGGTTTTTAGCTTAGTTCTTTGTTGGCGTGTCGTTGTTTAATTTCCTCATATTCAGACCTTAATCTATCAAGTTCCTTTTTCTGTTGAAGAAACTCACTCTGTAAAAACAGTCCTTTCCTGTAATTTCCAATTAAAAAACTTTCTGCATCATCTGCATTTTTTCTTGTATTACAATCCCTACATGCTGTCACTAAATTCGTTTTCCAATTATGTCCTCCGTTTGACCTTGGAAAAATATGGTCTAAATAAAAATTGTCTTGCTGTAAATCACATAAACAATAAAAGCATTTATATTCATCTCTTTTTAAAATTTCTAATCTTTTCGCTTTATCTGTATAATAATCATCCCTTGAATCATCATATACCTCTTCACTACTATTTCTATCATTTTCAATGAATTCTTGAACTTGTCTTAATTCAGATGGCAACTTTACCGTATATTTATTTATTTGTCCTGGTCTGGAAGGATTTTTTTCAACTATCCCAATTTTCACTAAATCGTTAATACCTCTTTTAACAACATCATGAGACATTGGTTTACCTAAATCTGATAATAAATTTTGTCCTAATTCCGAAAGTTTCATGGAAATTTTTCTATTTCCTTCTTCAAAATATGCTTGTTTAAAAAGGAGCATATACATTGTCATTCCTCTTACTTTCAGTAGGCGAGAAAGATATTTAGTTGCGTAATCATATTCTATCAAGAATTCTTTTAATGATACCGATCCATCTTCTGGTTCATTTACTTTTGATAGTATTTTATCAACTTTATTTAAAATATATTTTCTCATAGTTTATTTCGTATCTTTTTGAATTCATGTTTGTTTTTTTTAATGCACGCCAACATTTATTATATCAGAAACTAACCGGTTATAACAGTTATTATCCTTTAAAAAAACACTAAACAGGTTTCGTTAAACAATAAAGTTAATAATAAAATTTATAAATTCATAAAACAGCAATTATCATATTAACAAATTATTATGTCTTTCGTTTTTTCTTTTTAGCAGCCGGAAATAAAATATTATTCAAAATTAAACGGTATCCGGGTGAATTGGGGTGCATATTCAAATCGGTTTTCGGATCGCCCACAAAATGTTGATAATCTTCGGGGTCGTGACCGCCGTAAAAAGTCCAAGTGCCTTTTCCGAATTCTCCGTGAATGTAACGTGCTTCATGATGCGATTTTAACTCGCCCATTATCAAAACATTTGATTTAATCAAATCCTCATTAAAAGCAGTCGTTTGTCCCATAAAACCTTTTATTATTTTTGTATGATTTTGACAAAGCATGGTAGGTACCGGATCCCATTTTGCCGAAAAATCAAATAAAGTAAAATAATCATTTTCTTTACTGACTTTTCGTGTTCTTGTAACATCAATATCCGAAAACTCATATTCATAAGGATTTGTAACTAATGTAAAATTTTTAAATGCCAAAGTTTTTGAGTAATCTAATTTTTTCTGACAATCGGGATCTGCCGGATCTCCGTCGAACATTGATGCACAAATATCTGTATTTTCTGCCGCCAATGCAATATCATAAGTATCTGTTGCCGAGCACATAGCAAACATAAAACCGCCTGAAAAAATAAATTCTTTAATGCGTTTTGCCACAAACAATTTTAATTTAGACACTTTTTTAAATCCCAAACTCAGAGCATCGGCTTCCGCTTGCTTTTTATTTTCTATATACCAGGAAGCATAGCGATATGCCCCGTAGAACTTACCGTATTGCCCCGTAAAATCTTCGTGATGCAGATGCAGCCAATCGTATTTTGAAAGTTCTCCGTTTACAATTTCTTTATCATAAATTTGTGTATAGGGAATTTCTGCATAGGTTAAAACCAAAGTAACGGCATCGTCCCAAGGTTGATTTGTTTTAGGAGCATACACAGCAATTTTCGGAGCTTTCTCTAATTTCATTTTATCCATATTCACTTCCGGACTTGCAATTCTGTTGTAAATCAATGTTATCTCCGCATCACTCACAACTTCAAAACTTACCCCTCTGATAGTGCATTCATCGGTAATATCTTTAGAATAATCCATACTGAAACTGCCGCCGCGATAATTCAGCAACCAATTGATTTCCAAACCGTTTTGCAAAACCCAATACGCAATTCCGTATGCTTTTAAATGATTTTTTTGCGACTCATCCATCGGAATTAAAATACTTGAACCGAAAGCAATACGAAAAAATATTAACAATAAAATAAAGAAAGAAATTTTTTTCATATCAGAAAATGATTTAAAACATTAAAACGGAACATCTTCTCCGTTATTGTCAGAAAAACCGATATCCGGAAATGAGGTATCAGCAGATTTAGAATTATCAAAAAAATCATCTTCACCATTATTTATTTTTGATTCAAAAGTAACGGAATTTGCAGCACCTTCATCAAGCGGAGGCAGAAAATCTTCATTAAACTCTTCAAATCGAGCAAATTCTTCGCGAAATCGGAGGTTTACATCCGTTACGGCACCATTTCTGTGTTTTGCAATAATAATATTTGCTAATCCGCGCGTCGAATTTCCGTCATCATCCTCGGTAATACCCATTTTTTCGGGACGATGAATAAAAATAACAATATCTGCATCTTGCTCAATAGCACCCGATTCCCGAAGGTCGGACAGCTGAGGTCGTTTATTTCCGGAACGCATTTCAACAGATCTGTTTAACTGAGATAAGGCAATTATAGGTAAATTTAATTCTTTTGCAATGGCTTTTAATCCTCTGGAAATCATACTTACTTCTTGTTCCCGATTTCCTCTTGTTTCAGAAGATCCGCTCATAAGCTGTAAGTAATCAATCACAATTAAATCAATATCTTCTCTTGTTTTTAATTTTCTGCATTTTGAACGTAATTCATTTAAACCGATTGCCGGCGTATCGTCAATAAAGATACGGGCTTTTTCAAGACTTTTGATTTTAGATTCTAATTGTTTCCATTCATGACTTTGTAAATTTCCGCTGCGTAATTTCTCACTTGCCAATTCTGTTTCGGAAGAAATTAAACGCATAACTAATTGAACAGAAGACATTTCCAGAGAGAACAGTGCAACTGACTTATTATGATTAACACCAATATTCCGAGCCATAGAAAGCACAAATGCAGTTTTACCCATTGACGGTCGTGCTGCAATAATTACCAAATCAGAATTTTGCCAACCCGATGTAATTCTGTCTAATGAAGAATATCCCGAAGGAACACCGCTTAATCCGTCTTCTCTTTTTTGAGCTTCTTCTATTTGATGAATGGCTTCATTCATAACAGAATCAATTTGCATAGCTTCTTTATTCACAGACCCCAAAGCCAAATCAAACATTCCCTGTTGCGAAAATTCTAAAATTTCCTGCACGTCAATTGATTCATCGTAAGAGCGTGTTTGAATTTCAGAACTTATTCTGATTAATTCTCGTTTGATATATTTTTCAGCAATTATTTTTGCATGATATTCAATATGTGCCGCAGAACCTACCCTTGAGGATAAACTGACGACAAATGCAGGTCCGCCTACCTCATCTAAATCACCGTTTTGTTTTAACTTTTCAATAATCGTATGATAATCAATAGGTTGATGATTCAATGATAAGTCTTGAATGGCTCTGAAAATTTTCTGATGCTCGGTTTTGTAGAAACTTTCAGGTTTTAAAATATCCAAAACAACAATGTCTTTCCCTCGTTCAAGCATCAATGCTCCAAGAACATCCATTTCAATATCTGTTGATTGCGGAGGCAATTTCCCGAGTTGTTCGTTAATATCAAATACCGGATTTTTTTTATATGTTTTTGAAGTCTGTTTTGCCATTTAGTTAGTGTTTTTTCAGACAAACAGAGACAGTTTATGTTACTGCCTCTTATTATATATCTGAATTTATGATTACTATCGCTTAAAATAAATTTTACATTAATACATTAAATATTTTTCTTTCTTTTCTGACAAAAAAATTATTGTATTAGGTTTATAACTGATAAAGACAATATATAATTAAATGAAGCAATACCGAAAAAAATTTACATTGCCTTACAAAAACTCTATCCTGTTTTTATGAAAATAAATATCTTTTTCACTCAAATAATATGCTTAAAATTGCTAAAAAGACGCTAAGAATAAAGTTTTTTAAAAATTTGCAATGCCTGATTCAATAAAATTATTCATTATAAACACCGATATTGATATATTTCTGCTCACGTTTTAAAATACGTTCATCGGCATTCATTTTTTCAAGTTCTTTAATTTCTTTTATAACAGTATCTTTTACACGCTTAAAAATTTCTTTAGGTTTTACGTGAGCTCCTCCCAAAGGTTCTTTAATAATTCCGTCAATTAAACCGTTTGCAAGCATATCTTCCGGAGTTAATTTCAAAGCATTCGCAGCTTTTTCTTTATATTCCCAACTTCTCCACAGAATAGAAGAACAAGATTCGGGAGAAATAACAGAATACCAAGTATTTTCAAGCATAAAAACTTTATCGCCGACACCTATGCCTATTGCCCCCCCTGAAGCACCTTCTCCTATAATAATACAGATAACAGGTACTTTTAAACGAAACATTTCATAAATATTTCGAGCAATGGCTTCACCCTGTCCGCGTTCTTCAGCTTCCAAACCGGGATATGCTCCGGGAGTATCAATCAATGTAACAATAGGTTTATTAAACTTTTCCGCCAACTTCATCAGTCGTAATGCTTTGCGATATCCCTCGGGATTTGCCATACCGAAATTTCGATATTGACGGCTTTTTGTATCAAACCCTTTTTGCTGTCCGATAAACATATAAGTTTTTCCGTTAACGGTACCAAAACCTCCGACCATGGCTTTATCATCTTTTACACCTCTGTCTCCGTGCAGTTCTATAAAATCTCCGCCGGTTAAATAATTTATATATTCCAATGTATAAGGTCGTTCAGAATGACGAGACACTTGCACCCTCTGCCAAGGTGTTAAATTCGCATATATTTCTTTCCGAGTTTTATCAATTTTCTTTTTTAAATCATCAATTGTTTGACTAATATCAACACCCGATTCTTCCCCTATTTCAATTGCTTTTTCTAATTGTTCCTGTAATTTTCCGATTGGTTCTTCGAAGTCAAGTAAAATCATTTATATTTGTTTTTAATTTGAATGTGTAAATTTAAGAATTTTAATTGAAGTTTATAGAGTAAATAGTTATTAAAAATCTTAACAAACAAATAATATTCTGTATATAAAACAGTTATAAATTACATTTTTAAAAAGAAAATTTTAATGATTGTTTTTCCGAATGCAAAAATTAATATCGGACTAAATATTACCGAAAAAAGAAAAGACGGCTTCCATAATTTAGAAACAATTTTTTATCCTGTTTCTTTATCTGATATTTTAGAATTTACTGTTTCAAAAGATAAAACAACTTTTAATAACAGCGGATTAAAAATTGATGTTCCGAGTGATAAAAATTTGGTAATAACAGCATATCAATTATTAAAAAAGAAGTATAATCTTCCGGAACTTCATATTCATTTGCATAAAATTATTCCTTTCGGAGCCGGTTTGGGCGGAGGATCTTCTGATGCCGCTTTTATGCTGAAATCTTTAAATAATTATTTTAAACTTAAATTAACAACTAAAACATTAGAAAATTATGCTCAAAAACTCGGCAGTGATTGTCCTTTTTTTATAAAAAATAATGCTGTTATTGCTTGCGGAACAGGAAATATTTTTACCGAAGTTAAAATTAATTTAAGTAATTATTTTATATTAATTGTAATACCGAATATTCAAGTCAGCACAAAAGAGGCTTTTAAGGGTATTAATCCTGAAGAAACAACTAAGTGGTCGAAAAAACTGATAAATTTACCTGTTTCGGAATGGAAAAATATTATTCGGAATGATTTTGAAGAAAGTATTTTTAAATTATACCCTGAAATTAAAACAATAAAAGACAATTTATACAGAAAAGGTGCATTATATGCCCAAATGTCCGGCAGCGGATCTTCGATTTTCGGAATTTTTAATAAAAAACCTGAAATAACAAATACATTTAATAAATACTTTACATTCTTACAAAAACCTTTGTA
Organism: Chlorobiota bacterium; assembly: GCA_013152535.1. Lineage (GTDB taxonomy): Bacteria > Bacteroidota > Bacteroidia > Bacteroidales > JAADGE01 > JAADGE01. The sequence goes on from JAADGE010000050.1 coordinate 6,218, forward strand.
CGGAATACTGTAAATTTACATTCATATCGAAAACAATATATCATTAAATTTTAGCGAAGTTACAAATTTGTAAAGATGAAACATATTAATCTGTAAGCAAGATAAATAAATGTGCAAAATATTGTTAAAATATTCATTTTCAGATATTTACAAGAATAAACCGAGTCATTTAATATATACTTTTGATTAAATACATTTCATCCGGTAAAACATTATTAAAGTTTTAAAGTCTTCTCACATTTTTTTATACTTTTGTAAATTATTTTTAAACAGAATGAAGGGAAACAAGAAAAAACAAAAACGTAAACTGCGATTATCAATATTAGATGATCATTCATTAGAAGAAGTTAAAGCATTACGCCTGTCAAGACCATTAATTTTTTCAATAATAGGAGGAAGTATTTTAATTATAGGTTTTTTAATTTTTATACTTTTAACATACACTCCGCTAAACGCTTTAATTCCGCAAAGAACTTCTTCTATGTTAAAAAATGATGTTATAAAAAATTCTCTGATGATTGATTCGCTCGAAACAGAATTATTACAGTATGACAAATATTTCAATAATATTAAAAATATTATACAAGGTAATTTGCCTTCTGATACGTTTCAAGTTAATAAAATTTACAAAGATACTGTCATAAATATCAGTAAAACAGAGTTTAACAGCTCTAAATTAGACTCTTTGATACGTGCACAAATTGAAGAAACCGAAACCGGAACTATAAGCCCGCAAAATAAAAAAATAAAAGAAACAATAAAAAATATTCATTTTATTGTTCCGCTTAAAGGTATTGTAACTAATGAATTTAATCCGAAAAAATCACATTACGGAATTGATATTGTTCCCGGAAGTAACGGAACCGTTTCCGCCACTTTATCCGGCACTGTAATTATTGCAACTTGGAGTGTTGAAACCGGTTACATCATCGGCATTCAGCATAATTTCAATTTTATTTCTTTTTACAAGCACAATTCAGTATTATTGAAAAAAGTAGGAGACCGAGTAAAATCCGGTGAATCAATTGCAATTGCCGGCAATTCGGGAGAAAATACAACTGGTCCGCATTTGCATTTTGAACTTTGGCACAATGGTACACCTGTAAATCCGAGAAATTATATCACATTTTAACTCACACATGAAAAAAATTGCAATTCTCGGTTCAACCGGTTCAATCGGTACGCAAGCACTTGAAGTCATAAATTCAAACCCTCATAAATTTAAAGCCGAAATATTAACTGCCGGTAATAATGCTGAATTACTCATAAAACAAGCAATTAAATTTCAACCTGATACTGTTGTTATTGCAAACGAAAGTAAATATAAACAAGTATCGGATGCCTTATCTTCTTATCAAATAAAAGTTTTTGCAGGAAATAAATCCGTTGAACAAATTGTCGAATCTTCGTCAATTGATTTAGTGCTGACAGCAATGGTAGGATTCTCGGGGCTTATACCGACAATTAATGCAATAAAAGCAAAAAAAGAAATTGCTCTGGCAAATAAAGAAACATTGGTTGTTGCCGGCGAATTAATTTCAAAACTTGTAAAAGACCATAATGTAAATATTTATCCTGTTGATTCAGAACATTCTGCAATATTTCAATGTTTAACGGGGGAATTTCATAATGAAATTGAAAAAATTTATCTGACGGCATCAGGCGGTCCGTTCAGAAAATTCTCAAAACAAGAACTAAAAAAAGTAACAAAAGCACAAGCTCTGAAACATCCGAATTGGGATATGGGAGCTAAAATAACTATTGATTCGGCAACAATGATGAATAAAGGATTTGAAGCTATCGAAGCAAAATGGCTTTTTGATCTTAAACCCGAACAAATTGATATTATAGTTCACCCGCAGTCTATTATACATTCACTGGTACAATTTACCGACGGCTCTTTAAAAGCTCAAATGGGTTTGCCGGATATGAAATTACCAATCCAATACGCATTTACATATCCCGACAGAATAAAAACTGATTTTAAACGTTTCAATTTCTTGGACTATCCTAAACTGACTTTTGAAAAAGCCGACAAAGAAAAATTCAAAACAATTGATATTGCTTATGAAGCTATGCGAAAAGGCGGAAATATGCCTTGTGCCGTAAATGCAGCTAACGAAATGGTTGTTGATGCTTTTTTACATGATAACATCAGTTTTCCGGAAATTTCCGAAATAATTGAAAAAACCGTAAATAAAATTAATTTTGCAAGCCAAACAAATATTGAAACATATATAGATACCGATAAAGAAGCAAGAAAAATTGCAAAAGAACTAATAACAAAATAAAGAAAATTAAGAATGGAAACATTGATAAAAATAGCACAACTCCTTTTAAGTTTGTCGATTCTGGTTATACTGCACGAATTCGGACATTTTAGTTTTGCGAAACTGTTTAAAACAAAAGTTGAGAAATTTTATTTATTCTTTAATCCGTGGTTTTCTGTTTTCAAAAAGAAAGTAGGCGAAACCGAATACGGAATCGGGTGGATACCGCTCGGAGGATATGTAAAAATTGCCGGAATGATTGACGAATCGATGGATAAAGAACAAATGAAACAACCTCCGCAACCGTGGGAATTTCGTTCAAAACCGGCATGGCAAAGACTGTTTATTATGATTGGCGGTGTACTAATGAACTTCATTTTAGCCGGAATTATTTACATCGGGGTTCTCTATGTATGGGGCGAAGAATATTTACCGACAAACAATGTAAAATTCGGAATATCGGTAGATTCTGCTGCATATAAAATCGGTTTCCGCGACGGTGATAAAATTTTATCCGTTAATAATAAAACCTTTGAACGATTTAACGAACTGAAAAAAGAAATGGTTTTAAGTTCCGAAAAAAATGTTCAAATTCTAAGAAACGGTGAAAAAAAAGTTATTGATATTGATGATAAATCAACACTTAAAGTCAGCAAAAGAAATTTTATTCAACCGCGATTTAAATTTGCAATTGCCGGTTTTGCTCCTAAATCAAATGCTCAAATTGCCGGACTGCAAAAAGATGACAAACTTATAGGCATAAATGACAGTTCCTTAATATTTTTTGATCAATTCAGTCATTATTTTAAGATACATAAAAATTCATCTGTAAACCTTAAAATAAACAGACATGGAAATATCTTAACCCTTCCTGTTAAAATTGACTCATCCGGAATGATTGGCGTTGCCGTAAAACCTTTTGCCGATTTAGAATTCAAACATCAGGATTATTCATTCTTTGCATCAATTCCTGCAGGAATATTAAAAGGAATTGAACTTACAAAAGATTACTTACGATCTTTCAAACTAATTTTTAATTCGGAAACAAAAGCCTACAAATCTGTCGGCAGTTTTGTTACCATCGGTAATATGTTCCCCGGAGTGTGGGATTGGCAAGCATTTTGGTCGATGACGGCATTTTTGTCAATTATTCTTGCTGTTGTTAACTTATTACCAATTCCTGCTCTTGACGGCGGACACGTTATATTTGTCCTTTATGAAATGATTACACGAAGGAAACCGAGTGATAAATTTATGGAATATGCTCAAATTACCGGTTTTGTCATATTATTAGCAATAATGGTGCTTGCACTTAAAAATGATTTCGTGAATTTTAATCTGTGGGATAAATTTTTATCTTTATTTTAATTTTTTACATATATTTGCATAAATCTAAATAACAAAAAAATGACATTATTTATTATATCAGGTATTATCGGACCATGGCAAATTGTTTTGATTGTTGCAATTGTCGTATTACTTTTCGGCGGTAAAAAAATCCCCGAATTAATGAAAGGACTCGGACAGGGAATGAAAGAATTTAAAAATGCCACAAAAGATAAAGATAAAGAAGAAGAAATTGACAGTAAGAAAGATACTTCAAAAACTGACGATTAATTTATCTCTTTAAAATATTTTTAAGCCGAGTTTTCTCGGCTTTTTATTTTTCAATAACTTTCTGAAATATATCATATAAGAAATCGTTTAATATTTAAGAACCCTAAAGTCTTTTAAAATGAACAAAATAATCCTTTCTCTCACAGTTTTTATTGCAATATTTTCTTCTTGTGCAGAAGATTCGGGTCCGTACGTTCCGGCATCAACCGGTACTCCGGGACATATTCTTATTATAATGGAAAATCAAAAATGGAAATATACACCGGGAGAAACTGTTCGAGATGTTTTTGACAAACCTTATGAAGTTTTACCGCAAGACGAACGCTCATTTGATTATTCTCACATCCCGCCTGAAGCTTATTCAAGTTTACTAAATAAAAGCAGAAATATTTTAATTGCAAAAATATCGGTAAATGTTAAAAAACCTGAAGTGCTGATAAGCAGAAATAAACACGCCAAACCTCAATTAATGATTATAGTAAAAGCAAGAAATAATGACGAATTTGTTAAATTATTTAAAAAAAATGCCGATAAAATAATATCTGTTTACACAAAAGCCGAACGCGACAATTTGATTAAAGTTTACAGCACAAAATTCTTGGAAAAGAAAATAAATAAAAAATTACAAGAAAAATATCATATTAATTTAGCAATTCCTCAAGGTTACACATTAGATATTGACAGTTCCGATTTTGCTTGGATAAGTCGTGAAACTCCGCGTTCAAGTCAGGGAATTTTAATTTGGGATTATCCTTATACCGACACTTTACAACTAAGCCTTGAAAATTTATTAAAAAAACGTGATTCTGTTACAAAACTTCATGTTCCGGGTCCGGCAGACAGTTCATACATGACAACAGAGAGATTAATCAGCCCGACTTTCAATGAATTTATTTTAAATAAAAACTATGCCGTAATAATAAAAGGACTTTGGAAAGTCAGCGGTGCAAAAGGTGTTTTTATGGGAGGTCCTTATGTTGAAATAACCGTTGTTGACCAAAAACGAGAAAGACTTATAACTGTTGACGGATATGTTTACGGAGGAAGAAAGAAAAAACGCGAACTTATGAGACAGGTTGAAGCCGTTCTTTATACTCTGAAACTTGACAGTGTACAAAAAGATAATAATAAATAAATAGTATTTAATTTAAAAATAACATTCCGAAATTTGTTAAAAACATGGCAATTATTAAAGAAGTAAGAGGGTTTACGCCAAAATTAGGAAAAGACTGCTACATTGCCGAAAATGCAGCAATAATAGGTAATGTTGAAACGGGCGATAACTGCAGTATATGGTTCGGAGCTGTATTAAGGGGTGATGTAAACTCAATTAAATTAGGCAATTACGTAAACATTCAGGATAATGCAAGCATTCATACACTTTACAAAAAATCAATAACAATTATCGGAAATAATGTATCAGTAGGACATAATGCTGTTATTCACGGAGCAAAAATAGAAGATAATGTCCTTATAGGAATCGGAGCAATTATATTAGACCATGCCGTAATAGGCGAAAATTCAATTATTGCAGCCGGAGCATTAATAAAAACCGGAACTGTTGTTGAACCGAACAGTATTTATGCCGGAGTGCCGGCTGTAAAAGTTAAAAATATTGAACCGGCACAAAGCAAAGAAATGATTAACAAAATTGCCGTAAATTATAAAATGTATGCTTCCTGGTATAAATAGTTAAGAATTTAAGGTTGAAAAGTTTATAAAGCTGAAGTATGATTAAATTCAAATTAAATAAAATTTTGTTATTTTTATTATCTGCGTTTATGATGAGTTCGTGCGAAGATGTTATTGATATAAAACTTAATAATATTGAACCGCAAATTGTTATTGAAGCAACACTGTATAACCAATTGCAACCTGCAACCGTTATTATTACAAAAACAACAGATTTTTTCGATACCTTAACATTAAATACCGTTTCAGGTGCAGAGGTGTTAATTTCAGATAACAAAGGAAATACTGTCAGCCTTGCTGAAACAGATTCTGCAGGAGTATATCAGGCAAATTATTTCGGAGAAACAGGAAAAACATACACGCTGACAGTAAAAACCGAAGGCGAAATTTATACGGCACACGCTGAGATGAAACCTCCGATAAAAATTGATTCATTGGCTGCAAAATTCAGAACAAATCCCCTGCCCTTTCAAGAACAAGGCTATGGCATTATGTGTTACCTTAATGATTCAATAAATTACAAGGAATACGCAAAATTAGAGATTTATAAAAACCAACGCAGAAGTCACGAAATTTATTTATTTGAAGACACATATACAGACGGCAACCAATACGAATACAAATTTTACAACGAAACTTTTCAAGTCGGCGACACTGCTGTCGTTTTAGTATTAAGTTGTGATAAAGATGTTTATGAATACCTTTATACCTATGCAGAAATTACAAGCGATACCTTCCGCGATTCAGGTACACCCTACAATCCTACGAGTAATATCACAAACGGAGCATTAGGATATTTCGGCGTTTTTTACTTAACAGGTTCTATGATTATTGTAAAATAATAAACTAAGAGTCCGCTCCGAAAAGTCTAAGAGCCGAGAATACACTAATTTAGAACATTCAAGAAATATTATATGCCCCGGTTTGATATATTTTGTCAATTTAACTCTAATTTTCGAAAACTTTGCATTCGGAACAAACTCAAAAATTACTAAATTGAAACCTTATAAAATAATACAATACCGTTAACATATTTAGAATTTTTTGTCATCCTGAAAGGAAACTGCGTAGAGATTGCTGAGAAATCACTATTATTTTCCTTTTGATATTTTAACTCCAAAATAACATCCTTATTATCCGAAATCTTATTATGAAAAAGATTTATCTTAGTATTTACTCCGTAATATTCCGTTTCAGAATCAATGGTTGCACGAAATCTTTTTGAAAAATCTATAAAATATCTGCGCTTATATCGATTGATTAACACAGGAAATAATGCGTTCATTTCTTCATTTACTTTTTCGGGTAATTCCGATATTCTCAGACATTTTTTCAACTCCGATATTAAATTCTCGGACTTAATGTTAAAAGATTTTAAAGGATAAGATTCTTTAAATCCCAATAAACCGTTTTTAATTTTAATTTCAAGAACAGGATTTATTATTTCTCCGAATAAATCATTATACCATCTTATTCTTATTTTTTTTCTTTGTGCTTTTCCGAAAGAATTATCATAATAATATGTTAAATTCTGAGTATCAAAATAAATATTATTGATATATCGCTCCTGATAAATTTCTTTGAAAAAATATTGATTATTTTTAATAATTTCAGTAACTCCTTCCGCAGATATTTCTGAAATAATAAATTTCCTTTCATATCTGTACGGAATTACATTTGTGTCTTTTTGTTTATTCTCAATTATTTTTAACAAATTCATCTGAATTATAAAATTTCGGCTTAATAGTTCTTAAAACAGTATCATATTATAATTTTTAAAAGATAATTTATCAAAATAACAACTACACATGATTGTCGATAAATGCAATATTGATTGAAGCACTCAATTTCCGGAGTTCATTCTTAAAATTCTGAAGATTACTAACTCTCTTTATATCAACATAATAAGAAGTTTCAATGCTGTCTTCACCTTCATCAAAACGTTTCAGTTTATTTTTCGGAAAATACTTATTTATCAAATGAGCAATCTGTTCAAATTCAACAACCTTCGGATTCTGAGTTATTGTTAAAAATAAATTTTGATACGTATTATTCTTTTTTGATATAAAAAATCTTCCCCACACAATTGCAAACAGAATAAACGAAGCAAGTACCGTTACAAATAATTGATTGGCTCCCATACCCAACCCTACGGCAATTGTAAAAAATAAATACGACAATTCTTCCGGCTCCTTAATTGCAGCTCGGTATCGGACTATAGATAAAGCTCCTACCAATCCCAAAGACAAGGCTAATGAAGTTTTTACAATTGAAATTATAACCATTGTCGTAAAAGCAGTAAGAATAAAATTTCCGGCAAATATTTTTTTATTAGACATCGTATTTGCACACTTATAATAAGTATATTCAAGAAGAATTGTTAACACAACTAATACCAATGAATTTATTATAAAGCTGTTTGTATCAATTTGAGAATTCTGAGTAATCAAAAATTTTTGAAATAATTGCCACTTATTCATATTGTGTTATTATAATAAAAAAAACAAAAGTAAATTTTATCTTTGTAAAAAAAAATCAGTAAACCGTTAAAATTCAAAATAATTTCTAATGAAAAAAGTCCTTTTTGTATTAGGAACACGTCCCGAAGCAATTAAATTGGCTCCGCTTATTAAAATCTTTCAACAATCAGATTTTTTTATTACCGAAGTTTGTACAACCGGGCAACACAAAGAAATGACCGAAGAAGTTTTAAATTTTTTCGATATTACGCCTGATTACGATTTAAAATTAATGACAAAAGGACAAACATTAAATGACATTACCGTAAAAACTCTTACCGGTATCGGAATAATTACAGACAAAACAAAACCGGATTTAATTTTTGTGCAAGGTGATACTACATCGGTTTTTGCAGCAAGTTTAGCGGCATTCTACAAAAACGTAAAAGTTGCTCATGTAGAAGCAGGTTTAAGAACAGGAAATAAACAGTTTCCTTTTCCGGAAGAAATAAATCGAATATTGACAGGACATATTGCCGATTTTCATTTCGCACCTACCGAAAAAGCATTTCGAAATCTGCAGAACGAAGGAATATCAAAAAATGTATTTATAACAGGAAATACAGTTATTGATGCACTTTTTGAAGCATTACATATTATCAAAAATGAAAAATCAAATAAATTTGAAGAGAAATTCAGATTCATTGATTTCAATAAAAAAATAATTTTAGTTACTGCACACCGCAGAGAAAATTTCGGCGAACCTTTTAAAAATATTTGCTCGGCACTTGCCGAACTTGCAAAAAATCAAGATATTGAAATTGTCTATCCTGTTCATCCTAATCCTAAGGTCAAAGATTTTGCACATAAATATCTCGGAAACATCAAAAACATTAAACTTATTTCACCGCTTCCCTACCCTGAGCTCGTTTGGCTTATGAACAAAGCATATATTGTACTCACAGATTCGGGCGGAATACAGGAAGAAGCACCTTCGTTGGGCAAACCTGTTCTTGTTTTAAGAAACGAAACCGAACGTTCGGAAGGCATTGATGCCGGAACGGTTAAATTAGTCGGAACCGATAAAAAAATAATTTATTCGGAAACGGTTAAATTGTTGCAAGATGTTAATCATTACAATGAAATGAAGCACAAAGTAAATCCGTACGGAGACGGAACAACTTCAAAAAAAATACTTAATATTTTAACCGAAAAAATAAACGAAGTTTAATGAAAAATAAAATTCTTTTAATGCTCCCTGCATATAATGAAGAAGATTCGTTACCTCAATTATTAAAACGAATTGTAAAAACTTACGATAACTTCGACCTTAACGGAGAAATCCTCATAATTAACGACGGAAGCAAAGACAAAACACTTGAACTTGCACAAAATTTTAAAACAGATTATAAAAAACATATACTTGATATTCAGCCGAATAAAGGACTTTCAAATGCTATGAGAGAAGGTTTTAACAAAGCACTTTCCTTAATTACTGAAGATGACGTTTTAATTGTAATGGATGCTGACGACAGCCATAATCCCGGACTAATTCCGTTAATGTTGCAAAAAAATGCCGAAGGTGCTGATATTGTTATTGCCTCACGCTACCGTGAAGGTTCAAGAATTAAAGGATTAAGTAAATTTCGGAAATTTATGAGTTGGGGAGCAGGATTATTATACCGTGTATTCATACATATAGAAAAGGTGAAAGATTACACATGCGGTTACAGAGCGTACAACCCAAAGTTGTTAACAAAGGCAATTGAAAATTATAAAGACAAATTTATTGAGGAGCAAGGTTTTGCAGGAATGGCAGAAATACTTTTAAAACTAAAAAAATACAAACCGATTATTGTTGAAGTTCCGTTTATTTTAAGATACGACAGAAAAGAAAGTAAAAGCAAAATGAATGTCGGAAACACAGTTAAACAATCTTTAAAAATGATTGCAAAACATGCTTTTAAATAATTTATAAAAAACACTCATCCTAAATTATGAAAAAAAAAATCGGTCTTATTCTTATCGTTTTTGTTTCTTTATTTTTTATCTCTTTCTATTACGGTAAAATTCTGAAATCACCGAACAGTTATTTGTTTAATCCGAAAGGCGACGGTATAAAAAATTATTATACCTATGCTTATCATAATGCAAACGATACATCAATAATAAATTTCGAAGGTTTAAATTATCCTTACGGAGAACATTTCCTTTATACCGATTGTCATCCTGCTTTTACTGTTGTAATAAAATTACTGTCTCCGACATTTCCGAAACTTATTACTTATCAGATAGGAATTATTAATTTTTTAATGATTTTTTCATTATTGATAACAGCTGTTTTAGTTTGGTATATTCTTGTAAAATATAAAGTTAATCCTGTTTATGCCGTTTTACCGGCATTTGGAATAATGATTATGCAACCGCAACTTTTCCGTATGCTCGGACATTTGGCTCTGTCATATTCTTTTTTTATACCGCTGACTTGGCTTTTGCTGTTGAAATACCTTGAAAGTAAACAAAAACTGCTTTGGTCGATAATAATTTCGTTTTACACAATTTTTTTATTCTTTATTCACGGTTATCTCGGGATGATTGCCGTAAGTTTTTTATTGTCTTTTTACTTTTTTCATGTTGCCGACAACTTTAAAAGCATTTACAAAAAGAAAATTCTTTATTTGTATATTTTCATTCAATCCGTTATTCCTCCTCTTTTTTTCAGATTTTTTATAGCTTTTACCGATACTCATGTAGGAAGAACAGACAACCCTTGGGGTTTTTTTGTTGCTCGGGCCGATTTCGATACCATTTTTATCGCTCATCACAAACCGCTGAATCCGATTTGGTATAAAATCATTAACCTTCATCAAACTTGGGAAGGTTGGGCATATATCGGTATTGCTTCTATTATTGCAATTATTATTTTTTTAATTTCTTCGTTTATAAAAAGCCGTAAAAACAAAAAATTTACTGTAAATAACGATTTCTTTCCGGATAAAATCTTTAAATACATATTTTTCGCTTCGATAATAACTTTGTTATACTCAATGGCTCTTCCGTTCAGAGCCGGACTGCGATTTATTGTGGACGACTGGATACCGCTGTTAAAACAATTCAGAGCAGTAGGCAGATTTGCATGGATTTTTTACTACGTAATTACAATTTGGTCAAGTATTTATTTTTACAAAAAAGGAAAAGAATTATTGCTGAAAAATAAAAAATTAATCGCTTTTATTTTATTTGCTCTTCCTGCTTTGTATATCGTCGAAGGCGTTTCTTATCACCAAACAACATACAAAGAACTCGTAAAATCGCCGAATATGTTTGATTATAATCAGATTGACGATTATTACAAAGACGCTTTAAAAAATATAAATCCGAAAAATTATCGGGCAATTTTCCCCTTACCTTTCTACTATATTAATCCTGATTACGGAAATCCCGGAACGGAAAAAATATTCAAAATAACGATGATTTTATCATATCATCTTAAATTACCGATACAAGGAAGTTATCTCGGGAGAACAGGAACCTTTGAAGCAAAAAAAAATAAGCAGTTACTCGCTCCGGGATATTATCCGAAGATGATAAAAAAAGACCTTCAGGGCAATAAACCATATCTGCTGGTTTATTCAAAAGAAAAGTTAGATAAATATGAAACAAAAGTATTAAACAAAGCAAAAAAATTATATGAAAACAAAGAATTTGCACTTTATTCTCTTTCTTTGAAAGATTTGTTTAAAAACACTGCGGAACAAGAAATACAAAAATTCAATCAAATTAAAGATTCGCTGATACATAAAAACGGATTTTTATGTTCCGATACAAGTTCTTATATGTATTTCAATAATTTTGAAGACCTGCCCGACAAAATTACCTTTAGGGGCAAAGGCTCTTTCTCTGCAGACAAAGAAAAGTATTCAATACTTGCTGAAATTCCGGCAAATAAACTAACAGCCGGAAAAAAATACACTTTAAGTTTTTGGATGTATAATGAAGGTCGAAATTTCGGTCAGGATGTTTTAAATTCATCATTATTTTTAGAAGGTGAAAATGAAAACGGAAGCCTGTTCAGAATAGCCGAAGCAAATCCCACACGCTCTTACCTTATTGACGGAGATTGGTCGCTTGTTGAAATGAATTTTACCCCCGAAAAAACTAATGTTAAATACCGAGCCGTAATTAAAGGCGGAAACATTCCGAAAATCAAAATTCATATTGACAATTTACTGATTAAAGAAGCAAATACCGATATTTATAAAATACTGAAAAGTGATACAACCGGAATAAAAGAACTGTTTAAAAATAATAATGTGATTAAAGTAAAATGAAATTTTCTTTCAAAAATATAACCGGGAAACAATCAAATACCATTTTTTTAGTTCTGTTGGTTTCTGTTTTCTTTTTTTATGATTACAATCATATCATAAGCAAACCACCGCAATCGACCCACATGTGGAGACAAGCCGATTGCCTCTCATTTACACTTAACCTGGCACAAGGCGATTGCGACTTTTTTCATATGCAAACTCACAGTCTCACTTCCGATAACGATACATCAGGTGCAGGCGTCAGTGAAGCTCCGGTTTTATATTATTTTGTTGCTTTGTTATACAGACTGTTCGGCTATCATTACGCAATTTACAGAATTGTAAATACATTACTGTTCTTTCTCGGAATTTTTTATTTGTTCAAAATGCTTAAATTATTGTTTAAAAATTCATTTTGGACTTATTTAATACCCTTATTTATATTTGCTTCGCCGGTTGTTGCCTATTATGCGTCAAATTTTTTAACGGACACAACAGCATTCTCACTTTCGTTAATCGGCTGGTATTATTTCTTTAAATTTAAAGATAAATCAAAGGACAAATTTCTGTATGTTTCATTTTTATTCTTTACTCTTGCCGGATTATTGAAAATATTATCATTAACAAGTTTTGTTGCAATCGGAATTATTTATTTACTCGAACTTTTTACTTCACTAAAATTTAACGGTTCAAAAAAACTGTTTTACAAAGCTTTTAAACATTTTTATCCTTTCATTATTTTGGTAATAATTATTTCAGCTTGGTATATTTATGCCCTGAATTATAACAGTTTCCATAAAACAGATTATTTTTCAAACAAAATTATTCCTGTTTGGAGTCTTACTTTCGATAATATAATCAACAAAATTAATTATATAAAAAATTTACATTTTAAGGAATACTACCATCCTGTTTTCTTTTTTATAACTTTAGGTTTATTTGCTTTTAATTTAATTTTTCTGAAAAAATCTGACAAATTCTTAATTTCTTTAACTTTTCTTCTTTTTTTATCAAATATAGCGATTCTTGTTCTTTGGTTTAAGGCATTCAAAGACCACGATTATTATTTTATCAGTTTAATAATTTTTCCCGTTTTTAATCTTATAACTTTTATAAATATTTTAGAAAATTTAAAAATTAAGTTTGCTGTTCAGTTAAGCTCAAAAATAATTTTTACGGGACTTTTGATTTTTCTGTTTTATGATGCGGGACAAAAACTAAATATAAGATATCACGGTTGGAGAAATAACGATATAAAACTTTACGGAGCATATACCGAAATTACCCCTTACAACAGATATATCGGGATAAAACGCACCGATACAATTATCAGCATTGGCGACCATACAAATTCATACAGTCTGACAATGATGAACCAAAAAGGATGGACACAAATGGCAGGACAAAATAAAACTGTTGAGAACATTAAAAAACATATTAATAAAGGTGCAAAATATATATTCATTAATAACGATAAACTTTTAAAAGAAGACTATTTACAACCATTTATTAAAAATAAAGTCGGAGATTTTAAAAATATCAGAATATTCAAATTAACTGACGACACTATAAAATAAATACAATATGTATTTAAAATATTCATATTTTATATTATTAGTAACAGCTAACTTATTTTTTTCTTGTACTGAAAATAATAAAAGCAAAAATCAAAAATTATATTTTTGCAATGCCGAAAAAACAAGTTCTGACAATCAATTCTTTATTGATAAATACAATTCAAAAATAACATACGCAAATGCCGTTACCAAAAGTTCCGAAAGAGCATACCGAGGAAAGTATTCAGTAAAGTTGGATTCAATACATCAATTCGGGATGAGTATTAATATAAAAAACGTTAAACCCGGAGATAAATTCCGGCTGAGTGTAGTAAAATACGGAAATCCAAAAGCCTTTTTGATTGCATCAATCGGTAATGGTTACTATGAAAAATTCGGTGAAAACAAATTCAAACCGACTAAAAAAAAGGGCTGGAATAAGATAGAAACAATAATTCAAGTTCCTTATAACATAAAATATGACGAACTAAGTGTCTATGTTTGGAATGCTTCCGGTGAAACTGTTTTTTTCGATAATTTAAAAATTAAGAAATTATCCGAATATCAAAATTATAATTTCGACTTACATCCTTTGTATCTTTACATTGATGATACAGGAATGCAAAAACTGCAAACAATAAGAACAAAAGCATTCCGGAAAGGCATTTTGGAAACGACAAAAGACAGTTGGGTTAAAGGAAGTATGTTTTATAAAGGAGAAGATTATAAAATAAAATTAAGACTGAAAGGCGATTGGTTAGACCATCTCGAAGGAGAAAAATGGTCGTTCAGAATAAAAATCAAAAAAGGAAAAACTTGGAAGGAATTAAAAACTTTTTCTGTTCAAAATCCTAAATCTCGTCATTTCCTTGATGAATGGTTTGCTCATAAAATTTTTGAAAAAGAAGATGTTTTAACCACTCGCTATGATTTTGTTCCTGTTTTTCTCAACAATAAATCGCTGGGTTTATATGCTTATGAAGAACATTTTGAGAAACAACTCGTTGAATCAAGAAAACGCAGAGAAGGTGTTATTATTAAATTTTCGGAAAATCAATTTTGGGCAACATACAAACATACACACAATACAGATTCTATGCCTGTATATGAAGCTGCGGATATATTACCTTTTAAAATGAAAAAAACTCTGAAAAATCCTGTTTTATATAAACAGTTTTTAATTGCACAGAATCTATTATACGAATATAAATATCAACTTAAAAAAGCAAGTACAATATTTGACTTAAAGAAACTTGCAAAATTTTATGCGATTGTTACATTAACCAAAACATATCATTCTTTAAGATGGCATAACCTGCGGTTTTATTACAATCCTATAATTTCAAAACTTGAACCTGTTGCATACGACGGATACACTACAGACGGATATATGGCTTGGGGAGGCAGCATTTTCGGAAATTTTATTATAAAACTTGCTGAAAATTCTAAACCGGAAAACATATCAAATTATTATATATTTTCCGATACTGCTTTTGTGAATGAATACATTAAGCAACTTGAAAAAATTTCAGCAGTTTCATACATAAACAAATGTTATGCAGAAAACAAAAAGAAATTAAAATTTGCAGAAAAAGAAATACAAAAAGAATTTACAAATTACACATATGATACTGCTTTTATTTATAATAATGCAAAAAGTATAAGACAAGATTTAAAAATATATAAGCTCAGAGTAAAAGAAAGAAAATATGACACTTTACATTTTAAAAAAGATAATTACACAAAATATACAAAAAAATATTATGAAGAATTAGTACCGCTTTTTATTAATGCTTTTACACAAAATTTAAAAAGTAACGAAAAGACCGTAAAAGTTGAAAATTATTTATCTTTTCCGATTATGATTACGGGCTATGCAAAAACCGACATTTTTGTTTCAGAAACTATACAACCGATTGAAACGGCAAGTTTCGGCAAACAAAATATTAAACTCAGCGGTAAAGGAATTAATTATTTATGTTGTAAGATTCCCGGTATTAATGAAATCTTTTTTATAAAAATATTTCCTTGGCAATCTCCCGTAAATAAAACGCCGTTGCAAGAATTAATAACAAAAGACGAAGTTATAACAAATAACAATTTAATAATTTATAAAAACAGAAAATACAAAATTGATAAGACGATTATTATTCCTTCCGGGAAAAAAGTAATTTTTGAACCGGGAGCTGAATTAGATTTTACTGATAATGCAGGTTTTATTTCATATTCACCGGTTCAAATGAACGGAACGCCGAACAATAAAATAATTATAGAATCATCCGACGGAACTGCTCAGGGCTTTACAATATTACAGGCAAATAAAAAATCATTTATGAACAATGTTATTTTCAACAGATTAAATACACTGAATTATAAAGGTTGGACATTAACCGGAGCTGTTACTTTTTACGAATCAGATGTAATAATTACCAACTGCATATTTAAAAATAACCTGTGTGAAGATGCTTTAAATATTATTCGTTCTGATTTTGATGTTCGGAACTCCGAATTTGAAACAATTTTTTCCGATGCTTTTGATTCTGATTTTTGTACAGGTAAACTTTCCGAAACCTCCTTTAACCGCATAGGAAATGATGCAATTGATTTTTCGGGCAGCGAAATAAAAATATCTGACTGTAATATGAAAAATATCGATGATAAAGGAATAAGCGGAGGAGAAAAATCTTATTTAGAAATTGATAATTGCAATATTTACTATGCAAATATAGGAATTGCATCAAAAGACAGCTCAAAACTGACAGTTAACAACAGTTCCGTAAATAATTGCAACTACGGACTTGTTGCTTTCCGAAAAAAACCGGAATTCGGTCCGGCAAGCATTATCGCCGATAATGTTAAATTAAATAATATAAAACATAACTATTTAATCGAAAAGAATTCATTTTTACTGTTAAACAAAAAAAGAATAAACGGAACGGATAAAAACACAGCGAAGAAATTGTATTAATTCGGGACTTTCAGGAAATGCAGCTTTTGAAATATTCGGTTATTTTGCAAGTTGCAATTTTCGACCTCAAAGAAATTTCGTAGTTTTCAAATGC
>JAADGE010000002.1 GCA_013152535.1 Chlorobiota bacterium
CACTTTATTTCTGAAAGATATTTCATACAACTTCTGTCATCCGGAAACATCTTTTGAAACTCAAATATTGATATGCTTTTAAACTTTGACTTCATATCTAAATTTTTTTTCTCCAAATTTACAAGTTTTTATTATATTTGCAAAACGCCTAATTCAAACAATCTTTTTGTAATTATTATTTCGGGCAAATTCTTCCGAAAACAGAACAAGTTTGCTGCCGATACCTTTTTCCTGAAGTCGTTCGTTAACAGCAACTTGTCGCATTTTTAAAACTGTGTCGGACAGGGGTTTTAAATGCAGAACAGCCATTATCCGATTTTCCTCGAACATACCTAAAATGAAATCATCTTTGTCTTGCCTGCAAAATTCTTCCGTTAATTTCATACCGAGAGGTTTACGCAAAATTTTATCTCTTAACTCAAGAGATTTCAGGTATTCGGAAGATTGATATGTGATAATTTTAATATACAAAAAAAAATTCTGTTTATCCGTTTTCTCTGATTTTTTTCAGCATCTCTTTATTAATAATTTTTATTTTTTTTCCGTTTACTTTTATAACTTTTTCTTCTGCCAGTTCAGTTAACATTCTGCTTACTGTTTCTCTTGATGTACAAACCATATCTGCAATTTCATTTCGATTTAACGGAAGATCGAATTCATCGGATTGAAACAAGTCTTCCGAAAATTGTAAAAGATTATTTGCAAATCTTCCGAAAATCTGTTTTTGCACTAAGTTAACGCATCGATGAAATTGATCCAATTCATTTTTGCACAGCTCAGTAATAATTTCATATGAAAAATCCGGATTAAGTCTCAATAATTCTTTAAAAGTTTTTATATCAATAAAACAGGTACGTGCTGGAAGAATTGCAACAGCCGAATAATGATTAATTTTATCACCCATTGTAGTCGGTAATCCCAAATAGCAAGGTGCTTTTTTAATTCTTAAAATTTGCTTGCGTAAAGGACCTTCAATTATCAATTTAACCATTCCGCTTTGCAAATAAATAATATTTGACGACAAAGCATCTTGTTTAAAAATTACTTCATTCTTTTTAAAATTTACTTCAACGCAACTTTCATTCATCAAGTTTAATTCCCCTGTTGATAAATTTTTTGCAGCATCCGATTTAAGAACACATAATGAACAATCAAATCTTTTCATTTCAGATATTTTTCCAAATATAAATAAAGAGCAGTCTTTAAAAAAATATAATGTGAAATATATCACATTGTATAAGGAGATATGTCAATACCGATTACTTGGCAGCCGATAATTACAAACATAACTTTGTCGAATATTTTAATCACTAAAAATTTTTCAATTATGGAAGAAAATAAAAAAATGTGTATGGTGCTTTTTTCGGGAAGTATTGATAAGTTAACCGCAGCAGGGGTTATTTTAAGCGGAGCTGTTGCTGATGATATGGATGTTGATATTTATGTCTTATTACAAGGAGCAAGAGCTTTCAGAAAAGATATTGCCGATGATCCGAAAAAATTAAATATGGCTGAAAATGTTGAATTAAAAGAAGAATTTCTGAAATCTTTAGACAATTTGAAAGTAAAAACATGGCTTGAGTTTTTCAGAGAAGCTAAATCACTGGCAAATGTAAAAATTCATATTTGCGGGCTTGCCGGAAAGGTTTGGGGAGCCGATAAAGTTTCGGATTTTGTTGACATTACGGATGATATTGTCGGTATCGGTGAATGTATTACCGCTGCTCAAGACTCTGATGTTCATTTATTTATATAAGCGATGTCGGATACTGCAGAACAAAGACTGGAAAAACTTGAAAAAAAGTTTGAAGAATTGGAAGGTTCTCGAAAGGATCAACTTACAATGGTTGTTATGTCCGATGATTTGGATAAAATGTTGGCAGCATTTATTATTGCTGTCGGAGCAGCAGCTATGGATACTAAGGTGAAAATGTTTTTTACTTTTTGGGCAATTTCTGCATTAAGAAAAGAACATGTGAAACAAGCAAAAGGGAAAGATTTGACAGCTAAAATGTTCGGGACTATGCTCCCTAAGGGATTGAAACAATTAAAACTTTCTAAAATGAATATGGAAGGCATCGGTAAACATATGATTAAGGGAATTATGAAACATAATAACGTTTCTTCACTTGATGAACTTCTTGCCACTGCCGGCGAACTTGGCGTTGATATAGATATTTGTACAATGTCAATGGATTTGATGGGTTTTAAAAAAGAAGAAATGGTAGATTATCCTAATTTGGGTTATGCGGGTGTGGCAACATTTTTGGCTGATGCCGGCGAAAGCAGTATGCAATTATTTATTTAAAACAAATATAATCAATTGTGATACTAAAAAATTAAAGCATATTAAAATTATTTATAAATATATAAAAATAAAAAATTATGACAACTGAAGAATTAACAAATTTAAAAGCAGATAAAAGTGTAGATGCACGCGGAACATCATGCCCGGGACCGTTATTGGCAGCCAAAAAAGCTATGGGTGAAATCAATTCAGGACAAATTCTTGAAATTCTTTCTGCAGATGAAGGAACAAAAAAAGATATTCCGAAATGGGCAACAAAGAAAAAACATAACTATCTCGGAACACTTGAAGAAAGCGGTTATTTTAAAATTTATGTAAAAAAAGGATAAGATGAGTGTATCCGGAAATGATTTACCTAAAATACTTGTTTTTTCTACCGAGAAAATTTCCGATCCGGCTGTTGATATGGCGGGTTTGCTTAAACTGCATTATTCGCCGCATGTTTATACAATTCCGATACCTTGTTCAAGCGGCGTGAAACCGCGTTGGATTTTAAAAGCATTTGAACAAGGTTTTGACGGTGTTTTTATTGCAGCCGACGGAACCGATTGCCCTTACGGAGAATCTTGTACTGAAAAAACAGGTGCGGTAATTAAACGAACACAGGAAATACTTAAGGAAAGAGGTATTGACCCGGCTAAGTTACGAATGGCTGCCATATGTTCTGTTTGCAGCGAAGCATTTGTTAAGCATATGAAAACATTTACAGAATATCTGGTAAAACAAAAAACAAATTAAAAGATGCAAGAAAATCAAAATATAAAGGAATACGATGCATTGGTTATCGGTGCCGGAATTGCCGGAGGTGAAGCTGCACTGAATCTTGCAAATGTCGGTAATAAAGTTTTACTTGTTGATAAAGAGTTAACTGTCGGCGGAAAAATGATTCTTTTAAGTAAGGTTTTTCCGACATTAGACTGTGCCGCTTGTATAACGACACCGAAAGTTTCTGAAATAGCAAGGCATTCAGACATAACAACTTTAACAAGTACCGAAGTATCTGATATTATTCAGAAAGATGACGGAACATTTGAGGCACTGATTACAACTCAACCAAGATATGTTGTTGTTGAAGACTGTACCGGATGTCAATTGTGTGAAGAAGCCTGTCCTGTTAATGTTGAAGATCAATATCAATACGGATTGGTCGGAAGAAAAGCGGCATTTATTCCTTTCAGTATTGCCAGTCCGCGTGCTGCTGCAATTGATATTGAAAATTGTACCTTATGCGGAGCTTGTGAAAGAGCTTGTCCGACACATTGTATAGATTTTACTCA
This sequence comes from Chlorobiota bacterium, assembly GCA_013152535.1. Lineage (GTDB taxonomy): Bacteria > Bacteroidota > Bacteroidia > Bacteroidales > JAADGE01 > JAADGE01. Next base: position 3,586 of record JAADGE010000002.1, read on the forward strand.
AATAGTTGAGAAATATACAATTAAATGTAAATCCGTTGTTGTAGCAACCGGTTTTCAGTTATTCGATCCGACTTTAATTCCTCGCTATGGTTTCGGAAGGTTTAAAAATGTTATTACTTCTATGCAAATGGAACGTCTGTTGGCTCCGACACGACCTTTTAACACGGTTCTCAGACCCGGTGACGGGAAAATGCCTGATAATATTGCTTATGTTTTGTGTACCGGATCAAGAGATAAAACCGTAGGAACACCTATTTGTTCTCAAGTTTGTTGTATGTATTCGACAAAGCAAGCTCAATTATTGATGGGTGCGTTGCCTATGGCGGATATAACTCTTTATTATTTGCATATCAGAGCATTCGGTAAAGGATTTAATGAGTTTTATGCTCAGGCACAATCGATGGGTGTAGAATTTGTTAAAGGTAAAGTTGCCAAAATTACCGAAAAAGATGACGGTAATCTGATTTTGCGGTATGAAGATATTAATACCGGTAAAGTTACGGAAACTGAACACGATATGGTTGTTCTATCAGTAGGAATTTTACCTAATGAAGGTATTACCGGACTTTTTACAAACCGAAAATTAGAATTAGATCCGTTTAATTATGTTTCACAATCTAATCCGCTTGAAAGTCCGGCAATGACAACAATTAAAGGCGTGTTTGTTGCCGGTGTTGCATCGGCTCCTATGGATATTCCGGATTCAATACTATCGGCAGGAGCGGCATCGAGTGAAGCTGCAAATTATATACGACACGTTTCGCAAAAAACAATGACCGTATAATATTTTCAAATTTCAAATTTCAAATTTCAAATAAATGAAAAATAAAATAGGCGTATATATCTGTCATTGCGGCGGTAATATTTCAGATTATGTTGATGTAAACAAAGTAAGAGAAGCCGTAAAAGACATTGAAGGAGTTGAAATATCGCTTGACACAATGTTTGCCTGTGCAGATTCAAGTCAAAAGCAAATTGCTGATGATATTTCCGAGAAGAAACTTGACGGATTGGTTGTTGCTTCTTGTTCGCCCAAACTTCATTATCCTACTTTCAGTGCGGTGGCAGAACGCGGCGGATTGAATAAATATAATTATGTTCATGCAAATATTCGCGAACAAGTTTCTTGGGCACATTCAGACAATAAAGAAGGAGCAACCGAAAAGGCAATTAAAATTGTTAAGGCTGCTATTGCAAGAGTTAAAGAATCGGTTTCATTAGAACCGATAGAAATCAAAGCAC
>JAADGE010000073.1 GCA_013152535.1 Chlorobiota bacterium
TATACATATCAATAAATCTTATATTATATATTTTATATAAAGATATATCTCCTTTATAAATTTGCTCATAATAATTCTTTATTTTAATATTAGACTCAACATTATCAGAATTAATAAAAAGTAAATTATTTATCAATACAGAGTCTATTTGAAATTTATTAACAGAAACTATTTTATTATCCAATTCACTATATTCTACTTTAATTATAAACCTGTCAATTATCAAATCATATTTACATGGAATATTTATATATTTTTTGCCTTTTACGTAAATAACAGCATTTTCCCATGCTGAACCGTTAAGAAAAGGAGTATTTTTTATTCTTTTATCCGAGAAATAATAAATGAATCCATTAACCAACTCATCATCAAGCGGATATTTATATCCAAAATATTCAATTAGTTTATTCGAATTCTTTGCTTCTGACAAATCTTGAGCTTTAACATCTTCCGTCTCAAAACACAACCCAACCATAAGAATTATTAGTATCTGCAATTTTCTCTGTTTCATTATCAGTAAAAGTATTTTTTAAATAATTATATAAGAACTTTTGATTAAAGCATAAATTTAGTTTTTCTAATTTAAACTGTAAATATTTTATACCAAAACACGTTAACGACTGACAAAAAAATAAAAAAACTAAAATTTAAAACTTCATTTGAAATGATATTATTAAAGAATTTTTTTTTGTATAAAATCAATAACTATTTTACTTATCTCATCTCTTACTTCTCTGTATTTTTTAACAATTTCATCTTCGTTTCCGGTTACATCGAACGGGTCATCAATATCAAAATACAACTTGTTTTTTGCAATTATTTTCCGGCTTTCCTCTTCAGCAATTCTCGAAAAGGTAATCAAATAATCAAATTGGGTATCATTAAATATTTCAATGTTTTTCGGAAATTGTTGACTGATATCAATTCCTGTTTCTTTCAGGACTTTAACTGCATACTGACTTATTTCTTTTTCCGGTTTTATACCTGCCGAGTAAACCTTAAATTCAGGATTAATTGACTTTAAAATTCCTTCAGCCATTTGACTTCTGCAAGAATTCCCGGTACATACAAAAAGAATCTTCATAAAGATTCTAATTTGAATTAATAATATTACCCGAACCCGAAATCATAGAATTTATCGAAGGATTTCCCTTATAATAAACATTTCCGCTGCCGCTTATTTCAACAAATAAATTATCCTGTGCATAGACTTCACAAGTACCTGAGCCCGAGATTGTGATATCCGATTTTTTACTTAAAAATGAAAAACATTTATAATTCCCCGAGCCGAAAATTGATATATTCTGGTTAGTTGTTTCTCCGTCTAAATATATATTTCCCGAACCCGAAATCGAAATATCGACATTTTTTGTATTAGTTTCAATATCAATATTACCGGAACCCGGAATTTTTAATATTAAAGTGTCGGCATCAAAAGTGTCGTCAGAAGAGATATTTCCCGAACCCGATAAAACTATTTCGGGAATTGCGGGTAAAGTAATATATATTGTAACCGGATTATGTTTACCTACATTTCTGCCATACTCGATAATCCATTTACCGGATTTGACCTTTGTTTTAATATTAGCAATAATATTTTGCTGGGCTTCAATTTTAACTTTTTGAACATCACCCTTAATTAAAATTACATCGGCATCTATGGCCATTTCTATTTTATCAAAATTTTCTAAATTAATTTCTTGCTTAATTGTATCGCCGCTGCCTTTTAATCCGAATAATGAATTATTACACGCATTTAAAATAAACAAAGCAATTATCAGAAATGAAACAAATTTTAAAATTTTATTTATTTTACTCATAATTAATTATTTAAAACCTATTTTTTGCAAAGATAGTTTTTTATTTAATTTTTATTATGTAATTATGCCCTCAAAATATAAAACAGACAATGATTAACATATTAATTCTCAACGGACACCCAAGAAAAGAAAGTTTCAATACCGCATTAACCGAAGCATATAAAAAAGCTGCGATAAAATCGGGAGCAAAAGTTGAAACAATTAATATAAGCGATTTAAAATTCGATGCTTTTCAAACTCAATTTAAAGATTATAATGCCCCGGAAGATATTTTAAAAGCCCGGGAATTGATAAAAAAAGCAGATCATATTCTTTGGATTTACCCGATTTGGTGGTATTCAATGCCGGCACTTTTAAAAGCATTTATTGAACAAACATTTATGAGCGGTTTTGCATTTGAATATCTTAAAAGCACAAAAATTTTGAAATGGAACAAGTTTTTGAAAGGTAAAACAACATCAATAATATCTACAATGGATGCTCCGCCTTGGTATTATAATTTTTTTATAAAAAATCCCGGAGGAAATTTTTTGAAAGCAAGTATGGATTTCTGCGGAATAAAATTCAAGAATAAATTATATTTCGGTTCGGTAAAACTTTCAACCGAAGAGCAAAGAAAAAAATGGATAGAAAAAGTGAAAAATTTCGGTGCAAAACATAAATAAACAGATAAATAATAATTAAAATAAGTAAATATGAAAACAGTATTAATAACAGGAGCATCAAGCGGAATAGGAAAAGAAACAGCATTCGTATATGCAGAAAACAATTACAATTTAATTTTAGCTGCCAGACGAAAAGAAAATCTTGAAAAAATAAAAAAAGAAATTGAAGCAAAAAACAGCGTTAAAGTTGATATTTACGATATTGATTTATCAAAAACCGACAGTGCCGAACAACTATACAATAAAGTAAAGGAGGGAAATACAGATGTTGATGTTTTAATTAACAATGCAGGTTTCGGGATTAACGGAGAATTTAAAGATATTGATATGAAACGCGAAGAAAGTATGTTAATTCTTAACATTCTGACTTTGACAAAATTAACAAAACTATTTGTTCGGGATATGGTAAAAAAACAAAGCGGACATATCATAAATATTGCTTCCACCGCAGCATTTCAAGGTATTCCGAACTTTGCGACATATGCTGCAAGTAAATCTTATGTTATGAACTTTTCCGAAGCCATAGCACAAGAACTTAAAAAGTACAATGTAAAAGTTACGATTATTAATCCCGGAGCAACACTCTCAGAATTTGCTGATACTGCAGGGTTTAAAGGAAATGCTTTTTCAAAAGCACCAACATCAAAAGATTTGGCGAAATTTATTTTTTCATCAATGCAAAAAGGAAAAACAAACACAATTCACGGTTTTAAAAATAAAATTATGGCTTTTTCCACTCGCTTAACACCGCGAAATTTATTGACAAAAATAGCCGGAAAAATGATGGAATAATTAAAAGAAGAAAATTAATAAATCCCGATTTTTTCATAACTTTAGAAGTTCAAATCCGTTATAAATTTATGGAACCCATTTTATACATCGGTATTTCACAAGCATTTTTTGCCGGATTATTTATAGCTGTTAAAAAAGAGCAAAACATTGCCGACAAACTGTTGGCTGTTTTGCTCTTATTAATTGCTGCCGAAATGAGTTTTTCGCTATTAAAAACAAAAATTCCTTTTTTTACCGAAATACCGCCGGTTTTACCCTTAACATTCGGACCTTTGGTATATCTTTACGTTAAGAGTTTAATTTTTGAAAAATTTAAATTTACATATAAATCTTTTTTTCATTTTGTCCCTTTTCTTATTTTTACTGTTGTTACACTAATCTTCATTGATAAACCGATAATGCCGGGTATTGATTTTTTTAAAAACAACCGTTTTTTACCGTACAGAATAAGTTACAGTATCAGTTTTTTTACAATCAATACTGTTTATGTTCTATTCTCATTCATTTTAGTATTCCGGCATCAACAACAGATTAAAAACATATTCTCTTATAAATCTGCTAAAATAACCTTAAATTGGTTAAAAATTGTTTTATTCAGTTTCTTGTTTGCCTATCTCATTGTGTATATTATCGGTGCTTGGTATTTAATTGAAAATAAGAATTTTTATGTTCAAAACATAAATCCGGTTGATTTTTCATACATCGGATTAACTTTTTTTGCTTTTTCATTCAGTTTCTTCGGGTTCAGACAATTATCAATATATAAATCTGCAGAAAAGTTAAAATCAAAACAAAAATATTCAAATTCAAAATTAAAAGAACCGGAAGCAACTAATTTATTACAACAATTAAAAAATTTAATGACAAACAAAAAACCATATTTAAACGAAAAACTCACAGTAAGCGAACTTGCGGTAATGCTGAATATTTCTCGACATCTTTTAACACAAATTATTAACGAAAAGTTAGATAAGAATTTTTACACTTTTATCAACGAGTACAGAATTGAAGCAGTAAAAAAGATGTTTTCCGAGCAACGAAAAAATTACTATTCAATATTAGGAATTGCGTATGAATGCGGGTTTAATTCAAAATCTACTTTCAACAACTTATTTAAAAAATATACCGGAATTACACCCTCCGAATTCAGAAAAAATGTAAAAAAAACATAATTCATCATTTTTTATATTCCGAACTTCGCAATTAGGACGATTTACACATAATAATATCAGATATTTGTTTTGTATTTTTAAATGATAAGAAGATATATTTATATACCTTCTTAAAATCAATAACTATGAAACAAACAATCTTATTAACAGGAGCTTGCGGAAATGTCGGATATGAAACCTTAAAAGAATTGTATAACAGAAAAGAGCAATATAATATCCGAACCTTTGATTTACCGACAAAAACAAACATCAAAAAACTCAAATATTTTCACACTGGTGTTCAATTCTTTTGGGGCGATATTACAAATTATTCAGACATTTTAAAAGCTGTAAAGGGAAGTGATTTCATTATTCACACGGCTGCATTAATTCCTCCTGCTGCAGATAAATTTCCCGAACTTGCCGAAAAAATTAATGTTAACGGAACCTACAACATTTGTAAAGCAATTAAGAATACAAATCCGGAAACTTTCTTACTTTTCACGTCTTCAATTTCGGTTTACGGAGACAGAACGGAGAATCCTGAAATTACAACTTTTGATAAGTTAAAGCCGAGCGAAGGAGACTTTTATGCACAAACAAAAATAAAAGCAGAAGAAACAATAAAAATAAACTTAACAAATTTTACGATTTTTCGTTTGTCCGCCGTAATGCACACGAAAATGAAATTAGATCCTTTATTTTTTCATATGCCGCTCAAAACTTCATTAGAAATTATTACGACTAAAGATTCAGCTTTTGCTTTGGTTGAAGCCATTCAAAAAAAAGATTTTCTGAATGAACAAATATTCAACGTCGGCGGCGGAATTAATTGCAGAATAACTTACAAAGATTTTTTAGATAAAAATTTCAAAATCTTCGGACTCAAAAAATTAGATTTCCCGAAATATGCTTTTGCCGAAAGAAATTTTCATTGCGGTTTTTATAAAGATTCATATATTTTAAATGATTTTCTGCACTTTCAAAGAGATACTATCGAAGATTATTTTAAAAGTGTTTATAAATCGGTTAATCCGATAACTAAATTCATATCAGTTACTTTTAATAAATTGATAAAAAATAACTTATTAAAAAAATCTGATCCCTATAAAGCCGTACAATCAAGAAATACGGATCTTATAAATTTTTTTTTAAAAAACTCTTTTAAATATTAAAATGACAAACTTTAATATTGCGATAATTATTTTACTCTCAATAATTCATTCCTTTGAAATAAAAGCCCAAACAAATTCTGATAACATTATCGGTATTTGGCAAACAGAAGATAACAGAGCAGCTGTTCAAATGTATAAAAAAGGAAATTTATATTACGGAAAAATAGTTTGGGAAAAAGAACCCTATAATAAAAACGGAAAACTGAACTCAGACATTAACAATCCAAATCCGAATCTTCAGTCAAGACCCTTGCACAATTTAACAATTGTCAAGAACTTAAAGTTTTATAAAAACAGCAATCAGTATAAAGGAACTATTTATAATGTTGAAAGCGGAAACACTTTTAAAATTAATGCCGAACTGATTAATAAAAAAATACTTAAAATAAGAGGTTACATCGGAATTTCATTAATCGGAAAAACAACTGTATGGAAAAGAATAAGACAAATAAAAGACAATCATATCTTTTTTTAATTATATTTGCAAAAAAAACTATGAGCCGATTTAATGAAATTGCAAAAAATTGGGATGCCCATCCGAGAAGACTCTTGCAAGCTGAAAAAATTTTCAACGCAATTGAAAACAAAGTAAACCTTAACAACAAAATGCACGTTTTGGATATCGGCACCGGAACAGGATTATTACTGATGCATTTTATTACAAAAGTTAAAGAAATTACCGGAATTGATAATTCAAAAGGAATGTTGGAAATGCTGCAAGAAAAAGTCAATAAAAACAATGTGAACAACGTGAATTATATACTTTTTGATGCCGATAAAGACAATCTGCCCGAAAACAGATTTGATTTGGCTGTTTCAAGTATGACCTTTCATCATATTAAAGACACAGAAAAATTTTTGAAAGAAATATACAAATCACTGAAATCGGGCAGTAAAGTTTGTATCGGCGATTTGGAAACGGAAGACGGTTCGTTTCATTCAAACCCCGATGAAAGTATCAAACATTTTGGTTTTGATAAAAATGAATTTACTGTTATGATGGAAAAAGCGAGATTTAAAAATGTTTCGGTTGAAACGATATTTGAAATTGAGAAGCCCGAAAAAAAATATCCGATATTTTTGGCTTACGGTGAAAAATAATTATTCTAAATTCCTTTTTTTCCATTCATTAAAAAAAGCGGGTATATTTAATTCCAATTCACGATTTTTATTCATAAAAACTTGAACAGTTTGTGCATTAAGTATCAGTTCATTATCCGACTTCCGTCGTATTTCGTATTCAAAACAAATTTTTGCGGCAAGGCTGTCAATTAAAGTCGTTTTTATAATAATTTCATCTTCGTAAAACAACTGTTTTTTATAATCAATATCCAATTTCACCAGGGGAATAATAAATCCGTGTTTATTCAACACATCCATATATGAAATACCGTATTTTCTCCCGAATGCTTCTCTGCCGTCTTCAAGATATTTCACATAACTTCCGTGCCAAACGATTCCCATAGAATCAACTTCGCTGAAACGAACTTTAATCTGCGTTTCATATGATAATAATTTTCCGGTATGTAATTTTTTACGTTTCATATAATACCTATATCTTTTTACATCGTAAAATCGTATGACTTACACCGACATTTTCGATAATTTCAACAACTTTTAATCCGGCCTGTTCTGCTAAACGAACCATATCTTCGGAATGATACATACGACTGTTTCCGTTGGCAATGCAGGTAAAATACAGCGATGTGGCATGCAGACTGTATGTTGACGCTTCAAATCGCTGCTTGTCCCAAAGAGTTTCCATAATGTAAAGTTCAGAATTTTCATCCATTGCATCACGTGCATTGCTTACCAAATTTACAACCTCTTCTTCCGAAAAACAATCTAAAAATTGACTCATCCAAATTATGTCATAACCTTTGGGATAGGGTTTTGAAAAATCAAGCAAATTTATAGGATACCCTTTTATTCTGTCGGAAAATCCGGCTTCGGCAATATTTTTTTCGGCATCTTTTAACTGTCCGGGTAAATCAAGAATGGTAATTTTTATATCTTTATTATAAGAAGCACATTTAATCGCAAATTTTCCGGTATTTCCGCCGACATCCATAATTTTCTTCGGATTATTCTCAAAAAGAACAGGCATAACTTCCGGAAAAGAATCATCGGAATAATAATGATCAAAACCGAACCAACTTTTTCTGAATTGTTCGGGCATTTCGGCAAGAGCTTCGTAAACGGTATTCCAACTTCCGAATTCTTTATGCAGTCCGGTCGGTTTACCCTTTTTTATTGCTTCCTGAAGATAAAAAAATCCTTTATAATTAACGTCCTGCGTAAAATCAGTATTAACACGAGTGAGTTTATCGGCAATCATAAAATAGCCGGTTTTTGTTAAATAATATTTGTCATCCTTTACCAATATCATCTCTAAACTCAGGCCGGCTTCAAGCAGTACCAATGTGCCGTATTCGGATATTTCAGCTTTATCTGCAATTTCTTTTACTGTTTTTCCGTTTTTATTTTTTCTTAAAAAAGAAAGTATTCCGAAATCTCGCAATGCTTTTGCCGCCTGAAACATAATAGGTGCAAAAGCTATTTTTTGTGCATCGGTTTTTGCCTGCAATGCCGATTTATTATCGTTACCGTAATTTCTGGCCATAATTCAGTTGTGAAGTTAAAAGTTTTTTTTAAGTTTAAAAGTTCATATTTAAGTTTCCCAAAAATTATAAAAATTAAACCATTGTGTCGGATATTTTCGCAACATTTTTTCCAAGTCCGAAACATATATTTTTGATTTATTATAAATTTCTTCTTTTCGTTTTTTTATGTTTCCGGGATAATCAACATAAAAAGGTTTCATTGCATAAAAATGATAATGTTTATTTTTTTCTCTGAAAGCTGTTGCAAAAGAAATCGGAACTCCGTATTTTGCTGCCAAATGAAATGGTCCTGAAGGAAATTTTGCTTCTTTACCAAGAAAAATATGATTAAAAACATCTGAACCTTCGGTAAATCGATCGCCGTGCATCACTAAAATTCCTTTATTTGTCAATACTTCATTAATCTTAATCATATGTGAACCGTCATCTTTTAAAGGTATTATTTCAATTTTGTTTTCACCTTCAGCTGATTTCATAAATTCCTTTATTTTTTCATTTTCGGTATCAACCATTAAAATATAAATTATTCCTTCGTAACGCTCAAGTAATTGGCCTGCAATTTGCCAACTTCCGATATGGGCATTTACTAATATTCCGCCTGTTTTTTTCTTAATCATTTTTTGAATAAGCTCGGAATTTGTATGTTCCGTTGTGAATTTATTGACAGAACCGGACATAATTGCAACTTTATCAATCAAAATTTGTCCGAAAACAAAACTATTTTTGTAAATATAAAACAAGGTTTTCCAAAAACCGAATTTCAATCTTTTTCGGAATAAATAATATTGTGCAGAACTTGCTTTATATGAAAACAGTACAAACCAAAAAGTAACAAAAACCAACAAAAAATAGGCAGAATTTAATCCTGCCTTTCTAATTAGAAATACAAAAATCTTATAGCCGGTTAAGGATCCTTTTGTCTTGCCGTCCCAATTTTCGGACATAATTATTTATTATTTATTTTCCCTTCAACAAAATTATAAAATTCCTGTAATGTTTTTACATTTCTTAATTCTTCGCCCTTTATTTTAACACCGAAAACTTGTTCGACAATCACAATAATATCAATCACATCCAAACTGTCAATACCCAAATCTTTTGTTAATAATGCTTCGGGAGTAATTAAATCTTCCTCAATTTCAATTTCATTGGTAAGAAATCGGTTCACTTTCTCAATTATTTCCTTTCTGTCCATGTTACTGTAAATCTATTTAAAATAAAAATTAATTCCTGCACCTACGGTTGTAAAAGCCGGTTGATTAACGGCAATATTAACTTCAAAATTTACGGCATATTTACTTGAAGGATTAAATTCCAATTCAACGGGAACATAGGCCGGCAGATACATAACAATTTGTCCGTCAGCTTGTTTATAGGGTTCAATATCAACATCAATTCCGCTTGTTAAATAAAAATTATTAAATTTTAAAGAGGCAATTAAATCAACATCGCCACCGGCTCGGTGCCAATAGTGTCCGCCGATTGTTCCGGAAATATACAATTTCCCCGCATTCACAAAACTGTTTTCAAAATCAAAACCGTAATACATTTGCCCCCAAGCTTTACCGATATTAAAACCGATATCTGTTGAATGTGTCGTTCCGTAACCAAGATGAAAAAAATATGCAAACTGCTCCGGACTCGGAGTATAAGTCGGATTAAAATTATTCAAATCAGTTGCATAAACCGGATTTACACCTAACGAAACTACATGTTTGCTTAATGTTAAAGCTGTATTTCCGAACATGGTTTGTGCTTGTGCGGAAAATGAAATCAATATAAAAACTGATAAAAAAAGCAGAATTTTTTTCATATTTAACTATTTTTTTAATTATAATTTTTTGATAATCAAGCTTGAATTGGTTCCCCCAAAACCAAATGAGTTTGATAAAAACGTATTAATTTTGTATTCTTTTGTTTGTGCAATAATATTAAGTTTTTTTGAATCTTCATCAGGATTTTCAAAATTGATATTCGGTGCAATAAAATTATTTTGTGCCGCCAACAACGAATAAATAACTTCGCTTGCTCCTCCCATCCACATTTCATGCCCTGTCATTGATTTTGTAGAACTTACCGGAATTTTACTGCCGAAAGCTTTATAAATTGCTTTTGCTTCGCTGGCATCTCCCACTTTTGTTGCAGTAGCATGGGCATTTATATAATCAATATCTTTTGGTTTCAGTCCGGCATTTTGTAAAGCATTTTGTAAAGAATTCAAAGGACCTTCCACATTAGGATTTGAAATATGTTCTCCGTTAGAAGAAAATCCGTATCCGAGAACTTCTCCGATAATATTTGCTCCTCGTTTTACGGCATTTTCATAACTTTCAATAATAACTGTTGCAGCACCGCCGCTCGGTATTAGTCCGTCACGATCTCTGTCAAACGGACGGGATGCTTTTTCCGGGATATTTTCTCTTACGGAAAACGCACTTAAGCCGTCAAAACTCCCCATTGATTCCGGATTTATCTCCTGAGCTCCGCCGCAAATAATCATATCCTGCAAACCTTGCTGAATTAATAAAGACCCGATACCAATGGCATGCGAACCGCTGGCACAAGCACCGCTGATTGTTAAATTTATTCCTTTTAATTTAAAAATAACCGATAAATTCATACTTACCGTTGAATTCATCTGTTGAAAAATAGCACCCGAACCTATTAAAGAGGTATCTTTTTTAGTTTTCATTTTTTCCCACCCTTCTACCACAGCTAAAGCAGAACTGTCATTTCCGTACAAAATTCCGACAGGATTCTTATCCAAATATTCCTGTTCGATTTTAGCTTGCACTAAAGCGTCTCTCGTTGCAGCATAGGCATATTCGCCCTGTACCGCCATTCCCACACGCATACGTCTCGACAAACTGCCCTTTAATTCAGGACGTTCAAGCATCCCTGTAAGCCCGGAACGAAAACCCATTTCTTTTCGAATCGGGTCAAAAATAATACCTGATTTTCCCTTGTATAAAGAATTTTTTACGGTATCCAAATCTGTTCCCAAAACGGAATAAATTCCCATTCCTGTTATTACTACTCGCTTCATTTAATTGTATAAATTATTTTAATTTCCTTTAAAAATTTAGTAAAGTATCAAATATTTACTTAATATATAATATTTTGTTAACATTAAAACAAATAAAAAATTAAACCAACAAATAACGTTTACGTTAAAATCTTCTTTTACCGATTAAAAAATATCATAACACTTTCAATCCTTACTGTCAACTAATAAATTCCTCCGTTAATTGAAATAACCTCTCCCGTTATATAAGATGATTTTTCGGAAGCCAAAAAACTGACTAAGTCAGCAACTTCTTCCGCTTTACCGAAACGACGCATCGGAATTATTCGTTTTAATTCTTTTTCATTTAATTCTGCCGTCATATCTGTTTTTATAAAACCGGGTGCAACAGCATTAACCGTTACTTTTTTTGACGCAATTTCTTGTGCCAATGCCTTGGTTGCTCCTATCACTCCTGCTTTTGATGCGGAATAATTTGTTTGTCCCGGCATTCCTTTTAAACCCGATAACGAAACCATATTTATAATACGACCGAATTTATTCACCAACATATCTTTTAAAAGACGTCTTGTTATGTAAAAAAAACTGTTTAAATTCGTGCTAATCACATCATTCCATTCATCATCACCCATAAAAACCTGCAAATTATCTTTCCTAATGCCTGCATTATTAACTAAAACCTCAATGTGATTTTCAGGATGATTTTCTGAAAATTTTTCAAGAACCGTTTCAATGTCTTCCGGTTTCGACACATCAAATTGTAACAATTCTCCTTTTCCGCCTGCAACTTTTATTTCTTCCAGTGTTTTCTCGGCTTCTTCTTTATTTGAACAGTAATTAATGACAACATACATTCCGTCTTCGGAAAGTTTTTTACTTACCGCTTTTCCTATTCCTCTTGACCCTCCGGTTACTAATGCGTATCTCATTATTTGTTTGTATTGAATAAATCCGTAAAAATTGTTTCGTTCTTCAAATAATCCGTAACTTTTTGAATTGCCGGATAAAGAATAGAATCATCAGAAAATTTCGGAATTATAGTTCTGATATCTTGATATAATTTTTGTGAAGCTTCGGATAGTTCATTTTTAACTTCTAAAAAATCAACAGCTTGTATTAGTGTAATTAATTCAATTGCCAACACTTCAAATGAGTTATTAATAACTTTCTGCGTAAGCAATGCCGCATTGGTGCCCATACTCACAACATCCTGATTATCATTATTATTAGGAATACTGTGAACCGACATCGGATTTGACAATGTTTGATTCTCGGCAACGGTTGAAACAGCCGTAAACTGTGCACCCTGCATTCCGAGATTTAATCCTAAAGTTCCGAGATTAACAAAAGGCGGTAATATTTTATTTAATTTATCATTCAATAAAAAATTTAATTGACGTTCTGCCAACATCGACAATTTGGTAACGGCAATCTTAAGTTTATCCGCCTCTAAAGCGACATAATCTCCGTGAAAATTTCCGCCGTGGAAAACATTGTTATGTTCCTTATCAATAATCGGATTATCATTTACAGAATTAATTTCCTGAATTAAAATTTCTTGGGAAAAATTTAGTGTTTCATAAACCGGTCCGAGAATTTGCGGTACACAACGAAGCGAATAATATTCCTGAACTTTATCTTCAAACACTTTCGTATGATTATTTTTTCCGTTGTATAAATAATCTTTACGTTTCTTTATCAATTTACTTGATGACAGCAAATTACGCATTTCTTCGGCAATCTTTTCCTGTCCTTTATGAAATTTCACACTGTTTAATTCAGATGAAAAATGATCGTCATAAGATTTAACAATTTCATTAATCATTGATGAGATTAACAGCGAATAATTTAAGAGTTTTTTTGCTGAAAGTATATTGCTTAAACTGATACCGGTCATCACAGAAGTACCGTTAATAAGAGCTAATCCTTCGCGAAGTTTAATTTCTATCGGACTTAAATTCAATTTATTTAATACATCTGTCGTATTTTGTTCTGTTCCTTCGTAAAAAACTTTTCCTTCGCCGATTAAAGCCAATGCTAAATGTGATAATTGCACCAAATCACCGCTTGCTCCTACGCCGCCGTGTTTGTATATATTAGGATATATTCCGTAATTCAGAAAATCTTTCAAAAGAATAACCACAGAAGTATTAACTCCGGAATAACCTTTAAGCAAAGTATTAAGGCGAGCCAACATTGCTGCTCTCACACATTTTTCAGGAAGTAATTCTCCGCTGCCCGCAGAATGACTGCGAATAAGATTATATTGCAGTTGAATTTGATCAGTTTCACTGATTTTATATTGTGCCATCGGCCCGAAACCGGTATTGATTCCGTAGATAACTTTATCTTTTGAAAATTCTTTTAAAAATTCAAAACTTTCGGATACTTTATTCAAAGCTCTTTCATCAATTTCAATTTCCTCATTTTGATAAACAATTCTTTGAACATCTTCTAAATGAATGTAATCTGTTCCAATCTTTAACATTTAAAACTTTTATATTAAATTAAAATCCGATTTCCTTATTATGTGCATCTTTTCTGCGTTTCCTGAATGCTGCCATTTTAATTGCCGTAACTGCCCCTTCATCACCTTTATTTCCGAGTTTACCACCGGCTCTGTCCGCTGCTTGTTGTTTCGTTTCTGTGGTAAGAACACCGAAAATAACAGGGATATTTTGCGTTCTGTTAATATCGGTAATACCTTGTGCCACACCTTGACAAATAAAATCGAAATGCCGTGTTTCTCCCTGAATAACACAACCTAAAACAATAACAGCATCAAAATTTGCACTTTTTATCATTGATTGAGCACCGTAAGTTAACTCAAAAGTTCCCGGAACATATTCTTTAACAATATCATCTTCATTTACACCATGTTTTATCAATGTATTATATGCTCCGTTATATAGTGCTTCCGTTATTGTATTATTCCATTCAGATACCACAATGCCAAATCGCATTCCTCGTCCGGAAGGAACGGAATTAATATCATAATCGGATAGATTTTTTGTTGCCATAATTAAACTTTTTAATAACTTTCAGGTCTTAAAGAAAAACGGCAACAAATGTACAATAAAAATGCAGTTAGGAAAAAGATTTATATCAAAAACATGTTCGGCAAATGCTGCATTCGGATTGTAAAAAAAGATTTTGAAGATAATCATATACAAGTTCTGAATATCAAACAAGGATTTGCCGAAATTGAATACAATTCTGCAAATATTGATATTCAAAAGATATCTGAAATATTGGCTCTGTCCGATTTATCACTAATAAAAAATAATGAAGAAAAAATTATTGAAAAACTGAAAATTACCGTTCGAGAACTAATTTTTGAAATGAATAATGTTGATTCAATTGCAAAAAAATCAGAATACATTATTGAAAAATTAGGTTTAAACTATCGATATCTTTCCCGTTTGTTTTCAAAATATGAATTGATTACTTTAGAGAAATATATTATTTCAAATAAAATCGAACGCATAAAACAATTGATTTCAGAGAATGAATATTCTTTAAGCGAAATTGCTTATATGATGGATTACAGCAGTGTTCAATACCTTTCAACTCAATTTAAAAAAGAAGCCGGTATCACTGTTTCTGACTATAAAGAACTAATAACCTGAGCTCAATATAAGATTATTTTGAGTAAAATTTCATACATCTTTTGTAAAATTTCGTAACACTCCGCTTAAATTTATTCTCTATTTTTGCATTATAGTTTTGTCAGCAATCACTAAAATTTAATAAAATGAAACTAAAAAAAAATATTGCAGTCAGCGAAACAGGTTTTTTATTTGATCCGAATTCGGGAGAATCATTCTCCGTAAATGAAACAGGAAAAAAGATATTGACATTTCTGGAAGAAGGAAAAAACGAAAATGAAATATCAAAATGGTTTGCGGACAATTACGAAGTAGATAATGCAACTTTTGAAAATAATTTCAACGATTTCTTAACCGTTCTTCAAAATTTCCGAATTGTTGAATAATACAACTCTAAAACTATAATTTCATGAAACCCAAATACACAATTGCAGTAACAGGTTTAAATAATACGGATAATCCGGGTCCGGGAGTTCCTGTTATAAGGGCATTACGCGAAGCAAAAGATTTTGATGTACGCATAATCGGACTTGCCTATGAAAACTTAGAACCGGGAATTTATATGAAAAATATAACCGATAAAGTGTACCAAATCCCCTATCCTTCTGTGGGTTCTGATGAACTGATGCAACGAATAGAGTACATTAACGAAAAAGAAAATATTGATGTATTAATTCCGAATTTTGACGCTGAACTTTTCACTTTTATGAAATCGAAAGAAAAACTTCTTAAAATAGGCATTCATACTTTTTTACCTACTATTGAGCAATTTGAGGAACGCCATAAATCGGAATTAATGAAATTCGGAAAGAAATACGGTGTTGATATACCGTTCAGCAAATCAATTTCAAATCTTTCGGAAATAAAAAATATTCAATATGAATTCGAATATCCGGTATTGGTTAAAGGGAAATTTTATGATGCATATTTGGCATATAATCCGGCACAGGTAACAGAATTTTTCAATAAAATTTCCGCAAAATGGGGCGTACCTGTTATTATTCAAGAATTTATACGAGGCACCGAAGTTAACGTAATTGCATTAGGAGACGGCAAAGGAAATACAATAGGTGCTGTTCCGATGCGAAAACAATACATTACCGATAAAGGAAAAGCTTGGGGCGGAATTACATTAGGCGATGAAAATCTCTTAGAAATTACAAAAAAATTAATTAAAAAAACCAAATGGCGAGGCGGTATGGAATTGGAAATTATTAAAACACATACCGACAAATATTATATTATTGAGATTAATCCGCGAATTCCGGCATGGGTATATCTTGCCGTAGGTGCAGGACAAAATATCCCGGAAGCACTTGTTAAACTTACTCTCGGAGAAACTGTAGAACCTTTCAAATCTTATGATATAGGTAAAATGTTCATCCGATATTCATATGACTTAATCGGAGATATTTCACAATTTGAGAAATTATCAATAACCGGAGAACTTTAAAAAACAACACAAAACTTCTGAATAAATTCAAAATTCTAATAAAATGAGCGAAAAATTAAAATACGAAAGACCGATAATTACAAAAATAAATGCCGGTGTAACCGACAAATTCGGAATGCAATCAAAAATGCCGATTATTACCGAAATTGATAAAATTCCTGTTGAAAAACTAATAAAAGACTATGGTTCACCGAGTTTTATATTATCAGAGAAAACAATAAGGCAAACTTTTAATAATGCAAAAAGAGCATTTACAACAAGATATCCGAATGTTCAATTTGCATGGTCATATAAAACAAATTATATGAATGCCGTATGCAGAATTTTTCATAAAGAAGGCTCATGGGCAGAAGTTGTTTCCGGCTTTGAATACGACAAAGCATTAAAAAACGGTGTTCCCGGAAATAAAATTATTTTTAACGGACCTGATAAATCAAAAGAGAATTTAATAAAAGCAACTGAAAACGGATCTTATATCCATATCGATCATTTTGACGAATTATATGAATTGCTCTCAATAGCTGAAACAACTAAAAAAAGACCTAAAGTTGCTATTCGGGTAAATATGGATACGGGAATTTATCCTCAATGGGACAGGTTCGGATTTAATTATGAAAACGGTGAAGCTTGGAATGCTTTAAACCGAATATTAATGAGTAAGAAATTAGATTTAGTCGGATTACATACGCACATCGGAACCTATATGATGACACCGACACCTTATTCCGTAGCTGCTTCAAAATTAGCTGAACTTGCAGTTCGATTAGATCGAAAATTTAATCATAAAATTAAATACATCGATATGGGAGGCGGTTTTGCATCAAAAAACACTTTAAAAGGTGCTTATCTTCCCGGAAAAGATACTTGCCCTACTTTTGATCAATATGCCGAAGCAATTTCTGATGCTCTGATAAATTCGGAATTAGATCCGAATGAAATGCCGACACTTTTCCTTGAAACCGGTCGTGCTTTGATTGATGATGCAGGATATATTATCGGAAGTGTTCTTGCAAATAAAAGACTTGCAAACGGAAGACGATCAATGATTATTGATACCGGTGTTAATATGCTTTTTACATCTTTTTGGTATGAACATGAAATTTATCCCGCAAAAGAGTTCAGCTCTCATGCTGAAGATACAACTATTTACGGTCCGCTTTGTATGAATATTGACGTTATTCGTTCTGCAGTAAAATTTCCTTTGTTACAAAAAGGAGATCACTATGTAATAAAACGGATAGGAGCATATAATATGACTCAATGGATGCAATTCATAACTTTGCGACCAAAAATTATTCTTATTGATACAGATAACAATACACACATTATCAGAGAGAATGAAACCAATGAAAGTATGACAGCTTTGGAAAAAGTTCCGAATTATTTAAATTAGTTTTATATGAAAGCACTTCCGAAAATCAAATTATTTTATTCTTCTGTATTAAACAGTTATTCTCAAATTTTTTTTTCAGAGAATAAGTTGTTTGCAGGATTATTATTAATTGTCAGTTTTTTAGATTTTTGGGCAGGAATATTTGGTTTAATTTCAGTTTTAACCGCAAATATTACAGCTAATATTCTGGGATATTATAAGTTATCAATTAAAAAAGGCTTATACGGATTTAATGCTTTATTAGTCGGTTTAGGCACCGGAATTATTTTTAAGCCGAGTATTGAATTAACCGTGGTTATTATTTTTGCAGCTCTTCTTACTTTTTTCATAACTATTGCATTAGAGGGTTTTTTTGCAAAATACGCTCTTCCCTACTTAAGTATTCCGTTTTTATTGGGAATTTGGGCTGTCATTCTGGCAACAAAGGATTTTAGCGCATTAGGATTATCAGAAAGAAGCATTTACACATACAATGAATTATATGCTCTCGGCGGCAAAAATTTGGTTAATCTGTATGATTGGTTTAATAATATTCAGGGCTTTCAAAGTCTGAAGATTTATTTTTTATCCTTAGGTGCAATTTTTTTTCAAAATAATATTCTTGCCGGTATCATCATAGCACTCGGTTTACTTTATTATTCCAGAATTGCTTTTTCTTTATCGGTAATAGGATTTTGGTCTGCTTATTTTTTTTATCAGTTAATAGGTGCAGATTTTTCAGCACTTGCATATACGTTTATAGGATTTAATTATATTTTAACCTCAATTGCTGTCGGCGGATATTTTGTCATTCCTTCCGGTAAATCCTATTTCTGGACTCTGATTTTATTACCTATTACAGTTATACTTACAGCAAGTTTAGGGCATGTTTTTACTGTTTGGCAAATCTCAATTTATTCTTTACCTTTTAATATTATTGTTTTATTATTTATTTATGTCTTAAAATTACGTTTTAATAAACATAATAAATTAACAGATACCTTTACTCGACAAGCAACACCCGAACAAAATTTATATTTATATAATACTGCTGCCGAGGAATTTAAAAATAAAAATTTCTATCCTATAAACCTTCCTTTTAAAGGAGATTGGACTGTAACCCAAGCTCATAACGGAAAATATACACACAAAGATAAATGGCGACACGCATGGGATTTTGTTATAAAAGATGACGAAGGAAAACAATACTCCGATACCGGCGATTTTTGTAAAGAATATTTTTGTTACGAAAAACCGGTATATGCACCTGCCGGAGGATTTGTTTCTGAGATTTCAGACAATATTCCTGATAATAAAATCGGAGATATTAACACCGAGCAAAATTGGGGAAATTCAATTGTAATAAAACACGGTGAATATCTTTTTACGCAAATTAGTCATTTAAAAGAAGGCAGTATAAAAATCAAAAAAGGTGATTATGTAAAAAAAGGTGATATTTTGGCAAAAGTCGGAAACTCAGGACATTCTCCCTATCCGCATATTCATTTTCAAATACAGGCAACGCCTTATATAGGTTCAGAGACCTTAGATTATCCGATACACAATTTCATTGTCAAAGAAGAAAAAAAATATGAACTGATTGCCTTCGGAAAACCAAAAAAAGAACAGATTGTTGCATCTGTAACAAGCGAAAAAATTTCGGAACATGCATTACATTTTATTCCCGGAAAAAAGTTACAAGTATTTTTTAATGAAGCTGAAACAGAATGGGTTATTCAAAAAGATATCCTAAACCAAACATATATTTTTGATAAAAAGAATAAAGAAACAGCTTATTTTTATGAAAATGATGCGGGAATATATTTCACAAACTTCTACGGCAATAAAAAATCGGAATTATTTCTTTTTTTTAATGCACTTTACAATGTCAGAAAATCATTTTATAAGGGAACAAAAACAACGTCAACCATACGTCCGGATTTATTTTTCAGTAAACCGATAATGTTTATTCAAGATTTTATTGCTCCGTTTTATATCTTTTTAAAATCAAAATTCAGATTAGAATATCTCGCAAAAGATGATGATTTTGCTCCTGATTTCGTAAAATTAAAATCAGAAATTTCAAAAGTTATTTTTAACAGAGTAATTAATAAAATGACTTACGATATAATCTTGTATAAATCGGGAAAAATTGAAATCCGTTTTAAAGATGATAATATATTAAGCGTTGAACCGATTAAAAAACCTTTAAATTAAACGACCTATGAGAGCTGTAATTATTAATATTATATTTATTTTTTTTGTATCACTTTCTTTTGCACAAAACACATTAACTTTTCCCGCAATTGACAAAAAAACCTACAAACAATATTCCGATAAAAACTGGAATGAACTCATAAAAACAGGAAAGCAATCGCTTAAAAAAGGTATTGATTTTTATTATTTGCAATATCGAATGGGTATTGCATATTATGAACAAAAGCAATATGCTCAATCAGTTAAATATTTTGAAAATGTATATTCTAAAACTCCCGATGATGAATTAATTCAGGAATATCTTTATTATGCTTACTTACTTTCCGGCAGAATTGATGATGCAAAATTACTCTCAAAATCTTTTGACAACAGTGTTATTGAAAAATTACATATTGAAACAGAATATCCTTTTATCAGAGCATTATACATTGCAACAAAACACGATATTAACGAAGATTATAACTACATTCCGAAAAATACAGAACTAATAAATCAAAAAACCGTAACCTCAAAATCATGGTATAATATCAGTTTAGAGCATTCAATCGGGAAAAGAGTAACTGTTTTTCACGGATATTCACATTTAGAAATTAACAGCACCGTGAAAGATACAGACTCTGATTTACCGTCAGAATATACAGAACATTTAACCCAAAACGAATATTATATTTCTTTAAAATATCATTTATCAAAAGGATTAAATTTAACAGGCGGTTTTCATTTTCTGCATTCCGAATATTTCGCTCCTAATCCGATACAAACATTCGGGAGAAGACAATTCACATCTGCTTTGTATTATTACCCTGAAAATTCAATAACCGGTTCATTAAAATTAGACAAATCCTTTTCTGTATTTAATGTTTCTGCGGAATCTTCAATTTCAAATATTAATAAAAAATTACAAATCCAACCTGCATTAAGTTTAAGAATTTATCCGTTCGGGAATAATAAATTTTATTCTGAAACAAAAGGAATATATTTATCGGAAAAAGACAATAGCAATTTTACTTATAATCCGATAATTAAACAAAGTTTTGGTTTTACATTTTTAAAATATTCTTTTTTCAGTCCTTCCGTTACATACGGAAACTTAATAAATTACACATCTTATAATGCCTTTATTGTAAATAATGATATTGATAAAACAAAATTCAGACTTGAGAGTTATTTAAACATCGGATTTGCCGAAGGTCGGTTTAATATTTTTCTGAATTATCAATATAACGTAAAAGAAAATACATTTACGGTTAACGGAGTTGACTCATACAAACAGTATATAAATCAATCAATTACAGGAGGAATTAAATGGTATTTCAAAAAATATTAACTTTTAAATTATTATAAATATGAAAACAATAACAAGTTTAACATTGATTTTATTTTTGAGCTTTACACATATTTTTGCTCAATCAAACTCAGAAATTATTAAAGCATTCAAAACAAGTTATACCCTTGAAAAAACCGGTTCATACAAAAAAGCTGCCGATGAATTAAAAAAAGTGTACTCAAATGAATCCTATGAAATTAATTTACGTCTCGGATGGCTTGAATATAATGCGGGATTATTTGATGAATCAGCTTCTCATTATCAAAAAGCATTAAACCTGAAACCCTATTCGGAAGAAGCTAAATTCGGATTAATATACCCGAAATATGCACAAGGAAAATGGACGGAAGTCATTTCTCTGTATAAAAAAATCCTTCAAATTAATCCTTCAAATACAACTGCAAATTATCGACTGGGATTAATTTATTTAGGGAAAAAAGATTACACAGCTGCTGTAAATTACTTCGAAAAAGTAGTTAATCTGTACCCTTTTGGTTATGACGGTTTATTAATGCTTGCATGGTCCGATTATTATTTGGGTAAAACAAAGCAAGCAAAAGTTCTTTTTGAAAAAGTGTTAATGAACAGTCCCGCAGATAAATCAGCAACCGAAGGATTAAAACTTCTCAAATAACTAATTCATAGCTATGCAAATATTTTTATGGAAATTAGCTGACTCCGCAGATAAAATTATTTAATCGTTACAAACGATTTTATACTGAATGTCAGCAGATTACTTCGTATTCCGAAACAAACTTTTGAAACCGTAAAATATATACGTAAAAAGGGGCTTGCAGACGAAGAATAAAATAAGCGTGAGCAAGAGCTAAAAAAATTAAATAGGGACTTTCAGGAAATGCAGTTTTTGAAATATTCGGTTATTTTGCAAGTTGCAATTTTCGACCTCAAAGAAATTTCGTAGTTTTCAAATGCAGAATAACGTAAAAATAAAAG
>JAADGE010000018.1 GCA_013152535.1 Chlorobiota bacterium
AACTCGGCAGGAGGCATGTCGCAGATGCCATGGCAGAGAAATATTTTTCCGAAAGCCCGTATTCCTACGCCGGCAACGACCCGATAAATAAATACGATGTATTAGGCTTAAAATACTATTGGAAAAGAGAAGAATGGCAACAAGAAAGTCATTTTGACGGCGGCATTATGGATTTTATAAATAATTTGAATAATCATTTATATAGTTATGGTAACAGTAGTTCTGCCTCCGGAACTTTACTTGGCGATTATAAGCTTTATATGTCATCAACAACTAAAGTACAAAGGAGAAAAATGAGTTTTTTATTATGGGACTATAAAACAACAACTGCTGCTTGGAAAGCCGGATTTTCTTCCAGGCAAGAAGTACTAAGAAGAGGGTATACAATGAAAGCAAAATACAGAAGAAAAATAGAAACTCTAAGCTTTATTTACTCAGGATATGACGAAAATGACCTTCGCAATATTGAACAGTCATTAAGTGAAGTACAGGTGATATATGAACTATATTATGAATTAGGTGATGTTTGGTTCGGTAATATTGAAACAGGTGAAGAAAACAGCATGTTTGCTAATGTCAATACTACAAAAAGAAAAATGAACCATAAAGAAACCCTTAAATATATTGACAGAGAGTTTAATAATAACTCAAATTCAAGCACGTACCTGTCTTTAGGAAGTATTCCATCTGGTATTGGAGCAGGAACTATTAGTCTTACCGGGGGAGCAGGGGTAACAATTTCCCTTGGATATCAGGCATATATTACGAGCAAAGCTGCTGCTGATTTTTTTGAATTATATGCCTTATATGATAAAAAGGGAGGTAATAACGGGCTTTATATGGTAACTAAAGAAATTCATATTTCAGCTCCCGGTGCTCCGGTTCCAACGGGAACACAAATAATTTCAACTTTCTATACCCCCTCTGGAAAACTTTTTTTTACAATTTATCATTAAATCACCTAAAATGAAAAGAAAAACTGTAAAACAGATACTATTTATACTATATATTTTTGTTTTTATAATTTTAAGTTATTATCTACTTATACTTATCAATTCAAAGTATGCAGATAAAATTGCTAATGTTTTTTGGTATATTCTAATTTTTTTATACTTTATTCTCATATCAATAAAGTTTAAAAAGAAAAATATGCTAATAATTAGTTTTATGACTTTTCTCATTATATCCCTGATAT
This sequence comes from Chlorobiota bacterium, assembly GCA_013152535.1. GTDB lineage: Bacteria > Bacteroidota > Bacteroidia > Bacteroidales > JAADGE01 > JAADGE01. The sequence goes on from JAADGE010000018.1 coordinate 1,196, forward strand.
TACTGTTATTTATTCCGGAATTTCATGCCTTTATATACAACCTATTTAAGTGGAGTTCGTGGTAATGATTGTCTTGTACTGAAATAGGTTGACCTCAGTTCGTCTCAGGCTGTTCGGCGGTCGGCTTTGTCGCTGCCGCAAACGCAATAAAACAAGAAATTTATTTTCAGTCTTGATTTTTGCCTCTTTTTATCAAGAAAAAGAGTAAGAATAATTTATCTTTGCAATAAATGAACACCAAAGAACAACAAACCCAAACGTTGTATCTTGATTACGGCTTCCGCCAAATGGACCCCCAACTCGGCAGGTGGCACGTAATAGACGCCATGGCAGAAAAATATTTCAGCAGTTCCCCTTATGCTTATGTTGAAAATGACCCTGTAAACCGTACTGATTTTATGGGCTTAACCAATCAATGGCAAAACCCTGATAATACCGGAGAATTGAACAATTGGCTAAACGGCGGCGGCATTATGGATTTTATAAATAATTTGAATAATCGTTTATCTGCAGGATTTAATCATGGGAGTAGTTTTTATTCATTAGAAACGGCTTTTCGAGATACGTATACTAATATTTCCGGGAAATGGGTAGAAAAAAGTTATTTAACAGGAGCATATTTTTGGGATAAAGGAACTAATACTTTACAACTTTATTCAAAAAATTTAGATAATTGGATTTTAATTAATCTGGGGAAAGCCGGGGCTTCAGTTAAGAGAAATAATGACGGAACAACTAATTGGAGCAACATTTTAGATTACACAAACAAATTAGCAACGGTTGCCGGCTTTCTTGCATTGGCTGAAAAAGGATTAAAATGGAATGATCTCGGACATACTGCAACATACGGAATGAGAGGACTTTCCGGCAGAATACACAGTGCCGAAATTGTTACGCGTTTTAACAGAATACAAGCTCTCAGAGCGGCTAAATGGTTTAAAATCGGAGGTTATATAGCCGGAGGTGTAGGTGTTGTTGCATATGCATTTAAAGGAATTAATCAATTTATTGACGGTAACTATATTGATGCTACAAAATCTTTTTTAGATGCAAGCATGAGTGCAGTGTTTACATTTGGAGGCATACCAGGGTTTATTCTTGGTGGGGCTTATTTTGTTGTTGACGGAACAATAGGTTGGCCTGAAATGGGAAAACGAATGCAACAGAACATGCAAAATAATCCGTATTGGTGGCGTACATTTGCACATTAAAAATAAATAAAATGAAAGAAATTTATAATTATCTGTATTATAGAATTTACGAGTGGCAACTAAGGCTTCATGGAAAAGAGAATTTACCTGAATATCTTGCATCAATTGGGGTATCATTATTTATAAGTTTACAAATTGCTATATTTTTTTATATGATGAATGATATTTTATTATATTTTTCATTTATCCATAAAATAATTGTAATTCCTCAAATACTGATTATTATATTTATGTTGCTAATAATATTTATTGGACTTTTTATTTTCATACCAAAAAGAAAATACCTGAAATTTATTATTAAATATAGAAATGATGATATAAAAACAAAGAAGAGAAACTTTTTAAAATTAAAAATAACAATATCTATCCATATTTTTTTATTAATATTTTTTATTGTTATTGCCAGATATTTATATATAATCAATGGCTTGTAATTTTCTCGGTTGGAGAGAATTGGGAAGGCGACAATATCAAGTTACACAAAATAATTCGAATTGGTGGCGTGTCTATTCACATTAATTTATTAATTTTAAGTTCTTTTTTTTGAAACAAGTATTAAATTATATATTGAACATAATAGATTTTATTTTTTACAGGTCATATAAAAATGAAGAAAAAAAATGGGCTTCTGTTCCAAAGTTTCATGCTGTTATTCAAGTTAGTTTAATCATTAATCTGATTATATTAAATATTGCTGTATTGGTAGATTTTATTTTTAATTTTCAATTTTTTTCCGAAAAAAATAAACAAATAGGTTTAATTATTGTCCTTTTAATAGAAATAATAGTTGCCTTTTCTGTATATCTGTTTTATTTTAATAATAAACGGTATTTGAAAATTCTGACAGAATTTAACAGGACAGAAAAAAATATAATAAAAAAGCAAAATTTAAAAGCAAATTTATTTATAATTTTTTCAATTATTTTAGCAATAATTTTAACGATAATATCAGCTCAAATAAATTATTAATACTGTATAATGTCAATTTTATTAGAAGTATTTACAATTTTTGGGACGGACCCACCGGTGATATGAGCAATCCTTACCCCGATAATGTTACAAGAATTGATAATACTTATGTTACACCACCAATAATACATTATTAATTATGAAAAAAATATACGAATATTTATATTACAGATTATATTACAGAATTTATACTTGGAATTTAAAAACTTGGGGAGCAAAAGATGTCCCTGAATGGAATGCTTCTTTTGGAATTGCTTTTTTAATGATGTTAAACATATTTGTTGTATATATAATTTTTGATATTTTTAGTGAAGAGCCTATTTTTAATGAAACCCCAAAGTTGTTATTAATGGGGATTATGCTTGTTTTTATGATTACCACATACTTTTGGTTTGTTCATAAAAAGAGATATCTTAAAATCGTAAAAAAATATAAAGATGAAACAAAAAAACAAAGACTTACAAGAGGACTGCTGGTTTTTTTATACGTTGTTTTCTCAATAGGAATTATAATGTTATTGGCATATATCAAAAAGCACTGTATAATGTAATTATGAAAAAAATATACGAATATTTATATTACAGACTTTATACTTGGAATTTAAAAACTTGGGGAGCAAAAGATGCCTGGCGTCCCGGTATGAGTTTAAGGTAATAATCAAAAATTAAAATATGTTAAAATATTTATTTTATAGAATTTTTAGATTTCAGAAAAATATTATAGGAACAAGTATTTTTGAATCGGCTTTTGTTTCTGTTATTTCAATTTCTTGGTTTGCAGCAATAAATATATTCAGTGTTTTTTTATTTTTTGACAAGAAATACGATTTTTTAATCAAACTGGAAACTCTTGGAAGATGGACGGAAAATTTTATTTATGGTATATTTGCATTAGTTATACTAATAATTTTTTACTTTATACTATTTCATAAAAAAAGTATCTGAAAATAATAAAAGAAATAGAAAAGAAAACAGAAAAGGAAATATCTCTGCAATTTTGTATCAAATTTTATCTTTTATTTTTTTTATTATTGCATTAATATATGATTTTTATTAACAAACCCAGTTTGCCTAAGGCTGTACACTGTTCGGCGGACGGCTTTGCCGCCGTCGTTTTATTATAATAAGTTTTAACTGTTAAAAAACAAAGGATTCAAAAGAAAAAAGCAAAATCTGTTATAAATTTTGCGTTTTACTCTCTGTATAAAAAAATTATTTTATATCATTAAATCTACACCCGATTTATTAATCCCGTCAGCAAAATCTCCGATTGTTTGCTCTCTGAAAACTTTAATTAATTGTCTTCTTACTTCGTGAGATCGTTCATAAAACGGACAAAGCTCCTCATTCCTCATGAGCAGGATTGTTTTCGCAAATTTTTACACCTATTAAACACTCATTAAAAACATCGGTGCCGTCAATTGTTTCAACAATATCGTATAATGAAATTTTATGCGGATTAAGAGCTAAACTAAAACCTCCGTGCGGTCCTTTAATAGAATGTAATAATTTATTTTTTGCCAGTGTTTGCATTATTTTTCCGAGAAAAGGACCGGGTAAATCCAATTCTTCAGATATTTTTTTTATACCTATTTTTTCATTCTCTTTTGATTTTACGGCCAAATAAATTACGGCTCTTATAGCATACTTGCAAGTGTTCGAAATCATTTTCTTCTGTTTTAGTTTTCAAAGATATAAAAAAATATTAATTGTGAATAATAAGATTTTAATATCTTACAATTTATTTTTTTATCGGTATTTTTTCTATCCTTCTTTGATGCCGTCCGCCTTCAAATTCGGTATTTAAAAATACATCAACAATTTCCAGTGCTTCATCTTCACCGACAAACCGAGCCGGTAATGCACAAATATTTGCATTATTATGCAAACGGGCTAATTTTGATATTTCAATATTCCAGCACAAAGCCGAACGAATTCCCCGGTGTTTATTTGCCGTCATATTTATCCCGTTTCCGCTTCCGCAAAGCGATATTCCCAAATCAAAATCTCCGGCTTCTACTGCTTCTGCCATCGGGTGTGCAAAATCCGGATAATCAACACTTTCTTCAGAAAAAGTTCCGAAATCTTTTATGTTATATCCTTTTTCTGTTAACTTTTTTATCAAAAATTGTTTGGTTTTGTAGCCGGCATGATCACAGGCAAATGCAATTTTTTTCATATCTTTACTTTTTTATATAAAAGAGCAGTATTTCTTAAATATCTAATATTCAATATAATATATAAACATTACTCGCTTTTTTTTATTTTAACAGTGTGTTAATAAAGTTCATTAATCACATATAAATCAATAAACTGAAAAATTAGTCGTTTTTAATATTATGTTTATAATTTTAATAAAGAATATTAAAAATTATTTTTGCAAAGAAAATCAAATTATCAGTATATAAAGAATATTAAATTGAACAAGTTTAATTATTAATATTTTTTATATTTTACTAACAAATAATTAATACCCGAAAGAGAAAATATTTATTAATTTTTAACATTAAAACATAATATTAACAGCTGTTAAAAAAAATTATAAAACATTGAAAAACAAACTTCAATAATTAAACAAATAATAATAAAATGTGTATAAATTTTTAATATCTTAAAAAGCAACAAAATATCAATATTTTTATCACGGATATTAAACGATTATAATCATTATTATAAGATTTAAATTTATAAAATTATAATATAAATACAAATGAAAATTTTAAATAAAGAAATTTTAAAAAACGGATTTATTTCTTTAAATACAAATGAAAAAGATTTAAATTTAAAAGATGAAATAAATAAACTTAAAAAAGAAAAAAATGCTGTTATTTTAGCACATTACTATGTAAAAGGAGAAATACAGGATATTGCCGATTTTGTCGGCGACAGTTTAGCTTTATCACAAAAAGCCGCAGAAACACATGCTGATATTATTGTGTTTGTAGGTGTACATTTTATGGCTGAAACTGCTAAAATTCTTTCTCCTCAGAAAAAAGTAATTCTTCCGGATTTAAATGCCGGTTGTTCGCTTGCTGATTCTTGTCCGGATAATGATTTCAGAGAATTTATTCTTAAACATCCTGATCATACGGTTATTTCTTATGTTAATACAAGTGCAAAAGTAAAAGCTCTTACCGATATAGTTTGTACTTCGAGTAATGCCGTTAAAATTGTTGAAAGTATTCCGAAAGAAAAACAAATTATATTCGGACCTGACAGAAATCTCGGTAATTATATCAGTAGGCTGACAGACAGAGAGATGGTTATTTGGGACGGAGCTTGCCACGTTCACAGTGAATTTTCTTTAGACGGAATATTAGAACAAAAAAAGAACAATCCCGATGCTGTTATTATTGCTCATCCCGAATGTCCTAAACCGATACTTACAATCTCAGAATTTGTAGGTTCTACATCTGCTCTTATAAAATTTACCAAAGAAAACAGCGCAAAAACATTTATTGTTGCCACAGAACCCGGAGTAATTCATGAAATGAAAAAATTATCTGCCGATAAATTTTTTATTCCCGCACCGGGTGAAGATGCCGAATGTGCTTGCAGTGAATGTGAATTTATGAAACTTAACAGTATTGAAAAATTATATAGTTGCTTAAAATACGAACAACCTGAAATTCTGATTAACGAAGAAATTCGTAAAAAAGCATACATCCCGATAAAAAGAATGTTAGATTTGTCTTAATGAATTTAAAAAACAGAAATATTTTAAAATTAATGCTTACGTTTTTATTTAGCGCAAGTATTTTTTTCTCATTTTCACAGAAAATAAATCCAGACGGTTACAATAAATTTTACTATCCCGACGGAAAAATATCAAGTGAAGGAACTATGAAAAACGGTAAACCTGCAGGATATTGGAAATCATATTATCCTGACGGAACTATTAAATCAGAAGGAAACAGAAAAAATGAAAAATTAGACAGTATTTGGCGTTTTTTCGACAGATTTGGTCATCTTACCGAAGTTATTGATTATAAAAACGGAATAAAAAGCGGATATTACAAGACATATAAATTTATTAAAGATTCTGATTATCAGGCAAATGTATTAATTTCAAAAGAACTGTACGTAAACGGTGAAAAAAACGGAAAATCATATTATTATGATAAAAAAAATCTGTTACAAAAGACTATTGAATATGAAAAAAACTATAAAAACGGTTATGAAAAACATTTTGATAAAAAAGGAAATATTATCTTAATTTTAAAATATTCATACAATAATTTATTAAGTTCCGAACGTATTAACAGAACCGATTATAAAGGTTTAAAACAAGGAATTTGGAAAACTTTTTACGGAAATGAAAAATTACATACTTATGCTAATTATTTGAATGATACACTTAACGGTTATTACAGAGTATATAATCCTTACGGTGAATTAATAAAACAAGAATATTACATTAAAGGAGTTAAAACTGATTTAAAAAAAGAAGAAAACAACGAGAATGAAAAAATATTAAAAAAAGAATATTATCCCGACGGAAAAATAAAAAAATCCGGTGCATATATAAATGATAAACCTGTCGGTGTTCATAAAAGTTATGATGAAAACGGGAAAATTACCGGATCTGAATTATATTCTGATAAAGGAATAAAACTCGGAACGGGAAAAATTGATAAAGCAGGAAAAAAACAAGGAAAATGGAAATTTTTATACGAAAACGGGAAAATCAGATCACAGGGAAAATTTGAAAACGGAAAAAAAGACGGAATTTGGATTTTTTATTATAAATCCAGAAATATTGAACAAAAAGGGAGTTATAAAAAAGGCAAACCAAAAGGAATTTGGACTTGGTATTACGACAACGGAAACATAAGAAGAAAAGGAAAATTTGAACGAGGTAAAGAAACAGGAAAATTTTATGAACTGGCAGAAGAAGGGGATACACTATCGACAGGAAATTATATTTACGGTTTAAAAAGCGGTATTTGGAAAACTTCTGTTAATGATTATACTGAAACAGGAACCTATATTTCAGGAAAAAAAGAAGGCGAATGGAAAGCCTATTACGATGACGGAACTTTACAATTTAAAGGAAATTATTTAGAAGGATATCCGGACGGTAAACATTATTATTATTATCCGAGCGGAAATGTAAAAGAAATAAGATATTATGCTGCAGGACAGAAAGTTAAAAAGTGGAAAAAATATACAAATAACGGCGATTTAGATACCGTTACAGAATATAAGGGCGGAAAAATTTATAAAATAAACGGTCAAAAAATTAAAGATTAATACAACAGAAAACCGATACATTGGATTTACGTAATAAAGACATATCAACAGAAGAAGAAATATTAGAACAACAACTCCGACCGGCAGAATTTACCGAATTTAAAGGTCAGGCAAAGGTTCTTGAAAATTTAAAAGTTTTTGTTCAAGCCGCAAAAATGCGTAACGAAGCATTAGATCATGTTTTATTACACGGACCTCCGGGATTAGGAAAAACAACGCTTTCAAATATCATTGCAAACGAGTTGGGTGTAAGCATGAAAATAACATCGGGTCCTGTGCTTGATAAACCCGGAGATCTCGCCGGATTACTGACAAATCTCGATGAAAATGATGTTCTTTTTATTGATGAAATCCATCGTTTGAGTCCGGTTATTGAAGAATATTTATATTCGGCAATGGAAGATTTCAGAATTGATATTATGATTGATAAAGGCCCGGCTGCCCGTTCTTTACAGCTTACTTTAAATAATTTTACATTAGTCGGTGCTACTACACGTGCAGGTCTGTTAACATCACCTTTAAGAGCTCGTTTCGGAATAAAATTTTTACTTGAATATTACAATGCCGATGTTTTGACAAATATTATTAAACGATCTTCAAAAATTTTAAAAGTCGAAATTAAAGAAAATGCCGCAATAGAAATTGCCCGAAGGAGCCGCGGAACTCCGCGTATTGCTAATGCTTTGCTGAGGCGAGTAAGAGATTTTGCTCAAGTAAAAGGCAACGGAACAATTGATTTGGAAATAGCAAAATATTCTCTTGATGCTTTAAATATTGATAAAAAAGGACTTGATGAAATGGATAATAAAATTCTTACTGTGATTATTGATAAATTCAGCGGCGGACCTGTAGGAATAAATACCATAGCAACAGCAGTAGGAGAGGACGGAGGTACTATTGAAGAAGTTTACGAACCTTTTTTAATTATGGAAGGGTTTATAAAAAGAACAATGCGCGGAAGAGAAGTTACCGAAGCTGCATACAAACATCTCGGAAAAATAAATTATAACAATCAAAATCAATTATTTTAGAAATATCTGTTATGAAGAAAATAATAATATTAGTATTTAATTCAACATATATCGAAAAAAGAAACATCCGATAAACTCTATAATTTTAATAATATAAAACTTTGATTTATATATCTTTAAAACAAATCTATGAAACTCATAATACCGATGGCAGGCATGGGAAAACGCATGCGACCGCACACACTGACAATACCCAAACCCTTAATACCCGTTGCCGGAATTCCCATAGTACAACGCTTAGCTGAAGAAATTACCAAAGTTTCAAAGTCAGAAATAACCGAAATTGCTTTTATCATCGGAGATTTCGGAAAAGAAATTGAAAAACAATTAATTTCTATAGCTGAAAACCTCGGTGCCGAAGGCAAAATATACTTTCAAAAAGAAGCTCTCGGAACCGCACATGCAATTTACTGTGCAAAGCCCTCTCTTGACGAGAAAGTTATTGTAGCGTTCGCTGACACCCTTTTTAAAGCAAATTTTGAGCTTGATGAGGCAGTCGATTCTGTTATTTGGACAAAAAAGGTTGATAATCCGGAAGCATTCGGTGTGGTTAAAAAAGAAAAAGAAGGTTTTATTTCAGAATTTATTGAAAAACCAAAAGAATTTGTATCTGACGAAGCCATCATCGGAATTTATTATTTTAAATCCGGGAAAACATTAAAAAACGAACTTAAATATTTAATTGACAATAATATAAAAGGTAATAACGAATATCAGCTGACAGATGTTCTTGAAAATATGAAAAATAAGAATATCAAATTTAAAACAGCAACTGTTACCGAATGGCTTGATTGCGGAAATAAAGATGCAACTGTTCATACAAATCAGCGAATTTTAATACATACAGGAAACATAATTTCTAAACATTGCGAACAAAATTATTCCGTTATAATTGAACCTTGTTTTATTGATGACGGAGCTGTTTTAAATAATTCTGTTATAGGTCCTTATGTTTCTGTAGGTAAAAATACACACATAAAAAATTCCGTTATAAGTAATTCAATAATTCAAACAAATTGTGATATTAAAGAAGCCGTTTTTTCAAATTCAATGATTGGAAATCACGTTACAATTAATAAAGCAAAAGACGATTTAAGCATCGGAGATTATAATTCAATTCAATAATGCAAACCAAATTACTATATATTTTTCTTATTTTAACAATATTCTCTTCTTGTGCGGTTTTAAAAAAATCAAAACACAGCACAGCTAATACTGATCAAAAAAAAGAATTACAGTTTATTTATTTATTTGATGAAGCAAATAAAAACCGTTTGAACGGAAATATGCAAACTGCTTTGGAACAATATGCGGCAGCAACAGAAATAAATCCTCAAAGTGCAGCGTCATTTTTTTATACGGCAAGTATTTTTATTTCAGAAAAAAAGTATAAAACAGCACTCTCTTTTGCAAATAAAGCTGTTCGTTTACAAAAAGAAAATTTTTGGTATAATTTAGAAAAAGCCGATTTATTATATCTGACCGGAAATGAAGAAGATGCAATAAAAATTTATGAAAGCCTGTTAAAAAATAACCCTCATAAAGAATTGTTATACAGGAAGTTATCAGATATTTATGTAAAAAATTCTGAGACAGAAAATCTTACGGCATTATACGAAAAACAGCAAAAACAATTAGAGTATTCTTCAGAAATTGCCGAAAAGCTTTTTAATCTTTATTTAAAACAAAAAAACTATTCAAAAGCCGAAAACCTTATCAATAATTTAATAATAAAATATCCCGGGAAATTAAAATACCGAGGAATGGCAGCAGAATTTTATTACTCTGTAAATAAGGTTAATAAGGCAGAAAAAATGTATAATATCTTATTAAAAACATATCCCGATAATCCTGATGTTAATTTATCATATGCTCTTTTTTGTAAAAAAACCAACAGACACAACGAATTTTTTAAAACTACAAAAAAACTGATGAATTCTGATTTGAACTTTTTCAAAAAAACTAGTTTACTTAATTCCGGGCAATATCCGAATTTTCCTAAAAACGAATACTTAATTTTATTAAACGAATTATATAAACAAAATCCCGATAGAATTCTTGCAAATACCTTATTTGCAGAATATTATCTGAATGATAATAATAAAAAAGATGCCATACCGTATATTCGAAAAACATTAGAGTTAAATCCTTCGGATTTCAATATTGCAGAAATGTTATTTAGTTTGTCTTATGATCTTAAAGATTTTACCAATCTCAAAAATGACACTCAAAAATATTTATCTTATTTTCCTAATCAACCGAAAATATGTCTTTATAACGGAATTGCAAATTATAATTTAAAAAACTATTCAAAAGCCGAAAAAATCCTGAAAAACGGAAAAAATTTAATTATTGATGATGTCAGATTAAAAGATCAATTTAATTTTTATCTTGCTTTAATTTATAAAAAAATAAACCGAATCAACGAAGCTCAGAAATTTGCCGAAGAAATAATAAATGATAAAAATAAGGATATTAAAATTTATGAATTATACGGAGACTTGCAATTTGCAAAAAATAATAAAGAGAAGGCTTTAAAATATTGGAAAATGGCTCAAAAAAACGGGAATACATCCAAACACCTGCAAGAAAAAATAATTAATATCAATACCATAACTGTTGACGAAGTTTTAAATAAGTAAAAAATGAAACATATTGAAAAATATATAATTATAATATTTTTTTTATTGAATTTATTCAGTTGCAATATTTTTAGAAAAAATATTAAGAACACAGAAAACAGAAACGAAACAGAGATTTTAAAAATCGAAAAACAAGTAAATGAAAAATCATTATATTTTAAAACATTCTCTGCCGGTTTCTCCGGAAAATATACAGATAATAAAAATAAAATACCTCTGAAGGGAATTATTAAAATTAATAAAGATAGTTTTATATGGATAACGATAAGACCTTTTCTCGGAATTGAAGTTGCACGAATCTTGTTAACCGCCGACAGTATAAAATTTATTAATAAAATTAATAATCAATATTTTACGGAAGACTATAATTATTTAAAAAAACTGTATGGTTTAAACTTGAATTATCAATTAATTGAAGCTCTCTTTACAAATCATTTAATATCTTATCCTGTTAATACTGAATTAAATACTTATACTGTTGAAAAAACGGATACTTTTATCAATTTAATAAAAAAAACTAGCATAAACGGATATAAATTTATTCACACATTAAAAATTAATAAAGATTATTTTTTGACCGAAAACAGTTTACAAACAACAAATCAAACACAGCAAATTAAATTTATGTATAATAATTTTACACAAATTAATGAAAAACAATTCCCGTTAAATATTTTTATTAATTTGAAAAATATCGATAAATTCGGAACGATTAATATTGCTTATAAAAATATAAAAATTAATACGAAAATTAATGCAAAATTTGTAATCCCCAAAAATTATAAAAGAATAAGATTTGAATAAAAAAATTACATACGGATTTATCTTATTTATTTTGTTCGGAATATCTTTTTCATCTTTCGGACAATCAAAAAAACTGCTTAAAGCTCAAAAAGATTTGCAGCAAGCAAAAACATTGCTCACTTCATTAAATAAAAAATCTGAAGTTACATATTTAAAATATCAGGTTTTAACCAAACAAATCAAATTTCAGAAAGTTTTATTAAATAATATTAAAACAGAAATCGACAGTCTGGATAAATTAATTTCTGTTAATACACAAAATCGAAATAAATTAAAAAAAACAATTACAAGTTTAAAAAAAGAATACGAAGAACTGATTTTTTATGCCTATAAAACACGAAACACAAGAGACAAAACAATTTATATTTTTTCGGCAAAAACATTCAACCAGGCATACAGGCGTTTTGTATATCTTCAATATTTAACCGAATACCTCGAAGAAACAACAACGGATTTAAAGGTAAAAGCCGACAGTCTTTCATTATTGAATGAAGATTTATTTTTGCAAAAAAATGAAAAACTTGAATTAAAAGAAAAACAAACCGACGAACTTTTACAATTGAATTCTTCCAAAAAAATTCTTGATAATATTTTAGATAATTTAATAAATAAAAAAGAACAACTGTTAAAAGAAATCAGAAAGAAAGAAAAAATATTTGCAGTATTAAGGAAATCAATAAAAAAAGTTTCGGGAAACACTAAAATTACAAAAACCAAACTTTCTCTTACCTTTGAAAAAAATAAAGGAAAATTACCGTTTCCCGCAAAAGGAATTATTACGTCAACATTCGGAAAACACAAACATGCTGTATTAAAAAACATTGAAGTTAATAACGACGGAATTGATATAGCAACAGAACTGGGCGAAAATGCAAAAGCTGTTTTTAAAGGAAAAGTTGTGCAAGTTTTGAAAATTCCCGGAGCAAATAAAGCAGTAATAGTAAAACACGGACAATATTATTCCGTTTATTCTAATTTAAATGAAGTTTTTGTTTCAAAAGGGCAATCGGTAAAAGTCGGAGAGGCTTTAGGAAAACCCGACTCTCGGATATTAAATTTCCAAATTTGGTATCGAAATAAAAAATTAAATCCGCAAAGGTGGCTAAGAAAATAATTAAGAATGAATGCATATCAAAATTTGATACTGAAATTAGACGCTTTTATAAAGAAATTTTATAAAGTAAAAATACTGCGCGGTATTTTACTGTTTTTTACATTACTTCCTCTAATCTTTTTGCTTATTTCTTATTCCGAATTTTATTTAAGATTTTCTGTGATAATAAGAGCGGTGATTTTGTACGGTTTTCTAACATTTTTTCTCTATATTTTTATTGCTTATATTTTTATTCCTGTTTTAAAACTCTTTAAAATTGGAAAACGAATTAATTATAAGCAGGCATCAGAAATCATATCAAAACATTTTCCGAAAATTCAGGATAAATTGTTAAACATTCTTGAACTTCATAATAAAAAGGAAAAAGGCAACAGTAACAATCTGCTGATTCAAGCAGCTGTTAACCAAAAGGCGGAGAAAATAAAACTTATTCCTTTTACTGCTGCAATCAGCTATTCGCACCTTAAAAAATATTTGAAATATACAATCCCGGTTTTGCTTCTTTTCTTTTCTCTTTTTTTAATGTCTCCGACAATTTTTAAAGAAAGTACCCGTCATATTATTAATTATAAATCGGTATTTAAAAAACCTCCGCCTTTTTCTTTTCAGCTTTTAAATAACAAACTGAAGTATAAAAAAGGAGAAAATGTAAAAATTAGACTGAAAATAACCGGAAAATATTTACCGAAAGAAGTATTTATTAATTACGGAAACAGTAATTTTTATATGACTGCCGTAAAAAACTCCAAAACAGAATTTATTTATGAGTTTAAAAATATTTATAACACCGTAGATTTTTATTTTTCAGCCGAAAATCTCAAATCTCAAAAATATATATTAGAAATTTTACCTGCCCCTACATTGTTGAATTTCTTCGTTAATATAAATGTTCCCGAATATACCGGAGAAAAAGATACTGTTTTAAAGAACTCAACCGATATACTTGTACCGTTCGGTTCTGTTGTTTCCTGGACTTTTATTCCCGATAATATTGATAATTTATTATTGGTTTCAAAAGAAAAAAAAATACATACGAAAAAAGAAAAAGATAAATTTATTTATACCCGCAGATTTTTTAAAAATACCGAATTTGATATTTCTGCGAGCAATAAATATTTTAAAATTAACAAGCTTTTACATTTAAATATTTCTGTTATTCCTGATTTATTTCCGACAATTCAAGTACAACAAATTCAAGATACTGCTAATTTTTTCATTTCTTATTTTAAAGGTTTTATAAATGACGATTACGGATTTAATAAATTACTTTTCAAATTTCGTATAGTTAATAAAGATGAAAAACAGAATAACGATAAGAAATTCATTACAAATAATCTTCAGTTTAACAGAGCACAACTAAAACAAAATTTTTATTATGCCTTTAATTTTGATAATTTAAATCCGGGTAAAAATCAAAAAGTTGAATATTTTTTTGAAGTTTGGGACAATGATGCCGTTTCCGGAAGTAAAAAAGCACGAACTCAAATTTATTCTTTTAATATTCCTTCGTTACAGGAAATTGACAGTTTACAAAATACTGCAAATGAAAGTATCAATTCTAAATTAGAAAGAAGTATATCTCTGGCAGATGAAATAAAATCAGATATTCGAAATCTGCGAGAACGTAATCTAAACGGAAATATTTCTGAATGGGAAAACAAACAAATGCTTCAAAATATTCTTAATAAGCAGGAATTACTAAAAAAATTAACGGATGAAATAAGACAGGAAAACAAACAAAAAAATACAATTGCACATAAATTTAACAAACAAGATGAAGCATTATTGCAAAAACAAAAAGAGATTCAAAAACTGCTTGATGAAGTAATGACTGATGAATTAAAAGAATTGATGAAACAATTACAAGAACTTCAGGATAAGTTTAACCAAAAATTAATGGAAAAGCTATTGAAAGAAAATGAATTTTCCTATAAAGAAATGTCTGATCGACTTGACAGAACAAAAGAACTTTTAAAAAGAGAGCAAGCAGAACAAAAAATAAATAAAACAATAAACAGACTTAATAAATTATCTGAAGAGCAAAAAAACTTGGCAAAACAAACCAATGAAAAATCTTTATCAAAAGATGGCTTGATGGAGAAACAAAAAGAGATCTCAAATCAATTTAAAGATGCAATGAAAGAATATGAGGATGCAAAAAAAATAAATGATGAATTAAAAAACAAAATGAAATTAGATGATTTTAAAAAACAAAAAAATGAAATAAATCAAGAATTTAATAAATCTGAAGATAACTTACAAAAGGGCAGAAAAAGTAAAGCATCGAACTCTCAAAGTAAGAATTCTCAAAACATGAAAAATATGGCAAAAGCCATGAATTCTATGATGCAGGCAAATGCTTCGCAACAACAAGGTGAAAATATGGAATCCTTAAGAAAAATATTAGACAACCTTATAAATTTTTCATTTAAACAGGAAAAACTGATTAATGACATTAATTCTGTGAAAAATACAGATCCTAAAATGATGAAACTATTCGACGAACAATCGAATATGAAAGAAGATTTTCAAATAATGAATGATTCTTTAAAAGCTTTGGCATATAGAATTCCTCAAATAAACAAACCAATTAGCGGTGAGTTGTATAATATTTCATTGAATTTGAAATTGATAAAAGAAAAATTGCAAAATAGAAAAATTTCTTCTGCTTCAATAAATCAAAATAAGGTAATGACATCTGCAAATAATTTAGCTCTTCTTCTTTCCGAAATATTAAATCAAATGAAAAAGGCACAACAAGCCGGCGGTTCCGGAAAAGGTTCTCAAAAATCTAAAGGCGGTAAACAAAAAGCAATGCAGGATTTAAAAGGAATGCAGGAATCATTAAAGCAGCAAATGGAACAAATGTTAAAACAAATGCAGGAGGGGAAGGGGAGTTTTAATAAAAATGCCCAAAATAAACAATTGGCAAAAATGTTGGCACAACAAGAAATTTTTAAACAAATGTTAAAAGAATTGCAATCCGGCTTTTCATTAAACAGCCAAACCCAAAAACTGTTGAATGAAATTAACAAAATGGCAGATGAAAATAAAAAAGATATTGTTAATCGAAAAATTACACCTCAATTATTAGAACGACAGAAAAAAATAGAAACCAGATTGCTTGAAGCCGAAAAAGCCGAAAACAAAAGAAAATTTGATAAAAAAAGAGAAGCAGAACGCCCTAAAAATAAAATTTACAAATCACCGAAAGCAGTTTTTAAGGAACATGATAACAATGCAAGTTTTAATGAAGATTTATATAAGAAAAACATTCAATTAAATAATTTTTATAAAAAATTATACAATGAATATTTAAAATCTTTCAGCCGCTAAATTTATCTTTTTAATAAAAATTTATGAAATGCCCGGAAATACCGGCTTTCCGGCATATGTTCCACGTGGAACATTTTAACAAAAAACAATGGATAAAAATTACTTTTTTGAAGATATAAAAGAATTTTCTTTTAACGAAAATGTATTTAGTAAAATTGAGATACTTATTTCAAACGAAAACAAAACAGACGGAGAACTTTCGTTTATTTTTTGTTCGGATAACTATCTTTTGGAAATGAATAAGAATTATTTAAAACATGATTTTTATACCGATGTTATAACCTTTGATTATTGTGAAAACGATATTGTTTCCGGAGATATTTTTATAAGCATTGACAGAATAAAGGAAAATGCAAAAATATATAAAACGACATTTCAAAATGAGCTTCACAGAATTATGATTCACGGTGTTTTACATTTGGTCGGTTATAACGATAAAACGGATAAAGAACAAAAGCAAATGAGAGAAAAGGAAAATTTTTATTTGAAAAATGAAATCTAATGCACCGTCAGCTTTCTGTGAGAAAAATTTTATATTGAACACACGTTAATAACATCTTTTCTATATTTGCAATATTTTTAATTGATTTTAATGAATAATACATACGATATAATTGTTGTAGGAGCAGGACATGCCGGAAGTGAAGCTGCTGCCGCCGCAGCAAATATGGGCTCAAAAACATTGTTAATTACAACAGACATGACGGCAATTGCTAAAATGTCGTGTAATCCGGCAATAGGAGGAATTGCTAAAGGTCAGATTGTCAGGGAGATAGATGCACTCGGCGGTTATACCGGAATTGTAACCGACGAAACAGCAATTCAATTCAGAATGTTAAATCTTTCAAAAGGTCCTGCGATGTGGAGTCCCAGAGCACAATCCGACCGAATGAAATTTATGCAGGTTTGGAGAGAAAAACTTGAAAATACAGAAAATCTCTCATTCTGGCAAGACACTGTAAATGAGTTGATTATAGAAAACGGTATAATAAATGGTGTAAAAACAAAACTTGGTATGTCCTTTTATTCCGGAGCTGTAATTCTTACTAACGGAACATTTCTTAACGGATTAATGCATGTCGGCTCTGTTCAAATTCCCGGCGGACGTGATTCTGACGCTCCTTCTCTCGGTTTGTCCGAACAAATTAAAAGTTTAGGGATTCCCGTTTTAAGAATGAAAACCGGAACTCCTGCTCGACTTGACGGAAGAACAATTAATTTTGAAAAACTTACCGAACAAAAAGGCGATGATTATACATCTATGTTCACATATTTACCCGGTGTAAAAACAAAACTGAAACAAAGAAGTTGTTACATTGTTTACACAAACAAAGAGGCACATAATACTTTAAAAGCCGGATTCAAATTTTCTCCCCTCTTTAACGGAACAATTGAAGGTACCGGACCGCGATATTGTCCGAGTATTGAAGATAAACTGGTAACTTTTTCCGAAAAGGATTCTCATATGCTGTTTTTGGAACCGGAAGGTGAAAACACAATTGAATATTATCTTAACGGATTTTCCTCTTCTTTGCCTCTCGAAACTCAATATAATGCATTACATAAAATTGAAGGTCTCAAAAACCTTAAAATATTCAGACCCGGATATGCCATTGAATATGACTATTTTGACCCCACATTTTTGCATATAAATTTAGAGTCAAAAGTTATTAACAATCTGTTCTTTGCAGGGCAAATAAACGGAACTACCGGCTATGAAGAAGCGGCGGCACAAGGAATCGTTGCCGGTATAAATGCACACTTAAAAGTTAATAAAAAAGATCCGTTTGTCCTAAAAAGAGACGAAGCATACATCGGTGTTCTTATTGATGATTTGATTAATAAAGGTGTTGATGAACCGTACAGAATGTTCACATCTCGTGCAGAATATCGTATTTTATTACGACAAGATAATGCCGATTTCAGACTTACAGAAAAATCATATAATATTGGTTTGGCTTCGGAATACCGTTTTAATCATTTTTTATATAAAAAAGAAAAAGTAAATGAAATTACTGCACTCTTACAAAAGACAAACATCGAACCCGAAACACTCAATCCATATTTAAAAGAACGAAGTTTATCATTAATAAAACAAAAAGAACGTTTAGAAAAAATACTGTTACGTCCGCAAATAAAAATAACAGATTTAATTCCGTTATCGGAAACTTTATCAAATTATCTTAAAACAATAACAAAACAAAAGAATGAAATTTTAAATTCAGCAGAGATTCATATAAAATATAAAAGTTATATAGACAGGGAAAAGAAAACCGCCGAAAAATTAAAGCGTTTGGAACGATTAATAATTCCCGAGAACTTTGATTTTTACAAGCTGCAATCCTTATCAACCGAAGCCACACAAAAACTTAATAAAATTAAACCGAAAAATATCGGACAAGCATCACGCATACCCGGAGTTTCTCCGGCAGACATAAGTGCTC
Source organism: Chlorobiota bacterium (assembly GCA_013152535.1). Lineage (GTDB taxonomy): Bacteria > Bacteroidota > Bacteroidia > Bacteroidales > JAADGE01 > JAADGE01. The sequence goes on from JAADGE010000018.1 coordinate 19,999, forward strand.
TTTTAGTTTACTTCGGAAGATAAATTGTTAAAAATAACTTTAATAAACATATTATAAAAGTCAAGTAATCAAGATAATATAAAATTGTTCCACGTGGAACATTTACAATGTCAAATAAAATAAATAATATAATATTAAAACTTAAATCCGAAGCAAAAAAACTGCCGGCAAATCCCGGAGTTTATCTTTTTTTTAACGATTCTGACACCGTAATTTATGTCGGAAAAGCAAAAAAACTAAAAAATCGTGTAGTTTCATATTTTAACGAAAAACATGAAAACACGAAAACAAAAATTCTTGTAAAACATATTGTTAAAATCGAACACATCGTCGTTGAAAATGAAACAGATGCTCTGCTTCTCGAAAACAACCTTATAAAAAAATATCAACCTCGTTACAATATTCTCCTTAAAGATGACAAAACCTATCCTTGGATTTGTATTAAAAAAGAGCCCTTTCCTCGTGTTTTTCAAACTCGTAATCTGATAAAAGACGGTTCAAAATATTATGGTCCTTATACATCTGTTCGTTTAGTAAGAGTTCTACTGAAACTTTTTAAATCTTTGTTTCAAATACGAACCTGTAAATACAACCTTTTGCAGGAAAATATTAATGCAGGCAAATTTAAAGTTTGTCTTGAATACCATATTCAAAACTGTAAAGCTCCGTGTACGGGAAATCAAACAGAAGAAGATTATAACGAACAAATCAAACAAATTCATAATATTTTAAAAGGAAATTTCTCTTCGGTTAAATATTATTTAAACGAAAAAATGTTGCAGTTTTCTGAAAATTTAGAATTTGAAAAAGCTCAGGAAATTAAAGAAAAACTGACAATATTAGAAGATTATCAGGGGAAATCAACAATTCTTACGGCTTCTTCCGGAAATTACGATGTTTTTTCAATTTTATCTGATGATGAATATGCTTTTGTCAATTATTTGAAAGTTGTTGACGGGGCAATTATTAATGTTCACACAGTTGAATTTAAGAAAAAACTAAATGAACCCGACGAAGAAATTTTGCCTTTTGCAATAACAGAAATCATAAATAAAAAACAATCGGGTTTTGATGAAATAAAAGAAATTATTTTGCCTTTTCAAACCGAGTATAAATTTTTTAATATAAAAATAACCGTTCCGAAAATCGGAGATAAATTGAAATTATTACAACTTTCACAGCGAAATGCAAAATATTTCCGTCTCGATAAAATAAAACAAAGAACTTTGGTTGATTCCGACAGGCACAAAAATCGTATTCTAAATACAATGAAAAAAGACTTGAAAATGAAAGAGTTGCCTGTTCATATTGAGTGTTTTGACAATTCAAATATTCAGGGAGCCTATCCGGTAGCTTCTTGTGTTGTTTTCAAAAATACCAAACCGGCAAAAAAAGAATACAGAAAATTCAATATTAAAACTGTTGAAGGTCCTGATGATTTCGCTTCTATGGAAGAAGTAATTTTTCGCAGGTATAAACGCTTGAAACAAGAAAATAAACCCCTTCCTCAATTAATTATTATTGACGGGGGAAAAGGACAATTGTCTTCTGCAGTAAAAAGTTTGAAAAAATTAAACCTTTTAGGAAAAATTTCGATTATCGGAATTGCTAAACGACTTGAAGAAATCTATTTTCAGGGCGACAGTATTCCTCTTTATCTTGATAAAAATTCCGAAACATTAAAAATTATTCAACAAGCAAGAAACGAAGCCCATCGATTCGGAATAACATTTCACAGAAATAAACGATCAAAAGATTTTATAAAATCAGAATTAGAAAATATTTCCGGAGTCGGGGAGAAAACCGTTCAACAATTATTTTCAGTTTTTAAATCGGTAAACGAAATATCAAAATCAGATTTCAAAAAACTTGAAAAAACTGTCGGAAAATCAAAAGCAGAAATTATTTATAATTATTTTCAAAAAAAGACCTGAAACTGCATTTTTAACATCTCTTTCATATCTTATTTAACTTTTAAGTAATTGCATTTAAATTTCTGATACATAAACAAATAAGCAACAAATAAAAGAGTGTTAACTTAATTTCCGGCGTCTCGTTTTATCTCTTCTGATATTCTCTTCACAGATTATAATCTGAACAGGATAAAATTTTTATAAAGTACTGATAATTATAAAAACAGATTGTTGAATTACAAACAACAAATTTTATGTGTCGAATAGCAACAAAACAAACTGTAAATTTTCTTAATATTGTAAAATGATTGTTTATTCAATTTCAAATCTGAAAATTCATAAATATATGCAGCAAATTTTTTAAGTAATAATTTATACACAATAAAAATAAAATCTTAGAAATCTCTGCAAAAAAAAATAACAAGTAAACCAATTACCGGAATATTTATATCAAAGTAATTATACTACTACAATTATTCATTCAATAAATTTTAAAATTATGCAAAAACAAATTAAATTTTTAGTTCTGATAATGTTTTTGTCTGCCACAACTCTGGTTTCTTTTTCTCAAAAGAAAAAAAAGGATTCGGAGAAAAAAGATAAAGGAATAGAATCAGTTATCGGCGGACTGAAATTCAGAAGTATCGGACCCGCATTTTCTTCGGGACGAATAGCAGATTTTGCCGTAAATCCGGACAATACAGCACAATTTTATGTTGCGGCGGCTTGCGGACATGTTTGGAAAACAGAAAATAACGGAATAAGTTTTTCCCCTGTTTTTGATAATTACGGAGCATATTCAATAGGGTGCATAACTATGGATCCGAATAATCATAATGTGCTTTGGATAGGAACCGGAGAACACAATCATCAGCGTGCAATCGGCTACGGTAATGGTGTATATAAATCTCTTGACGGCGGCAAATCATGGAAAAATATGGGTTTGAAGGATTCTCGTCAAATCGGAGGAATTAATATAGACCCTCGAAATTCAAACATTGTTTTGGTTGCTGCCGAAGGCTCAATTTGGGGACCGGGCGGAGACAGAGGTTTATACAGAACAACAGACGGCGGCAAAACGTGGAAAAAAGTTATTGAAATAAGTGAAAATACCGGAATTAACAATATTGTCAGGGATCCCTCTGATCCGAATATTATGTATGCAAGTTCCGAAGAAAGAAGACGTCATGTGTTTACTAAAATTGGCGGCGGACCCGAAACAAAAATTTATAAATCTGAAGACGGCGGAAAAACCTGGCGTAAAATTATGAAAGGCTTGCCGTCTGTTGATATGGGCGGAACAGGAATAGCAATTTCGCCGGTTAACCCTGGTGTTGTTTACATTATTGTAGAAGCGGCAGACGGAAAAGGCGGTTTTTTCCGGTCAACGGATAAGGGCGAATCTTGGTCTAAAATGAGCAATCATACAAGCAGCGGGCAATATGACAATGAAATTTATTGCGATCCGAAAGATGTTGATAAGGTTTATTCTGTTGAAACAGTATCTAAATATACTGAAGACGGCGGCAAAACTTGGAAAAACCTTGGTTTAAAAAATCGACACGTGGATGATCATGCATTGTGGCTCGACCCGAAAAATCCCGATCACTTTTTAATCGGAGGAGACGGCGGTGTTTATATCTCTTATGATGCCGGCAAAACGTTCCGACATGTTTCTAATTTGCCCGTTACGCAATTTTACAGAGTTTATTTGGATAATGCCGAACCGTTTTATAATGTTTACGGCGGAACACAAGATAATAACAGTTACGGCGGACCGTCTCGGTCAATATGCAGTAAAGGTGTTTCTAAAGCAGATTGGCTTGTAACAATCGGCGGTGACGGATTTTGGGGAGCGGTTGACCCGGAAAATTCGGATATTGTCTATTCTGAGTACCAATACGGAAATTTATATAGATATGATAAAAAAAGCGGTCAAAATTTATTAATAAAACCGGCTCCCGGAAAAAATGAATTAACATATCGATGGAACTGGAGTTCGCCCTTTATTATCAGTCCTCACAATCACAACAGATTATATCTTGCTGCCAATAAGTTGTTTAGGAGTAACGACCAAGGTAATTCATGGGAAACGATAAGTCCGGACTTAACAGCACAAATTGACAGAAACACTTGGAAAGTTATGGGGAAATATTGGAGTGTCGATGCCGTAAAAAAAGATGTTTCAACCTCACTATACGGAACAATTGTTTCGCTGGATGAATCTCCGGTAAAAGAAGGTTTAATTTATGTCGGAACTGATGATGGTGTTATTCAGGTAACTGATGACGGCGGAAAAAACTGGCGAAAGATTAACAAATTTCCCGATGTGCCGGAATATACTTATGTAAGTGATATTTTTGCTGATGAATTTGATGCCGATGTAGTTTATGCAAGTTTTGATAATCGCAAAAGAGACGATTTTAAACCTTATCTTCTGAAAAGTTCCGATAAAGGAAATACTTGGGTTTCCATAAGTAATAATTTACCGAAAAACGGTACAGTACAGACAGTTGCACAAGATTTTAAAAATAAGAACTTATTATTTGCCGGAACCGAATTCGGATTCTTTTTCTCGCTTGACGGCGGAAAAAAATGGACACAAATAAAATCCGGAATTCCGGATGTTGCCGTAAGAGATATTGCAATTCAAAAAAGAGAAAACGACATTGTTTTGGCAACTTTCGGTCGCGGATTTTATATTCTTGATAATTATGATCCTTTGAGGCATATAAGCGAAAGTTTTATTAAAGATAAAAAAGCTTTTATGTTTCCTGTTAAAGACGCATTACAATACATTCAAACCGACTCAAAATACGGACAGGGAGAAACGGATTATTTTGCAAAAAACCCGCCCTACGGAGCAATTTTTACTTATTATTTAAAAGAAGTTCCTTTGTCAACAAAAGAAGCAAGAAGAAAAAAAGAAAAAGAATTGTTTAAAAAAGCTGAAAAAATTCCGCAGCCTTCTTGGAAAGAACAGGAAGACGAAAACAGGGAAGAACCTTCATATCTGCTATTTACAATTAAGGACAGCGAAGGAAATGTTGTAAAAAAACTTACGGCAAAACCGGCAAAAGGAATCAACAGAATAAGTTGGAATTTAGCTTATGATAATCCGTATCCCGTTAAGGAAGATTTGAAAAAATTCAATCCTTTTAAAAAGAATAATGCAGGAATGCCGGTTTTACCTGGAACATACAAGGTAACGATGGGAATTTCTGATAAGGGAGTTTATAAAAAATTATGCGATCCGATAGCGTTTAAAGTTGTTAAACTTAATAATTCTACATTACCGGCTTCGGATGAAAATGCCTTGGCTGCCTATTTAAAAGACTTAACAAATACGGTAAGAGTAATGAACGGAACGGTAAAATTTGTCGAAAACCTGCAGAAAAAAATTGTATTAATGAAACAAACGGCTCTTGAAGCATCCGGTGTTTCCCCGGAAACAATGCAAACAATACAAAATGCAGAAAAAACAGCAAATGATTTGATGTTTGTATTAGAAGGTGTTTCGCCGAAAGCCAGCTATGAAGAAATACCGCCGCATAAATTGCCGCTTGAAATCCGATTGCAGGATTTGGCTTGGGCACATATTTCTTCAACTTCTGCTGTTACCGAAACAGAGCGTAGTCAGTTAACGATTGTAAAAGACGAACTTCCGGCTGTAATCGCCGAAATAAAAAAATTGGCAACGCAAACAATTCCCGAAATCGAAAAAACATTAAACAATGCCGGTGCACCCTGGACACCCGGAAGAATAATTAAAGAATAAAGATAGTGAAAACCGAAAAAAACAAACCCTGACAGATTTCAAAACCTGTCAGGGTTGTTTATTAAAACACACTTTGTCAACGTTCCGAATTTTGACAAAATTAAAAAAAATGCTTAGCACTGCGGTATTGTGTGAATTGCACCCGTAGAGACAGCTTGCGGCTGTCTCTTTTCTTGTAGGCGTCTGTTTTTAAAAAAAACACGAAGCACCTCAAAAGTGCTTCGCGTTTATTGGTTTTTTCGGAAAACCCGAACGGGAGCCCTGACAGGTTTTCAAAACCTGTCAGGGCTGATTAACGAAGACAGTTGCCTGCATGCCGGCAGAACGTTTCAAAAAATGTTACTCTGTTTACAAAACCGGTTCAAACTCAACCAAAAATAATTCTTCATAACGCCGGTTTATTTTATTCGATAAATATTTTATAAAACGAATATTTTTTGATGCCAAAGCATTCCCGGAAGATGTTTTTAATAATGCTTTAATTTAATAAAACTGCGCTTTATTGTAACTGAACGAATTTGTAAACCGAAAAAATTTGCGGCATTATCTAAATTTAAAAGATAACGAGCCAATGTTTCAAAATCAATACACAGTCGACCGCTTTTTGATATCCCGGAGGAATTAAAGCGATAAAAATATCGAAACAAACCTGTCCTGTAATAGAATTTTAACGGTTTTTCCTTTTTTGTCATCGGACACAGAAACACAAGACGATTTCCGCAAACCGATTCTTTATGAGGGTTTAAATATCCGTATTTTTTGCCGGAAGCTTTAAGTAAACGAATAGTTGCCGAGTTTAAGTTTTGTTCCGAAAGATGTTGTGCCTCAATAAAAGAATTATAGACTTTGTTGTTCACATAAGCTTTTCCGGAAATGTGAAATTTTAATGTTCCGTAAAATTTGTAATTTTCACCTCTGTAAGGTAACTTATACGCAATATTTGAAATGCTTGTTTTTTGTGTAACAGAAACCGGTGCACGATAACTTAACTGAGCAAAAGTAATACTTTTAATAAAGGTAAATAAAGCACATAAAATAAAGAGTTTAGAAAAAGAATATATCATAACACAAATATCAAAAAATTAAAATTGTAAATGTGTTACATACAGAAATATTTATTTAGAGATTAAATTTTTTCGGAAGTTTTTATTGTCTTCAATCTGCTTGTATAACATAAAATATCGGCATTTTATTGTTAAAAGCTAAGAATTAACAATTTTTAACGAACTATATCCGGAATTTGAAAAAATAAAAAATCTTTTCATCTCATAGTTTCTTTGTGCGAAAAGAAAAACAAAAAGCTCGAAATGTAGCTAATCAAGTTATAATTAAGGAATAGTTTAATCTGTAAAACGGAATAATATATCTGTGATACCGGAGAAATCTATGTAACAACAAACAACGAAGGAGTATAGTCCCTTCAATTACCCGACTGCACCAATCAAACCGTAAATCGTACCGTTTTTTGTTTTATTAACAGAAATATCCCATCGGCAATCAATGCGATACTCTTTTGTTGTAATAAAATAATATACGGTATAACCGTTTTCGATTTCTTGAATGCTTGTGAAATGAATACTTGTAATGTTTTTAAATTTTGGATTTTTATATCCGCTGCCGTTAACATCCGTTCCGCCGAAAAATTCGTTAATGAATTGAGCCGTCTTTCCTTCAAGCATGTCATCATGTTGTTCTTTTTTATAGTTTTTATCCATAAGTAACATCAACTTATCAACATTATGTGAAGCAACACTTTGCTCAAAAGAATTTAAAAAAACAACTAAATCTTTCGGAAGTTTATATTTTTCACCTTCGGAACCAATTTTGTATGTTGTTGAGCAAGAGACGAATAACCATATACCGAGAAATAAAATATATTTTTTCATAATGAATAATTTAAGGAATTTAAAACGTCTGTAAATTATATGAAAAACAGTTAAAAAACTGAAATATTAAGAACGTCTGCTGATTTTTGTATTTTGCATATGAAATTAAGACTTAATTTTTAAAAATATGATTGTAATCTTTAATAATTGTTTCTAAAAAAACAGCGGGAACTTGTGCAGGCTCTGCACCGGTTTTTATTTTAATTGCTTCAAAGGCTTTTTTCAGCATTGACACAGCAATGACATTTGTCGGGTCTTTTTTGTAAAGTTTCAAAACGTCTTTTACGGTATTTAGGTCTGTATCTTTTAACTGCTCAGCTTCGGGATATTTAATTTCATAATCGGCTTCGGTTTCTTCATAAATAGTTTCTTCGATATTTTTGCTGCGTTTTAGACTGATAACGGATGTTTTTGCAACAATATCTCCCAGGCGCTGCCCTTTTCCGTTTACTGCAATAGTAATAATAGCCGGCAAACCGTAAAAATTAATATCAATGATTCTAAAAATCCAGCGGATTAAATAATTTCCGAAAGTCGGTTGTGAACCTTCTAATTTTGCAACTTTAATCTTTAATGCCTTTTTACCGAAACTTTGTCCGTTCATAAAGGTTTCACATAAAAGGCTGTAAAAAAATATCGGAATTATTAACACAAAAAACCCTGAAGATGAAATTCTTGCAGAAGAGAAAATTTTTATAATATAAGACATAAGAATAACATAACTTATTATAATTATGCCGTCAATCAAAAAAGCGGCAATTCGTTCGCCGAGATTTGCAATTTCTTGTTCAATTATAACGTTTTGGCTTGTTTCAACTTGTAAGTTCGGCATATATCATTGTTTATTATAAATATATTTGTCAAAAGTAATAAAATTTAGCTCTTTTTTATAGATTTGTAACCGACAAAAAAATGAGCGTGAAAGAAGTTGTTTTTTTAAATAAGAATGTTGAGCGTTGGAAGGAAACCGAAAAGAAAATTTTCAGTAAAAATAACGAGAACCCGGATTATTTGGCAAATTTATATGTTCAAATAACCGATGATTTAGCTTATGCAAAAACCTATTTTCCCGGCAGCCCTACAGAAAAGTATTTGAATTCTCTTGCGAGTAAAATTCATAATGCCGTTTATAAAACAAAAAAAGAATCATCCGGTCGATTTGCAAATTTTTGGATTAATGAACTGCCGATTGAATTATTTCATATAAGAAAATATATTTTGTATTCGTTTTTAATTCTTCTCATCAGTTTTTTTATCGGGTGGATTTCTGCTGAAAACGATAACGAATACAGCCGTATAATTATGGGAGATGCGTATGTAAACCAAACTCTCGAAAATATTGAAAACGGAAATCCTATGGGAATTTATAAATCGCAAGATAGTTTTTCGATGTTTTTTTTTATTGCTTATAACAATATAAAAGTTATGTTTTCGGTATTTTTACTCGGAATAATTGCATCAATCGGTACAATCATTTTTATTTTTCAACATGGTGTAATGCTTGCCGGTTTTCACCATATGTTTTATGCGCATCATGTTTTGACAGAATCTCTTATTACCGTTTGGATTCACGGAACAATCGAAATTTTCACTTTAATTGTTTCCGGAGGTATCGGACTGATGCTGGGAAACAGTTTATTGTTTCCCGGAACATATGCACGCAGAAAATCTTTTGGATTTGCAGCGAGGCGCGGAGTGAAAATTGCCGTCGGTTTAGTCCCGTTTATTATTACCGCAGCAATTCTCGAAAGTTTTGTAACCCGACATACAGAATGGAGTAATTATGTAAGAATCGGAATAATTGCAGCATCAATGATATTAATTATATGGTATTTTTTTATTTATCCGAAAAAATGTGTAAAGAAAAACCTTATACAAAAGGAAATTTTGTCGAAACAGAAATGAACGCTTATATAGATATTAATAATACAAAAATAACTGACTGACAATATATTTTAGATTTCTAATTCAAAAACAACATTACAATGGCACCAAATAAACAAAAAAAAGAAATAGTAAAATTTATTCGGGAACGCACATTCGGAGACCTTATCGGAGCACCCTTTGAGTTTATTATTCAGGAATTTAAAACCTTTGCGGGAACTTTGTTGAAATATGCAGGACCGTTTGTTGCCGTTACATTTCTTATGGTTTCCCTGTTGGCAAACGATATTTTCAATGCTGCTGTACTGAAAACTAATACTCCGACTTCAACGATTATTTATGCTGTTATTTTAATTTTTTCGTTAATGTTCGGAATGTTGGCAGTTGTTATCGTAACTCATAGCTACATAAGCCTGTACGTAAGCAAAGGAAAAGGAAATTTTACGAAAGATGATGTGGGTGAATTATTGAAAAAAAATCTGTGGAAAGTTTTCGGTGCAGGGATATTGGTTTATATAATGGTAGTAATAGGTTTTCTCTTGTTTTATATTCCGGGTATCTATCTTGCTGTTGCAACAATTTTTATTTTTTTAATCATTATTTATGAAAATAAATCGGCAACGGAGTCAATTTCTCGCTCTTTTGAAATTATTAAAGGTAAATGGTGGC
>JAADGE010000060.1 GCA_013152535.1 Chlorobiota bacterium
GATCATTCCGGACCTAAAGATAAACGTTATGACATTGAATTAATCACAAATAAGAAATCAAAAAAAATATATTTACGTCAAAATAATATGGATACAACACTATTTTGGGTGTATGATTATACATATAAAACTTCCATAATGAATGATATTGGAATAATACGTACAGAAATACTTGAAAGATATTAGCAATACACATAAAATCTCTTGACCTTACAGGTTTTCAAAATCTGTAAGGTCTGCATCAAACTAAACTTTATCAAAGCCGGCACTTTGTCAAAGTTGTAAATCTAAATTATTTTATGTAATTGTGTTCCAAATTAAGAATCGAATTTCTGTCATCAAACTGACTGTTAAATAGTTGATTGACAGAATAAACGAATGCAATTTGGAAGCGTTGTTCCTGTCGCCCGAAAAGATTCTCGACTTGTCCGTTATTCTGAGTATAACGGTATTGGAAACCAATATCAAAATTCTCACCTAACCTGTAAAACACATTAAAAATACCTAAAATTTGTTTGCTGTCGTTAGCAAGGGAAAATGATTTATAACCGAATCCTAATGATGCCTGAATAAGCGGTCTTTCATATTTTCTGTACAGATACCTTACCGTTCCGAAAGATGAAAATGAAGGAGTTCTGACATAATTTGAATAGTTATTTATGTCGTTAATTCCTGTAAATCCGACATTGTAGATTGTTTGTAATTTCAAATCAATAAAATGAACGGGATCGGGTTTTAAATTTAATGTTACTGTTCCGAGTATGTTTTTTAACAAATCACTAAAATTATCAATAACATAATTATTATAACTGAAACCGATTCTTTGAAGAATATTCCTATTCCAAATTTGACTTTCCGGAACGATATATAAAAACGAAGTACCGAAAGAATTTAACTTAAAGTTATTCGGTTCGGATAAATTTACGAAATTTTCACCGTGAACAGTTAAGTGGTACCGTTGTTTAAAAATATGTGTGTATTCTATTACATTTCCGTATTGATTATCTTGCGTATTCATCCCGCCGGAAAACGGATTTAAGGAATAATTAAATTGCATCGCATCATCATCGCGCAGGGTCGGAAATTCATTTAAAATGGTTTGAGTTGTCGATCTGCCGATTTTTATAATGTTTTTTTGATTTTCTATTTTCAGAAAAATATGATTAAAAAATACCTGACCGAGATTTGAATCAGCATCGGGAAATTGAAGTCCGAAAACCATTTGACCTCTCCAGTTGCTGTATAATTTTTGTTTAAAACCGAGTAATAACTGACTGTCGGAAAAATCACTTACGGCAGAACTTGTATTGGTATTATCAATATTAAAATTTCCGGACATTACGCCTTTTGCTCCGAGTTCAATTTCAGGCGACACCTGGGCATACATAACCGTTCTTATAAGCAATATGAGGATTGTAACAATAGTTGTTTTCATTATGTTTTGTTTAAATTTATTCGTCTAATGCAATTTTAGGTAATATATTTATTTTTGTGTTCGGATTTTTTTGTTTCATTTTTTTCATATTACCGACCATTCTTTCTTCTTTAGGTAAATCTTCATAAATTAAAGCAAGTAAATTTCCTCCCGGATATAATCCGTTGTTTGTTACCCGTCTTGTATCATGGTCGTGAAAAGTCCAAATTCCTCGGTTCTTACCTTCAATAATAATATCATAGGTTTTCCCCGGGCTTAACGAAACCGTATTTCTTTGCCAAGGCTGAGGCAACGGAACACCATCATCACATACCATCCAAAAATCATGACCGTGCAGATGGAGGTGATGATTTTCCGTACCTGCATTTATCAGTCTTACGCGAATATTTTCACCTTCTTTTATATATAAATTCGGTGTGGAAGGATATGATTTTCCGTTAACGGTAAACCAGTTCGGAACAGGTAATTCGGCAGAAGATCTTCTGTTAACAAGGTAAGGCGGTTGGTAGCCGTTTTCAATAGCTTTTTCAAGCTCTTCCTTAGTGTCGAATAAGTTAAATCTCTCAGGACTGAATCTTCCGTTTTTCATCAAAAATGAGCGTTCCTTCATACGTTCTAACATAGAATTTAATTCGTTTCTCAAAAAGTTTACATCATGTGCCGAGTATATTAAAGTGTATTCTCGGTCATAAGGAAATATCTTTTTTATCGGGTCTTCATCTTTTTCAATAATAATGCTTCCGTACATGCCTGATTGCATATGCAGTAAAGTTCCCCAATGGCAATGATAGAAATGTGTTCCGTAAGGTTCGGCAATAAATTCATAAACAAATTCTTTTCCCGGCATTACGGGCATTTGCGTAACATAAGGAACTCCGTCCATACGCCAAGGTACGTATATTCCGTGCCAATGTATTGTATGATTAAGTTCTGTATTATTTTTAAAAATTACGCGAACTTTATCGCCTTCCTTTACTCTTATTTCGGGACCCGGTACCGATTTATTGAAAGCAAGTGTATGAATTGTCATTGCCGGAGCAAATTCATGTTCTAAAAAGTTTACACTTATTTCAAATTCTTTCCATCCGTCTTTTTTTGTGAATGATAACGGTTGCGGAAAGTGTTTTTTATTTTCTGTTTTCGTTTTGTCTGCAAATAAGTCAACAGGAAATAAGACTATTCCGGCGGCACTCATTGCACCGTATTTCATAAAATTTCTTCTGTTCATAATTTTTTTGTAAAATTCGAGTTGTCTGAAAAAATAATAACTTTCAAATATACGAAAATATATCTGAAAGTGTATCAATAAGTTATTTTTTTACAGCTCCGATCCGATAATCAACTGCCCCAATGCAATACCGCCGTCGTTGGAGGGGATTTTTTCATGAGAGAATACAGAAAAACCGTTTTCGGATAAACGATTTTCAACTCGGCTAAGAAGGTATTTATTTTGAAATGTTCCGCCGGATAAAACAACTTTGTTAATACCTGTTTTTTGTTTTATCATTTTTGACAATTGCAGAACAACTTCTGCCAAAGTATTATGAAATTTTGTCGAAATAATTGCCGCATCAACCGAATTTCGTAAGTCGTTTATAATTCCGGCGAATGTTTTTTTAAAAGAAATTACATCAGTAACTTCAAAATCGTAAAAATCGGTAATATCGTCATTAATAATACTTTCGAGTCGCATGGGTGCTTCGGCATGATAACCGGCTGTTTGCACCAAACCGAGCAAAGACGAAACGGCATCAAATAATCTTCCGGCACTTGATATTTTGTAGGTGTTGAAGTTATTTTTCAGCATTTGCAGGTAATTTTTCAGTCGGTTTGCATCAATTTTTCCCGTAAAGGAAGGCAAATCTTCAAAAATCATTTCACCGAAATAATGATACAAATACGAAACCGCCGAACGCCAAGGTTCTTTTGAAACGGCATCGCCGCCGGCAACGTTTATGTATTCAAAATGTGAAAATTGCTTGTATTCCGACAGATTGTTAATAAAAAATTCGCCGCCCCAAATGTTGCCGTCATCGCCCAAGCCCACGCCGTCAAATGCAATACCGATAACTTTTTCGTTTAATCCGTGTTCCGCCATACACGAAACAATGTGTGCGTGGTGGTGTTGCACTTTTATCAATTCGGTTTCGGGAAACTTTCGGTGCAAGTCTTCGGCAAATTTGCTTGACAGATAATCGGGGTGCATGTCGGCAACAATACGTTTCGGTTTAAACCGAAATAAGCGTTTATACAATTCGTAACTTTCTTTATAAAATTCAAAGGTTTCAAGGTTTTTTAAATCACCGATGTGTTGGCTCATCAATACCTGATTTCCTTTTCCGACGGCGAAACAATTTACGAATTCGCTTCCGGCGGCAAAAATACCTTCGGTATTAAAATTCGTAATAATCGGAGAGGGGGCAAAACCTCGTGAACGACGAAGTAATCGAAATCTGTCGTTTACGACAATGCCCACGCTGTCATCGGTGCGGTTATGAATTTTTCGATTGTATGTAATAATTGCATCTGCTTTATCTTCAAATGTTTTCAGTGCATCTTCGTTGCTTGTGATAATGGGTTCATCGGTTAAATTACCGCTTGTCAGTACAAGGACATCGGTTTTTAATTTTTCAAACATTAAATAATGCATCGGTATATAGGGCAGCATAATCCCGACATTTGCCAACCCGTTTGTAACGGAAGGAGCTAATTTTTTCGTTGATTTCAGCAATACAATCGGTCTTTGCCAAGAATTTAATTCCGTTTCTTCTGTTGAAGATACTTCGGCATATTTTTTTGCTGTTTCCGAGTTTTTGCACATCACGGCAAATGCTTTGCTTTCACGATTCTTCAGTTTCCTTAAATCCGTTACGGCATCTTCATTGTGTGCATCACACATCAGGTGAAAGCCGCCCAAACCTTTAATTGCAATAATTTTCCCTTCTTCCGTAAGGTAAGAAATTACATCCGTAATATCATTTATGTTTTTATAAAAATTGCACTTGTAATAAAGTGTATAATGCGGACCGCAATTGTTACAGGCAACCGGTTGGGCATGAAAACGGCGGTCGTAAATATCGGTATATTCTTTTTTGCAGGTGTCGCACATTTCAAATTCCGCCATGGTTGTTTTTTCGCGGTCGTAGGGTAAATCTTTTATGATGGTAAAACGCGGACCGCAATTGGTGCAATTCGTAAACGGATAATTAATGCGATGTTCCTGCGATTTCATATCTTCGAGGCAAGCATCACAAACGGCAATATCCGGGCTTACTTCCGTAACCGCATTCGAAGAACTTTCACTTTTTTTTATGCTGAAATCGGTAAATTTTTCATAATCCGTTTTTTGCAGCTTTATTTCTTTAATAGAAGACGCAAGCGGAGCTTGTTTTTTGATTTCTTCAATAAAATGAAGGGCTTTTTTTTCATCGGCATTTATTTTTATCAAAACGCCGTCATTTCGGTTTTCAACCCAACCGGTTAAATTAAATTCTTCGGCAAGCACATAAATAAACGGGCGAAAACCCACACCCTGAACCAATCCGGTAATTTTTATAAGATATGTGGTTTTTTCGGGCATAAAATCGTTTGCGGAAATGACAGTGCAAAGATTGTAAATATATTGATAATCGGATATGATTTATGTCAATTTATCGGTCAGATTTTTAATTTCTTCCGTTGCCGGTTTGTTCTCATAAAGAATATTATAAACGGCATCGGTAATCGGCAAAGAGATTTTATGTTTTTTATTTATCTCAAAAATGCTTTTCACGGCATAATAACCTTCGGCAATCATTTTCATTTCCGATTGTGCCGCTTTTACGGAGTAACCTCTGCCGATCATAGTTCCGAAAATACGATTTCTGCTGAATTTGGAATATGCCGTAACCAATAAATCACCCAAATATGCAGAGTTTTTTATGTCTCTTGTAATCGGATGAACGGCATCGACAAAACGTTTTATTTCTCGTATGGCATTGGATACCAATACGGCTTGAAAATTGTCTCCGTAGCCCAAACCAATACATATTCCGGAAGCTATTGCGAAAATATTTTTTAATACCGTTGAATATTCCGTTCCGTAGATATCATCGGAAATGTTAATACGCGTGTATCGTGTTTTTATTTTATTCCCGATTAATTCCGCAAAATTTCGGTTCTTTGATGCAACAGTCAGATAAGAAAGTCTTTCGCCGGCAATTTCTTCGGCATGACAAGGTCCGGCAATAATCCCTATATTTTGAACGGGAACATTATATGTTTGATTAAAATATTCTGCAAAAATCAGATTATCATCGGGAATAATACCTTTTACCGCCGATATGATATATTTGTCGTTTAAAGAGAAATTGTTTTTTGCAAGAGCATTTTTAATAAATGCCGAAGGAATTGCAAATATCAGTAAGTCAGAATTTTGAATAACTTTATTAATGTCATCGGACAATGAAAGTTTTTCAATTTGTAATTCGAGTGCTCTTAAATAATACTTGTTTCTACGGCGAGTTTTAATGAACTCAATATTTTCGGAATTTCGGATAAACCAATTGATATTTTCAGCTGTTCCCGAATCTGTAATTATTTTAACAATTGCCGTAGCCCAACTGCCGCCGCCGAGTATGCCGATACTTTTATTTAACATCTTTCCATTTAAATGTTTGAATCATTCGGTCAATATCTTTTCTTAAAAATTTTAAAGCAGGAGCCAAGGAATCTTTATTGGGAATATTATTAAAATAAAAAGCACCTCTGACAAAATGTTGCGTGCTGTCGGTAAGATAAAACTGAATTTGCGAAGCCACATCACCTTTAATATCGTATAAAATCCCGTAAACTTTTGCACTGTCGTTTTCCCATATTTTTGTTTCTATGGCATCGGCTTTAACGCTGTGCTTATATGCCAATTCTCGCGTATCTTCTTCGTAAGAATCTAAATTGTTGCGAATGTTTTTATAACTTAAATAAACCGTTGCGTTAAATTTCGGGAATTGCCAATCTGCCCAATATTTTTCAGCACCTTTACTGCTGTCGGAAACAATTTTTGAATATACGGGAATTTCAAATGTGTAGGGAAAAACAGAGTCAAACAGACGGTATTTTTTTTCGGGAAAATCCGTTCGTAAATAACCGTGCGGTTTGGGATAATAGTTCTCTTTGCAGGAAAAAAGAACAAAAAGAAAAATAATAAAGATAAAAGATGTAATTTTGAGTTTCATTTTTTTAATTTTGTGACAGACTTAACAGGTTCTCGGAATCTGTCAGGTATTGCTGATTAAAATATATATTTTGCAATAAAACGCGTAGTTTTTTTAGATTTTATCGGTAATTATATTCGTTTGTTCTGCTTGTCCCCATGTAGGGCAGGGAACAACACCTCTTTTTTTTGTGTAACAACCGGCAAGTGAAAGTATTCCGAAAAAGAAAACAACTGTTATTATTGCAATTTTAAATTTTTTCATAATATGATTTTTAATAGAATGCAAAAACAATACTTTTTATTTTATTTTGTTTCAAAAATAGAAAAAATATTTATATTTGCACTTTATTTAGAATTGTTCTAAATAGTGATTTTAATAAAATGGGAAAAGACGATAAAATAATAAACGAATTACAAGAGAAAGAATACGAAGCAGGTTTTGTAACTGATATAGAAACAGAAGTTTTTCCGAAAGGATTAAACGAGGATATAATTAAAGCATTATCAGAAAAAAAAGGTGAACCTGATTTTATGCTCGACTTCAGACTGAGAGCATACAGATATTGGCTGGAACAGGAAGAGCCTAATTGGGCTTTATTAAAATATCAGAAACCGAATTTTCAGGAAATAAGTTATTATGCAGCACCTAAAAATAAGGCAAAATATAACAGTTTAGACGAAGTAGATCCTGAAATTATTGATACATTTAATAAACTCGGTGTCCCTTTGGAAGAACAAAAAGTGCTTTCAGGAGTTGCTGTTGATGTTGTTATGGACAGTGTTTCGGTGCATACGACTTTTCAGACTACCTTAAAGGATTTAGGAATTATATTTTGCTCAATAAGTGAAGCCATTCGAGAACATCCTGATTTGATAAAAAAATATTTGGCAACAGTTGTTCCGTATCGTGATAATTTTTATGCAGCTTTAAATTCTGCAGTTTTTACCGACGGTTCATTTGCATATATTCCGAAAGGTGTCAGATGTCCGGTTGAACTCTCAACGTATTTTCGTATAAATCAGGCAAATACAGGTCAATTTGAAAGAACGTTGGTCATTGCGGATGAAGGAAGTTATGTCAGTTACCTTGAAGGGTGTACGGCACCGCAACGTGATGAAAACCAACTTCATGCAGCTGTTGTTGAATTAATAGCAATGAAAGATGCCGAAATAAAATACTCTACTGTTCAAAATTGGTATCCCGGAAATAAAGACGGAGTGGGAGGAATCTATAATTTTGTTACAAAAAGAGGAATTTGTAAAGGAGATCATTCAAAAATTTCCTGGACACAGGTTGAAACCGGTTCAGCCGTAACTTGGAAATATCCGAGTACAATTCTGAAAGGAAATCATTCTGTCAGTGAGTTTTATTCTGTAGCAGTAACAAATAATTACCAACAAGCTGATACCGGAACCAAAATGGTACATGTAGGAAGGAATACCAAAAGCACAATTATTTCTAAAGGAATATCGCTCGGTAAAAGCAGTAATACTTACAGAGGTTTAGTCGATATAAAAAAATCGGCAAGTAATGCAAGAAATTATTCGCAATGCGATTCGTTGCTTATAGGCGATCAATGCGGAGCACACACATTCCCGTATATTGATGTTGATAATTCTACGGCAATTACGGAACATGAAGCCACAACATCGAAAATTGCCGAAGATCAAATATTCTATTGTAACCAAAGAGGACTTGATACAGAAAGTGCCGTGAGTTTAATTGTGAACGGATTTGCAAAAGAAGTTCTGAGTAAATTACCTATGGAATTTGCCGCAGAAGCAAAAAAATTATTATCAATTACCTTGGAAGGAAGTGTAGGGTAAAGCAAAATAGAATTATGCGAAAAATCACAATAATATTATTATTCTTTTTGTCAGCAAACAATCTTTTGGCACAGGAAGATAATGCTTTTATTCCCGAACATTTAATCGGTTTTACGGGCGGCATAAATATGGTGTCTGTTTTTAGTGAAGATAAATTAACTTATACCGACAGGTCCGGAAATTTTTTGGTAAGCAGTCCATATATATTTAAATACTCCGGAGGATTATCGTATAAATATATATCCCAAAAAAATGTCGGATTATTAGCAGAATTAACTTATACTCAAAAGGGAGGATATAATGAATTTATGTTTGATAAAAACGGAAATGTAACAGATTCAATTCTTTTTAATCATCAGTTAGACTATGGTGAGTTTGCCTTTTTAACGGATATCAGGCTAGGGAAAAAACACAGTAAAATAAATATTTATATCGGACCTCATATTGCATATCTTTTAAAACAAAAATTAACCATTTTAGAAGATACTTACGGGAAAGAATATGTAAACGGAACGAATATAAAGTTTGAAGCAGGAATAGACATAGGCGGAGGTTACAGTTTTCATTTTAATAAAGGAGAAGTTGAATTAAGATTTATTTATAATCATGATTTTACGAATATATTTCCGGGGAAATCCATTAATAATTTTTCGTTTAATCAAAACCAAGTTTATTCGTTTAACTTGTCATATTATTACAAATTATCAAAGAAAAAAAATAAGAATGTTAAAAATAACAAATTTAAAAGCAGAAGTTGACGGTAAGGAAATTTTAAGAGGAATTAATCTTGAAGTCAAACCGGGAGAAATTCACGCAATTATGGGACCTAACGGTTCAGGTAAAAGTACATTGGCTTCAGTATTGGCAGGAAGAGATATATTTAAAGTTACCGGAGGTAAAGTTGAATTTAAAGGAAAAAATTTATTGAATTTAATTCCTGAAGAACGCTCACGGGAGGGTATTTTTTTGGCTTTTCAATATCCGGTTGAAATTCCCGGTGTAAGTATTACAAATTTTATGCGTGCTGCGGTTGACGAACACAGAAAACACAAAGGTCTTGATCCTATGAATGCTTCGCAATTTTTAAGATATATGAAAGAAAAGAAGGCTCTTGTGGAGTTGGATGCAAAATTAGAAGGAAGAGCCGTTAACGAAGGATTTTCCGGCGGCGAAAAAAAGAAAAATGAAATATTTCAAATGGCAATGCTCGAACCGGATTTAGCCATTCTTGACGAAACAGATTCCGGATTGGATATAGATGCTTTAAAAGTAGTTGCCAACGGAGTTAATAAATTGAAAACTAAAGAAAATGCAGCAATTGTTATTACGCATTACCAGAGATTGTTAGACTATATTGTCCCGGATATTATTCATGTTTTATATAACGGCAGAATTGTGAAAACAGGCGGAAGAGAATTAGCTCTTGAACTTGAAAAATACGGTTATGACGAGATAAAAAAAGAAGCAGATAAGCGATTTTAAATCAGAAAAATGACACAAACAAATATAAAAAATAAAACCTTTGTCGATTTATATTCCGGAACGGAAGATTTTTTGTTACCGCATACTGTAAGAAAAAAATCAGTAAATTTATTCGATAAAATAAAACTCCCTGATAATAAAACCGAAAATTGGAGAAAATTTAAAAGTGAACCGATTTTTGAACACCATTACAGTCTGGGTAAAAAACTTAATGTTGATACAAAAGATCTTGATTCCTTATCTTTTTTTGAACCTTCGGGAAATTATGTGATTTTGGTAAACGGATTTTTTTACAGCGGAAATGTTAAAAAACCGGATTTGAATAATAATGTTTTCATCGGATCTTTAAAAGATGCTCAAAAAACACATCCTGAAATTATTTCTGATCGATTACATGTTCAAAATGCTAAAACAGAAAATTATTTCTCTGTTTTAAATGATGCTTATGCAAAAGACGGTGCTTTTGTTTATGTTCCCGAAAATGTTATTCTTGATGAACCGATTTATATAATGCACTTTATACAAAGTGATAACGGAAATATTTTTTCACAAAACAGAAATTTAATTATTGCCGGGAAAAATACGGCATTTAAAATTATTCATACTTATCATTCTTTGTCTTCTGATTTTTCATTCAATAACAGTATAACCGATATTTTTGCAGATGAAAATGCACAACTTGAATATTATTTATTTGAAGGTGAAGGAAACACGGCAGCACATATAAATCATATAAACATTAATTCTGAAAAAGGAAGTTCTTTTAAATCTAACATTGTTACTTTTTGCGGCTCTGCTGTAAGAAATAATTTTTATGCCGAATTTAAAAACGAACATGCCGCAGTTGATTTACAAGGAATATATATGCCTGATAAAGAACAAACGGTTGATAATTTTATTGAAATTAATCACGCAAAACCAAATTGCCGAAGCAATCAGGTTTTTAAAGGAATAATTGACAATAAAGCTGTTGCGGTATTTACGGGAAAAGTCTTTGTTGCAAGAGATGCCCAAAAAACCGACTCAGCTCAATCTAATCAAAATTTATTATTAACAGATTATGCAAGGATACACAGTCGCCCGCAATTAGAGATATATGCTGATGATGTGATATGTTCACATGGATCAACAACCGGACAGTTGGATAAAGAAGCATTATTTTATATGAAAACACGAGGAGTTCCCGAAAAAAGAGCTAAAACAATGTTGATGAAAGCATTTTTACGTGATGTAACGGATAAAATTAATGCTGACAGATACCGTGAGTATGTTAATTTCTTAATTAGCAAACGATTAAAAGGGCAAAGTCCGGAAAGTTTATGTGCCGTTAAAGTTTGTCCGAGTTGTTAATAAAACCAAAGATTTAAATATGTTTGAAATTGAAAAAATACGAAAGCAATTTCCGATACTTAAACAAAAAGTAAACGGAAAAGATTTGGTTTATCTTGATAACGGAGCAACGGTGCAAAAGCCCGAACAAGTTATTGATATTATCAATAAAATGTATTCACAATATAATTCAAACATACACAGAGGTGTACATTATCTAAGCAATAAATCTACCGAATTATATGAAGGGTCGAGAGAAACAATTCGTAAATTTATTAATGCCGGCGTTACCGAAGAAATAATTTTTACAAAAGGCACAACCGATGCAATAAATCTTATCGCATTTTCTTTCGGTGAGAAATTTATTAATGAAGGAGACGAAATTTTAATTGCAGAAACCGAGCATCATTCAAATATTGTTCCGTGGCAGATGTTGTGCAAAAGAAAAAAAGCACATATTAAAGTAATTCCTGCTGATGAAAACGGAGAACTAATTCTTTCGGAATATAAAAAACTTTTGAATAAAAAAACAAAACTTGTTGCGGTTGCTCATGTTGCAAATTCAACCGGCATTATAAATCCGATTGAAGAAATTATTGCAGAAGCTCATAAATCCGGAGCAAAAGTTTTAATTGACGGAGCACAGGCAGTTCAACACAAAAAGGTTGATGTTCAGCAACTTAATTGCGATTTTTACGTGTTTTCAGGACATAAAATGTATGCTGAAACAGGCATCGGTGTTCTTTACGGAAAAAAAGAACTTCTCGAAGAAATACCTCCGTATCAGGGCGGCGGAGATATGATAAAATCGGTAAGTTTCGCAAAAACCGAATATGCCGATTTACCTTTGAAATTTGAAGCCGGAACTTCAAACTACGTTGGAGCAATAAGCATGGGCGAAGCAGTAAATTTTATTAATTCAATCGGCAAAGCAAATTTAGAAAGGCACGAAACCGAATTGCTGAAATATGCAGAAGAAAAACTGTCTTTAATTGACGGATTAACAATATACGGAAAATCTGAAAATAAAACTTCGGCAATTTCATTTCTTCTGCACCGAATTCATTTCTACGATGTCGGTATGATTTTGGATAAACTCGGTATTGCCGTCAGAACCGGAGCACATTGTGCCGAACCGACAATGAAACATTTCGGAATTACCGGAACCGTAAGAGCAAGCTTTGCGGTTTATAATACCAAAGAAGAAATTGATATATTATCTGAAGGAATTCTAAAAGCTCAAAAAATGTTGAGCTGAATTTATTGATACAATAATTATTAACAAAAAGGTTTTACAAGATAAACAAATGACAACAGAACAAATTCAAAATGAAATAATTGACGAGTTTTCCGTATTTGACGATTGGATGGACAAATACGAGTATCTTATAGAAACAGGAAACACTTTGGCTCCTTACAATGAGAAAAATAAAACGCCTTCTAATTTAATACAAGGTTGTCAGTCGCGTGTTTGGCTTGATGCCGAATACAAAGACGGTAAAATTTATTTTACGGCAGACAGTGATGCAATTATTACAAAAGGTATTATTGCTTTGCTTATCAGAGTTTGGTCGGAAAAAACACCTGATGATGTAATGAATACGGACTTATTTTTTATTGATAAAATAGGATTAAGAGAAAATTTGTCGCCTACACGTGCAAACGGGTTGGTATCAATGATTAAAAATATGAAAGCATATGCAACTGCATTTAAAGCAAAATATGAATCTTAATTAATACCCTGAACTTAATTTTATGAAAATAAATGTACGTCGTCTTTTTAAGGCGACAAATAATAAAAACAA
The DNA here is from genome assembly GCA_013152535.1 of Chlorobiota bacterium. Taxonomy (GTDB): domain Bacteria; phylum Bacteroidota; class Bacteroidia; order Bacteroidales; family JAADGE01; genus JAADGE01. Next base: position 13,073 of record JAADGE010000060.1, read on the forward strand.
AAGATAATGGAAGAAGATATTTTACATTTAGAAAAAAAAATTTATACGGTTCTTCATACCATATATGATCCGGAAATTCCTGTTAATATATACGATTTAGGGCTTATATACGATGTTGATATAGATGATTATAATAATGTAGAAGTTACAATGACATTAACGGCTCCGAATTGTCCTGTTGCTGACAGTTTGGTTACGGAAGTTCGCGACAGAATAGCAGATTTGCCCGAAACAAATAAAGTTAACGTAAATCTAACCTTTGACCCGCCGTGGGAAAAATCTATGATGAGTGAACAAGCAATGTTGGAATTGGGATTTTTATAAAATTATAAAATCTTGTATTTTGAATTCAAAAAAATCAAAATATACGCAAAAAATTAAAGCTGAGGCACAACGTCTCGGCTTTTTTGCTTGCGGAGTTTCCGAAGCCCGTTTTTTGGAAGAAGAAGCAAAAAGTTTTGAAAAATGGCTTAAAAACGGATTTCACGGTGAAATGCAATATGCTGAAAATCATTTCGATAAGCGTCTTGACCCGACACTGCTTGTTCCGGGAGCTAAATCCGTAATTTCACTGCTTTATCCGTATTATCCGCATAAATTGCAGATACATAAAGATGCTCCCGTAATATCAAAATATGCCTATGGCGAAGACTATCATTTTGTATTAAAAGATAAAATGAAAGAATTGATGCAATTTATCAACTCTGAAATCGGCGAAGTTTCCGGCAGGGCATTTACTGACAGTGCTCCCGTCCTCGATAAAAAATGGGCCGAACTTTCGGGCATTGCCTGGCGCGGAAAACATTCAAATATGCTTACGAAACGAGGTTCATTTTTTTTTATCGGAGAGCTCATAATCGATTTGGAACTGGCATACGATAAGCCGATGAATTCGTATTGCGGAACCTGCACGCACTGCATTGATGCCTGCCCTACACGAGCAATTACCGATGAGTATGTTGTTGATGCCCGAAAATGTATTTCGTATCTTACAATTGAATTTAAAGGAAAATTACCCGAAGAATTAAAAGATTCGTTTCAAAATCGGATTTTCGGCTGCGATATTTGTCAGGATGTTTGTCCGTATAACAGCAAACCGTTGTTTCATAATGAAGAACGTTTTTTTCCGCATCCTGATTTGCTCGAAATGACTAAACGCGATTGGCAAGAAATATCCGAAGATGTTTTTCAAAAGTTGTTTAAAAAATCAGCTGTTAAAAGAACAAAATTTTCAGGGTTGAAACGAAATTTAGATTTTATAAAACAATAAACTTGTTATATTTTTGTTTCTGACTTTATAAGGCAAATCAGATGAAAAGAAAAATTTTAATTACCGGAGCAAGTAAAGGAATCGGGAATGCGGAAGCACAAAGGCTGTCTCCGAACAGCGAGTTGTTTTTGCATGCGTCCGAACAATCTTCTTTTGAAAATAAGATTAGTAACGCTTATTATTTCGGGTATGATTTTTCAAAAATTGAGAATGTTGATGCATTTGTGAATGAATTAAAAGAAAAAACCGATAAAATTGATGTTTTAATCAACAATGTCGGAATTATGATATTGGAAAGTTTCGCAAATTTTAAAGATGAGGATATCAATACTTTAATAACTCTTAATTTACATTCACATTTATTGCTGACAAAAAAATTAATACCGATGTTACTGAAAAGCAAAAATCCGCACATCATATTTATGTCTTCTATGTCGGCAAAAAATCAAATTGAAGGCGAATCGGTATATGCAGCAACCAAGGCAGGAATTATGCAATTTGCTCATGTTTTGAGGAACGAACTTGCAGGAAAAATAAGAGTTTCAACTGTTCATTCTTGGGGTGTTAATACTTGGGGTGATCCCGAAGGTTCTCCGATTTTGGTTCCCGAAAATGTTGCCGAAGTAATCGAGTTTATTCTTGACAGGGAACGTCCTTTCGTTATTGAATCCGTTGATCTCAGTCATGAATTGCAATGGAAAGGGACACATGCACCGTGGTCTCCCGATAAAATATAAAACTTAAAATAAATCTGAAATAACAAATGAAAAAAAATATTCTTTCAGTAGTAATTATCAGTGTGATTTTTTTGACATCATGTCAAGATAATAATAGTTTTAATGTTGATGTTTCAGACATAAAAGTTGAGATTAAAACAAAACATTTTGAAAAAGACTTGTTTAAATTCAATATTGACAGTGCTGATTATTATATTAATTTATACAGGCAAAATTACGGAGAGTTCTTTAAACTGTTTAATTATCAGATAACTGAAATAGGTTCTTCTGAAGATAAAAGTTATCCTGAAAATTTGGATATGTTTGTAAGATATTGGAAAACGGAAAAAATTCCGCATATTTTAGATTCGGTTTTCGCTGATTTTGATAATCAACAAGTTCCTGAAATTCAAAAAGCATTTCAACACTATAAATATTATTTTCCGGAGGATACTGTTCCCGAAATTTATACTTTTTTCTCCTCTTTCGGTTATTCTGTTGTTTCACTTGACGGAATTGTGGGTTTGGCACTCGATAAATATCTCGGTAAGAAATTTTATTATTTGTATGACAAAGTGGGATGGAGTAATTATCAGAAACGCCGCATGATTAAAGAAATGATCCCTGTTGATATTATGCAATCTGTTGCTGTTTCTGACTTTCCTTATGGCACTGAAAACGGGGCTAATTTGTTGAGAAAAATGATTTATGAAGGTAAAATTCAATATTATTTGAATTGTATGTTGCCTGAAGTTGCTGATACATTAAAATGGCGTTACACAAAACGACAATTGCATTGGGCAGAAAAATATGAAAATAAAATTTGGAGTTATATCGTTGAGCAAAAATTATTATTTTCTTCCGAACAATCGGAAATAAGAAAACTTACCGGAGACGGACCTTATACTTCAGCATTTACAGATGTTTCTGCTCCGAGAGCCGGCTCTTTTATCGGGTATAAAATAGTTGAGAAATATATGAAAAATAATAAAAATGTTTCTTTAAAAGAATTGATGGAAGAAAAAGATGAAAGAAAAATTTTAGCCGGAGCAAAATATAACCCTTAAAACTAATTTATGTTTGCAAAACAACTTTTTAATACCTACGAAAATTTTAAAGAACTAAAACTTTTAAATCGACGATTTAAGCATAAAGATATTCTGTCTTTAATTGTAAACCGAAATCCTGATATTTTTAAAATTACGGAAATCGGGAAATCTTTTGAAGACAGAGAAATTTTTATGCTGAAAACCGGAACGGGAAAACGGAAAGTTTTGTTATGGTCGCAAATGCACGGGAACGAATCGACAGCAACACAAGCATTTTTTGATATATTTAAATTTTTTGAGAATCCCGGAATTTTGCATAAAGAAGCAACGGAAATTATAAATTCCTGTACTTTGTATTTTATTCCTATGTTAAATCCTGACGGTGCCGAACTGTTTCAAAGACGAAATGCACAAGACATTGATATTAACAGAGATGCTTTAAAATTGCAAACGCCCGAAGGAAACTTATTAATGCAATACAGAGATATAATTCATCCTGAGTTCGGTTTTAATCTTCATGATCAGGATATTTGGTATTCTGCAGGCAAAACAAAATTCCCGGCAACAATATCGTTTCTTGCACCGGCGTATGATACAGAAAAATGCATGAATGAAAATCGTAAGAAATCTATGCAGCTCATTGCTGAAATGACTGAAGTTTTGCAAAATTTCATACCCAATCAAATCGGGCGGTATTCTGATGATTTTATGGAAACAGCATTCGGTGATAACATTCAAAAAAGAGGAACAAGCACAATATTAATAGAGTCCGGCGGTTTTCCGGGCGATATCGAAAAACAATTTGTGCGAAAGTTGAGCTTTACGGCAATTTTGTCTGCTTTATATTCTGTCAGTAAAAATAATTTTGAAAAGAAATCTGTTTCAGATTATGAATCCGTTCCGTTGAATAAAAAAAATAATTTATTCGATTTTATACTGAGAGATGCCGTAATTACAAGAAACGGCAAAACATATACCGCAGATATCGGTATCAGAAGTCGAAGTTTAGCGGATAAGGATATTTATGAAGTATTTGATATTGGTGATTTATCTCAAAATTTTGCTTATTCTGAAATTAATTTAAACCGTGAGCAAATTAATGATATTTCAATCGGACAAAATGCTGATTATTTAATTGAAAAACATTTTAATAATCCGAACCTAATATAACAACAGTTTGATATTCTTTGCCAAAGAAGCAGTGCAGCGGTTTTTTAGATTGTAATACCTTGTTTGTCAGTCAAATACCATGTTAACAGAATCTTGTCAGACTTATTATTTATAAGTATTGACAGTATCTTGTTGAAACTAAAATTTATATATGCTTGTTTAACCAAATCAGAACATCATTATAAACTTCCTCTTTATTAGTTTCGTTCAGAGTTTCATGTCGGGCACCTTCATATAATTTCATTGAAATATCAGATATTCCTGCATTTTTATACATTTCAAAAACCTCTTTCACTTGTTTTCCGTTTTTGCTTACGGGGTCTTTGTCGCCGGAAAATAAATACAACGGTAAATCTTTTCTGACTTTATTTGCTGTTTCAGTTTTATTAACATATTCGAGACCTTTCATCATATCGTTATAAAAGCCGACCGAAAATATTGCACCGCAATACGGATCTTCAACGTATTTATCAACTTGCTCGTTATCTCTGCTTAACCAGTCAAATTTAGTTCTGTTGGGTTTAAATGCTTTATTGAAATCACCGAAAGACAAACTGTCCATCAGCGGGCAGGGGCTGTTTTTCTTTTTAAATAACATAATAATATTTGTTAACAGTATTCCTGTTTTTCCGAGCAAGCCGGCACTTCCTGTTGTTCCGGAAAGAATAACACCTTTTATAGTATTGTCATAATCTGATATGAATGTTCGGGTTACAAATGTTCCCATGCTGTGACCGAGCAAAAATACGGGTAAATCCGGCGAATACGTTTGTACGATTTTAATCATTTTCTTCAAATCGGATGTAACCTTTTTCCAACCGTCTTTTTCTGCAAAAAAACCTTGTTTTTCTACACTTCCGGCAGTCTTTCCGTGTCCTCTTTGGTCGTAAGTATATACATTAAATCCGTTTTTATTCAAAAAGCCGGCAAAATCATCGTAACGTTGTGCTTGTTCAGCCATTCCGTGAATTATTATTACAGTTGCTTTAGCATTTGTTTCACATGTGTGTTTGAAATAAACAATATCAATATTGTCATCGGTTTTAAATGTGTGTTCTGATTTTGCCATGGTTAAAAATTTAATTATAAGTTTCTGATATCTGAAATAATATCCGATAAATTATCTCTGTTTTCAATAACAGTCAATAATTTTTCAGCAGTTTCGTTCGGACTTGAGAGCATACCTTCATTTTTCAAATTTACAAATTTTTTTACATCCGAGAAATCTTTTTCGGAAGTATTTCTGATTTGTTCCTGCATTGCTGTTTCTATTACGCCCGGGGCAACCGAAAATATTTTAATCCTGTTTTCTTTAGGAAAAAATGATTGTTCAATATTAATGTTCTCGCTGAACATATCCAAAGCAGTTTTCGAAGCACAATAAACACTCCACGCATCAACAGTGTGCCTGCCTGCTCCGGAACTTATATTCAGAATGGTTCTTTTATTTTTATAATATTGATAAGTTTTTATAAAGTTATTACTTAAAATACTCGGTGATACGATATTCACATTATAATCATTGATGATATTCTCGTTTTTTTGCTGCCCGATACGTTTTATTTCCGATATTACACCGGCATTGTTTATCAGTACAATTTCTTCCGCATCTTCAAGTGTGGGGAAAGTAAAGGATTTTGTTTCTTCGGGATTTGATAAGTTAAGTTTGATATGCTCATAATTATCATGAAAAATTGTGCAGTTTCTTGAAATTCCCGTTATTTTAACGTCCTCTTTTTTCAGCAGAATTTCAGATAATGCTTTTCCTATTCCTCTGCTTGTCCCGGTGATAAAAAAATAGTTCATATTTTATTAAATTTATGTATTTTTAGTTTTTTTGAATTTGTCTCTCAACCACTTCGGACCAATAATTACTCCTGCAAGCAGGTACGGATAATATGTAAACAATCTCCAGACAAAAGCTGTTATTATTGCAATTCCGGCAACTTGCGGCATAAATTCTTTTAAATATTCCGAAAACACATATTCCGAAAAACCGCTTCCGCCCGGTGTAGGGCTTACGAGCATCATCACCCACATTACCAATTGTTTTGCAAACAGCAAAAAATGATTGCTTTTCATTACAAAAAAAGCAACAAAAATAGCATTTACAACCCAATACCTTGAAGTCCAAGATATAAAAGTTGCCAAAGATGTTTTAAACCAAAAAGAGAAAGGTTTGTTTTTCAATTCTTTTGAATTGCTTATAATATCCAACCCGGCTCTGCGAGCATCATTACGCCAACGTCTTAACGGTTTGAAGCTGAAGACAGCCAAAATAGTTTTTTTAATAATTACAGGATTTATAAATAGTCCGTAACTAATAAATATAATATATGCAAATTTCAAAAAGTAACCGAGAACAGCAAAATAGAAGAACTGATTGTCAAAATTTAAACCGGCAGAATTTCCCGTTGAAAAGATAGATTCCGGACCGACGGCAAAAATTATTAACGGAAACATAATAAGAAAATACATTTCATCTAAAAAGGAAGTTGCCATTACAATTGCCGTACTTTTACCTACGCTGATACCTTCTTTATGTACAAAAACTACAGCAACACCGGTTCCTCCGATTGCCGACGGCGAAATTGCCGAAGCAAATTCCCACAACATAATAACACGGAATGCCTGAAACCAAGTAACTTTATTCTCACTTAAAATTTTGAAACGCCACATATAACCTACATCACGCATCATCATAAATAAAGCGGCAATGAATAAAAAAATTACAGTAATAAAAGTAAAATTTACAACATTGAAAGAAACATCTTTTCCTCTAATTTGGAAAAACAGCATACCGAAAACAGCAAGAACACCTATAACTGCGGGAATGATAACCTTTCCGGGGCTTATCTGTTTTTTAATATTTTCTTTCTTTTTAAGATCAATTTTTGCCATTTCGTTGCAATATTAACAAAAATTGATTTTTAATACGAATAAATAATTTTCATACAAGGTAATAATTAAGTATTTTATTTGTTCTTTAGATAAAAAAATTAGTTTTATGTCAGGAATGTAAAAAAATAACGACTGTTATTGAAAGTGAATTTTCAAAAAATTTATTTGGTTTAATATTAAATTGTATCTTTATAAAAATTAACTGCTTAAACTGTATGAGTAATAAAATAAAAGAAATTTCAACCCAAGAAGTTTTGAAAAATATTAACGATCCGAAATCAATTATTATTGATATTCGTCCGACAGAATCTTATAACGGTTGGAAATTAAAGAATGAAAAAATAGGGGGGCACATAAAAGGTGCTAAAAGTTTGCCTTATAAATGGTCAAATTATATAGACTGGAAGGAAATTGTAAGAGGAAAAGGAATTATGCCTGAGTATAAAATTATTATTTACGGTTATTCTGAAGAAGAAACAGATACAATTGCAAAACTTTTTTTCAAAGCAAAATTCCCCGATGTATTTGTTTATTATAAATTTACGGAAGAATGGACGAATAATCCGGAACTTCCTTCGGAACATCTTGCAAGATATGAGAATTTAGTTTATCCTGCATGGGTTAAAAGGCTCTTAAATAATGGTATTCCGCCTGTTTTGGGTAATAAGAAAGTTGTAATTTGTCATGCGCATTACCGTAACAGAGATGCTTATCTATCCGGTCATCTTCCCGGTGCAATTGATATTGATACCTTAGCATTAGAAGCTCCTGAAACTTGGAATCGAAGAAGCCCGAAAGAACTTAAAAAAGCATTACTGCAACACGGTATTACTGCTGATACGACAGTAATTTTATACGGCAAATTTATGCATCCCGATAATGCAGATGATTTTCCCGGAAGTGCGGCAGGACATATCGGTGCCATTCGTTGTGCATTCATTATGATGTATGCCGGCGTAAAAGATGTACGTGTTTTAAACGGTGGATTTCAAGCGTGGACAGATGCCGGATATGACATAAGTACAAAGGATGTTAAGAAAATTCCTGAAACTGATTTCGGAGCAAACATTCCGGGTAAACCGGAACTTGCCGTGGATATTGAAAAGGCGAAAGAAATGTTGAAATCCGATGATGCTGATTTAGTAAGTGTAAGAAGTTGGGCCGAATTTATCGGAGAAGTAAGCGGATACAATTACATTGAAAAAAAAGGGCGAATACCCGGAGCCGTTTTCGGAAATTGCGGAACGGATGCCTATCATATGGAGAATTACCGGAATCCGGATCATACAACACGTGAATATCAGGAAATAGAAAAAAATTGGAAAGATGCCGGAATTACGCCGGATAAACATCTTGCCTTTTATTGCGGAACCGGCTGGCGCGGAAGTGAAGCATTTTATAATGCATGGCTTATGGGCTGGCCGCGTGTTTCGGTATTCGACGGCGGTTGGTTCGAATGGAGTAATAACCCTGATAATCCTTACGAAACCGGAGTCCCGAAATAATTATTAAACTTTAAAATAAAAGAATGAGAGCAATTTGGAACGGAAAAATAATTGCCGAAAGCAATGAAACCATAAAGATCGAAAATAATCATTATTTTCCTGAAAATTCAGTAAATAAAGAGTTTCTTACAAACAGCGATACGCATACTGTTTGCCCTTGGAAAGGAGAAGCCTCGTATTTTAATATAAAAACAGGCGAAAAAACGAATATAAATGCCGCTTGGTATTATCCTGACCCGAAACCTCCGGCAAAAGATATAAAAAATTATATTGCTTTTTGGAAAGGTGTAGAAATATCAGAATAATTTAAAATAAAATTACATGAATATAGCAGTGATATACGGTTCAAACCGTGCAGACAGACAGGGAATAAAAGCCGCAAGATTTATTATCAACAAACTTTCGGAAAGAGGGCATAATGTTAAATTAATAGATACCAAAGAATACAAATTGCCTTTTTTAGATAAAATGTACAAAGAGTATGAAGCAGGGAAAGCCCCTGAAATGATGGGAAAAGTACATGAAATTCTTAAAAAAGCAGACGGTTTTGTCATCGTTTCGGGAGAATACAATCACAGCATTCCGGCAGCATTAAAAAATACTCTGGATCATTTTCAAAGCGAATATTATTTCAAACCGAGTGCTATTTTATCCTATTCGGCAGGTCCTTTCGGAGGTTTAAGAGTTGCCGTTCATTTACGGGCTGTTTTGTCAGAATTAGGAATGCCGAGTATTCCGACAATTTTTCCGGTTTCAGCTGTACAAGATGCTTTTGATGATGAAGGAATTGCCGTTGATAAAAATTACGACAGTCGGATTGTGCGTTATATTGAAGAATTTGAATGGTATTTGACGGCTTTTAAAAATCAAAGAAAAGAAGGCACACCATATTAACGTATTCGTAAAAAAATTTTATAAAATGAATGATACTGATATAAACAGCATTGTTAAAAAGGAAATTGCTATTGATAATTATTTATCGGAAACCGGACCGGATGTTCTGAGAGAGGAATTGATAAAAGGTCTCACTGCCGAACAAAAATACATTTCGAGTAAATATTTTTACGATAAAAAAGGATCTGAAATATTTGAAGAAATCACAAAATTAGATGATTATTATCCGACAAGAACCGAAAAATCAATTCTTACTAATAACGCAAAATCAATTGTAAAAGATTTTCGGCAAACAACTATTATTGAATTAGGCAGCGGTGACAGTTCTAAAATTTCAATAATTTTAAATTCATTGAGTAATATGCAATTAAAATCTGCGACCTATATTCCTTTCGATGTTAGCAAAACAGCCATAGAAAAATCAATAAGCGACTTAACCGAGAAATTTCCGGAGCTTAAAATAAGAGGCATTGCAGCAGATTTTATGAATCAGTTAAATCTTATTCCGGAAGTTAAACATAAAGTAATTTGCTTTTTCGGAAGTACTATAGGAAATTTAAATCCTCAGGATGCTTTTGAATTTATGAAAAAAATTGGTGATATAATGAATGCCGGCGACATATGTTTATTAGGTACTGATATGGTGAAAGATATTAAAACGTTGGAAAATGCTTATAATGATAATTCTAATATTACGGCAGCGTTTAATAAAAATATTTTAAATGTCGTAAACAAACATTTGAAGACAGATTTTAATACAGATTTGTTTGAGCATCATGCATTTTATAATACGCAAAAATCTCGAATTGAAATGTATTTAAAAGCAAAATTAAATATGCAAATAAACAGTCCCTCTTTAACTCGGAAAATCCGACTCAATAAGAACGAAAGCATTCACACAGAAAATTCGCATAAATTTACAAACGAAAACATTTTTGAATTTGCACAATATGCAGGTTTGAAAATTAAAACTGTTTTTAGAGATAAAAACGGTTGGTTTTCTTTGATTCAGTTTATTAAATAACATTATATCAGCCGAATATACGCAGATTATAAACAAAATAACCTGCATTCTTGTCTTTAATTAGGGACTTTCAGAAAATACAAAGTTTTTTTAAAATTACCGATTATTTTGCAAGTTGCGGCATCTGACCTCAAAGAAATTTCGTAGTTTTCAAACGTAGAAGAACGTAAAAATAAAAACTGTTTGAGCGACCGGAGCTTGTGAAGGAAGTGAGTTCTTTTATTTTAGTGATGCGAAGTGTAGAAAACAAGAAATTTATTTGCAGTCTTGATTTTTTGTTACTTTTTTATTAAGAAAAAAGTAAAAGAAAACATAAATTACCCCAAAAATACACAAAATAGGCTT
>JAADGE010000069.1 GCA_013152535.1 Chlorobiota bacterium
CCGTAAATCAGGAATACCTGGAAAGAAAAAGATTGAAAGTGGAATTGATGGGACGCGGTTTTGCTTGGCTTGATACCGGAACGCACGAATCTCTTATTAATGCCGGACGATTTATTGAAACTATTGAAACACGGCAAGGGTTGAAAATTTCCTGTATCGAAGAAATTGCCTTTAAAAAAGGATTTATAACCGCCGAGCAATTGAAAAAACTTGCCGACCCTTTAAATAAAAATCAATACGGGCAATATTTATCGGAATTAATAAAATAAGTTATAATAACATGATTAGTAGATTTAAAAAAATTTTGGTTTTGGCTCCTCATACAGATGACGGAGAATTGGGTGCGGGCGGAACAATAGCAAAATTAATTGAAAATAATGTTGAGGTTCATTATGCAGCATTTTCAACTGCTGAAGAATCTGTTCCCGAAGGTATGCCGAGAGATATTTTAAAAACAGAAGTAAAAGCAGCAACTAAGGAATTAGGAATAAAGCCTGAACATTTAATAATTTTTAATTATCAGGTTCGGAAATTAAGTTATGTAAGGCAAGAAATTTTAGAAGATTTAATAAAAATTAGAAAAAAAGAAAATTTTGACTTAATTTTAATGCCGAGTTTAAACGATATTCATCAAGACCATACAACAATTGCAAACGAAGGTTTACGTGCATTTAAAAACTCTACGATTTTAGGATATGAATTAATTTGGAATAATTTATCATTTCATACAACATCTTTTGTGAAACTTGAAAAACATCATGTTGAAACTAAAGTAAATGCTTTAAAATCATATAAATCGCAAGCCGAAAGGGATTATATGTCGCACGAATTTATTTTTTCACTTGCAAAAACCAGAGGGGTTCAAATCGGTGCTGAATATGCCGAAGCTTTTGAGGTTGTAAGGTGGGTTATTGAGATGTAATTTTAATCTTAGGGAATTCAAAAATGAAATTGATATTAAAAAATATTATCGATAAAATTGAATTAATTGACTTTATCGGTAATTCGGAAACAGAAATAAAAAATCTCGTTCAATTAGATATTGAAAATACGGATACTTCAAACTTATTTTGGTGTAATGATAAAAATTTGCCGAAATTATCGGAACTTAGAGCCGGTACCGTAATTGTCAGTAATAATTTTGACATAAAAACAGCAAATCCGGAGTGTAATTATGTTATTGTAGAAAATCCGCGAAGATCATTTCAGGAAATCGTAAAATGGTTTTTTTGGAATGATGAACAATTCGGAATCTCAAAATCTGCAAAGATTCATTCTTCTGTAAAAACAGGAAATAATATTTTTATCGGAGAAAATGTAATTATTGAAAAGAATTGTACGATTGGAGATAATACACGGATTTATCATAATACAGTTATTTTTAAAGATACACTAATAGGAAATAATGTTGTAATAGGTGCTAATTGTACGGTTGCAGGAATAGGGTTCGGTTATGAGAAAAACAAAAACGGAGAATTTGAATTAATTCCCCATATCGGTAACGTAATTCTTGAGGATAATGTAGAAATTGGTAATAATACGTGTATTGACAGAGCTGTTTTAGGGAGTACAATTCTGAAGAGAAACAGTAAAATTGATAATCTGGTTCATATTGCTCATGGTGTTACAGTTGGAGAGAATTCAGTTGTAATTGCAAATGCAATGGTTGCAGGAAGCGTTACAATAGGAAAAAATGTCTGGGTGGCTCCTTCAGCATCAATCTTAAATCAATTAACGATAGAAGATAATTCATTGGTTGGAATGGCAGCTAATGTTATTAAAAAAGTGAATGAAAGAGATATTGTAGCAGGTAACCCCGCAAAATTTATTAAGAAATTACCTGAATAAAATTAATTGGTGTTTATAATTTAAGATTTAAATGAAGTTTATTAAAACAGAAATTCCTGATTTAGTAATTATTGAACCCGTTGTTATCGGCGACGACAGAGGTTATTTTTTTGAATCATTCAAGAAAGATGAATTTGAAAAGGAAATAGGAAAAATTGATTTTGTTCAGGAAAATGAATCGAAATCAAGCAGAGGTGTGCTGCGAGGATTACATTTTCAGCGACCTCCGTTTACACAAGCAAAACTCGTAAGAGCTGTTTTAGGTGAAGTTCTTGATGTAGCAGTAGACATCAGAACCGATTCTCCGACTTTCGGGCAATATGTTTCCGTTATTTTGTCCGGTGAAAATAAACGGCAATTTTATATTCCCGGAGGATTTGCTCACGGATTTGTCGTATTAAGTGAAACGGCTGTGTTTCAATACAAGGTTGATAATATTTATGCACCGGATTATGATGACGGAATAATTTATAACGACCCTGATTTAAACATTGATTGGAAACTTCCGGAAGAAATGATTAAACTTTCGAAAAAGGATAAAAGAATGAATCTTTTTAAAGATTCTAAATTAAATACAGCAAAATAATTTACAGAAAAGAAAATTTAAAATATATGTTTAAAAAATATATTAAATCAAATTTTTTAAAAAATATATTAATCTTAATTAGTTCTGCCGGTTTAGCTCAATTAATTCCATTTTTAGTACTGCCGATTTTACAAAAATATTTTTATTCACCTGAAAATTTTGGTTTACTTTCTGTTTATGTAAGTATTTCATTGATGTTTGTGAAATTCTCAACATTTTCATATGAATTTGCAATTGTAAATCAAAAATCAGAAAAACATGCATTAGAAATTTTTTACGGAACCGTACAAATTCTTTTTATAACAACAATATTAATTAGTCTTTTGATTGTCGGAATGTATTTCTTTGTAAAAAATAATTTTTATATTCAGAAATTAGGAATTTATTCTTTCCTTATTCCTGTAACAGTATTCAATTTCGGTTTTTATCAAATATTAAGATATTGGTTTAATTGGAAAAAAGAGTTCTTAAAAATCGGAAAATCTATGATTTTTAAAAGTATTTCAGCAGAATCTTTAAAACTGATACAAGGTTTTTTAAAGTTTACAAGTGTTGGATTAATTATTGGAAGAGTATTCGGTGAAATCATATCTTTTTTATTCTTGTTGTTTTCATTTTTAAAAAAAGATTATTCTAAACTTAAAAAAATAAAACAAAAAGATATATATAGTATATTGAAAATAAATTATAAATTCCCTGCATATACAATGCCCAGCGGTTTAAAAGGAACACTTTTAAATGTGATATTAATAAGTTTATTCGCGAAATATTTCGGAATGGGAAAAGCCGGGTTGATCGGTATTTCTGTAAGTTATATAAGTGTTGCTTTCGGTATCATTTCACAATCTTTTTCGCAAGTTTTTTATAGTAAAATTAATGAATTAGATGATTCTCAACTTTTTAATATTTTGAAGAAAAATGTACTTTTTCTTTTTGTAATTAGTATTTTTGTGACAATATTTATTCAATTAATACCGAATTTGTTTGTTGTCCGATTATTAGGAAATAAATGGATTGAATTTATGCCTGTTTTAAAATTGCTAATATTTGCAGTTTCAATTTCATTTATATCATCTTCTGTTTCATTTATTTATATTCGAGTTAACAAGCAAAAAGAAATGTTGTTTTTTGATATATTTCATTTGCTTCTTGTAACGTCATTTATTATTTTTGGATATTATAAAACAAATGATTTTATGCAAACATTAATGTATTATGTTACAGCTCAGGTAATTTATTACAGTTTGGCGATTTTTTTATCTTTTTATTTTGTAAAAAAAGTGAAATGATGCATATATTAGTTATATCCAGATCATATCCGAATCCGATTAATAAATCTAGTGGCAATTTTGTAAAAAATCAAGTTGAAGCATTAGCTGAACATGATATTAAAATTGGTGTATTAGGTGTATATAATGTATCTGTCTTTGAATATTTAAAAGTTAAAAATTTTAGAAAATTAGGATATTATTCAGATAATAAATCTAATCTAAATGTGTTTGGTTATTTATATCCGGTTCTTCCGAAATTTCATTTATTAAATAATAGAATTAAATTTTTAATCGGAAAAAAACTTTTTAAAAAGTACATTATGAAATACGGGAAACCTGATTTGATACACTTTCATACTTTTGAGCCCGGATCATTAGGATTATGGGCAAAAGGAAAATTTAAAATACCATATGTTGTAACGGAACATACATCATCTTTTTCTTTAAAAACAGCATTAAAATGGCATTATAAACTTGCAAAAAAAGTATATGACGGTAGTCAGATTAATATTGCCGTAAGTAAAAGTTCAACCAAATTCTTAAACGAAATGTTTTCTTCCGAATTTAAATATTTACCTAATTTTGTAGATACGTCACATTTTAAATTAAAGCAAACCGGTGAAAATTCAATAAAAAAATTTATCAATGTTGCTTATTTGAACAAAAATAAAAACCAAAGTTTATTAATCGATGCTTTTTACAATGCATTTCATGATAATAATGAATTTGAACTTTTTATTGTCGGGAGTGGTTCTGAAAAAGAGAATTTACAAAAACAAATAAAAGAATTAAACATAAAGAACATTAAACTTCTCGGATTTATTGCTCAAAATGAGCTTGCCAAATTATTGCAAAATTCTGAATATTTTGTGCTTTCAAGTAATTTTGAAACTTTCGGAGTTGTTCTTATTGAAGCAATGAGTTGTGGTTTGCCGGTTGTTTCAACAAAATGCGGCGGTCCGGAATCTATTATTACGGACAATAAATTAGGGATTTTATGTCAAAAAAATAATGTTGATGAGCTTTCTCAAGCTTTAATCAAACTTTCTCAAAATAAATATGACACTCAATTTATTAGGGATTATGCCATTGAAAATTTCTCATATAAATCATTATCAGACAAATTAATCAATACTTATTCTGAGATAATAAAGAACTAATGTTATTTAGATACCCGGATACAAAGTTTTACCCGATATGGCTTTTTCTGCTGTTTTTTGCTTTTTCTATTGCGGGTTCTAATTTATATATAATTAATACTGAATTATCTTTAAGAAATATTTTTTTCCCTGTTCTGTTGATTTTGATTTTCGTATTAAAAAATATAAGATTTTCAAAAAATCAGTCAATATTAATATTACCGATAATTCTTTTTTATATAATCGGTTTGATTACTTTATTTTTTCAAGCAAAATTTAATATTGATGTATTAAAAGATTTTTTTTACTTTAGTTTTATTCCGATTCAATTAATTATAATATTATTGTTAGGGAATAAATATCAGAATACTTTTTACGAATATATATATAAATTTAGTCGATTTCTTTTATATGTTTTATTTACGATTACAATTTTTGAAGTTTTGACAAATAAACATTTACCCTCTCACAATTCCTTAAATTTATTTGTTCCGACAGCTTTTTATACAAATCCGAATGATTTAAGTGTTATTGTTATCAGTATTTACATGGTTTTGATGGTGTTAAATCAGAAAAGTAATAAAAGAACGGATTTATTTATTAGCTTGATAACCGGCGTTATTATTTTTTTTACTCTTTCCAGATTGTCCTTGCTTGTTTTCATTTTATTAGCAATGACTAAATTTTTATCAAAAAAATATTTGAAAAGAGTTTTTATACTTGCGGGTATAGTTGGTCTCTTTTTGCTCATTGTTTCGAATATTAAAGTGCCTGAAAAAAGTGATTCTTTAATTGATAGATCAATTATCAGAGCAAATTCTATTTTGAATATTACTGAACAAAAAGAAAATAAAATATCATCTTTAAGTGTTCGCTTTGACATATATAACATTCCTTTTAAAAATGCTGAAGATTTTATTATAGGAAAAGGATTTAACTCTGATGAAGAAGTGATAAATAAATATAAATCAGAAACCAATCCGATAATTAACAGCCATTCCTTTTTTATACAATCTATTTTTTATTTTGGTTGGTTCGGCTTTTTAGTTTTGCTGACATTCTTTATTTTTCTTATTATGTATTCTGTTACTAACTCCGAAATAAATAAATATTTTTTGTATATAATCATTTCTCAAATGTTAATTATAAATATTCCGTCAAGTATTATTCGGATGCCGGTAATATGGATTCCGTTTTTTATTATAATTTCGTATTTTACTTCAAAAAAGATTGATGACTAATAAAATTTGCCACATAACAACTGTCCATTCGAGATATGATGTCAGAATATTTCATAAAGAATGCAAAAGTTTATCAAAATATTATGAAGTATATTTGATTGTAGCTGACGGAAAAGGTGATGAAGAGAAAGATAATGTACATATTATTGATATAGGTTTACGCCAAAGGTCTCGTTTGAAACGTGCAAAAATAGACAGTAAAAAAGCATTAAAAAAGGCTATAGAGTTAAATTGTGAATTATATCATTTTCATGATCCTGAATTAATTTCTATAGGATTGAAATTGAAAAAAGAAAATAAAAAAGTAATATTTGATATTCATGAAAATACAGATTTACAGATTTTAGAAAAAGAATGGATTCCATTTTTTTTGAGAAAAATAGTTTCGAAAACTTTTAATTTATATGAAAAATATACTTGCAAAAAGTTTGATTCACTAATTGTCCCACAGTATGCTATGTATAAGAAATTTTCTAAAATCAATAAAGTTACTGTAATTGGAAATTTTCCTGCTCGGAATCTACGAAATAAACTAAGTATTGAAAAAAAACATAATAAATATAAATTATTGTATTCCGGGGCAATAAATAAAGCAAGAGGTTTGTGGAATATGGTTGATTTAATTAAAGAACTAAAAAAAATAAATTCTGCTTATTCCTTAACAATAGCAGGTAATATTAGTTCAAACTTATTATCAGAATTAAAAGAACATTCGGCATGGTCAAATATTGAATATTTAGGTTTTTTATCGAAAGATGATATACAAAAAGTATATGAAGAGCATTCATTAGGTTTGATAATGTTTAATAATGTCGGACAATATTTTATGGCTTATTCACTCAAACTTTTTGAATATATGCAGAATGGATTGACCGTAATAATGCCTAATTTTGGAGATTGGATTAATTTTAACAACACATATAAAACGGGATATAATATAGACGTGAAAGATAATGAAAAAACAGCACAATTGATTAATTCTCTTTCTGATGATGTATTTCATTCTTTTTCAGAACATAATATTAATTCTGTAAATGAAAATTTTACTTGGGAATCTCAGGAATTTAAAATAGTAAATTTGTATAATGAAATTTTTAAATAAAAGAAAAAGTTGTATTCATAGCTTAAATTCTGAAAAAAATAATATTGATGATAACAAAATTTAAAAAAGCATTAGTCCTAGCACCTCATACAGATGATGGTAAACTTGGAGCGGGAAGTGCTATTTCAAAATTAATCGAAACAGGTACACAAGTTTCCTACGCTGCTTTTTCAACAGCGGAAGAATCTGTTCCAGAAACTAAATGGGTTTAGCTGGCAGAAAACGATTTAATACAATTGTAGGAGCAAATAAAGGAAAAAATTTTAGAAGCGTAAAATACTAAAAAATATGAGGTTGACTTAAAATTGAATTTATATGAAAATGGCAAAGCTCAAATATTATTATTTACAATAATCAATTTTTAACAGTGAAAATTTTAATTATAAATCATTATGCGGGTTCGCCGAACATGGGTATGGCATATCGTCCGTATTATTTAGCAAAAGAATGGATAAAACGAGGACATGAAGTGGTTATTCTATGTGCTGATTTTTCACATCTCCGAAAAAAAAATCCGATTATAAAAGATGATTTTGAAATATTTTATGAAGATGAAGTGAGATTTTGTGTGGTAAAAACACCTGCATATAACGGAAACGGAGTTAAACGGATAATTAATATGTTTACTTTTATCTTTAAACTTCGGTTAAATATAAAAAAAATATTGAATATTATTTTTCCCGATGTTGTAATAGCTTCATCTACTTATCCGCTTGATAATTATATTGCTCATCGAATTTCTAAGAGGACAAAAGCACAACATGTTTTTGAAGTTCACGATCTTTGGCCTCTTTCCCCCAGAGAATTGGGAAATATGTCAAAACTGCATCCGTTTATTTTAATTATGCAGGCAGCAGAAAATTTTGCTTATAAGCATGTTAATAAAGTTGTGTCAATGCTTCCGAAAACTTTAGAACATATGAAAAAACACGGATTGAAACCGGAAAAATGGTTTCATGTTCCGAATGGTATTGTTCTTGAGGATTGGAAAAATTTTGATAAAATTCCTGAATCATATTCAACCCTTTTTAAAGAATTTAAGCAACAGGGTAGAAAAATTGTAGGTTATGCCGGCGGACATGCAATTTCAAATTCATTGGATACTTTAATTGAAACAGCAAAATTATTAAAAAATTATCCGGATATTGTTTTTGTACTTGTAGGAGACGGACAGGAGAAAGAAAATCTTAAAAGTCAAGCCGATAATATGGAAAATTTATATTTTTTAGATTCAGTTCCTAAAAAATCAGTACCTGATTTGTTATCATATTTTAATATATTATTTATTGGTTGGAACAAAAGTCTTTTGTATAGATTTGGAATCAGTCCAAACAAGATTTTTGATTATATGATGGCAAAAAAACCGATTATTCATGCTGTTGAAGCAGGGAATGATATAGTAAAGGAGGCTGATGCGGGTATCAGTACAGAACCTCAAAATCCGAAAGCTGTTGCTGATGCAATAATTCAAATATTGAACTTGTCTGAAAGTGATGTAAGAAAAATTGGAGAAAAAGGTAAAGAATATGTGATAAGAAATCATGATTATAAAGTACTTGCTCAAAACTTTATAAATATAATTGAAAAAGAATGATTGTCAGTCTTTTAATTGTTGTTTTTGTGTTGTCATTTGTTTTGACGTTTGTCGTAAAAAAATATGCGGAAAAAATGTCGATAATTGATATACCTAATGACAGAAGTTCCCATACTGTTCCGACTCCTCGTGGTGGCGGTTTAGCAATTGTAATCGCTTGGTTTGTCGGTATAATTTTTTTATTTTTTGTTGATTTGATTGAGTCCAATTTATTTTATGCTCTTCTTGGAGCTGTTCCGTTGATGATTGTCGGAATTATTGATGACTCTGTTGATGTTAAACCGATTATAAGAATTTTAATTCAATCTTTTTCAACAATTTGGGCCTTGTGGTTTTTAGGCGGATTACCCGAAATTGATTTGGGATTTTATTCTTTTTCAAATATTTATATTAACAATATCTTAATTTTTTTTGTTATTTTATGGTTTATTAATTTGTTTAATTTTATTGACGGTATTGACGGATATCTGGCTTCCGGTGTTTTATTATTCAGCATTGCCCTTTTTGTTATAACAAATAATATAATTTTGTTAATTTCAGCAGTTACCGTTGCCGGTTTTTTAATTTGGAATTGGCATCCTGCAAAAATTTTTATGGGTGATGTCGGAAGCACTGTTTTGGGTTTTAATTTTATTGTTTTGGCTGTTTATTTTCAGAACTCTGAGAATATTTCATTTGTAATACCGATAATTTTAAGTTCTGTATTTTGGTTTGATACAACTTTAACTTTATTCAGAAGATTTATCAATAAAGAACAATTAAACAAAGCCCATAAAAAACATGCCTATCAAAGACTTGTTCAAGCAGGGTACAGTCATCAGAAGGTCGTTGTTATTTCTGTAATATTAAATCTGATTATTATCGGATTTGTCAGCTTTGCGCTCTTTTTGCCTAAATTTACATTAGTATCATTTTTTTTAGTATTAGTTATTTTGTTTGGAGTTGTAAAAATCATTGATAATAAAAAATCATTTTAAAATGTTTACTAAAAAGGAGATATTTCAATATATTCAAGGTGCATCCTTATTGTTTGCTTTATTGATTGCCTTTCAAATTCCTTCATACCGATGGATTCTATCGGATATTATTGTCGGATGGATGTTATTTTCAATTTTAGAATTTAAATTTAAGCAAAGGTTTAAGCAAAATTTGAATAATCGATTTTTGAATATTATGTTTATTCTCCAACTAATATTGTTTTTGTTTGTTTTAAGCAATGTCTTCTTTGCAGATGATGAAAAAAATGTTTCAAAGCAGATAATGCAAAAATTATCACTTTTAATTTTTCCATTGCTTTTTGCTTTATCCGCATCAAAATTTAAGGAAAGAAAGCAATTATTCTTGAAATTATTTGCAATATCAACTGTTTTAATGTCTCTGATTTGCATTTCTGTTGCCTTATATAAATCAATTTCATTTCTGAACGGGGTGTTTACATTTAATCCTGTAAATGAACTTCACAGAAATTATTTTCGGCAATCAGAATTATCAATTTTTCATCATCGCGGCTATTTCAGTATGTATATCGTTTTTGCACTCGCAATTATTTTTTATTTGAATGAAAAACAAAATATCTTTAGTTCAAAATTTAAAAAAGTTTTGTTTTGGCTAGTAATTCTGTTCTTTATTACAATGATATTTTTGTTGACTTCACGTGCCGGAATAATATCATTAGTGATTCTTTTATCTTGGCAACTGGTTCATAAAATATTTTTTTCTAAGAATTTGTTTTACAAAATTTTAACATTTTTATTGATTATCTTAATGGTGGTAGTTAGTTTTATGAATAAACGAATTCAAACTACATTTAATCAGATAGTAACAACAGAAAAAACGAATAATACAAATGTTTCCGGAAAGTCTCCGGCAAGAATTGATCTGTGGAAAGCAGGTTTTAATATTGTTGAGAATAATTTTTGGATAGGAATCGGGACAGAAAAATTTCAAGAAAATTTTAATAATGAATATAAAAAATATTCAAATAAAAAGATATCTGAGATTAAATCTCACAATTTAAATGTTCATAATCAATTTCTGGAAGAATTTGTTCTGTACGGAATTTTCGGATTTTTACTTTTGTTAAGTCTCTTTATTTATCCGATTTTTATATCTTTCAAAAGAAAAAATTATTTATTCCTTTCATTTCTTCTGATTACGGGTTTTAATTTCTTATTTGAATCGATGCTTAATACTATTGCCGGGATTGTCTTTTTTACATTCTTCTTAAATTATTTTATATTTGTATTTGATGATACAAATGAAAAAATAAAAATTACTGAATAATTCGCTTATGGCTTCATTTAAAAAAATTATAGGAAAATCGTTTTTCAAAATTATAGGTTGGAAATTCGGGGGAGAATTGCCTGAAGTGTCGAAATATATATGTGTAGTGGCACCGCATACAAGTATTTGGGATATGATATGGGGGAAAATGTATAATTGGGCAATGGGAATGGAACCCAAAATAATGGTAAAAAAAGAATTTTTCTTTTTCCCGATGGGATGGTTAATGCGTCGTTGGGGAGCAATTCCTATTAACAGGCAATATCCCGGCGGAATTGTAAAACAAATTGCTGATGAATTCAGAAAAGCCGATAACATGATTTTGGCAATAACTCCGGAAGGAACACGTGCACCAAATCCGAATTGGAAAACAGGTTTTTACAGAATTGCACAGGAAGCAAATGTCCCGGTTTATCTTACTTTTTCTGACTTTAAATCAAAAACTGTCGGTTTTATCGGAGAATTTAAACTTACGGGTGATTTTGATAAAGATATAAAAGCCATTAAAGAAAAATACAGAGGAATGGAAGGGCTTCATAAGGAGAAATTTGTGATTGAATAAAGTTGCGACACACAGATTCCTCAGATAACACAGATAAGATATTATAAATTAAAAATAATCTGTGCAATTTGTGTAATCCGTGTGAGAAAAATATTTCACACAAATCTCACAGATACCACAGATACAATATTATAAATTAAAAATAATCTGTGCAATTTGCGTAATCCCTGTGAGGAAAAATATTTCACACAAATGTCTCAGATATCACAGATAAAAAGGAATAATATGAACGAAAATGAAATTTCATATAAAATAAGAGGAATTGTTTATGATATATACAATAATCTCGGACCGGGTTTATTAGAATCTGTATATGAAGAAATATTGTATTACGAATTACAAAAAGCAGGGTTGAAAACAGAAAGACAAAAATCAATTTCCGTGATTTGGAAAGATATAAAAATGGATCATGGATTCAGAGCAGATTTGATTGTAGAAAATAAAATTATAATTGAAATAAAATCTGTTGAAACATTAGCAAAAGTGCATTTTAAACAAATAGCAACTTATGTTAAACTGTATGGTTGTAAATTGGGTTTGTTGATAAATTTCAGTGAAAGAGATATTAATGAAGGCATTAAGAGGTATATTAACGGAACTATATAAAAATGAGGAAATTATTTCACACAGATGCCTCAGAGATAACACAGATAAGATATTATAAATTACAAAAAATCTGTGCAATTCGTGTAATCCGTGTGAGAAAAATATTTCACACAGATGCCTCAGATAACACAGATAAGATATTATGAATTAAAAAAAAATTGTGGTCTGAGCAGTAAAAAATTAAACAAAAATGTACCTAAAAGTAACAATAATACAGTCTGATTTAGTTTGGGAAAATATTGAAGCTAATCTCAACAATTTTACCGAAAAAATTCAATTAATAAAAGAAAATACAGATTTAATTATTCTTCCGGAAATGTTTGCATCCGGTTTTTCTATGAATCCGAGTAAATTTTCTTCTGATCAGGAGAAAGTTATTCAAAAAATGAAAGAATTTTCCGTATTAAAAAATGCTGTTGTAACGGGAACGGTTATCACCGAAAAAAACGGTCAGTTTTTCAATACTTTAATTTGGATGACTCCTGACGGGACATATAAAACGTATAATAAAAGACATCTTTTTTCATTTGCCGGTGAAGACAAATTTTATTCACAAGGAAAAGACCATTTGCTTGTTTCGTTGAAAGGGTGGAAAATTATGCCTTTGATATGTTACGATTTACGTTTTCCGGTTTGGAGCAGAAATACAAATAATTATGATTTACTCATTTATGTTGCTAATTGGCCTGAACGAAGAAATGATGTATGGAAAACTTTGCTGAAAGCACGTGCTATAGAAAATCAATCTTATGTTATCGGTGTGAACAGGGTAGGGAATGACGGTAACGCTATTTACCATTCGGGAGATTCCGGTGTTTATGATGCAAAAGGAAATAAAATAAGCAAAACAAAAGCACACGAAGAAAGTATTGAAACTTTGCTTTTAGATAAAGATAAACTGAATGCTTTCAGAGAAAAATTTCCCGTAGGAAAGGATGCGGATAATTTTAGAATTATTCATTAAAAAGATTATCAACCCAATTTCTCCCTTTTAAAATTTCTGAAGAAACATCTGTATCATCTTCTTTTAACTCTTCATTTCCGTATAAAAGATTATGAAATTCTTTCAATACGATTATTATACGAGAGCCCCATAACAGTTCAAAATTATTTTTACAATCTGCAATTGCATTAAGTATTTCATCTTCTCCTGCTATTTGATAAATTTTTGTAAAATCTTTTAATTCCTGATAAGTATCTGTCAAACATTCTGATATACTTATGTTTACAGGTGTAGCTGTGTCTCCGGGTTCAAATAAATCCGTGAAAACCTCATATTGTCCGAGTTTTTTACTTATTGCAGAATCAATATAATGCCAATCGGCTTCTGTTATAAAAGTTTCCGAAGGCATTTTATTTGAAATCTCGGGTTTAGGCAAACCTAATGCTTTTAAATGAAGTAATGAACTTATTTTATAAACGTTCTCAACAAATTCTTTCAAGGAAAAGTCACTTAAGTTTTCGAGAATTTTGCAAAATTCATTTGCAACGGTAACAAATTCAATGGTTTTTTGTGAATATATTATATTATTCGGAAGTTTGTTATCTTCATTCATTTTCTCAAATTCATTTTAATTATTGAATATTTACTTTCAACTTTATAAATTATTACTTAATTCAGTCTATCTTTTTCCGCTTCTTTTAATATTTTTCTTATTTCGTTTTCGCTTTTTTGAAGGACTTCCGGAGTTTATCTTTTTATTTTTTTCTTTTTTGTCTTGAAATGCTCCTTTTGTTTCCTGCAAATGGTGCACTTTTAAGTAATTCTTATCGTATAAATTAATTTTTTCACTTTCGGTTAATACGTTTGATATTTTTAAATCTTCAGGCAAATTTTTAACAGGTACCGATTTTTGCATCATTTCTTCAATTTGCATTAAGAATTCTGTATCTTTTTCAGTAACAAAGCTGATTGCTTTGCCCGGCTTATCTGCTCTTCCTGTTCGCCCTATGCGATGGATGTAATCTCCAGGTGTTTCCGGCATGTTGAAATTAATAACATGGCTGACATCGGAAATGTCCAATCCGCGAGCGGCAATATCTGTGGCAACTAATAGGCGTAATTCACCTTTATGAAAACGTTCTAATGTTTTTATTCTTAAATTTTGCGATTTGTTAGAATGTATTGCGGCTGATTTTTCTTTAAATTCAGTTAATAAACTCTCAATTATTCTGTCTGCAATTCGTTTTCCGGAAACAAAAACCAATATTTTTTCAAATGCTGTATCTTTCAAAAGCAAATTTAAAAGATTAATTTTAGTATTATAATTCGGTACTCGGTAAACAGATTGAATGATTTTATTAATGGGAGTACCGTGAGCTGCAATTTCAATTTTCAAAGGAGAAATAAAGAAATTATTAATAAAAGTTTCAACTTCAGGAGTTAAGGTTGCCGAAAACATCAGGTTTTGCCTTTTTTTCGGTAAAATTTCAAAAATACTCATCAGTTGCGGACGAAATCCGAGATTAAGCATTTCATCAACTTCATCAATAACAACTTTTTGAATATTCTTTAATCTTAATAAACCGGTCATCGTTAAATCATAAAGTCTTCCGGGTGCAGCAACCAGAATATCTAAACCGGCATACACCACTTTTTTTTGTGTGTTGATATTTGTTCCTCCGTATATGCCGGCATAGCGCACAGTCATATATTCGGTTAATTTATCAAGTTCGCCGACGATTTGAATTACAAGCTCTCGGGTAGGGACAAGGATCAAAATTCGCGGATGTCTCTGCTCGGAATACGTTAATTGTCTTAAAATCGGCAGAAGATAAGCAAATGTTTTACCTGTTCCGGTTTGTGCTACTCCGACTACATCCTTCCCGGACATAATTACCGAAAAAGTTTTTTCCTGAACGGGTGTAGGATTTATAAAACCGATATCTTCTATTGCTTTTAAAAGCGGTTTGCTTAAATTTAATTCGTCAAAAGTCACATTAAATTATTTGAAATTTTTTGCAAAGATAGGATATTAATTAAATATCAGACAGATAAAAAAGCGATTTGCTGAGAGTCTAAACATTTTGCTTTATTAACAATACGTCAAAGATACAAAATGAAAGCAATTCACATCAATTTGTATATTTCGTTTGCATATTTAAGCGGTTGCCGTTTTGGGTATCGCAGGTAATCGGTCGGATTGCGTTATTAAATGCTTTGGTATTAGCAAAATTTATATGAATGCTAAAGAACTGCTAAAGAAATAAATAAAAGAGGCTGTCTCAAAAGTCATTTTGACACTTTTTAATAACTTGAAACGGCTTGTTTATTAATAAAAATAAGTCATTTGTGTATTTTGTCAGATCATTTTATGACTTTTGAGACAGCCTCTTTTATTTTGAGTTTTAAAAAATATTTTTTTTCGTGTTTTTGTTAATTATTTTGGAACCGTCGGCACTTAAACAAATTTCAGTAAGATTACCGTTTTTTTTATCTTCGGAAAACCGTTTTAACAAATTCTTTAAGTCTTGTTTCGTTATTGAAGTTTGAGAGCGTCTGCCAGTTTTAGGATAAACATATATAAATTCAAAAACATCATTTTTTATCCGAAAAAAGAAATATGTTCTGTATGATGAGCTTTTACCTTTCCCTTCTCTTTTTAAACGTTTTTTTATAAGCAAATTATAAGCTGTCGAATTTATGTTTGAAGTACCTACATTAAGAATATTTTCGCTTGTTTCAGAAATAATCTCGTCAATAAAAATTTTTTCAAGATTTTTGTCGGCGTTGTTTTTTATAATTTTTTTAAATTGTGAAATAAATTCGGAAGAGAAATAAAAAGACATTTAAAGGAATTATAAATTATCAATAATATCCGTAAGTTCTTTATCTTTTCTGAAAACAAAAATTACTTGTTCAACTTCATTAATGCTATCTTCCAAATCATCAACGGCATTTTTAAAATTTTTTAATGCTTCACCGAACATTCTTTTCGGAAGATTTTTGTTTAACCAAGCAAAAACCTTAATAACATCTTTATGAAAAGAATCCGATATTTGAATAATTTCTTTTACTTTTTGTTCATCTTCAGAACTTTTAACATCGACCCACGTTATAAGTAAAATTAGTTTATCAATCTCACGGATAATATCGGTTGCTTTTAAAACAGGCTTTCTGATTTTATTAATATTATCCAGAAACAAATTTATTGCTTCCGGATCAGACAAAGGGTTTTGAGTATATGAAGATATTAGATTTTCGGTTTTTGTCTCTATTGTGCCGATATCTTTAACCATAAAAAATATTTTATAAGTTTAGACTGCAAATGTAATACATTTTCAAATACAACGTAAAACATTTTACGTATATTTCAATACACATCAATTATTATACCGAAAAAACCCGGGCAAAAACCCGGCTTTATTATAAGATCGACACTGTTTTAAGCCTTTTCGGCGTGTTTGTTAAGGGCTTCTTTTTCAGCTTTTCTCATACGTGAATAATTTTCGGTGTCAATTTCGGTCGTTGTATAGTGATGCCCGTCATCCGGGGCATAATAATATAAAGAATTAAAAGTAAAAGAAATACCGTTAGTTTCTATGGTTCGTTTTTTTTCTTTTAAAAATTTTCCGCCTCTTTTTTCTGGAAAACCTGCTAATCCCATATTGAAAAATTAAATTGGTTAATAATTTAAAAAAGTTCAATTTATTTCTCATTATTTGCTATAATTAATACGTTAAAGATACAAAATCAACTATACACAGTTTATTAGATATTGCTTTAATTTTTCAAAAGCTCAATAGCCTTAGAAGCACTGATTTTTATACCGTTTTTAAAAGCAATTACAAAGCCGTCATAATGCAAAGTTTTGATTTCTTTTTTTACGGCAGCAGCTTCTTTATAGTTTGCATATTTCCCTATAGTATATAAAAATAATCCGCCGTCAACTTGTGTAACATTTATGCTGTATTTTTTTGCAAGCTCACCGAATTCCTGCATTTCAGCATTATTTAATTTGTGTGAATAGGCTGCAATTTGAACTGTAAACCATATGTCGTTTTTATTTGTTGTTTTGATACCGGTATTGCCGGTTTTTTTTATTTCGGCAGCTTGGTTTAAGCTAATTTTTTCTCCGTAATTGTAGGCAACAACAAAAGTTCCTTCATATCCTCGGCGATTAAGTTTTTTGCTTTCGTTTTTTGCTTCTTCATAACTTGAATAAGGTCCGGCTAAATACTTATATGCGGCTTTGTTGTTTTCCGAAATTAAATTTTGAACACCGGGAAAATCTGTTTTTTGCTTAGGTGCGGAGAAATTACCAAGTTGTACACAATAAACTAAACCGTTAAATTTTGAAATGTCTTTTATGTCTTCGGTATTGTATGTTTGATTGTTATTTGTTTGATAATCAGCATTGTTATTGTTTTTATAAACTCCGCCTGTCAGTAAGGACATTTCTTTTGTTTCTGTTTTTTCAAAATCTTCATCCCTTATAATTTTAGATATTCCGTATGTTGCTGATTTTTTTACACCGTTTTCATAAGCTACAATAAACGGATCGGTTAAACCTTTTTTCCTAATTTTTTTAAGTACGTATTCGGCAGCTTTATAACTTCTGTATTCGCCTACCATAAATCTTTTATAAGGGTTATTTTTAAAAGTATCATAACTTACGGGAGAATATTTTCCGTATTTTGAAAGCGGCAAAAGTTCCTTGAACAGACCGACTTGCACTTTGAAGACGATACCTTTCTTGTATTTTAGGGGAACAGGTTTAGGATTGTATTTTGAATACATATATGAACCTGAATAATTATATGTTAATTCATGGCCTGTGTCATTTTTTGTTTGTTCATTTACAATTGGCGGTGTTATTGCTTCAGCAGGTTTATTAAAATATATGCTGTAGGCATTTTCCTGCTCTTGAATGGCCGAAAGTTCTGTTTGCACAGCATCCATTATTTGAATGTATTTATCGGA
Organism: Chlorobiota bacterium; assembly: GCA_013152535.1. Taxonomy (GTDB): domain Bacteria; phylum Bacteroidota; class Bacteroidia; order Bacteroidales; family JAADGE01; genus JAADGE01. The sequence goes on from JAADGE010000069.1 coordinate 18,156, forward strand.
TTTATGTCCTGAATAAAAATTTGCTTTATTATATTTTTGTAATGCAGAGGCATTAAGTTTTTTTGCGTTGGTTTCAAATTTTTGAGCTTCATTAATTTTATTTGAGTTTCTTGCAGTCGGTAAATATTTGTCATAAATTTCATATTTTGTCTTATCTGCATTAAAATACAAATCAGCTGCTTTCAGCATTTTGTCAAAAAACACATCTTCTAAGCCGGAAGCCATTTTCTTTTTCATTTCTTTTTCATATTCATCTTTTGAAGCATCGGCATCGGTTCTTATTTTTTGAATTTTTTCGTAATCACTGTCAATATCATCCGCTATTTTATCGGCGTATATTTTTTTATCTTTTGCATCTGCAAGGGCTGAAAGATCATTTTGGCTGATATTTAATTTGCTGATAATAAATTCTTCTTTTGATTTGTATATATTAGGGTCATTATCAGAATTATAAATATCCTTATCTGTAAAAGTATTATTGTCTTTTTCTGAATAGTTTGCTTCTTTTTGTTTGTTATTTATGCTATTAGAGTCAGTTATTTTATCTGTATTTTTATTATAAATAATATCAGGATCATTCATATAGATTTTAAAAGCAATTTCCTGATTATTAATTGCTTCCAAATGCTTATCAAAAGCAAGTTTAAAAGCATCGACTCTGGTTTTGCCTGTCAGCTTTTCTGCTTGGGTTTTTAATTCTGTTCCGTCTATATATATTGAACGAGCGTTTATAGCAATTTCTTCAGCTTTAAGCATTTTCTTTGAGTTATCCGTATGCATTTTTTTTAATCTTTCGGAATAAATATGAAATTTTAAATCCGATGCTTTAAAAAAAGAATTATATGCTTTTAATGAACTTTTCACCCCTTTTTTTTCATAATGTTTTGCTTTTTTTAAAGTTCTGCCGCCGTAATTTTCAGCAACTTTTTTAAATCCGTCTGCTTTTCTGAAATATTTTTCAGCTTCAATCATTTTTGTATTTCCTTTAGCATAATAATTATCGGCATCAGCTAATTTTACTAGTTCTGCTTCGGTAAAAAGTGTTTTGTAATAACTTTTATTTTTTAAATTTCCGAAATCATATTTGGAAATACTTGTCCACGAGAAGTTTATAGTTGAAAGAGTTATAAAGCTTATTATAAAAAGTAATCTTTTAGTATGTATTTTCATTTTATGGTTGATTTTTATAAATTATATTCAAAATGCTAAAGTAATAAAAATGAAACAAACAGAAATTAAATTTTATTGATTGGTTTATCATACAGCAGTTTTTCGACAATGTTAGACAGCATAATTTGAAACTTTATTTTAATAATATCGTTACAATAAATAAAAAGAAAAGAAAGATAATACTTAAGGTATTTAATTAATGAAATAAGCTGTATTCACAAATAAAAAACTATAAATATAAAAACTATTTTATGACCGATAAGATTTTAAATCCTATAATAGAGTTAGTTTCTTTTAAAGGAGAAGATTGTTTAAAATTTACTTTTACAGGATATTTTAGTACAAAATATGCTGAATTTGCTGTAGCAGAGTGGAGAGAGTATTTTGAAACTATAGGCGATGAGAAAGTTGTTGTAATATGGGATTCTGTTAATATGACAGGTTTTGATTTGAAGGCTCAAAAGATATGGCAAAAAGAGTTAAAAGAACTTAAAGGGCAAATAAAATGTGTTTGGCTTATTACAAATTCAAAAATAATTCGTGCCGGTGCCAAATTAATGTCTGTTTTTACAAGTTATTGCTTAAAAGTTGTTGATACTCCGGATAATATAGCTTTTTCGATACTGTTATAGCAGAAATCAATTTATAAGGTCTTTTCCGTCAATCTCTATCGTAAATTCTACTGCTTCAAATATGTATTTATGAAACGGTGCTTTAGCTCTGTTTTTAAAATCTTTAAAATCGTATTCTTCAATAATTTCAAAATTATTTCTGTTCATACAAATCATTTTATTACCTGTAACGTAAAATAAATAATCACCGCAAAATTCCATAAAATAGCCTTTTCCGGCATTGCCTTCACAAGTTCCGTTCGGAGTTGATATTGTAAATTTACTGAATTCACTGCTGTCAAAGAGTTGTTTGCGAGGAGATATCATATTCATTATCAATTTACCTTTTCGGCTGAGAACCATTAAACTCTTATCATCCGGAAAAAAAATATAGTCATCGGTAATCAGATATTTTTTCGGGGTAATATAATTGTAGTATTTAATTGTTTTATACGGTAAATCTTTAATCAAAGGCTTTACATCCTTTCTCATTTTCATTTTCCAAAGGATTTTATGATTATCAACAAAAAAGAATTTTTGCGTTTTGTTAATATTTGCGTCTGTAATCGGGTAGTAATACAGTTGGCTGAAAACCTTAACAGGAATTATTATTATCAGAATTAAAATAATTTTTTTCATTTTTTATAGTTTGTTTAATTTAAATCAGTTTAAGAGATATTATGCAAAAATTATCCCAAACTTATTCATAAATGCCTCTTTTAAGATTTGAAATTTCAAGTTGCGTTAAAAAACGCCATTTCCCGCGTTTCAAATCTTTTTTTGTCAGGCCGGCAAAATACACTCGGTCTAATTTTAAAACATCGTATCCTAATTCGGAAAACATTCGTCTGATAATTCGGTTTCTGCCTGAATGAATTTCTATTCCGATGTCTTTTTTGCTCTTTGGGTCAGGAAATGCCAAGGTATCAAATTTCATAAATCCGTCTTCTAAATCAATACCTTCAACTAATTTTTCGGCATCTTTTTTATCTAAATCCTTGTTTAAAAATACGTGATATATTTTTTTCTTATTGTATTTGGGATGGGTTAATTTTTTTGTTAAATCGCCGTCATTTGTCAGTAGTAAAATACCGGTGGAATCACGATCCAATCGTCCGACGGGATAAATACGTTCTTGAACTTTATTTCTGAAAAAATCTAATACTGTTTTACGTCCTCTGTCATCCGAAACTGTTGTAAGAACACCTTTCGGTTTATTTAAAAGAATGTAAACCGATTTTTCAAAATGAACTTTTTTATTTTTGTATTTTACTGTGTCATTTTTCGAAATTTTCAATCCCAGTTCGGTTACAATTTTACCGTTTACTTTTACAAGACCTTCTTTTATCAATTTATCGGCATCACGTCTTGAACAAATTCCGGCATTTGCTAAATATTTATTCAATCTGATGGCTTTGTCTTCAGATATCTCGGCAGGTGTATCCGAAAAATATTTTTCGGTTTTTCCTTTCGTGAATTTTTTAGAATATTTTTTTTTCGGGTATTTATTTTTGTCAGTCATTGTTTTTTTATCAAAAGAATTCCGGAATAACTAAAAATTTGTAATTTTACATTTAGAAATTTGTCGCAAACTTATTATAAATTTTTGTTATATGGATAAAGAAACTATTATTATCGGTGCAATTGCTTTAGTTATTTTAATTATTATTGTTCGATTTTTAACCAAAAAAGCATTTAAAATATTGTTGATTGTTATTTTATTGGCTGCCGGGGGACTTTTTTCATATATTTATTTAACGGGTATTCATACCATTTCAGCTTTGGAAGAAAAATATTGTAACGATACATCCGATAAAACTGATTCTTTAAAATGTGTGTGTATTGTGCAACCGATTGCCGATGATTTTCATCAGAGATTTTCCGAAGAGCAATTAGACAGTATGAATTCTGTTACTTTTGCTAAAGAATTATCAAGAGCATTGTTTAATAAAAGAAGTATTATTAATTCCAAATTAAGAGAAAATAATGCTATGCATTTGTTAAAGGATTTTAAGGATGATTTTCTGAAATTGGGTCAAGAATAATATAGAATCTGAATTTTTAATGAATTCCGATTTTAATAATAATAAAGATAGTTTATTTGCGATGATTTATTTTGTTTTCAGTTCTGACACATTTTTATTTTCTTCATTCAATAATTGACGAGAACTTTTAAGATACAGTTTCATTTTTTCAAAATCTGCCGAATTTTTGAAGAATGATTTTTTGTTTTCGTATTCGGCGGCAGGCAGGATGAAATAATAATACAATCCGTTTGCACGTGGTTTTTTGTAAACCCAAGTTAAAATGTAATTGCTTGTGTCAATGAAAGTTTTGCCGTTTTCTTTTTTCAGGACAATTCTTGACATAACTCCGCCGTCGGTTTTAGTCTTTCGTTGGTTTGATACGAAATTTCCGAGAGAATAAGCAACAAAATGCTCTTTGATGCTGTCGTTTCCGGGCAAATACATCATTTTTTGTATCACGTGCGGATGCGAGCCTATGATAATGTCCGCACCTTTATCAAAAAGAAACGAAACCAAGCTGGTTTGAGCTTTATTCGGATGCGATTGATATTCCGTTCCGAAATGTAAAACAATAATAAGTTTATCCAAACTATCCTGTTTTGATTTGTCAATATCATTGTGCATAATTGCTGTGTCAATAAGGTTTACGACAGCCGGTTTCGGAATCGGAATTCCGTTTGTTCCGTAAGTATAGTTTAATATTCCGACTTTAATACTGTCTTTTGTCAAAATAATAAGATTTGTTGTGTCACGTGCATCTTTATTTTTAAATGTACCGGTGTGTATTATATGTAAGGTATCCAATACATCAATTGTTCGGTTAATTCCCTGAAGTCTTCTGTCGCAACAGTGATTGTTTGCCGTAACTAAGAAATCAATACCGGCATTTTTTCCGGCTTGAGCCAAAGCATCCGGTGAACTGAATTGCGGATAACCTTTATACACAGGTCCGGCGAGGGTTACTTCTAAGTTTGCAATTGCAAAGTCGGGTTTCGACATTATGCCTTTTATATAATAAAAAACAGTGTCGTAATCATAATTCTTCGTTTTTGAATTATAAGCCGAACGAATTTGTGGTCCGTGTCCCATTATATCACCGATAAAAAGCAAAGACATTGTATTAAATTTTGTTGTATCAAGTTCAGAAGTCGGAATTGTGTCTTTAGTGTAATTTGTTGTGTTGTTGTGTGATATAAGTGTATCAGTTTGAGTAAATCCGAAATTGCTTAATCCGAAAAGTAAAAAAGCTGATAAAAAATATTCAGATATGATTTTTCTCATATTTAGTTTTTTAAATGTGTTGCAACTTTGTATCGTAAAAAATAAAAATTTTGTCAAAGTTAAAATTAAATAAATAACAAAATTATGTGTTTAGCAGTTCCGGGAAAAATAATTTCAATTAATAGTAACAATTCAGAATTCAGAACGGCAAAAGTCAGTTTCGGAGGTGCTGTAAAAGAAATTAATATTCAATGGTTGCCCGAAGCAAAAATCGGTAATTATATTTTGGCACATGTAGGAACGGCATTAAGTATTATTGATGAAGAAGAAGCGGAAGAAGCGATTAAAACAGCGAAAGAATTTGAAGATATACAAAAAACTTTAGATGAAAGTTTAAACAAATAAAAGAGAATAGGTAAAATTTAAAAAGATATTGTGAAATTTGTTGATGAATACAGAGATATAAAAACGGTAAAAGCTCTTGCCGAGAAAATAAAATCCGCAGTTACGCAGAATTGGACAATTATGGAGATTTGCGGCGGGCAAACGCATTCGATTATGAAATATCGTTTGCAGGATTTCTTACCGAAAGAAATTACTCTTGTGCACGGACCGGGTTGTCCTGTTTGTGTAACACCTTTGGAAGTTATTGATAAAGCACATTTTATTGCCCGACAAGAAAATGTAATTATGGCATCTTTCGGAGATATGTTGCGTGTTCCCGGTTCCGATACAGATTTATTAAAAATAAAAGCAGAGGGCGGGGATGTGCGTATTGTATATTCTCCTCTGGATGCTGTTAACATAGCGGAAAAAAATCCGGATAAGAAAGTTGTTTTTTTGGCTGTAGGTTTTGAAACAACGGCTCCGGCAAATGCGATGTCGGTTGTTGAAGCAAAACGAAGAAATTTAACGAATTTCTCAATTTTGAGTTCGCATGTTTTGGTTCCCCCGGCGATGCATGCCATTCTTTCATCTCAAAGAAGCTTGATACAGGGATTTTTAGCTGCCGGACATGTTTGTACAGTGATGGGTTACGAAGAGTATATCCCGATTGCCGAAAAATATAAAACACCGATTGTAATAACGGGTTTTGAGCCGGTTGATATTTTAAAAGGAATTCTGGCTTGTGTTGAACAACTTGAAAATGGTGAATATTTTGTTGAGAATGAATACAAACGGATGGTAAAAAAAGAAGGAAATATTCCGGCACAAAATACTATGTTTGAAATCTTCGAAATAACCGACAGAAATTGGAGAGGTATCGGAGAAATTCAGAAAAGCGGATTTAAAATTAAAGAAAAATACAGTGATTTTGATGCTGAAACATTATTTGATTTGGAAGGTCTTTCAAAAGATGAACCGAAAGTTTGTATTGCCGGTGAAATTATGCAAGGGTTGAAGAAGCCGTTTGAGTGTCCGGCATTCGGGAAAGAATGTAATCCTGAGAATCCTTTGGGCTCACCAATGGTATCTTCGGAGGGTGCTTGTGCGGCTTATTACCGTTATAACAGATAAATTAGTTGAAAGTCAGAAAGTTAAAAAATAAAAAATATAAAGTTTAGGATATGTTTATTTCATTTTTAATAGGAATGGTTGCCAGTGCAACACATGTTATGACGGGTCCCGATCATTTGGCTGCTGTTACACCTTTGGCAATAGAAAATAAAAAAAAGTCGTGGATAATCGGTATTTCTTGGGGAATCGGTCATACAACAGGATTGCTTTTAATCGGTATATTATTTTATTTATTCAGAGAAGTTTTTCCGATAAAATTGATTTCTGAATACAGTGAGACTATTGTAGGTGTTATTTTAATCGTAATCGGACTTTGGGCATTTTATAAATTGCTTAATAAAAATTTGCATAAACATAAAGAAATTAAAAATATTAAAGCGGCTGTTTTAGTGGGAATACTGCATGGATTTGCCGGCATTTATCATATTCTTATTGTTCTTCCTGCACTGGCTTTGCCTTCGGAAGCTGATGCAGTTTTTTATCTTCTCGGGTTTGCTGCAGGAACGGTAATAGTAATGGCTTTATTTGCTTGGTCGCTCGGCTCGGTATCTCACAAAGCCTCTTTGCTTAACAAAAAAAAGTTCCTTGTAGGGTTCAGAGTTTTCGGCGGTTCGGCAGCAATAATTGTCGGAATTATTTGGATTGCTTTAAGTTTTTAATATTTCTTTTATTTTGTAAATTTGTAAAATTCTAAAAACTCTTAAAAAATGAAAAAAGTAGTATTATTGTTTTTTTTAATATCTCCGTATTTTGTTTTCGGACAAACATTTAAAGGAAGATTATTAAATGTATCAAATTCTCCGATAGAAGATGCCTACATTCATAATGCGTCAAAAGGCAATCACAGCCATTCCGATGTCGAAGGTTTTTTTTCTTTAAGTAAAACTTATCCCGGAGATACTGTTGTAATTATTTCTTTGGGATATGAGCAAAAACAAATAATAATTTCAAAAGATAAACTTAATAAAATACAAACCATAAAATTAAAAAGAAAGGCATACAATATAAAAGAAGTTACAATTACAGGTAATTTTAACAGCTTAAATGTTATTTCTGATATTGACTTAAATATAAGACCTATTAATACTTCTCAAGAAATATTACGAAAAGTGCCGGGATTATTTATCGGGCAACATGCCGGCGGAGGTAAAGCGGAACAACTGTTTTTCAGAGGATTCGATTTGGATCACGGAACAGATATAAATATTACGGTTGACGGAATGCCGGTAAATATGGTGTCGCATGCACACGGACAGGGATATGCTGATTTGCATTTTTTAATACCGGAATTGATTAATAAAATTGACTTCGGAAAGGGAAGTTATTATGCAGATAAAGGTAATTTTACAACTACCGGATATGTTAATTTTGAAACAAAAGATAAACTTGAAACAAGTTCAACATCTGTAGAATACGGAATGTTTAATACGATTAGAAATGTTTCGTTAATAAAAATTTTAAGTACAGGAAGTCAAAATGCTTATGTTGCCGGTGAATATTATCTGACAGACGGACCCTTTGATGCTTCGCAACATTTCAGTCGTATTAATTTTACCGGAAAATATACGGCATTAATAAATTCTGAAGATAAATTAAGTCTGTTATGTTCTTATTTTAAAAGTAAATGGGATGCTTCGGGACAGATACCTCAAAGAGCTGTTAATGAAGGTTTGATAGACAGATTTGGTGCTATTGATGATTCGGAGGGCGGAAATACCGGCAGAACAAATATCAACTTTAAATATACTCATTTTATTGATGACCACACATTTGTGAAAAGTCATTTCTATTTATCACATTATAATTTTGAATTGTATTCCGATTTTACATTTTTCTTAAATGACAGTATTAACGGTGATCAAATACGACAAAAAGAAAACCGAATGCTATACGGAAGTGATATACAGTTAACTCACAAATATTCATTTTCTGATTTTAAGTTAAATGCAAACTACGGTATCGGTTTTTTGGAAAATCAAATTTTGGGTGATGAATTATCTCATACTAAAGACCGAATAATTACTTTGAAACAAATAAAATTAGGGAATGTCTATGAGTCAAATGCTTTTGCTTATGTGAGTTATGATTTAGATTTCGGGAAATGGATGATAAATGCTGCTGTTCGTTCGGATTATTTTATTTTTGATTATATTAATTTATTAGATTCATCTTATAATTCCGAAAGTGTTAATAAAACTATTTTCAGTCCGAAATTTAATATTTTATATAACGGAAATCATAATTTTCAACTTTATTTTAAAACAGGAAAAGGTTTTCATTCTAATGATACTCGTGTTGTTGTTGCAGAGCACGGGAGAAAATGTTTGCCGGCTTCTTACGGAGCAGATTTAGGTTTAATTTGGAAGCCGATTCCAAGTATTATTTTAAATGTCGGTTTGTGGGATATTTATTTGGAACAAGAATTTGTGTATGTGGGTGATGAAGGTGTTGTAGAACCGAGCGGTAAAACTAATCGTGAAGGAGTTGATTTCGGAATTCGTTATCAAATAAAACCGTGGTTGTTTTTTAATAATAATATTAATTGGTGTTACGGAAGAAGTATTAATGAACCCGAAGGTGAAAATTATATTCCTCTTGCTCCTGATTTAACCGGTACGGGAGGCTTCTCAGTTAAAACTGATTTCGGACTGACGGGCGGAATTCATTACAGATACATAAAAAGCCGACCTGCAAATGAGGATTACAGTATAACGGCAAAGGGCTATTTTATTACGGATTTAATAATGAATTATCAGTATCGCAGAGTGGTTTTCGGTATAAGTATTGACAATTTATTTAATGTTGATTGGAATGAAACACAATTTGCAACGCTTACACGATTAAAAAATGAAACACAACCGGTTGAAGAAATTCATTTTACGCCCGGAACACCTTTCTTTCTTAAGGGGAAAATAACATATCTTTTTTAAATTTTGAAATACTGAGTAGCTGAATAAATTTGTATCTTTGCTTATATTTTTTTATTATTTAATAGAATAGATATGTAATTACGGAGGTATAAGCTATGTGCAATTTTACAAACCTTGTTTTGAACGTTAAAAACAGATGAAAATTCTGATTATGATAAAAAATGATAAAACTAAAACTCCAAAACACTAAAATCGGTTATGTTTTAAAGAAAAAAAGCAAAATACTTTTGCAAAACAGTAATATTTCTGCGGAAGAAGGTGAATTAATTGCCTTAATCGGCATAAACGGCTCCGGAAAAAGTACCTTATTGCGAACAATTATCGGTTTACAACAAGTACTTTCGGGTAATATTATTATTAACGGAATTAATCAAACAAAATACAACAAATCGGATTTAGCAAAAATCATTGCCTATGTATCTTCGGAAATAATTCAAACAAAATATTTAAAAGTTAAAGATGTGGTTTCGTTGGGAAGATTCCCGCACCAAAAATTTACAGATCAAAATTCCGAAAAAGATAAAAAAATTATTGAAACTGCTCTTAAAACTGTAGGAATGAGCAATTTTAAAGACAGATATATTTCTGAAATAAGTGACGGAGAAAGACAAAAAATAATGACAGCTCGTGCGTTAGCACAGGATACCGATATTATTTTGGCAGACGAACCGGCTGCATTTTTAGATTTAGAAAGCAAGTTTGCTTTATATAATTTATTATCCGATACAGCTAAAAATTCTAATAAAACAATTATTTTTTCTACGCATGATTTGAATATTGCTTTAAAATATTGTGATAAGGTTTGGTTAATTCGAAATAAAACAATTTATGAAGGCAGTCCGGAAGATTTAATTTTAAACGGAATGTTGCAAAACATATTTTCTGATAAACATGTAATTTTTAATTCCGAAACTTTTGAGTTCTCCGTTAAAGCAGATAAAAAATATCCCGTTAAAATCATTAACAATTATCAATCTGAAGATTTCAGAAATATCATTATCAACGGATTAAAAAGAAAAGGATTTTATGTTTCCGATATGCCGGATATTCCTGTTATTGAAACAAAAAAAAATAAGAATTTCATAATAATAAAAAACAACAAACGATATGAAGCAAAAAACATATATGACTTATTGAAAATATTTGGCAACAAAAAATAAATTTATACTTTTAACACATTAAATTTATTAACTTTTAAAATTTATTTATTATGAGAAAACGAGTTATAATTACATTTTTTGCAATTTTATTTGCTGCATCAAGTGCTTTTGCACAAGATTACAAATCTACAGCTACTGCGGATATAGGTGTAAGTTTAGTAGGAAGACTTATCAGTTTAGTTGTTAATGTTGATTCCCTCGGCGGATATTCAACAGTTCCCGTTATGCAATTATCTTATGATTATATGGTTACGGATTTTTTAAGTGCCGGTGTAGCAGGAGCATACCAACAATACAAATTCTCGGATAATACCGGAAAAATTGTTTTGAAAAGAATGAATTTTGCTCTAAGAGCTTTATTTCATTACGGAAAATCGGATAAATTAGATATGTATTCAGGTATCAGACTGGGAATGACAAATTGGGGTCTTAATTATGATGTTACAAACACCGACCCGACTCTTGCTGCTTTGGAAGGCGACAACAGTCTTACGGGTTTTCATTTTTCACCTCAATTAGTTGCATTCGGAATCAGAGGATATTTTACCGATCATATCGGAGCAAATGTTGAGTTTGCAATCGGTGCTCCTTATTATATGACGGGCGGTGTAAATTACAGATTCTGATAAAAAATTCTTTTTATAATATACAAAGCGAGCTGTTTTCAGCTTGCTTTTTTTATTTTAATAAAACAGTAAACTAAAACATTGTTGCAAAACAAATAAATAAGAATATATATTTTGTTAATAAAATGAAAAAATGCACCTTTGCATAAACAAGTTTTATTTATTCTGTACCTTGTTAAATTATTTTGTTAATACTTTTTTTCATGCAAAAATAAGTTGCATTACTTAATACATAATAGTCAAAATTTCATCGTTGATGTATAAATCGTATAAAAATTAAGCAAATGAATAATTATGTTTATGCAGAAAAAAAAAAGTTCTATAATCTGACAAAAATCGGTATAAATGAATTTGATTCTCGTAAATTAAAAGAACAAAAACAGTTCTTTAATATTATGGGTATTTTGATGGGATTGGGCGGTTTGATATTCGGAAGTATCTGTTTTCTTTGTAAACTGAAAGTTGTCTCCGTTATTCCGTTTATATATACAGGTTTAACAATTCTCTATTTTTCGTATTATGTTCTTACAAAAAACTTCAGACAAACCCGTTTTTTTCAAATATTGATAACCATTTTAGTTCCTTTTTCTTTTCATTGGTTTTTCGGTGATCTTATTCCTTCCGGTATGGTTGCATTATGGGTTTTATTACCGTTAATTTGTTCAATAGCCGTGGCAGATATTAAACATACTGTTCGCTGGCTAATATTTGTCATCCTGTTGTATTGTTTTATTGTATTTTTTCGAGAAAAATTTACCACAATTATTATTAATATCAATCAAGAAGTAACACGTTTGTTTTTTGATATAAATTCCTTAATGATCTTAAGTTTACTGCTCGGATTAATGATGTTTTTTATTAATAATCGAGATAAAACAAACGAACAATTAGCTTTGTTAACCCAATCTCTTGAAAAAATTGTGGAAAAAAGAACCTCCGAACTTAAAACAAATATTAAAGAACTTGCATTAACCGAAAAAGAATTAAGAAATAATAATGAAGAATTAATAACTTTAAACGAAATTATAAAAAATAAAAATACAGAACTTGAAATAATAAATAAAGAAATTACCGACAGTATTACAATAGCTAAAATTATTCAAAAAGCAATGCTTACCAGAGATAAAATAATTAAATCTTATTTTGAAGAATACTTTATTTTATTTAAACCGAAAAATTTTGTCAGCGGTGATTTTTATTATTGTAATAAAACAAAAAATAAACTGATATTTACAACGGCAGATTGCGTCGGGCACGGTGTTCCCGGCGGTTTTCTTACTATTTTGGGAATTGCGTATCTGCATGAAATTGTAAAACGCGGAGAAATTCAAAATCCTGCCGAAATAATTGAAATATTACGTAAACGATTTAAATATTTCGGAGTTGAAACACAAATCGGATTAGACATTGCTTTGTGTATGATTGATATAAAAACTAATATATTGCAATTCTCAGGTGCCTATAATCCTATTTTTATTATAAATGAAAATGAATTGACAGAGTACAAAGCAACCAGAAGTCCTGTCGGATTTTTTCCTTATGAACAAAAATTTGAGAACCACAATATTCAATTAAAAAATAATGATATAATATATCTTTTTTCAGACGGCTTTCAGGATCAATTCGGCGGCAGTAAAGAACGGAAATTTACAAAAAAGCGTTTTAAAAATTTATTATTCGATATCCGAAACAAAACTCTGAATGAACAAAAAATAATTTTATCGAATACTCTGCAAACATGGACAGGCAATAATGAACAAGTAGATGATATTACCGTTATGGCCGTAAAATGGAAAATATAAACTGCGTCTTATGTATGAAGTGGGCGTTTAAAAGCACTTCATTTTCGATTTATTATTTATTTGCACCATTCTTGCTATAATCACTTGTAATACAATGATTTATATACTTTATTGCGTGGCGTTATTTTTATCGTCTTTGTGAATTTAATCTTCCTTGCTTTTTGTTTTTCAAGATAACCACCAAATCTGAAATCAGTATCAATTTCCACAACAATTTCCCAAGTATCTTTACTTATTCTCTTTCCGCTAATAAATCCCTTTTTTATGTCTTTTACTTTTAATTCAGGTATTTTAGTTAAAACTTCCCACGAATATTTACAATTAATTTCCCCCAATTCTTTATCAGCATATTTAAATGTCTCAACATTTGGGTCAAATTCGAAAATCAAAACTTCCGTATATCGGGGTTCATAATCATAGGCGTCTACAAATGTCTCATCAATCTTCTCATAAACAAAAACATTTCTGTTACTGTTTTCAAGTTTATATTGTGCAAGTGTCTTTAATTTTGTAAACATCTTAAATGTTGAATTACTATACAATGTATAATTCTCTGATTTTTTTACAGTTGTATTAATTGTTCTTCTGTCATTATTACAACTGATAACAGAAAATAATAATAATATTGATAAAATTCTATTCATTTATTGTCTTTTTTTCAATGCCCACCAACGGTTATACAAACGTTAGCGGAAGTTAATCATCTTCTCTATTGAATAAATCGAAATATTTCTTAAAAATAAACTTCCTATTTCTTTTAAATCCTGTGTATTCTTGAATTATTTTTAATTTTTCAAAATCTGTTAATAATCTATTTGCTGTTGAGTTTGCTATGTTTAATTCCTCAACTAATTTATTGGATGTGATAATTGGATTTTGGAAAAGCACTTTCAGTACTTTCATTCCTTTTTCGGTTTTACTTCCTAATTTTGGTAATCTTTCATTTTCAATATCCGTTTTCAATTCTATTATGTCCTTAAATACTTGAATTGATGATTTTGATGTTTCAATTACTCCGACTAAGAAAAATTTTATCCATTGTTCCAAATCGTTGTTTAGTCTTGCTTGCATTAAATTATCATAGTAATAATTTTGATGTTTTTCGAAAAAATCTGATAAATATAATGCCGGTTTTTTCAAAATATCATTGCTTACTAAATAAAGTGTTATTAATAACCTTCCTAATCTTCCGTTACCGTCAAGAAATGGGTGAATAGTTTCAAATTGATAATGTGCAATTGCAATTTTTATTAAGTGTGGCACATAATTCTCATTGTCGTTTAAAAACAGCTCCAAATCACTCATTAAATCAGCTAATTCATTGTGATGTGGCGGGATAAATATGGCATCTTTTAAAGTTGCTCCTATCCAATTTTGACTTTTTCTGAATTCTCCCGGTAATTTGTGTTTTCCGCGTACACCTTGCAACAATATATTATGTGTGTTTTTTATTAATCTGTTTGATAAAGGTAGTTTTTCAAGTTCAGCAATCGAGTAGTTTATGGCTTTGATATAGTTCCGGACTTCAATCCAATCATTTCTTTTTTCGGGTTTAATTTCTTCTTCTTTCAAAAGAGCCTCTTCCATATTTGTCTTTGTTCCTTCAATTTTACTTGACGTAGTTGCTTCTTTCGAGATATACATTTTGATGAAAAAATCAACATCCGGAATTAGTTGAGAAAATGCGTTTAACTCACCTAATAATCTGTTGGCATCAGATAATAACAAATTAATTTTTGGTGATGATATTATCCATTCTTTTGATACTTTTTTAGGCGAAAAAGAAGAATATTTAATCTGTTTTACATATTTACCTGCAATAAAATCTTTAATGTCCATTTATTATGCTTTTTGCAAATATATAAATTTATATTTTCATTTTGATTGAATTATGAAAATATAATAATTCTTATTTTCATTTGGGATTTTAACCTATTAAATTATTTACAAATGCAAAATCTACAAACATTTTGGGGCTAATTACTTGCAACTACTTTCAAGTCAGTAATTTGTCCTTATTTTTTTATGTGGTGTTGTCAATTGTTTTTCTTATCTTATAAGTTGATAATCATGGATTAACAGACTTGCTGAAAGATTTAATTTTTTTGTCAAGTTGCGAATCATTTCAACAGTCAGTTTGCGTTTACGGTTAAGAATTTCAGATACTCTGCTTTTCCCTCCAATCTCATTTACTAAATCAACTTGCTTCAGCTTCATTTCCTCCATTCTGATTTTTATTGCTTCAATAGGGTCAGGAGCTTCAATCGGATAAATTTTCTTTTCATAGTCATCAATTATTAATCCGAGTATATCAGCCTCGTCACTTTCAGGGGTTCCGATTGTTGAATCAAAAATTACTTCAAGTCTTTTCAACGCATTTTGATAATCTGATTCTGTTTTAATTGGTTTTATTTTCATAATATTTATTTTAAATCGTGTTTGCGTCAATTTTATCATACTCTTTATGTGTTCCTATAAATCTGATAAAAATACATTGCTTTTCAAAATTAAATTTAGCAACTAATCGGTATGTATTCCCTTTTATATTAAAAACAATTCTGCTGTCCTTCAAAACACTTGCATTTACATAAGTTTGTTTAACATTATTTGGTGTTTTCCAATCAGAATTCATTGCTGTATCATACCATGTTTTTAAATATTGTTCGGTATCAGGATTCTTTTCCCAATATTTCCTCAATGTACTTTTTGCGAAAATTCTTTCCAATTTAAGATTTAATTACGGTACAAAGGTAAGGTAAAATTCTCAAATTGGGAACTTTTGTGGTAGTTTTTTATTTTTTATGTTTGCTAACGTACGTATAACAAGATTTTACCGTAAAGCATAAGCAATAACAATTCCCAGATAATTACCTACAGCATAGCCGATTATCCCGATTGTTAAACCTGATAAAATAATCTCTTTATTTTTTAATTTTGCAGCAACGACAGGAACAAAAGGGGGTGAAAATATTAAAGAGGTCATTGTAATAATTGCCGTATCTGCATCAATTCTGAAAATAGCGGAAAAGATAAAATTCAAAATCGTAATTCCGAAAACAACATACAAAACATAAAAGAAAATTTCCGTTGAGATATTCGTTATTGTTGTTAAATCACCCATAGTTGCCACAACCAAACTGAAAATTAATATCAAATACATTCCGAGATGAAAGGTTTTCGGTATATTATGAACTGCCGGGATGAGTGATAATCCGATACCGAGTGTTGTAATTGTTAAAATGGCAACAACCGCAGAATAATCTTTAGGAACAATCATGCTTAATCCGCCGCCTGCTGCTAATATCAGTACCGAAAGACCAAATGATTTCAGTAACGGTAAACGATTTTCTTTATTTAATATTCCGACATATGATTCCAATTCTTCTGCTTTTTCAACTTCTTTTTCAACATTAATTTTTGAGTTTGATTTAAATGCAGGTAAAAACATCAATCCGAAACGTTGAAAAATTGTCATTGCCATTAATAAAAAAACTGTACAAACAAGCATGTCATAGGTATGTGTTACGATAAACATATCGGGTGTTACGTTTAAAGCAGTTTTAATAGCAGCCATATTAGGTGTTCCGCCGGTATAAACACCTGTAAGAAGTCCGGCTACTTTCCATCCGTCGGGAATATCTTTTACAAAAATGAAATAACCGGAAACAACTACAATAATTACGGCAATTGTAACCAGTAAACCCGATAACATCGTTTTTCCGGCGACATGTAACCATGCTTTAATATTTGCAGAGAACAGCAATAAGGGCAAAGCCAATAAAACACTTATTTCAGAAAAGTTTTTTTGTAATTCCTGCATATGATCAGGCATAAGGGCACTGTTTCCGATTACAAGTCCGAAAAAATAAGCAATCAGCACCGAGCCTATTTTATTCATAGCTGAAAATTTATGCGTTAAAAAAAGAATAACAGCAGGAAATAATAAATAAAAAAGTATAAGTGCGACCATTTGTTTAGATTTTAGTTGCTTATTATCAAATAATTACAATAATTTTATGACACATTAATAGAGGCTCTTTCAAAAGGTTTATTTCGATCAAAAAGATACCTGTAAGTTGCAAAAGTTCGGTATTGTTTTGCCCCCAAATTCTCACAAACTTTAACCATTTTCGGATTAAAATCACCAATCCAAGTCAATATCGTATCTTTGTATCTGTTCATAGGAACAATTGTTTCTTCTGCAAATTTTATCATTGCACCTTCTACGCCTTTTCCGTGAAAATCATGGGCAACTCCGAATACCAAACCGTACATAGTTGTCGGTGTTTTTAATAATTTATGAAGCAAAAATATAAGTTTACCGTAGATATTCATTTTCCCGTTTACATGTTTGAAAATCTGGTTCAGTTCGGGCAAATTAATATACATACCGATTGGTCTGTCATCGTAAAAAGCAAAAATAAAAATATCCGGATCAATAACCGACTTTATTGATTTCATAGTTTTGATTGCAGCATGAAGTTCTAATTTTTTAAAATTTTTCCGTGTATGCCCCCAACCGTCATTATAAACTTCCGTAAAAAATTCGGCAACTTGTTCCAATTTTAAGCCTCTGATATTCCTACATTCAAATTTCGAATCTTGTTTTAAAATGTTAGCTTTTTTCGCAAATATCTCTTGTACGGAATCACTCATTAATCGATGATACATCAGTTGATTATAATAAATTTCAAATCCGTAATTTTTAAAAAGTCGGACATAATATTTCGGATTATAATTCATTCCGTAGGTATTAGGGTCGGTAAAATTTTTTATTAACAAACCCCAGAATTGATCTTTCTCACCGAAATTTATCGGACCGTCCATTGCCTCGGCTCCTTGTTGTTCGAGCCATTCTTTTGCAGTATCAAAAAGTAATTCGGCTGCTTCCTGATTATTAATACATTCAAAAAAACCGATTCCTCCGGTTGGCTGCTGAAATTTTTTAAAATATTTAGGATGTTTCCAAGCTGCGATTCTGCCGATTAATTTCCCTTTATCGTCTGTTAAAATCCATCGTTTTGCATTGCTGCCGTCGTATAATTTATTAGTTTTTTTATGAAACTTTTTTTCTATATCATTTTCGAGATGCGGAATCCAATTAGTATCATTTTTATATAAAATTCGAGGAACTTTATGAAACTTTTTAATAAATGCAGTGTCGGTAACTTCTTTAATAATCATTATATTGTTATATATCGTATAATATCTACGACTTATTTTCTCTTAAAAATACGCTTAATTGTTGTCTTAATCCTACGGATACTTTAACGGGCAACATTGTAACTTCTTTTGGTTTTCCGGTATCGTCCGTAATATAAACTTTTGTTTCAATACCTGTTGAAATTTCATTATTGTCAATATTTAAAATATCTCCGAGATAAATCCCTTCTGTTTTTTTGTCTGTTTCGGGGAATAATACTTTAATGTTTTTACCGGTAACATCTTTATCTGTAACATTCAATAATTTTATTGCAGATTCGTTTATAAACTCAATATTATTTTCTTTATTAACTGTTATTACAGCATCGGGCAGCATTTCAAAGGTTTTTTTACTGAAAATATATGCCGTTTCCGTATTTATGTATAATTCTCTCATTTCTTCTCGCACCTGCTCTGTTCTGCGGTTCATACGTTCTTTAACTGCTTCAATCTCTTTTATTTGGGTTTGAATTAAATCTTCTTGTTCTCTGATTTTTTCTGCAAAATTTACTTGTTGAGAATAATCATACGCTAAAAATCTTAATGAATTAATATTTTCATTAATATCTTTTTCGGAAAATATTGTCCCGTATAAAAAGACAGGTTCATTATCTTTATTTTTAAATTCAATTTCGCCTTCAAAAGGATTTCCGGAAGTTAATATTTGATTAATAATATTTTCAAATGAAACAGCAAATTTTTCAGTTAAAATATTTGAAACAGGTTTTGAAATTATATCTTCACTTTTATAGTTCAATTTTTTCAATATCTTTTTATTGAACTCTGTTATTTTTCCGTTGGTTTGGAATTCTCCCGCGAATAATACTTCATCATGTTGTTTAAGTTTAAAATCTAAATTCAGTACATCTGTTTTTAATTTGGTAGTATCAATTCCGAGAAATAATATTTTTTCGGTTTTGCCGCTCTCATTATTTAATCCTATATAAGAAGATTCAATCCATAATGTTTTACCCGATTTTGTTAAATGTTTTAACAAACCTTCGAAATGCGAATTTTTATTAAAAATTAACTCTTTCAAATTATCAAACCAATCTATATTTTCAGGTGCGGCAAATTTGAGAATATTTTCATTTTCAATTTCGGAATTAGATTTATATTCAAATAATTTCAAAAATTTACGATTTGCAAAAAGAAGTTTACCGTCATTCGAGAATTCGGCTCTTATCAATGCTTTATTTGTGGAGTCTTGATATGAACGGAACGCAGAACTCTGCATATCAGCATTTTCCTGTAAACGTCTCATTTCCGAAATGGTTTTTTGCAATTCATCTTCACGACTTGATAAAGCACTTGCCTGTTCTCTTGATTCTTTCAGTAAAGTTGCAGTTTCTTCATTAATTTTTAATGTTGAGATTGTCATTGCAGTATTTTCGGCAACTTGTTCAATAAATTTTACTTCAAAATCTTCATATTTTTTAAACGATGCTAACTCAATTGCTCCGTGGATAACACCTTCCTGCGTAACCACCGGTACAATCAATAAACTTTGCGGTTTTGCACTCCCTAATCCTGACTCTATTTCTAAATAATCTTTCGAAATATTTTTTAAGTAAGTTGTTTTCTTTTCAATAATACAAGCACCCGGTAATCCTTCTCCCCATTTAAGTTCTTTTGAGGCTAAGCGTTTTTTTCCGGAAGCATAGTTTGAAACTTCTTTAATAAGTTTATTTTCGGAGGAAGTATCATCAATCAAATAAAATGCAGCCTGAAAAGCCTCAACATATTTAACTAATTCATTTGTAACGGTTTGTGTTAATTCATCAATTGTATTGTTATGTTCCCTGAGAACAGCACCGAAATAAGCCAAACCTTCTGATGTTTTTGCTCTTTGCGAATCTTCTTTTTTCCTTCGATCCTCTTCTTTTTGCCTTTTCTCTATTTCTTCATTCAAATTAATCAAAGATTTTACAATTTTATCATTTTCGGGTAAATCCGGAGATTTTTTTACGGATTCTCCTTTTCGTAAGCTCTCCGTAAAATTAAAAATCAATTGAGAATATTGTTTCGTTTCTTGGAATTTTAAATCTTTTTCACGCAGTATATTATTTATACTCAAATCAGTAATATAACCAATTACAATGGTTAATAAAGCAGGGAGAAATAAAATAAATGCAACCGTATTATGTTCTGCAAAAAAAGCTGAAACGGATTCTGTATTTAAAAAAATATCGGCTGAATTTATTATTATTATAAACAGAACAACAGATATTAAAATGCCTGAAAAAAAACCCGTTAATGTATATTTTAAGCTAAATTTTTGTTCTTTATTATCCACGGTAAGAAGATTTTATTTTAAAATGCTAATTTATAAAAAAAAATCAATTATAAATAAAAAGGACAACCGAAAACGATTGTCCTTTTTTTAAAATATTTATCTTAATTTATTCAGATACAACTTCAAAAGATAATTCTACTTTAACATCACGATGTAATTTAATAACAGCATCGTATTTTCCTACTTCTTTTACCTCTTTTTGAACTATAGAAATTTTCTTTCTGTCAATATTAAATCCTTTTTTGTTGATGGCATCAGCAAGTTGAATATTGGTAACAGAACCGAATATTTTTCCTTTAGAGCTGGTTTTTGCACCTACTTTAATTTCTTTATTTTTAAGTTGGTCAGCTATTGTTGTTGCATCCTGACGTAATTTATCTTCTTTATGAGCACGTTGTTTCAAATTTTCTTCTCTTACTTTTTTAGCCGATTTATCAGCTCTTATTGCAAGTCCTTTAGGAATAAGATAATTTATCGCATAACCTCTTTTAACCTGTGTGATATCATCTTTATAACCTAAATTATTTATATCTTCTTTTAAAATAATTTCCATTGCTGAACAATTTTTAATTGTTAAATTTATTTCATTAAATCAGTTACATAAGGTAAAATGGCAAGGTGTCTTGCTCTTTTTACGGCTTTTGAAACTTTTCTCTGGTATTTTAACGATGTCCCTGTTAAACGTCTCGGTAATATTTTACCTTGTTCGTTTAAGAATTGTCTTAAAAAACCGGCATCTTTATAATCAACATATTTAATTTTGTGTTTTTTAAAACGACAATATTTTGCTTTTTTTGTATCAACCGCTACCGGTGTTAAATATCTTACACTTTTATCAGCCATTTCTTCTTTTTTTTTAGTTAGAATTTTCTTTTTTCATTTTTTTCTTTTTATCTGAATATTGAACAGCATATTTATCCATTTTAAAGGTTAAAAATCGGATAACTTTTTCATCTCTGCGAAATTCAGTTTCTAACTTTTCTATCAGAGCACCTTCGGCTTCAAATTCTATAAGGTTATAGAATCCTGTAGTTTTGTGTTTTATGGGATAAGCGAGTTTTCTTAATCCCCAGTTTTCTTCAGTTAAGATTTTTGCACCGCCTTCGGTGA
Organism: Chlorobiota bacterium; assembly: GCA_013152535.1. Taxonomy (GTDB): domain Bacteria; phylum Bacteroidota; class Bacteroidia; order Bacteroidales; family JAADGE01; genus JAADGE01. The sequence continues at coordinate 39,829 of JAADGE010000069.1, forward strand.
GAATCTTTCTGAATTTTTGTACCGTTTCCTTTACCTGGTCATCAGATAAAACGGGAGTAACAATGAAAACGGTTTCGTACTGATTCATCATAATTCTTCTGTTTTTAATTTGAATTTATTCGTTTTATTAATTTAGCCTGCAAAAGTAAGCATTCTTTTTTAATTAACAAATTTTAAAACCTTCCGGTTTTCAGAAAACAAATCAAATAAAAAAGTGCCGACATAAATTCGGCACTTTTTTAAATTTCTGATAATTTAATTTTCAGATTTATTTTACAATTAATTTTTGAGTATGTGAACCGTTTTCATTAGAAAATCTTAAGAAATAAACACCTGCAGTATTTAATTCAATACTTGTATTTCCTGTTAAGGTTCTTGTATTAATTACTCTTCCCGTAATATCAAATACTTCTAAATTATAGTTATTTTTAACATTGATATTGATAACACCGTTTGAAGGATTCGGGAATACGGAAATTCCTAATTTGTTAAGATCATTTATTGCCGTTGCATCCTGAACATCGTCAGCATCTCTTGGTAATAATGTTACATTTCCGTAAGAATATGTAGCAGCACCCGTAACATTATATTTTACGTTTGCAGTAGGCGTATAACCATACATTACATCATCAATAAGAAGAGCACCTGAGCCGTCATTTACTTCCCATTGACCGTATCCTGCATCAGCATTGGTACATGTAGCACCTTTTACTTGAATTAACACACCTTCGTAATCTTCTTTATTTGCATCTAAGGTTGAAACTACTGTTGCTGCCGGAAGTGCATTGCCGGATGAATTAACGGCATAGGCAGTAAGATTTATTTCCGTAAGATTATAATATTCTTTTACAAATCCCGAAACCGTTACTTCATCACCTAAAGTCGGTGTATTTTGACTGTCATATACATAAATACCGTTCCATGCACCGTCTCCGTCCTGAATAAAAAAACCTTTAGAAGCCGCCGCATAAACAACGCCCGTAGTCGAAACTTTTACACCTTCATAAACAGAAGAATCGGTAACAGCTATATCGGCGGGAGTTTGAATTTCGGAAATGGTATGAGCAACGGGATCAACAACCGTATAACTTTTTTCATCCGAAACCGTTGTATTGGCATCGCCGTCTGCAGCACCTATAATATAATAAACGGTTGCTCCGTCTGCTTGAGCCGGAATAGCCGTTGAAGTTCCGTAAACATCACCTGTTGTAACTGCCATTGGAATACCGTTATCGGCATTAGTTACCGGAGAAGTTAAAGACCAATAAAGTGTAGCACCTGCAACCGAAACATCATCGGTTATTGTTGCCGAAACATTAACGGTTTCGGTAGATTCAGGTGACCATGGTGTTGAAGAAATACCTGTAATTACGGGTCCTGTAGGAGCCGCAGTCCAATTTTCAAATCCGGCGTTAGTAATTAAATTTGCTCCGCCTTCATTATAATTTGCATTATCAACCCAAACTGTAGCAGAACCTGCCCAACCTGCAGATTCATCATAAAATCTTAATCTAATATATGCAGTAGTTGCTCCCGTAGGTACTGTATCCGTAATACTTAATGTTTGGACAGAAGCCTGATCAACAGAATAAACACTTGAATAAACATAAGTTCCATCACTAAACACAATTATCATTCTGACTCTTCCTGCATTAGTATTATCATACACATCTAAAGTATAAGTGTAAATAGCACCTTCCGTAACATTAAAAGCATCAGAATTAACATCTTGACTAGTTGTTGATGTCCAAGTAACCTTTGCGGCATACGTTCCTTCTGTAACATAAGTTGCACTTGTTTCCTGAGCTACTGTAACAGCACTTGTTGTAATAGTCCAATTATCCAACGTTTGTGCATTAATACCAAAAGATAAGAATGCTAATAATACAATTAAAGTAAATTTTCGTTTCATAATTTATAAATTTAAATGAATAAAATATTTTAAAAAATTAGAACTCCAAAGTTATAAAAATAATAATAAACTGAAAAGTTATTTTACTAATTCTTTTTTAATTAACAAATTTTTAACGTATAGGAAAGTAAAAAAAGAACGCCGATAATATACCGGCGTTCTTTTTTAATTGTTTATATGTAACTAAAGTTAATTTTTAACAAAAGTTTTTACGAAAAATTTACCGCTGTTTGTATTGAAGCGGATAAAATACAATCCGTTTTTTAAATTATTGATATTTAATTCCGTAAAGTCGGAATTAACAGGATATGAATCAATTGTTTTTCCCAAAACATTTACAATTGAGAGTTCTGAAATGTTGTGCATATCTTTTACAAATAAAGTATTTTGTGCAGGATTCGGATATATCTTAATTGCATTATCTGTTAAATTACTGATACCTGCGGTTTCCGAAGCATCTGCAGGACTTCTCGGATTTACTTTATAATGTCCGTATGAAAAAGTAACCACACCGGTTACGTCATAGGTCTTATCAATATCCATACTAAATCCGCTGCCGTAATGATAATCGACATCATCGTCAAAACAAATAATATCTCCGGAAGCATTATGTCCGAAATATTCGTAATATGATGTGTTCAGACTGTCAATTGTAATTCCGGTAAGGGCAACTAATTGACCTTCCCAAGGTTCGGCATCAGCATCATCCTGTGATTTTGAATAAGCCAAATCCGAAGAATTAACAGTTGCAGCCGAAGGCGTAAAACTGCTTACCTTATTAATCAATAAGGGATTAACAATTTCAGTTGCTCCGTTATAAAGTGCTTTTTGACCGACAATTGTAATACTGTCACCAACAGCAACTTCCGATGTAAAAGAAGAACTGAAAATCATTACCCCGGACATTGCATTATTTGAATCCTGTATCCATACTTGATTGTAATTATCATTTGCCGTTACAATTCCTGCTAAAGTGAAATTATATCCTTGTCTTACCGTATCTGTGGCATTTGCCGTATTAGTTTTTGCTATCGGTAATACACCGGCATAAAATTGATACGGTGTACTGTTTGTTCCGGCATCGTTTAAATTATCTCGAATGGTATTCGGTGTAAAATTACTTTGTGCTTTTAAATAAACTATGCTGTCATGTGTTGCATCAATACTTGCTTGTGTAAAATTTACCTGTACCTGTCCGATTGCAGTAAGCGTATAATCAGCAGGATTTACGGAAGTTAAACCGCTTTCATAAAACACAACCAAAGAATCTTCATTTACGGAATACGCATTTATAATATTAATCGGTGTAGCTGCCGGTGTAAACGTAAGTGTCCAGTCGTATTCTCCGGGAGTACCGGTATCCCAATCTCCCCATGCGATATAATAATCATTTCCTGCTGTTACATTAAAAGTTAATGTTTCTAATGATCCGCAAATATCATCTGCCTGATCAAAATTAGTTCCGCTGCATGAGCCTTCAATAATTTCTAAATAGGTGTCTCCTCCGTATCCTGAAGAACAATTTTCAGCAGTAATTGTACCGTCTGCCGGTGCTGTATAAACATACCATTGGTCGTAATCATCCGTTACCGTATGAGCGGCATGATGCGTTCCGACATTGATTGAAACAGCATTTGCACAATCAGCACCGCCGTTTCCGGATAAAATATCAAAATTAGTACTGAGAACATCGGCAAATGATCCGCCGGAGGCTGTTAAATGAACAGCGGTTTGGGGAGTGTTAAAATTAAGATCCGGATAGTTTGCAGTACCGTTAATTGCAGTATTTCCGGAAGCTCCGGACATACTTCCGGTACCTGAAAAATTTAATTGAATAAATGTATCAGGATAATCAACATCCACATTTCCGCCTGCATCCGTTGTACCTACGACAACATTACTCATATTTTGATTAATAACAACATCTGAAGGTTGTGTTATAAAAGTAAATTGCGTAGCAACAACAGCTATCGTAAAATCATTTCCGACAATATTACCGCCGGCAAAGGTCGATTCAAAACCTGAACCTGTTGCATCAGCCGTAAAACCGTGAGATGCTGCGTTTATTTGAAATTGCAAAACAGCACCGTCGGGTGCATAAATGTTATTAATATAAGCATAAGCTTCAAACGATACCGTTGCTCCGTCAGGAATGGTTATATTAACAGGTAAATATGCAGAAGTTGCATTAACCGATGGTTCTGACGTAAGAGGTATTACGGCACTATTCGTTAAATCATAAATACCGCCCCCGTTAAGGCTGTCAAAGGGAAGTGTATTATCAGGACCCGAAACAAAATTTATTCCCGTAACAACAGTCGGCAAGCCGTCACCGCTTGCAGCATCGGTAATATCAAATCGTATAACCGGCACAGAATCCGTTGTAATTGATGAAATTGTTCCTGCGGATAATTGTGTGCCGGGAGCTGTTGCGGTTGAGGTTTGGTCAGGCCAATTTTCAAAGTCCCCGTTTGTAACAGGAATATTTGTTCCCGTAGGTGATTCAAAAGTTACGTCATCAATATATTGTGTTTCGGGAGCCGCAAAACCGGATTGATCATAAAATCTGAGACCAATATTAAGTCCTGTTGCACCGGCGGGAATTGTACCTGATTCCGTAAATTGAACATAATCGGCATCTTCAACACCGTCTCCGGCATAAGCAGAAGAATAACTTGTAGTTGCACCAACCCAATGATATGCTACTCTGACTCTTTCATGAGCAGACGTTTTTGCATAAAAAGAAATTGTAAACGAATTCCCTGCCGTTACGGCAATTTCAACATTACCGGTAAAATCACAGCTGCTTTGAGTACCGGTATTAACATCAACTCTGACAGAGTTTGATCCGCTGTGAACATCCGTTGTTTCCCGGTAAACATCTATCCCTGTATCACCTGTCCAATGTTCAGGTAATACTTGTGCATTAACACTAAAAACAAACAGTGTTAACACTAAAAAAATAAAAAACTTTTTCATAACAAATAATTTAATGATTAATAAATAGTTTTAAAAAAACATAAACTCAAAGTTACAAAATAATATTTTAAATAATAAATTAAATACTTAATTCGTTTTTAAGAAATTGTGCGGTATAGCTGTTTTTGTTTTTAATAATTTCTTCGGGTGTACCCGCCACAATTACGGAACCTCCTGCCATACCGCCTTCTTTACCTATGTCAATAATATAATCGGCCACTTTGATTACATCGGTATTGTGCTCAATAACAATAACGGTATTGCCTTTATCAACTAATCGATTTAACACATTCAGCAACATTTTTATGTCTTCAAAATGCAGTCCTGTGGTGGGTTCATCAAGAATATACAAGGTTTTTCCGGTATCTCTTTTTGCCAGTTCGGTTGCCAATTTTATTCTTTGTGCCTCGCCGCCCGAGAGCGTAACAGAAGATTGTCCCAAAGTTACATATCCTAAACCGACTTCTTTCATTGCTTTTAATATTTTTTTTATTTTCGGAATTTTTTCAAAAAAATCATAAGCTGTATTTATAGTCATTGCCAGAACATCACTTATTGATTTGCCTTTGTAACGCACTTCTAATGTTTCTCTGTTGTATCTTTTTCCTCGACAATCTTCGCAATGCACGTAAACATCAGGCAAAAAGTTCATTTCAATAACACGCAGTCCGGCACCTTGGCAAGTTTCGCATCTTCCGCCTTTTACATTAAACGAAAAACGACCGAGTTTGTATCCCCTTATTTTCGATTCCGGAAGCATTGCAAATAATTTTCTGATTTCATCAAATACTTTTGTATAAGTTGCAGGATTGCTGCGCGGAGTTCTGCCTATCGGTGATTGATTAACTTCAATAACTTTATCAATATTATCAATACCTTCAATTGACTTATACGGCAAAGGTTTTTTATTTGAACGGTAAAAATAACGGCTTAAAACCGGATGAAGTGTATCATTTACCAAAGTTGATTTTCCGCTGCCGGAAACTCCGGTAACGCATATAAACATTCCCAAAGGAAATTTTACGGTTATATTTTTCAGGTTATTTCCTGAGGCACCTTTAATAATAATGGATTTTCCGATGCCGGTTTTTCGTTTTTCGGGAATCTCAATTTTTTCTTTGCCTGAAAGGTATTTTGCTGTTAAAGTATTACTTTTCAATATTTCACCGGGTGTTCCTTTTACCGACACTTCACCTCCGTGTTTTCCTGCTCCGGGTCCCATATCTATAATAAAATCAGCCGATAACATCATTTCTTTATCGTGTTCGACAACTATTACGGAATTACCTGTATCTCGAAGCTGTAATAAAGAATTAATTAGTTTTTGATTATCTCGCTGATGCAAACCGATACTCGGTTCGTCCAAAATATACAAAACATTTACAAGTTTTGAACCGATTTGCGAAGCAAGTCTTATTCGCTGGCTCTCTCCTCCTGATAATGTTTTAGAAGTTCTGTTTAAACTTAAATATCCCAAACCTACATTTTTCAGAAATTCAATTCTTGTAAGAAGTTCTTTTAAAATTTCTTTTGCAATAATGTTTTGTTTTCCTGAAATTTTGTTTTGAACAGTTTTCAAAAAAGTATAAAGTTCCGATATATCGAGTTCAACAAGTTCATTGATGCTTTTTTCCGCAAATTTAAACCACAAAGATTCTTTTTTCAGTCTTTTCCCTTCACAAACCGGACAAATTTCATCCGTAAAATAATTATTCGTAATTCTTTTGGATTCGGAACCTGAATATTTTGTATGTCTTTCTAAATAATATAAAATGCCGTCATAATCTAATTCTATTTTAGATTTTATTCCCAAACTTGCATTATCGATAATAATTGACTCATTTGAGCCGTATAAAATTTTATCAAAAATATTTTTAGGAATAGCATTTACAGGTGTCTTCAAATCTAAACCGGAAGCTCTCAATATTGCATCAATCTGTTTAAACAGCAGCGAATTATCGTCTGTTCCTATGGGTTTTATTGCTCCGTTTTTTATTGATAATGTCGAATCCGGTATAACTTTATCTAAATCTACTTTGCTGATTGTTCCCAAGCCTTTGCATTTAGGACAAGCTCCTTTCGGGGAATTAAACGAAAACGAATTAGGTTCCGGAATATCATACGATAAACCCGTAGAGGGACACATTAAGTTTTTACTGAAATATCGAGTGTTTTTTGTTTCGTATTCAGTAATTAAAAGAACACCTTTTCCTTCTTTTAATCCTGTATTAACAGAATTTTTCAGACGTTCAGCATTTTTATCGTTAACTTTAAGTTTGTCAATTACAATCTCAATATTATGTATTTTATATCTGTCTAACTTTAAACCGGGAGTTAATTCCGTAATTTTACCGTCAATTTCAGCTTGCAGATACCCTTTTTTTCTGATACTTACAAAAAGCTCCCGATAATGTCCTTTGCGACTTCGTATAACAGGAGCTGTTATAATAAGCTTTTTACCGCTGTATTCTTTCGATATTATTTTTATGATTTGATCAGTTGTATATTGCACCATTTTTTCTCCGGTATTGTAAGAATATGCAATTCCTGCTCTTGCAAAAAGTAATCTTAAAAAATCATAAATTTCAGTAACTGTTCCTACGGTAGAGCGAGGATTTTTATTTGTTGTTTTTTGTTCAATGGAAATAACGGGGCTTAATCCGGTAATTTTATCAACATCGGGACGATCTAAATTTCCCAAAAATTGACGTGCATAGGCAGAAAAAGTTTCAATATAGCGTCGTTGTCCTTCGGCATAAATGGTGTCAAAAGCTAAAGAAGATTTTCCGCTGCCGCTTAATCCGGTAATTACAGTCAGCTTATTACGAGGAATCTCGACATCAATATTTTTCAAATTATGAACTCTTGCTCCTTCGACTTTTATATATTTACCCATTCAATTATTACTGTTTTTTTTAACGAAATTTTGCAAAGATAACAAATCGCTTTGAATATTATATCTTGTTCACCGGGTCAATTTTTTTCTTCATACTGTTTTCTTGCATGATTTTTGCACATAATTATTCAATAAGAGTAAAATTAGAAATTTAAGAAATTCCTTTTTGTTAAAAAAGACATTTAATTTATTATTAAACAAAGAAATATGAACTATTTTAAACGTTCTTTGAAGATTGTACTTTATTCTTCAATGTATTTACTTTTTTCAGTTAATATGAATGCTCAAAAGGCAAAATCTGAAAAAAGTTTAATAAAATCATCAACTTTTTCGGCTTTTAAATTCAGAAATATCGGACCTGCATATGCTTCCGGTCGAATTGTTGATATTGAAGTTAATCCAAAAAATCACAATCAGTTTTATGTTGCTGCCGGTGCCGGAAATGTTTGGAAAACTGATAATGCCGGGATTACGTTTTACCCGATATTTGATCACTACGGCTCCTATTCAATTGCAGATGTTGCCGTTGACCCCAATAATACAAACATTGTTTGGGTCGGAACCGGAGAATATAACAGCCAAAGAGCCATAGGATACGGAGACGGAATATATGTTTCAGAAGACGGCGGACAGTCATTTAAAAATGTCGGATTAAAAACTTCCGAACACATAGGCAGAATAATAATTGATCCCCGAAATTCTGATGTTTATGTGGCTGCACAAGGTCCTTTGTGGGGTCCGGGAGGCGAAAGAGGTATTTTTAAAACATCTGATATGGGACAAACTTGGGATACACTTCTTACTGTGAGTAAAAATACCGGTTTTAACGATATTGTATTTGACCCTGAAAATCCGGATATATTGTATGCTTCAAGTTATGAACGAAGAAGACGTGTTTATACCTTGATTGACGGCGGACCCGAATCGGCGATTTATAAATCTGCGGATGCCGGAAAAACTTGGAAAAAACTTTCAAGCGGTTTACCAAAAGGAAATGTAGGAAGAATCGGTTTAGCAATTTCTCCCGTAAATCCTGATTATGTTTATGCGATAATTGAAGGAACGAACGGCTCGGGAGGTTTTTTCAGAACAACAAATCAAGGTGCATCATGGAAAAAAATGAATTCATATGTTTCAACCAGCCCTCAATATTATAATCGTATTTATTGCGATCCTAAAGATGCTGACAAAGTATATTCTGCAGATACATATACAAAATATACATTCGACGGCGGTAAAACATGGAAAACCCTGGGCTTATCCGAAAAACATGTTGATGATCATGCTTTATGGATTGATCCCGATCATACAAAACATCTCCTTATCGGTTGTGACGGAGGTCTTTATGAAACATTTGACATGGGAGCAAATTGGCGGCATGCACCTAATCTGCCGATAACACAATTTTACAGAGTCGCTGTTGATAATGCAAAACCTTTTTATAATGTTGCAGGCGGAACACAAGATAATAACAGTACCGTAGGTCCTTCGCAAACCATCTGCAGAAACGGAATTCTGCAGGGAGACTGGAAAGTTACTCAAGGCGGAGACGGATTTTTCTCTGCTATTGATTATAAAGAACCGAATATTGTTTATGCCGAATCTCAATACGGCGGATTGGTAAGATATGACAAAAAAAGCGGTGAACGTGTTTATATACAACCGCTTCCTCCTAAAGACGTAGCATACAGATGGAATTGGAATGCACCGCTGGAAATCAGCTCATTCGATAATAAACGGCTTTATTTTGCAGCAAATAAATTATTTCGAAGTGATGACAGAGGAAACTCCTGGAAAGTTATCAGCCCGGATTTAACAAGGCACTTAAACCGAAATGAAATGAAAATTTTAGGTAAAATTCAGCCTGTTGATGCGGTAGCAAAAAATGCCTCTACTTCAATTTTCGGAAATATTACTGCTTTTGCAGAATCTCCGATAAACGAAAATCTTTTGTATGTCGGTACAGATGACGGATTAATTCAAATTACCGAAGACGGCGGAAAAACTTGGCGAAAATTAAGTAAGTTCAGAGATGTTCCGGAAATGACTTATGTAAGTTGTATTTTTGCTTCTCAACACAATGAAAATATAGTTTATGCCGCATTTGACGGAAGAAAAGATAATAATTTGAAACCTTATATTCTTAAAAGTCAGGATAAAGGTAAAACATGGTATGAAATTGTAACAAATTTACCCGAAAAGGGTACGGTTTATTCTTTAACAGAAGACCCGATTGAAAAACAATTACTTTTTGCAGGTACTGAATTCGGTTTGTATTACTCAAATAACGGAGGCGGAAAATGGATAAAATTAAGTTCCGGACTTCCTACAATTGCAGTAAGAGACATGAAAATTCAAAAAAGAGAAGACGATTTGGTAATTGCTACTTTCGGCAGAGGATTTTATATTCTTGATGACTTTTCATTATTGAGAAAAATAAATGATAAAACCTTGAAAAAAGATAATATTCTGTTTCCCGTAAAAGATGCTTTTATATATTCGCAAACTTCAAAAAAATACGGACAGGGAGCAACTGTTTTTGCCGGAAAAAATCCTGAATACGGTGCAACTTTCACTTATTATATAAAAGATAAAATAAAAACTAAAAAAGACTATCGACTCGAAGCCGAAGCCAAAGCTAAAAAAAACGGAGCAGAAATTTCATTTCCTTCATTTGATATTTTAAGAGAAGAAGCGGATGAAATACCGCCGTATTTAATGTTTACAGTAAAAAATGAAAGCGGTGAAGTTGTCAGAAGAATTAAACGTTCCGCACAACCGGGATTACAGAGATTTAACTGGGGATTAAGGCGATTTAATATGTATCCCGTTACTGACGGTAATTCCCCGATGCACAATAAACAAACAGGAGGTATTCCTGTTCCTCCGGGCAAATATACCGTTTCAATGGCAAAAATTGTTAACGGTATTGAAACTAAAATAGGTGAAGAACAAAGTTTTTCTTTGAAACTTCTCGGTAATTTAAGTTTACCTGCCAAAAATCCTGTTGCTTTGGAGAATTTTAAAAAGGATGCAGCAGAAGTTTACGGTATAACAACCGGTTTAACAAAATGGAATGAAGAAATGAACAAAAATGTTAAGGCTCTCAGAACAGCATTAATAAACGGTGCAGGTTCAACACAAGAAGACTTGATGCGTGCAGATGATATGATTTCTGCATTACGTGATATGCATACTATTTTAAACGGTGATAAAATTATTGACAAACTGCATGAAAGTCAGCCGCCTAATTTGAATTGGAGAATTTCTGCCGTAACCTATGGAGCTTATCATGGTTCCGATGCTACACAAACGCTGAAAGATAACTTGCAAATTGTTAAAGACGGTGTTACTGAACTTATTAAACAAGCAAAAGATATGGAACAAAAATTACAGTTACTTGAAATAAGAGCCAATAAAGCAGGCAGTCCCTGGTCTCCGGGAAGAATTCCGGATTTTAAGTAATTTCTCAAAAAAATTTCCTAACTTTGAGGACGGCTTATTTAAAAGTCGTCCTTTTTTAATTTAAAACCCTGAAAAATGAAAAAAACATCTTTAATTATTGTAAGCATTTTATTTTTAAATTTTATTTCGTGCAAAAAAAACAATGTACCGGAAGGAATTGATTTTAAACAAGAAATGCGAAATTTCGTGCAAGGCATCAGCAGTTATGCAAAAACTGTTAATCCGAATTTTATTATTATTCCGCAAAACGGCAATCAACTTGCAACAGAAAACGGAGATGAAAACGGAGCCCCTGCAACTTCTTATCTTAACGCAATAGACGGACAGGGACAAGAAGATTTGTATTACGGCTATGACAATGACGACAGAGCAACTTCACAAAATGACATCGGTTATTTAAAACCGTTTCTTGATATTGAAGAAAATGCCGGTGTTCAGGTAATGGTAACAGACTATTGCTCAACACATTCAAAAATGGATGACTCTTATCAGAAAAATAATAATTCCGGATATATTTCATTTGCGGCATCCGAAAGAGACTTAAATGTGATACCGAATTATCCGACAACGCCTTATAACGTCAATTCTGATGATATTAATACACTTTCTGAAACAAAAAACTTTCTGTATCTGATTAATACCGAAAACTATTCGACAAAACAAAACTTTTTAGATGCCGTTTCACAAACAAATTACGATTTGGTACTAATTGATTTATTTTTTAATGATAATGACGCTTTTACAAATGCTGAAATTACTTCTTTGAAAACAAAACAAAACGGCGGAAAACGTTTGATTATATGCTACATGAGTATCGGTGAAGCAGAAGATTATCGTTACTATTGGCAATCGGATTGGAATAAAAACAAACCCGAATGGTTAGACAAAGAAAACCCGAATTGGAAAGGAAATTACAAAGTTTGGTACTGGGAAAAAGAATGGCAGGATATTATTTTCGGAAACGATAATTCATATCTGAAAAAAATCCTTGATGCCGGTTTCGACGGTGTTTATTTGGATATTATTGATGCTTTTGAGTATTATGAATAATAATAAAGGAGGCTGTCTCAAAAGTATATAAAATGTCATTCTGAATTTATTTCAGAATCTTATCTTAGTGGATTTAAGCTATTTATAAAGATGCTGAAACAAGTTCAGCATGACTAAACAGGTTTTTGAGACAGCCTCCTTTTTTTATTTTCAGTCCTTAATAAAACGCAAAATATTCTGCATTTTCCTTGCATATATTTTTAAAAAATAAATTCCGGGATTTAATTCCGAAACGTCAATTTCATTTTTATCATCAAATATATTTTGAATTTTAACAATTTTTCCGGTAATATCAATTATCTCTGTTTTTAAAACAACATCTTTTGATTTAAGTATCAATCTGTTTTTAACCGGATTCGGATAAATATTAACCGATGTTTCTTTGCCGATATTTTCAACTTCGGTTCCTTCCCAACCGGCAAGTCGGCACCAAAGCCACCAAGCGGCATAGGCTTTTAGGTTTCCGTTAAGTGCTTGTGTATGAGCAGGAGAACAATTATACCAATTGACACCTTCGGTATGAGAATTTTGCCATTCGCTTGCCCAGTTCCCGAGCAAATTTCCGCCGGCTGCATCATAATAATCGCAATTATCATTTGTAAATTCAAAAAAAGTTCCGTCAGGGTTGTATCTTTCAATATCGTAAAAATCATACAAAATTTTATTATTGGCAATGCAATAATCTCTGATTTGTTGATTATTAGCCTTTAAAACAGCATCTGCTCCAATATCGGAATGTCCTGTCATATATACAAATTTAATATTCGGATATTGTTGTTCCAACTCATTCATTTTATCTAAATAAGTTTGAATACCGGCTTCGGTATTATCCGAAACACCGCCGCACCACGACCAAATTACAACATTAACATCACTGTTTGCTGAATTATTAAGATACGGTCCGGTATTATGTGCCCAGGTTGTATCTCCGTTGTGCCCTAAATCTCCCGAAGCAAAATAATCGTCAATATCCAAAGTACCGTCGGTTCCGCCTTCGTTCCAATTATAAATATCGCCTTTGTAACCGTTTAAATTTGTTTGCCCGATTAAAGCACTCATTCCGGTAATCAACTGACTGCCGTGCGAAGTATGCCCGTATGCAATATGCAAAGTTTGCTTTGCTTGATTTATTGCGGTTTCTGTTATCGGTTCTAATTTCGCACAATTATGGTCGATAATAATTGCCTGAGAAAATAAATTCTGATTTGCAAGCATAAAAAATATGCTTAAAAGAAGTAAAGAGTTTTTCATGATGTTTTTGTTTAAATGGTTTAATTTATTTAAGACTTAAAATACTGAATAAAAGTTGCATAAAGAAAAAATATATGCTTTTATTGAGTAAGGTTTATAATTTTTTTAGTAAAATCTGTATTTTTATTGTATTTTAATAATATCCAAAGAAATATTTTACGAAAAAGGTTGTTTTATAAAAATAGTTTTACAATTATAAAGGTATAAGCGAGAAGTGATTTTTTATACCTTGTTTTTAAAATTTTGCAATAATATTATCGGATAACAATGAATTTAAATTTAGGATTTTATTTTGAATTCATATTATTTTATAAATTTGTGTTTTGAGATGCTAAATAAATAAAATGAATTTGAAAGCAGGCAGAAACTATCGGCAAGTTTTTTTGATTGTTATTTTTTTCTTTTTTACTGAAGGAATTTCTGCACAATTTTATAACGGGCATCAAATGACATTCGGGAAAAGTCGCGTTCAATACAGAAACAGGTATTGGCGATATCATCGTTTTGACAGATTTGATGTCTATTTTTATAAAAACGGAGACAGTTTAAGTCGAAAAGTTGCACGAACGGCAGAGAAAAAAATTACTGAAATTGAAAATTTTTTCGGATACGGACTTCAGAAACGCTTAATTTTTCTGTGCTATAAAAATTTATCTTCTTTCAGGGAAAGCAATATAGGCTACGATACCGGAAACGAAAATTCAAATATTGGAGGAACCACACAAATAATTGATAATAAGATTTTTATATATTATGACGGATCATCCGAAGGACTTGAAAAGCAAATAACGGCAGGCATTACAAAAGTATTGATAAATGATATGCTTTACAGCGGAAATTACGGTAAAAGATTTACAAATTCTACCTTAATAGAATTACCCGATTGGTATGAAAAGGGATTAATCAGCTATTTAAGTGAAGAATGGAGTTTTAAAATTGAGAATAGGATAAAAGACGGTTTCCAAAGTAAAAAGTTTAAAAAAATCAATCATCTTACCGGAGAAGATGCCGTGTATGCAGGTCATTCATTTTGGTATTTTATTGGTGAAACATACGGAAAGGATGTCATTCCGAATATCATTTACATGACACGAATAAACAAAAGTACCGACAGCGGATTTAAATATGTTCTCGGGCTTTCGGTAAAAGAATTATCACCGCTGTGGAAAGATTTTTATAAAAAACGTTTCAATGAACAGTTAAGCAATCAAAATTTACCGGATAAGAAGTTTAAAGTACTTAAAGCTAAAAGAAATCGATTGTTTCAAAATGCAAAAATAAGTCCTGACGGCAGATATATAGCATATGTGAGTAATGAGTCGGGGAAATATAGAGTATGTATTTATGATAAAAAGACAAAAAAAGTAAAAACTATTCGTAAAAAAGGACATGCTTTGGATCAAATTACTGATTATTCTTTTCCGGTGCTTGCATGGCATCCGTCAGGAAAAATATTAACTTTTTTTACGGAGGAACAAGGGTATTTGAGAATGTTTTTATATCATACAGATAACGGAAAACTGCAACGCCGAAACATCTTGTTTTTTGATAAAATTTTATCGGCATCGTATTCGGGAGACGGATTTTTACTTGCCGTTTCAGCAGTTATTGACGGGCAAACAGACATTTTTATTTACAATGTTGCCGCAGGTAATTTTGACAGAGTTACCGATGATGCTGCCGATGATTTTAATCCTTCGTTTATTAATAATTCATCCGAAATTATTTTTGCTTCTGACAGAAATCAAACTGAAGCAGGGAAAAATGAAAAAGATTTATTTGTTTACAACTTAAAAACCGGAAAAATTTCACAACTTACTAAAACACCTTATTTTAATGAAGATTTACCAGTTGAATTAGGGAAGAATAAGTATATGAGTTTAACGGATAAAACCGGTATCATAAACAGGCAAATTATCAGTTATGACAGTACTGTGAGCTATGTTGATACAACAGTTCATTACAGATATTTCACAGATGATTATTTGGTGTCTGATTATTCGAAAAATATCAGTGAATATGATGTAAATAAAGAAACTAATTCTTTAGCTGAAATTATTTTTAATAATAAGCGGTATTCAATTTATAATGAGAAATTAAAAGATCGTAAAATTCGGAATTATAAAAAAACAATTTTCAGAAATTTATATACTTCTAAAATTAAATATGCCGACAGTATACAACTTGTTGCAGAGCAAGAAGAAGCGGTGCAAAAAAGAAGAATTGACAGTTTAAAAAAGAATCCTCCCGAAAATTTATTATATCCCGACAGTATTCCTGTTGATGTGAATAACTATATTTTTGAGACAGAAAGGCATATAAAATATTATCAAATTCATCCGATTATTGATACTTTGACAGAAAAAAAAGATACTTCCGGTTTTTTACCTACCTTTAATTACTTAACAAATTTTTATACCAATCATTTAACACAGCAAGTTGATTTCGGATTTTTAAATAATTCTTATCAAACATTTACCGGAGGAGCTTACTATTTTAATCCGGGAATGAATATTTTTACAAGATTAGGAATTTATGATTTATTTGAAGATTACAGAATTACCGGAGGGTTCAGGCTGGGGGCGAATTTAAACAGTTTTGAATATTTATTCAGTTTGGAGAATTTAAAGCACCGGGTTGATAAACAATATGTATTTCACAGACAAACATATGTAGGACAATACGGAGATGACAGCACCGGATATTATTTCTATGCAAAAATTATTTCAAATGAATTAATGTATATATTAAAATATCCTTTTAATCAGGTAGCTGCCGTAAAAGCAACTTTCAGTCTCAGGTACGATAAAGGAATTTATTTATCAACCGATATGGCGACTTTGGCAGAGCCCCCTGTGCATCAGTTTTTCTCCGGTATAAAATTAGAATATATTTATGATGATACACGAAATTTAGGATTAAACTTATTTGACGGAATCCGTTTTAAATTATTTACCGAATATTATCAGGAAGTTGACCAGGAATATACGAATTTACTCACGGTAGGCGGCGATTTTAGGTTTTATAAACGTATTCATCGCGATTTAATTTTTGCAAGTCGTATTGCCGCCGGCTCATCTTTCGGGAAAAGTAAGTTATTATATTATCTCGGAGGAGTAGATAATTGGTATGTGCTAAACCCAAAAAAAATGCAGTTTGATTATTCTGTTGATATAAATGAAAAAGAGAGTTATGTATATCAGGCAGTTGCAACCAATATGAGAGGTTTTGTTCAAAATGCTCGTAACGGAACTAATTTTTTTGTAATAAATAATGAAATTCGATTACCAATTGTAAAATACCTTGCTAACAGACCCTTAAATTCATCTTTGTTAAATAATTTTCAGATTGTAGGTTTTGTTGATGTCGGTTCTGCGTGGTCAGGACTCACACCAAAAGACCCTTCGAATGCTTACAATACCGAAACCGTAAAAACCGGACCTGTTACCGTAATTATTGATAAAAACAGGTCGCCTGTAATATTCGGATACGGATTTGGTGTACGAACTAAAATTTTTGGCTATTTTGTGCGCTTAGATTGGGCTTGGGGGGTCGATAATAATATTATATTGCCTCGAATCTTTTATTTTTCATTAAATTTGGATTTTTAAACCTTATAAATTAAAACTATGATACTCAAAAAAATTTCATTGACACTTGCAGCATTAATGCTGGCAATTTTTGTTTTTGCACAAGATGCAGAAAATAATGATGTAATTAATAATTCAAATGAATTGGGTTTACATGCCGGTTTTACGACCGGTATAGGTTTGTCGTTCAGGCATTGGTCAAATAAATTCGGTGTGCAGATTACGGCTATTCCGCTTAAAGCAAATGACTTTAAATTTGTAAGTGCCGGATTAACCGGTTTATATTCTTTATCGAATAAAAAATACACTCGTTTTTATTTATATCTCGGAAACCATTTGTTAATAAACAGTTCGTTTGATAATTGGTACTCCGATCAAAATACAACCAAAACAAGATATAATGTTGGTTTCGGAACCGGATTTGAAGTAGGAAGGAAAGTGCGTTTTACAATAATGGCGGGCTATGGTGCATATAATTTAACGGAAGCACCGGATTATTATCTTCTGCCTACAATTGAAACAGGATTGTATTTTAAATTGAAATAAAATAAATATAATGCAAAAATCATAAGTATTATTACAATATTTATGATTTTTGCAGGAATTTAAAATATATTATCATTCTGTTGATTGAATTAGGGAGTTTCAGGAAATTCTAATATAGCTGATTTGCAGCATATTAATAGAATGTTTTAAGGAAATATTTCTCCGAATTCAGCATATTTT
>JAADGE010000046.1 GCA_013152535.1 Chlorobiota bacterium
CAAAATATGCTGAATTCGGAGAAATATTTCCTTAAAACATTCTATTAATATGCTGCAAATCAGCTATATTAGAATTTCCTGAAACTCCCTATTTAATAGCTTCCTTATCTCACTGATTCACAGCAGATTTATATTTATTTCTTTTTTGTTTTTTGAGTTTGCTTACTTGTTGTTTTTTTTGCTGAACTTGTTGTCTTTTTAGTTGTCGGTTTTTTTTTCGCAGTTGTTTTTGTTGATGTTCCTGTTTTAGTTGTAGTTGATTTTTTTACTGTCGTTTTTTTAGCCGTTGTTTTTCTGACTTTTATCGACTTTTTAGATGAAACGAGTACCTTCATTTCCTCTTTTGTTTTTTCTATAGCAGCAAATATCGGTTTTGCTTTTTCAATCATTATCGGTTTCTTCAATTCTATATATAAATCTTGAATTTTCTTTTCATAAGCCCTGATTTTTTGCAAAATTTCTTCCGGTTCCGTCGGGATAATTTTTTCATAAGCTTCATTAACCAAATCCGAAAAGTCACTCAAAACATTCATGTAATTTATGAAAGCATCGTAGGGTGACTGATAAGGATTAAAATAATCATGCACCAATCCGTCGGATAAAATTTTTGTACTCATATAATAAAAATGATCGCTGGATTGCAGATGTCTCCAAATTTTCTGTAAATAAGGTTGTTTGATAATCTTTATTTTTTCCGACAGAGCATATAATTTATTAAAAGCCTCTTTTTGCATTTCATTTCCGAGCCATGCTGTTAAATCGCGTTCCTCGTCAGCCCACGATATTGCATAAGGAACATTCATTGACGCAACAGGTTCATGTTGGTCGGCAATTTCCGAAAGTGTTGCAAATTTAAAATTTGTTTGTTTTAAAATTTCGTTCGGCAGTGCTTGTAAAAATTCAAAAATTCCGGTTTCTCTTTTTTGATGTTCTCCGAAGGTTTCATAATCCATAAATAAGTTTACAACTTCCTGTTTTTCATCTAAATCTGCAATCCATGATGCATATTTTTCTGCTGTCAAAGGATATTCGTCCCATGATTGGTTTGAAAAACGAAAAGCAATATCGTCGCTTAATTTATAATTTTTCAGAATAAGTTTCAGCTCAGGTTTTAATACATTGTAATACAAGACATTAGGGCTTTTCCAACCCAAAATATGTTTTGCCCCTTCTGTTATCATTGCTTTAAATCCCATTTCGGCAACCGACTCTCCAATAAGGTTATCGTAAATTAATTCTGTATTTCTGAAAACTTCCGGATTTTGTCCGAAATGTTTTTTCATTAAGCTGATATGTTCTTTTATTTGAAGTTTGAAATCTTCTTTATTATACATTGATATTAAAGAATGGGAATATGTTTCGGCAAGAAATTCTACATTTCCGGTGGCTGCAAGTTCTTTAAAACTGTTTAAAACTTCCGGAGAATACATCTCCATTTGTTCGACGGCAGTTCCGGTAATCGAAAAACTGACTTTAAAGTTATTTTTATGTTTTTTTATTAAGTCCAACAGAATTTTGTTGGCTGCAAGGTAGCTGTCATATGCTATTCTTTGCATGTGTAACTTATTTTCAAAATCATCAAAATAATGATGGTCTTCACCGATGTTAAAAAAACGGTACCTTTTTAAACGATAGGGTTGGTGAACTTGAAAATATAAGCAAATGTGTTGCATAATATTGTTTTTAGTACTTTAATAATGATTTATATATTTCTCTGACTTCTTTTGCCGGTTTATCCCATTTCATTTCATCAACTTCTTTTTTAGAATGTTTGATAAACATTTTAGATAATCCGTCATATTTAATTATTCCGTATATGGCATCTGCCAAAGCATCTTCGTCCCAATAGTCAACTTTTACGGCATTTTTTAAAACTTCGGCAACTCCCGATTGTTTTGAAATAATTACCGGAACATTAGAACGCATCGCTTCTAAAGGGGATATTCCGAACGGTTCCGAAACCGAAGGCATAACATATACATCACTGATTGAAAACATTTTAGTTACTTCATCTCCTTTTAAAAAGTCGGTAAAATAAAATTTATCAGTTATGCCGAGTTCTGCTGCATAGCGTATCATTTGTTGATACATATCTCCGTTGCCCGCCATTACAAAACGTACACCTTTTGTTGTTTGTAAGACTTTATAGGCAGCATCAATAAAATATGCAGGACCTTTTTGATACGTTATCCTTCCGAGGAAAGTTACTATTTTATCTTTAATGTTTTTAGTATAAACAATTTTTTCTGCTTTTTGCGGTTCTGCGGCATTATAAACAGTTTTTACTTTTTCGGGATTAATGCCGTATTGTCGGATAACTGTATTTCGAGTTAAATTACTAACAGTTAGTATTTTATCTGCGGCTTCCATGCCGGCTTTTTCTAAAACATAAACACGGCTGTCGGTTCGGTCAAAACCGCCGCGGTCAAATTCGGTAGCATGCACATGAATGACTAAAGGTTTTCCTGAAACCTCTTTTGCAGCAATTCCCGCAGTATTTGTTAACCAATCGTGTGCATGTATAATATCAAAATCATTTTCGCGGGCAATTATTTTTGCAACTTGAGCATAGTAATAAACCTCTTCTAATAATGCGGGACCGTATTTGCCGGTAAACTTATATCTTTTTTCTTCTTCCGAATACAACTCTTCGGTTTCGGAAAGTTTAATTTCTTTTATTATTCCGTTTTTTTCATAATATAATTTACCTGTTTTGTCGATTTTAAGATTTGTCCCTTCTAAGTTTTTTTCTTTTAAAAATAAGTCAAATTCTTTTTGCGATAAATAGGGCTGAAGTTTAGATTTTACTTCAATGTATTCGATATTTTTTAAAAGTTTGTTTAATTTTTCGGTTTCATTTTTATAATGTGTTGATTTAAAATATGTTTCTTTGTTGTTTAAAAAATGCTTAAAACTGATTTTATGTTGTTTAACGGTAATATTCCCGGCGTTTATCAAGTCTGCAACTTTATTATCTTCATCGCCGTACAATTTGGGTACAACAAAAAGTATTTCAATATCATCAAATTTTGATAAACTTTTTGTTAAACCGTAACAGGCTGTTCCTAAACCTCCTGATATATGCGGGGGAAATTCCCATCCAAACATTAATACTCTCATATTTTCAGTTTTTATTCAGTTTTTATATCAAGTAACATCTTTATTTTCAGAAGTGCTGCCACACTCGGAGCATAGGAAACAGCTCCGTTTGGTTTATGAGGCGGATTACCGTCAAATAATTCTGAAATACTTCCTAAACCGTGTCTGTTTATTTCTTCTTCAAAATTATAGTATATTTTTTTCGTTTCCGATAAACTTTGTTCTTTATATAAATTAAATAAGGCACTGCAATATTCGGCAATCAACCACGGATGAACCGTTCCCTGGTGTCTGGCAATATTTCGTTCTTCATGATTGCCGCAATATTTTCCTTTATATGCCGGATGCTGCGGACTTAAAGTTCGTAATCCTTTGTTCGTCAGCAGATGTGATTTAACGGTATTAAGTACTTTCTTTTTATACCTGTCGGGAAGCGGTGAATACGCCAATGAAACAGCAAAAATCTGATTTGGTCTGATTGTGTTATTTTGCTCTGAATTATTTACAAAATCATACAGTCGATCTTCATTTTCATTCAGAAATATGTCGTTAAAAAAGTGTTTAACTTTTGCGGAAAGATTATCAGATTCTTTTAATAAGGTTTTACTGTTATTGATTTCCGCTAAAGCAGAAAGATACATTAAGGCATTGTACCACAAGGCATTAATTTCAACTATGAAGCCTGTTCGCGGTGTTACCGGTTCTCCGTATGCATATTCGTTCATCCAAGTACAGGTCGGTTTTTCTTCCGGAATAAATAATAAACCGTTGTCGTGAACAAAGGCATTGTATTTGCCGTTTTTTATATTTCTGAAAAGTTTTAAAATTTTTGTTCTGTATTTTTTCCAAACTTCTTCACAATTATCGGCAAAAGCAGTATATTCCTGCAGTGTTCTGATTATTAGTAACGGAATATCGGGAGCAATATTTTTTTCATCTTCTTCAAAAAATTGCTTTAATATTGTATCAAAAGCATTTTGAAACTGAGTGGTGTTATCGGGTAAACTTAAACCGCTTAATGATAAAAGCGACTCTCTTAACTGCGACTGATACCACGGAAAACCTGCAATAATTTTTAAATCTTTTTTTCTGTGATAAAAGAATTGTTCCGCTGAATTTTTTAAATTATGCTCAAAATTATCTCTCGGAATTCTCTTTTTTAATTCAGAATTGAAAAGTGCATTTAATCCGCTTGTTTTTACTTCTTTTAAACCGGCTGAAAAAATGATTTTATCTCCTTTTTTAACTTCTGTTTCAAAATAACCGTAAGTAAATAAATCTTCGGTATAATCATACCCTCGTTTTTTTTCTTCTCGGTAAAAAATATTTTTATTCCAATCCGGAGCAGTAATAAATTTTGCTTTGCGAGAACATTGCATATATAAAGTCGGATAATTTTCGTACATTTTTATTTTTATTCCGTTTTGAACAAGCTCTTTTTTATTATTGACGAATAAATTTTCCTTACTTAAATTATGAATATTTCTGTATGCGGTTAAAGGTTGTAATCTTAAAACAGTTTTTGAGTGTGCATCAATAACGGTATATCTGATAAGAACTTGTTTTTCTTTTTCAGAAAGTAATATTTCTTTTTTTAGGATTACACCCCCGACTCGATATATTTTTGCAGGAATAGGAACGGATTCAAATCCTGAAATGTATCTGTGTCCGTGCGGAAAAAAAACATCATCCTGATATTGATGAACGGCTAATCGAAATTCTTTATTTTTTTGAATAACAGTTTCATCAACCGATGAGAGTAATAATATTTTTCCTTCATTTTCATTAATACACGGAATAATTAACAATCCGTGATATTTTCTGGTATTACAGCCGCTTAATGTTGTGCTTGCATAGGAACCGCCTCTGTTTGAGCGAATTAACTCTTTTGTTAAAACGTATTCCAAATTTACAAGTTTGTCTTTCTCAATTTTACTGTATGACATTTTATTCTTTTTTTTACAAAGGAAAAACATTATTTATTATAATGTATAAAAAAGGTTGTTATTTTTATTATAAATCACTTTATATAATGTTATTAAGCATAATAAGGTAAATAATTATTATTTGCGAATTACAAATATGACAAAAATCATACTTTTGTGCAATTCATTTATTATAAAAATGAAAAAATAATTTTTAATATAAAAAGATACTATAATGAATAAGATTGTTGAAAAAGAGCAATTTTCGGAAAATGTATTTAAGCTGGTTGTTGAAGCACCCGATGTGGCTGTAAACAGAAAAGCCGGACATTTTGTAATTATTAAGTTAGGCGAAAAAGGCGAACGTATTCCGTTAACAATTGCGGGTTCAGACCCTGAAAGAGGAACTATTGATTTGGTTATTCAAAGGGTGGGCGTAACATCTCATAAATTAACTGCTTTAAATGTCGGTGATACTATCACCGATTTAGTCGGTCCGTTAGGACAAGCGACACATATTGAAAAAGTAGGAACTGTGCTTGCAGCATGCGGCGGAGTAGGGACTGCTCCGATGTTGCCTATTATTGAAGCATTGAAAAAGGCAGGAAACCGAATTATTACAGTTTTAGCTGCCAGAACTAAAGAACTTATTATTCTTGAAGATCAAATGCGTCAATTCTCGGATGAAGTTATAGTAATGACAGATGACGGTTCTTACGGAACTAAAGGACTTGTTACCAAAGGTATGGAAGATGTTATTAACAGAGAAAAAGTGGATAAATCATTTGTAATAGGACCTGCAATTATGATGAAATTTGCTGCATTGACAACAAAAAAATACAATATCCCGACTGAAGCAAGTTTAAACACAATTATGGTTGACGGTACCGGTATGTGCGGTGCCTGCAGAATTACCGTAGGCGGAAAAACAAAATTTGTTTGTGTTGACGGTCCGGAATTCGATGCACATCAAGTTAATTTTGATGAAATGCTGATGCGTTTAGGAGCTTATAAAGATGAAGAGGTTCGTGCATTTGAAGCTTATTTGAATAATTAATTTTCAGAAATTTATATCGGAAAAATAACAAGAATGGAAAATATTACAGATTATTATAAAAGTGAAAGGGCTCAGGATTGGCGAACTGAAATCCGAAAATCCGTAAAAGTTAAAGAAAGAACTTCTATGGAACGTACAAAAATGCCGGAACAAGAGCCGACTGTTCGAAATAAAAACAGTTTGGAAGTAAACTTAGGTTTAGTTGAAAAAATTGCATTAAAAGAAGCTCAACGGTGTATTGATTGTCCGGATCCGACATGTGTAAAAGGATGTCCGGTTAGTATTTATATTCCTAAATTTATTAAAAAAATTGAAATCGGTGATTTCTTGGGTGCAGCAACAGTATTAAAAGAAACTAATACTTTGCCTGCAGTTTGCGGAAGAGTTTGTCCTCAAGAAAAACAATGCGAAGCACAATGTTTTTATACAATTAAACTTAATCAACCTCCGGTGGCTATAGGATATTTGGAAAG
The DNA here is from genome assembly GCA_013152535.1 of Chlorobiota bacterium. GTDB lineage: Bacteria > Bacteroidota > Bacteroidia > Bacteroidales > JAADGE01 > JAADGE01. Next base: position 6,555 of record JAADGE010000046.1, read on the forward strand.
ATTTGCTGCCGATTATGAACGAAACAGCGGAAAAACAGCTATTCCTGAAGTTGCGAAACCTAACGGAATTAAAGTTGCTTCAATCGGTTCCGGACCGGCTTCATTAGCATGGTCTGCCGATATGGTTAAAATGGGATACGATGTTACTGTATTTGAAGCATTGCATGAAATAGGCGGCGTTTTGAAATACGGTATTCCGGAATTTCGTTTGCCTAACAGCATTGTTGATTTTGAAATTGACAATCTGGAAAAAATGGGTGTTAAATTTGTTAAGAATTTTGTAGTCGGGAAAACTGCTACTATTGACGATTTAAGAGCCAAAGGTTTTAAAGCATTTTTTGTAGGAAGCGGAGCAGGATTACCTCGTTTTATGAATATTCCGGGTGAAAATTCAATAGGTATCTTCTCTTCAAACGAATATTTAACACGTGTTAATTTGATGGGAGCAGCAAAGGAAGACCATGATACACCGGTTATTATCGGTAAAAATGTTGCTGTAATAGGCGGTGGAAATACTGCAATGGATTCCGTGAGAACTGCAAAACGATTAGGTGCTGAACGTGCTATGATTATTTACAGACGATCAAGAGAAGAAATGCCTGCCAGATTGGAAGAGGTTCATCATGCGATAGATGAAGAAATAGAATTTTTGAATTTGAATAATCCTGTAAGTTATATTGCTGATGATAAAGGACGTGTTCAAAAGATGCTTGTTCAAAAGATGGAACTTGGTGAACCGGATGCTTCCGGAAGACGACGACCGATACCTATTGAAGGCTCCGAATATGAAATTGAAGTTGACGAAGTTGTTGTTGCTGTGGGTGTTTCTCCTAATCCTTTAATTCCTGCGACTGTTGCCGGTTTGGAAACAACAAAATGGGGAACAATTGTTGTAAATGACGATTTGCAATCTTCAGTTGAAGATATTTTTGCCGGCGGTGATATTGTAAGAGGCGGTGCTACTGTTATTCTTGCAATGGGTGACGGCAGAAAAGCTGCAGCTGCTATGGATAAATATATAACAGAAAAAATTAAAAAATAATAAAGCCATGACTGATTTAACAACAAGATATCTCGGATTAACGTTAAAGAACCCTATAATTGCTGCAAGTTCAGGGCATACAGGTACGGTTCATTATGTTAAGGAATTAGAAGAAAACGGTGTAGGTGCCGTTGTTTTAAAATCCATTTTTGAAGAAGAAATTCTGAATGAATTTAATAAACATATGAATGCCGACGATGAATTTCAAAGTAATATTGAATTTTTGGATTATTTGGATTATGAATTAAAAGAGGACAGTGTAAATAAATATGTGGATTTAATAAAAGAAGTTAAAAAATCTGTGTCTGTTCCGGTAATTGCAAGCGTAAATTGTGTTTCGGCACATGAATGGACTGATTTTGCAAAAAAACTTGAAGAAGCCGGTGCAGATGCACTTGAACTGAATATTTTTTTAATGCCTTCCGATACAAAAAAAACAGGACAGGAAATAGAAGAAACATACTTTACCATTATAAAAAAAGTATTGAATACAGTTAAAATTCCTGTTGCCGTAAAAATGAGTCAGTATTTTTCTAATCTCGGAAATATGATTCAACGATTATCGGAAACCGGAATTTCGGGTTTGGTATTATTTAACCGATCATTCAGCCCCGATATTGATTTAAGTAAAATGGAAATTGTTTCTTCAAATGTTTTTAGCCGCCCCGAAGACTATACTTTACCTCTGAGATGGGTTGCAATGGCATCCGACCATGCAAAATGTTCTTTAGCTGCTTCAACAGGTATTCATGACGCAAAAGCTATGATTAAATTATTAATAGCCGGAGCATCTGCTGTACAAGTAGCGTCAACAATTTATATCAACGGACCGAAACAAATCAATAAAATGTTGACAGAATTAGAAGATTGGATGAGTAAAAATAATTACTTAAATATAAATCAGTTTAAAGGAAAGTTAAGTCAAAAAAACATTAATAATCCTGCTGAATTTGAACGAGTCCAATTTATGAAATATTTTAGCGACAGAGAAGTTAATTAATATCAAAAAGAACTGTAAAAAACCCGAGGTATTTATGCTTCGGGTTTTTTATAGTCCCTAAGTAGTTTTAAAAAACTGCTGAGATATTAAGGTTTCATTAATTTTTCAATGACTTCCGAAATGTCCTCAAATATATCTTCAATTTTACCTTCTCCCATAATTTCATATAATCTTCCTTTTTTACGGAAATATTCACCTACAGGAGCAGTTTGGTCAATATAAGTTTTAATACGTTCTTCAATAATATCAGGAGTATCATCAATTCTGTTTCCTTGCTTTGCTCTTTCTAAAAGTCGTTTTACAAGCTCATTTTTTCTGACATTAAGGGCAAACATTGCAGAAACTTCATAATTTCGGTCTTTTAATATTTTTTCCAATCCTTTTGCTTGGTCAACAGTTCGCGGAAAACCGTCGAGAACAACTCCTTTTGTTCCTTTATTGGCATCAAGTTCTTTTGCGACCATTCCGAGAATAATGTCATCAGGAACCAAACCGCCTTTGTTCATATAGTTTTTTGCCAGTTGACCGAGTTTAGAGTTTGTTTCGAGTTCTTTTCTAAGTAAATCTCCTGTAGATAAATGAACAAGATTATATTTCTCAATAATTTTTTTAGACTGCGTTCCTTTTCCGGCACCGGGAGGTCCGTAAAGTAAGAAATATTTAACATTGGCAATTGCTTTGCTCGGTATTTTTCCGTGAGTATAAATTGCTGTTAAGTTTCTTCCGTAACCGTTATAATCCAAACCGTATCCGACAATAAAATCATTCGGAATTTCCATCCCGATGTAATCAATCATATAGTTTTTCATAAATGCATCCGGTTTTAAAAGTAGAGTTGCAATACGAATTTCAGCCGGATTCAAATCTTTAATTTGATCAACTATTTTCTCCATTGTGATACCGGAATCAACAATATCTTCTAATATTACAACAGTTTTACCTGTTAAATCTTCATTTAATCCGATTAATTTTTTAACGTTGCCGGTAGATGCTGTTCCTTCATAAGAAGCAAATTTTATAAAAGAAATAACAGCATCAAATTCAATACGTTTGAATAAATCTGCCGCAAACATAAAAGCACCGTTCAATATTGCAATAAAAACAACATCTTTATGAAGTAATTGTGCATTAATTTCATCAGCAATGTTTTGTACGGCATCCTGAATTTTTTTTGTCGGAATAGTTAATTCGAATTCTTTATCAAGCAATTTTATCGTCATAATATTGAAGATTTCTGTAAAAAAATACAAATTTAATAAAAATACGGTTTAAATTATTCAAAAGATGCAAATTTTGTTTTAGTTTGTACGTTTAAAAAAATATTTAAAAATATTACAGAACATAGAAAGAAAATGTTTTTCTTTGTATAAATTGCATAAAATATTAGAATATGAAGAAGTTAAATTTGATTTTTATAATTTTATTTTTTTATCATTGTTCAACAGCTCAATATCAGACTGAGGCGGGTGCACGGCAAGGCGGAATGTCCGGTTCGGGAATTGTAATATCAGATATTTGGTCAAGTTACCATAATCAAGCCGGATTAGCTGATTTAAGCGGTTTATCTGCCGGCTTGTATTATTCAAATATTTTTAATATGTCCGATTTAAAAGATATTGCTTTTGCCGTTTCAATGCCTGCGGAAAAATTCGGCAGTGCAGGTTTTAATTATTCATACAGCGGAAATGAGTTTTCAAATTTCAGTAAATTCGGATTGGCATACGCAAAAAGAGTAGGTAAAAGAATTACAGCCGGTATCCAAATTGATTATTTACGTTTTGCTCAATTGAATTACGGAAATACGGGTACGGCAGTCGGTGAAATCGGTTTTATTGCAGAACCGATTGAAAATTTTTATTTGGGAGCACATGTATTTAATCCTTGGCGTGCAAAATTCAGCGGAACTGATGACTATTTAAGCTCAATATTAAGAATTGGTGCGGGATATTATTTTTCTGAGAAAGTACTTGTTACCGCGGAAACAGAAAAAGATATTGATAAACCGATTGTTTTTCGTGCAGGAACAGAATTTAATGTTATTTCGGGTTTGTATTTAAGAGCCGGAATTAATCTGAATCCGGTAAAATACAGCTTCGGATTAGGGTATAAATATAAAGGTGTTGCTTTGGATGTTGCATATATCAATCATAATATTTTGGGTTATTATATGCAATTCGGATTAGGATATACTTTATTATCGAAAAAAGTAATTAATAAAGATAAAGAATAAAAGTTATTTTTCTTTATTTATCTGTTTTCCGTATAATTATATTATAAGTTAATATCCGGATAATCAATTTGTTATAGGTTTTTATAAAAATTATCAATTATCTGATACAATATATCGTATTTTAACGTATATTTGTATCTCTTAATCTATAAAGCAGTAAAAATGGGAAAACTTAAAACAGCTCAAAAAATGCCTTATGTTCTGGATACAAAACCCGGAATATATTATTATTGTACTTGCGGAAAAAGCAGTAATCAGCCTTTTTGTGACGGCTCACATAAAGACAGTATATTTATACCTGAAAAAGTTGAAATAAAAGAAGAAAAGAAAATTGCATGGTGTGGGTGTAAACATTCTTCAAACGGAGCATTTTGCGACGGAACACATAATAAATTGTAATTTACATCTTGGTAAAAGTAAGAAAAAGACATCTTTTTGGAGATGTCTTTTTTATTTCTTATAAAAAAATTTAATGATTATGTCCGTGTGTATGCACATGTCCGTGTTCTAATTCTTGTTTTGTGGCTTCTCTTACGGATACAATTTTTCCTGAAAAATATAAATTTTCATCAGCAAGCGGATGATTAAAATCTAATTTTACGCTTCCGTCATTAACGGAAATGATTTTTCCGTTGAAATGATTTCCGTCTTGATCCTGAAGCGGAATAATATTTCCTGCAGTTAATAAATTATCTTCAATTTTGCCGTTTTGTTCAAAAACATTCATCGGAACATCTGCAAGATTATTTTCATTGCGTTTTCCGTAACCTTCTTCCGCTGTCAACATAAATTTAAAAGTATCGCCTTTTTTTAACCCGGCTAAATTTTCTTCAAATTTCGGAAGCATCATACCGCTGCCGTATATAAAATCCAAAGGTTGTTCTTCAGAGGCTGCATCAATAATTTTACCGTCTTTTTCTGTAGTTTTTAATTCGTATGTTAAAGAAATTACATTGTTTTTTTCTGCTTTCATTCTAATTTTTTAAAAAGTGAACGGCAAAGATAATTTTTTTATTTAAGTTATGTCTGCACTTGTTTATTGTTTAAAATAATATTAATATTGAGAGCTAAATATCTGAAATATGAAAACATTAGTTGTGGGAGCAAGTCCGAATTCGGTACGATATTCATACAAAGCTGTTCGTTTGCTTAAACATTTTAATCACGAAGTTATTCCTCTCGGAATAAGAGACGGAGAAATTGACGGATTAAATATAATTAAAGGAAAACCTGATTTCGCTGATATTCATACAATTACGATGTATATCGGACCTGCAAGGCAAAGCGAATATTACAGTTATTTATTAGGTTTGAATCCCGAAAGAATTATTTTTAATCCCGGGACAGAAAATCCTGAATTTATTAAAATGGCTGAAAATAAGGGTATTGAAACCGTTCAAAAGTGTACTTTGGTGATGTTGAATACCGGATATTTTTAAATTACAGAAACTGTCCGTAAAAAATTTTGCCGAAGTTTTAATTAAAGGCTTTATTCTTTTCTTCCTCCTTTCAGAATATCTTGCAATTTTTTAAGCTCATCCCATTTGCCTTCTGCCGCAAATTCTGCTTGATTCGGCCAGGTTGTCGGGTCGAATCTGTTGTATGAATTACCGCCGGCTTTTACCAATATTTCTGAAATTTTTTTGGGTTTTGATTGAGATAATTTTTTAAAATCTTTAATTCCGGCATCTTTTAAAATTGACGATATTTTAGGTCCTATACCCTCAATTTTTGTAAGATTATCAGCTTTTGTTTTAGATTTTGTTGCAGTCTTGTTACTTGTTGAGATTTTAGGAACTTCATGATTTGTATCTTTTTTTGCAGATTCAATTTCGGACAGAGTTAATTTCCCTTCGCAATCAATCAATAATTTTTCTATTTGTATTTTTTCTGATTCTGCTTTTCTTTTTTCGGTTTGACAATCAATTAATAATCGTTCATTTGTATTATAGTCCGCCTGTAAACGATTATTTTTATCTTCTAAAGCTGTTATATATGTTTGTAAATCAGATATTTTATCTTTTTTTAACAACCAACCGATAAAAAATCCGAGTATTGCTGAACCGAGCAGCATTAAAACTATTTCTAAAATGTGTTGTTCCATAGTTTATTGAGTTTTTTTATTAATAATTGTAATTACGGCACGTCTGTTTTTATTTCTGCCTTCTTCTGTATTATTGTCGACAATAGGATTGCTTTGTCCTTTTGAAACAGTTTTTATTCTGTTTTTATCTATTCCGTGTTCAGAAAGTTTTGTTTTTAAGAATTCGGCTCGTTTTTTACCGATATATAAATTAGCTTCAGGAGTTCCGGTGTTATCGGTGTAACCTGTTATTAAAATTTCATCTTTTTTATTTTTTGAGAAATAAATTTTCAAATTACCGGCAAATTCATTGAAATCTTCATCAATATTATTATTAACAGCAGAGTTTTCGGGGAAATTATACAGTGTGTATCCGTCTTTTAATTTTTCTTTTAAATTATTAATTATTGAAATCGTATCTTTTACAGTAATGTTTTCCGGCTTTTTAATAATATTTTTTTTGTCTGAAGGTTTATTATTGATTACCGCTATTTCGGTTTGTTGCTTATCGCAATCTTTGTTAATTTTACAAACATACCAATAAGTTGATGCTCCCGACCAAAGAATAAGAAGGACGGCAAATAATCCGGATGATGCTTTCATAACAATAAATTTTTGTATATTAAAAGACTGACAATTATACATAAAAAAAATGATAATTCAAAATAATAATTGAATTATTTATACTTATTATCAGCTGTTTAAAAGAAAATACTATTTCAGTAAATCCTCTCTGAATTTAAAAATTTCATTTACGGTTAATTCTTTTCGCAGCAATTGATCTAAGGAAAGTTTATAATAATCGGCAATTTTTATCAGAGTTTCAATTTTTGGTTCTGCTCTGCCTTCTTCATACGAACCTACGGCAGTTCTCTTTAAATCAAAGAGTTCGGCAAATTCTGTTTGAGTTAACTTTTTGCTTATTCTTATTTTTCTGATATTTTTGCCGATATATGACATAATTTTAACTAATTATGCGTTTAATTTTTGAAGAATTTATTTTCAAAGATAAAATAAAATATTTGTCTGAATGAAACATTTGTTTTTAATACTGTTTGTATTTTTCTTTTTTGAACCATGCAGCTTTTCTCAAAAAATTGCCGGAAGTGATATACGATTGGCGTATCAATATTATCAAAATAAAGATTATGATAAGGCAGAAATCCTTTTTAAAAAAATTTCCGAAAACACAAATGCAAAAGTTTATTATTCTTATTACGTAAATTGTTTAATTGAACAAGGAAAATATGATATTGCAGAAAAATCAATAAAAAAACATATCAGAAAATATAAAAATGATCCTTCATATTATGTCGATTTGGGTCGCTTGTTTAAAAAACAAAATCGCTTTGAAGAGAGTGATAAAAATTATGAAAAAGCGTTAAAAAAACTTCATAATAATTCTCCTGCAGTTCGTTCTTTGGCATCTGCATTTATGCAGTGCAGAGAATATGATTATGCGGAAAAAACGTATCTTAAAGGCAGAAAAATAACTAATGATGATTTTCGGCGTGAACTGGCAAATCTGTATGCGGTTCAGCGGAAATATGAAAAAATGATAAACGAATATTTGGATTGGCTGCAAGTATCCGGAAGAAATCTTTCAATTGTTGAAAATCGAATGCAATATTTTATTGATAAAGATATTGATGATGAATTTTCGGAAATTTTAAGAAAAGAATTATTAAAACGTATTCAAAAAACACATTCTTCGATTGTTTTTAATCGAATGTTGGTATGGTATTTTATGCAGCGAAAGGAATTTTCGCAGGCACTTATTCAGGCAATTGCAATTGATAAGCGGATTAATTCTTCCGGCAAGCAAATAATTGATTTGGCTGAAACGGCAAAATCGAATAAAGATTATTCTTCTGCACTTGATGCTTATGAATATGTTATTAAAAAAGGACGAAACCGACCGTTTTTTATTGAAGCCAATGTCGGAAAATTAAATGTTTCATATTTAAAAATAATAAACGGAAAAGTTATTTCGGAAGAAAAAATAAACAAACTTGAAAACGATTATATTATGACCTTAAACCATTTGGGAATAGGGTTTAATACCATACAAAGCGTAATTGATTTGGCACATTTGAAAACATTCTATTTGAATAAACCTAAAGAAGCTGAAAGCCTGTTGAACAGTGCTTTAGCACTTCAGGGCTTAGATAAAAGATTAGCAGCACGATGTGAAATTGAATTGGGAGATGTTTTGGTTTATGAAAATGATTTAGACTATGCTGCATTGATTTATGCCAAAGTCGAAACTGAGAATAAAGGAAATTTACTTGGTGATTCAGCAAAGTTAAAAAAAGCAAAATTGGCTTATTACAGTCAAAATTTTCGCTGGGCAAAAGCACAATTTGATGCTTTGAAAGAAAGTACTTCAAAACCGGTAGCTAACGATGCTTTGTATTATTCTTTATTGATTGACGATAACACCGAAGGGGATTCTCTGCAATCGGCATTAAAAATGTATGCACAAGCGGATTTATATGTTTTCAGAAATATGAATGACTCTGCATTGATGCAAATTGATACTTTATTAAAAAAAATGCCCGGGCATCAAATTACTGATGAAGCATATTATTTAAAAGCAAAAATATATATGTCGGAAAAGAATTATTCTGAAGCAGAGAAATATTATAAAAAAATTATTACTGAATATGCTTATGATATTTTGGCAGACAGAGCTATGTTCGATTTAGGAGTTTTATATGAAGAAAAATTAAATGATAAAGAACAAGCAGCTGAATATTACAAGCGATTAATGCTTGAACACCCCGACAGTATTTTTGTTACCGAAGCACGCCGACGATTCAGAAAAATTCGAGAGGAGAATTCCTAATTATCAGATGTTTAATTATTGAAAAATCAACACATTTATTTTTGAAACTTTTTCATAATTAAAATTAAATAGTGTTAAAAGTAAAATTAATTTCATAAAAAAGCTTTGCATATTATTAATATGCAAAGTTTTAAGAATCAGCTTATTATACATTTATTCCGTCAGTCCTTTCATCGTATCTTCAATATATCCCGGAGTGCTGACAATTTTCATAAATTGTCCCATTGACAGTTCGGGCCAAAGCAATGCTAAACGATATTTTCCGTGAAGCATCGTTACTTTATTTCCTATTACAATTAATTCATAAGGCATAGCGGCAATATGGTCTTCACCGATAACGGGAAGAAAATAGCTTTCTCCGTCTTCTTTGTCTTTAAGGGCTACTCCGTATATTGAAATTTGAGATTTGTTAAATTTTAAACGATAGACTCTTGCTGTTTTACCTTTTCCTGCCTTAAGATTTTTTTCAATGGTTTCGCATGCTTTTTGAAAGCTCGGAAATTTTTTCAATTCAACAGGATCAGTAAAATAGGGCATTCCTATCATATAGTGATATTTTTTAAGTTCACTTTTTGAAAGTTGTCCTCCGAAACCCCTAAAACTGCTCCCGACAGATTTTAATATTTCGTGAGTTTCATCGGATATTGCTTTTAGTTTATCGTAACTGCCTGTTGTGTTTCTGAAATACGCATAGAAAATATATTCGGGATTTAACAAACTGACTGTAACAACGCTTCCTTTTTTAATAATTCCGAATTTTAATACACTTGCCAGGGCTTTGTTTGTTTTGCCGTATATTGCTAAAGAATACAACTGCTTTTTTGTAAATGCAATAACATACATATTTGACTTTCCTTCCGGATGGTATCCGCCGAGATACATAAACTCATGAGTTTTTAATTGTGCTTTTAATTTTGCGGTAACATCGGCAACAGTTCCGCTTGTAGTAACTTTGTAGTAAGCATACAATTTGTCTTGTGATTTTGCATTTACGGATATTAATAATGCAATTACAATAATCAATGATTTCATTAAGGATTTCATATTCATCTTTTTAGTTTTAATTATTTACATAGGACAAAGTTTAGATAAGTTCATAAGTAAAACAATGATAAATATCATCTGTGTTATAAAACAGTTTGACAGAAATATTGCATAAAAAAAAGACCTGAAAAGTTAAATAAACTTCTCAGGTCTGATATTTTTTTTTGAGTTTCTGAAATATAAATATTGAAATTTACATCATTCCGCCTTCGTCCATGTCATTCATATTTTCGCGATCTCCGCGTTTTTGTTTATAATTATTAATTTTATAGCTTAAACTTAGCATAAACACCGGAGCTTCACGTAACATTTCATTATGTGATGTAAAACCTAAACCTTCAGTGTCGGTAATATATTTTCCGGTTTTAAATATATCATTTACCCGTAATACAACAGATAATTTTTTCTTGAGAAATTCCTGACGATATGCAGCTGAAATAATATAAAATCCTTTTCTGTTTCCTTGTGTCGTTACTGTAGGTGCATTATAAAATCCGTTAATTTGCAGACGACTGTTTTTGGTAAACATAAAAGTTGAATTTATTCTTCCGTCATAATTATAACTGTTATTTTTTGTTGTTTCTCCGGCAGTTTCTCCTTCTAAATTAAAGTTATACAGATTAATATTGGCATAAAGATTCCACCACTTGAAAAATTGTAAATTTCCCGAGAGTTCAGAGCCGTATGCATATTCTTTATCAAGATTATCAAAAGTATAAAGAATCTTGCCGTCAGGCATTAAAGATTGAATTCTGTTTATGGAATTATTTGTTTGTCTGTAATAAATATCAATATTAAAGAAAGATTTTTTTATACGTTTGTTATAAGCTAATTCATAGGAATCGATAAATTCAGGTAATAATGCCGGATTTCCTTGTCGGACCGAATAGGCATCCGAATAGCCCGGGAACGGATTTAAATACCAATGGCGCGGTCTGTTAACTCTTCTGCTGTAACTTAATTGCATTTGATCGGTTTTTGATAATTGTTTTGAAAAATGCAAACTCGGGAAAAAATCTAAACGATTTATCGGATATTTTTCTCCGCTTGTTAACTGATGAATTAATCGATCGGTATATTCACCTCTTATTCCCGCCATAAAAGTAATGCCTGCAAATTCGCCCGAATAACTTGTGTATAAGGAATGAATATTTCTTGTAAAAATCATATCATTACTAACTGATTTGTCTTCTGTATAAATGCCTTCGATAAAATTTTCGTAAACATAATCTCCTCCGGAAGAGAGGATTCTGGATTGATAACCTGCTTCAATTTTGCTTTTCTCATTAATCGGATACACATAATCTAATTTAATTCTTAATCGGTCGCGACTTCTGTCTTGAAATGTACGGTATTTTGATTCATTTAAATTATTTGTAAAAGTAGGATCCGATTCAGTTTCGATTACAGTATTTTCAATGCCTCCCGATCTGACAGAATAATCAGCCGAAAAATTTAATGTATGACCTTTTTTTGCAAAATTATGTGAATAATCTAATGTCCCTGAATAAAATCCCCCGCCGATTTCAAATGTTCCGTCATTTATGGTATAATAATCGGATGTAACGGGTAAAGTATATTCATAAATATCAGATTTACTTCCCATTGCAAATCCGAAGTATCCGTATTTCCCGGATAAAGAGAGCGTATTTTTATCATTTAAATAAAAATCAATACCTCCTTTTACGGAATAATATTTTCGTTGATGTGTTCTTTCCGATTCGGATTCTAAGTAATTTGTTGTGTCATTAAGGAGTGTTGTTCTCACGGAATTTCCGGTTCCTGTACTTGATCTGTTGCCGTAATTTGCTCCTATATAAAATCCGATTTTTTTTGTTTTATAATTTAATAAAAAATCTGTTGAATATTTGTTCCTCGTCCCTATTGAAGAATTAATTACACCTGTTAATCCGCTTTTATGATTTTTTTTCATTACAATATTAATAATACCGGTGGTGCCGTCGGGGTCAAATTTTACGGAAGGATTTGTAATAATTTCAATATTTTCAACTGAAGAGGCAGGGATTTGTTGTAAAATGTCGTTGGCATCTAAAACAGAGGGTTTTCCGTCAATTAATACCTGAAAATTTGAACTTCCCCTCATTGTAACGTTTCCGTCAATGTCAACTTGTACGGAAGGTACATTTTCCAGTGCATCAACCAATGTTCCTCCTGAAGCGTTAATGTTTTTACCTATATTTATAACCTTTCGGTCAATTTTATATTCAACTAAACTACGTTCACCGTTAACGACAACTTCATCCAGATTTTCAGCAGCCTCTTTCAAATATATCGTTCCGATATTTAAATTTTTATTATGCGGAAATAATTTAATATCGTATATCACTTTTTTATAAAATCCGATAAAATCAATCACCATATAATATTTTCCGTAGGGTAAACCGGTCATTACAAATTTTCCGTTCTCATCAGCTACGACACCGGCAACAACAGAAGAGTCTCTCATACTGAATAATGCTGCATTTGCAAATTGTACGGGCTTTTTAGTTTGTTCGCTTTTTACATTCCCTGTAACAACTGCATCTTTCGGCATATTTTCGCGGTTCATTCCGCCGGGATAATGTCTTTGAGCAAATATTGTTAAACTCAAAAATAATATAGGAATAATAATATATTTTTTCATACTTTATTTTTATAAATTCATACGGCATTTAGACTGTAATAAATGATAAGCGTTTAATTTTAATTTCCGTAAGATTTCCGAAAAAACAAAAATGATAACAAACCGACAAAAGAAATATACGAAATACCGGTAATAACTGACAAAAGTTTCAAATAACAGCTTAAATTTTCTGACGATGCAACATTATTCATTTATGAAATGTCATATCTTTTTTTAAATTTGTAATAAAATTCGTAAAATGCAAAAAAACCTGAAATATTCGTTTGTTGTTCCGGCATATAATGAAGAAAAAAATATTCCTGCCTTATATGAACGGATTAATTCTTTAATGACAGCTTATTCGGAAACTTGGGAATTAATATTCATAAATGACGGGAGTGAAGATAAAACAATTGATGTATTAAATGAATTAGCAGATAAAGATAAACGAGTAAAATATTTGAATTTAAGCAGAAATTTCGGGCATCAGGCAGCTCTTTCAGCCGGTTTGAAATATGCAGAAGGCGAAGCTGTAATTTCTATGGATTGTGATTTGCAGGATCCCCCTGAAGTTATTAAAAATATGATAACAAAATGGGAAGAAGGCAATCACATTGTTTATGCCAGAAGAGAGAATTTCAGAAAAGATAATTTTATTAAAAAATTGGGTTCGAAATTATATTACCGGATAATGGGGAAATTTACTCGAATTGATATTCCTAAAAACGTGGGTGATTTTCGCTTAGTTGATAAAAAAGTTCTTGCCGAAATAAATCAAATGCCCGAGCATTCAAGATATTTGAGAGGAATGGTTGCCTGGACAGGATTTAAGCACGATTTTGTAGATTACCATCGCCCTGACAGGCAAAAAGGTGAATCAAATTATACGTTCGGGAAACTTGCAAAACTCGGAATGGACGGAGTTTTTAATTTTTCAATGCTTCCGTTGAGAATCGGATTTTTACTCGGACTTATCAGTACTGTCAGCGGTTTCGGATTATTGCTTTATCAAATTTTTGATGTTATTATAAACGGAGTTTATTATCACCTTTATAAATGGCTTGTCGTTATTCTTTTCATTTTTATGGGTTTTATGTTTATGCTTTTTTGGATTATCGGTGAATATATCGGTAAAATTTATGATGATGTCAGAAGAAGACCTTTGTATGTAATCAGTGAAACCAAAAATTTCGAATGAAAATTTTAATGTTCAATAATGAATTTCCTCCTTTGGGAGGAGGAACCGGAACAGTTAATTTTGAATTATTTAAAATATTTCAAAATTTTTATAATTTGGAAGTTGATTTAATTACTTCTGCTTCAGGGAAGAAAAAAGAAACAGAAAACTTTTCCGAAAACATTAAAATATTTAAACTTCCCGTAGGAAAAAAAGAGATTCATCATGCATCGAATATTGAACTTTTAAGATATACCGTAAAAGCAAGTTTTGCAGCTTTTAAAATGTGTAAGCAAAAAAAATATGATTTAATTTTGGTGTGGTCAACAGTTCCTGCCGGTTTTCCTGCTTTTTTGCTTAATATTTTCAGAAATATTCCTTATATTATCAGAATAGGAGGTCCTGATATTCCCGGTTTTGAAGAACGTTATAAATTTATTTATAAAATTATTTCACCGGTAATCAAAGTCATATGGAAAAAAGCAAAATTGATTATTACAAAATGCAAAACAGAAAAAGAAATGATTGAAGAAATAAATCCTCAACTTCAAATCAGAACAATTCATAACGGTATTGATGTTTTAAAATTTAAACCGGGAATAAAAACTGTTTGTAATAATTTGAAAATTATTTGTTCTGCAAGATTAATAAAAAGAAAGGGGCAATACACATTAATTGATGCAATTTCAAATTTGAAGAAAAAAAGTATTTTCATTGATGTTGATTTTGTCGGCGAAGGTGATGAGAAAAATGCCTATATAAAATATGCAAAAGCAAAAAATGTGTTGGAACAAACTGTTTTTTCCGGTTATGTGCCGCATGAAAAAATGCCGGAGAAATATCAAAATGCAGACATTTTTGTTTTACCGTCTTACAACGAAGGTATGAGCAATGCTTTGCTTGAGGCAATGGCATGCGGATTGCCGGTAGTGGTTACAGATGTCGGCGGAACGGAAGAATTGATTGATGAAAGCAACGGTTTTATTTTTAAAGCAGGAAACAGCAATGCTTTAACTGATATTTTACAATATATTTCAGAAAATAAAGAAAAGCTGCCTCGTTTGGGCCAAAATTCTGAAAAAAAAGCTGAAAATTTTAATTGGAATACTGTTGCAAATGATTATTTGAAAATTTTTAAGGACTTAAAGTCTTGATTTTATGTATGAAAGTTGTAGTAAATTAATTATATATTTGTGTATTTGAGGCATTAAAGAAAAAATATGAAAATATTAATAACAGGGACTGCGGGTTTTATCGGATTTCATACGGCAAAAAAGTTTATTGCTGCAGGATTTGATGTAACAGGACTTGACAGCATAAACGATTATTACGATAAAAATCTTAAATATGCACGTTTAGCCGAAACAGGTATTGAAAAGAGTGAAATAACTTATGCAAAACTTGTTCAAAGTAAGAAACATAAAAACTATCATTTTATAAAACTTCAAATTGAAGATAAAGATGAAATTTTGAAACTTTTTGAAACAGAGAAATTTGATTATGTATGTCATTTGGCGGCACAAGCCGGTGTTCGATACAGCATCGAAAATCCTTATGTTTATTTTCACAGCAATATCAACGGGTTCTTAAATATTATTGAAGCAAGTAAAAGAAATAATATTAGTCATCTTGTATATGCTAGTAGCTCAAGCGTTTACGGGCTTAACGAGGAAATGCCTTTTTCAACTTCTCATAATGTTGATCATCCGATAAGTTTGTATGCTGCCACCAAAAAGTCAGATGAATTAATTGCTCACGCATATAGCCATTTATTTCAAATTCCGACTACCGGACTTCGATTTTTTACGGTTTACGGTCCTTGGGGAAGACCCGATATGGCATTATTTATTTTCACAAAAGCAATCCTCGCAAACGAACTGATTAATGTTTACAACAACGGTAATATGATGCGAGATTTTACTTATGTTGATGATATTGCGGAAGGTATTTTCAGGGTTGTTAAGAAACCTGCAAAAGCCGATCCGCATTGGTCGGGACAAAGTCCTGATCCGGCAAGTTCATCGGCACCGTATAAAATATATAACATAGGAAACGGAAATCCTGTTCAATTATTGGATTATATTGAAGCCGCAGAAAAAGCACTCGGCAAAACAGCAAAAAAGAATTATTTACCGATGCAGCCCGGCGATGTTAAAAAAACTTATGCTGACGTCAATTCTTTAGTGAAAGACTTTGATTATAAGCCTGATACTTCAATAGAAGAAGGTGTGGCAAAATTTGTTGAGTGGTATAAGATGTATTACAATATTAATTGACGCTCAAATGTTCTGCGGACGATTTGAGGTTACATATTTAAAAGACCTTTGTTCGTCCGAAGGACAGCAAAGTGTCATCAATAATAAAAAGGATGATACCCATAGAATACGGAAAATATTTTCATATTTATAACAAAGGTATTAACAGTATGAAAATATTTCTTGATAAAAATGATTATGAACATTTTCTCAATTTGCTTTCAATATATCTTGAGCCAATTTCGGAAATATATGCTTATGCAATAATGGGCAATCATTTTCATTTAGCCTTACGAATAAAAGATAAAAATGAAATAGGATATTTGCATCCGAAAAATGCAGATACAGAAGAGCTTGACGTAAAATGGAAAACTTTTTTTCCTGCAGATGAGGACGACAGATTAAAAAACGGATTTATTAAGAAACCCGTTCCCGAAAAAATGTTACAGCATTTATTTAATGCTTATGCTAAAGGATTTAATAAAAAGTATCACAGAACCGGAGCTTTATTCGAACATCCTTTCAGACGTATCTGTGTTGAGAATGAAAATTATTTAAAACGTTTGATTGTGTATATTCATACTAATCCTGTAAAACATGGATTTTGCGAACATCCCGTTGAATATCCATGGACCTCGTATTTAAGTTTGCTAAGCATAAAACCGACAAAATTATCAAGGGAAACTGTTATCGGATGGTTTGATGACAAGATGAAATTTAAATTATTACATGATAAAACAGGTGATTTTAAGGATGTTGAAAATATATTTTTGGAATAATTGTAAATTTAGTAAACTGAATTTAAAATGAAAATGACGCTCAAATGTCTTTCAGACGATTTGAGGTCGAGAAAAAGACGAAAGACAGAAAAGTGTCAAAAAATACAACAATAATGAAAAAAATCTGCTTTGTAATACCGCGTGCATACTATCTTTTTAATCCCGACATTCAGGATGCGAAAGATAAAGTCGGCGGAGCTCAAAAACAAAGTTTTTTGTTAAGTACAAGTTTAGCTGATGATAATAGTTTTGATGTACATTTTATTGTGGCAGATTTCGGTCAACTCGAATTTGAAGAAATAAAAAATGTTAAATTGCATAAATCTTTTAATTTTTCTGCCAATATTTTTAAAAGGATAATTAAACTTCTTAAAACACTGAAAAAAATTAATGCTGATATTTATATTTTTCGTTCTGCTGATATCGGTGTAGCTTTTGCCGTATTATACATAAAAATGTTTCTTCATAAGAAGATTTTATACATGCTTGCTGCTGATGCTGAAGCAACAAAAAAACGGCAAAAACATCACAACGGTTATTTGACCTCATTGGCTATGCAAATAGTTTATAAAAAAGCTGATATAATTACGGCACAAACACAACAACAATCAGATATTTTTGAAAGAAACAGAAACCGAAAACCCAATGCAAAAATTAAAAATATTTATAATGTCGAAAATAATAAACAAATTATTTCTGACGAAAAAAATACGATTTTATGGGTAGGAAGATTGGCAAAAATTAAAAATCCGAAATTATTTATAAAACTTGCCGAAAGATACCCGAATGAAAGATTTGTAATGATTGCTCCGGTTGTGAGGGACCATATTGAATACGGAAATACTATACAGGAAAAAGCTAAAAAAATCAATAATCTGAAATTAATTAACTTTGTTAATCCCGAAAATATTAATGAATATTACGGAAAAGCAAAAATATATGTGTTAACATCTTATTTAGAAGGATTTTCAAATACAATGGCAGAAGCAATGATTGCAGAATGTCCGATTTTATCATACAATGTGAATCCGGATAATATTTTGAATGATTATAAATGCGGCTTTTGTACAGATAAAAATATTGATAAATTTTATGTTGATTTTGAAAAATTAAATTCTGATTTTGAATTAAGAAAACAATTCGGAAAAAACGGCTTGAAATATATAAGGGACAATCATCAAAAAGAGCAGATTATTAAAAAATTTATAAGTTTGCTTAATACCATATAATTATTGTTATAAATAATGAAACGAATAAGTAAAAAAAACACTCCCAATCAAAAGTCGGTAAACAAAAAACGACAAAAGGTAAGTGTAACAAGAAAACCAATGTATATTCGGAAGAATCTGAAATATCTGTTTCTTGTATTGATACTATTCTATATCGGGTCATATTTATATACAGAATATTCAGGAACTGAAGTGTTTAAAAATTTACAAAATCTGTTTTATATTCCGACAATTTTAATCGGAATTCTTACTCTTTATTTTGATAAAAATAAGCTCAATGAAATTGTAAATAAACAGTTCAATACAAACAACGAAAAACAAAACTTTATTCAAAAGACAAAGGGTTTATTTTTTAAAAAAGAACTTCCTGCAACTTCTCTTTTTATCCTGATATTAGGAATTTCTGTGTTTACACTTTTTCATAAATTGGATAATTTCGATATTTTTTCTGATGAAGTTCAGGTAACCCAAGGTGCCGCCGGATATTATCACACCGGAGAATACAAACAGTGGGATTTCATTAAGAAAGAACTTGTCGGAAAACCTTATAACAGAGCTAAGCCCCATCAATGGATTATTGCACAATCATATAAACTGTTCGGTATTAATATTTTTGCTGCACGTTTTCCTTCGGCATTTTTCGGAGTGTTGTGTATTTTTCTTTTTTATTTTATCGGTAAATATTTTATAAAGGATAAATATGCAGCTTTGATTGCTGTATTAACATTTGCGACTTATTTTGAATTTTTATTTCTCGGACGTTGGGCAAGAATGTATGCCTTAGTTTATCCTATATTTTTAATTGCTTTTTATTGGACATTTAAATTTATTACGGAGAACAATTCCTATCCCTTATCTAATTCGGAAAAATATCCCTTTTTTACAAAATATTTGAATTTTAATTATACTTATTTACCGTTTTTATTCATATTACTTTATCTCGGTTTTAATATACATACCAATATTGCTGTTATTTTTCCGGTATTTCTTGTGTTTCTGTTTACAGCAATTTTTATTTTCCCGAAAGAAAAAAAATATATTTCGGCTTTTATGATTGCATCATTAATTCTTGTTCTGCAAATTTTATTTCCCTACAAAATTAATTTCAGCCAATTTACTTTTTTTGATATTAATAATTCCGAGATTTACAATAAGGCATTATTCGGCTACCCTTTTAATATTTCAATTAACCTGATTTTTATTATAAGTTTCTTTCCCTCATTATTTTATACAAGAAACAGTACCTTTCGGAAAAAATATTTAATTCTTTATGTAACGGCTTTTGTCATTTGGTTGCTCTTTTCTTATGTAATAGAATATGCCCCGTCATACAGATACATTTCTTTCATCACGCCGTTTACCGTTTTGCTGATTGTCGGAAGTTTTATTCTTGCAATTAAAATATTATATAACAAAATATTACAAACCTTTCTGATTGTATTGCTTTTAACTTCTGTAACAATTAGTTTTTCAAATCATTACAAAAATCTTTATATTGAAAATACGTATTCTCCGGCAAAGCCCTCAATTGCACAAAATAAAGTTGTGAGAAATTTTCATAAAGGCGATGTTATTTTCAAACACTGGGGACCGAAAAGATACCTGAACGGTATTCCTAAAGATACTAAATTTTTAAGTTTGGGAAGCTACCGAGGGAAAAAATTATCTGAGTTATTAAATCTGATGAAAGAAAATCCGCAAGGATGGTTAATTTGGCATAAATACAATGAAGCTCGTTTGAATCAAAATTTTGTATCGTATTGTAATTTATATTTTAAAAAATATGCCGGTTACGGAGTTGACGATTACGGAGAAGAAATTTATTATTATGATAAGAAAATGTTGCAGCCTTTGGAACTTTTTGCCTACCAACAGTATTTTCCTGCGGCTAATCTAAGTTTAAGAAACTCGTATTCTTTTGTTTTTGATTTAAAAATTAACAAAAAAACAAACGGTTCAATATTCTATTTGCTAAAAGACAGCATTATTGATATTAATTGTTTTGTTCAAAATAAAAATTTGATAATAAAGACTTCTGAAAACGACAGTTTATTTATTTCTCTGCCGGAAAATCAAGATAGTCGGATTATTTGGTCGTTTAATCCCGAACAATCAATTCTCTTTTTAAACGGAAAAAAACTTACAGAAAAAAATATTATTTTGAAACCGGATTTGGTTAAATTTATGATAAATCCGCAATTTAACGGATATTTTAACAACATCAGATTGTATAATATTATTCTGAATAACAGTCAAATAAATGTAATAACCAAGGACAATAAAATTTCGGAAGAATTAAAAACAGATAATAAAACATTCAGAACTTTATTTTTATGGAAGAAAAAGTAGGAAAAAAAATAAAAGTTTGTTTTTTCTCTCCGGCATCATATCCGTTTTTTGATACAGATTCAAAAGCCGCATATGGAGGAGCTGAACTGCAAATGTTTTTGCTTGCAAAAGTTCTTTCCCTAAATTCTGATTCTGAAATCTGTTTTTTAATAGGAAATTATAAAGTAAAAGATGTTAAAAATAAATATAATATTAAGTTAATCAGTTCAATAAATCTAAAACAAAAAGAAAGTATTTTTTTAAAAATATTCAAAAGCCTAAAATATTTTTTTTGTTTGACAAGATTAACACCTGATTTATTAATCAGCACAAATGCAAATGCCGTTGCCGGTATCAGTGCTTTTTATTGTAAAGTTTTCAAAAAAAAGTTTATTTATCGGACATCAAGTTTAATAGACGTAAATCAAGAATATACGAAAAATAACGGATTATCCGGGAAATTGTATCAATATGGTTTACGCAAAGCGACAAAGGTTATTACTCAAAATAAAGAACATCAATTTTTGCTGAAAAAAAATTATAATATTGATGCTGTTGTTTTGAAAAATATTTTTGAAGTAAAAGAACCTGAAAATACGAACAAAGAGTTTATTCTGTGGGTAAGTCGTTATCATAAATTAAAACGACCCGATTTGTTTTTGAAATTAGCTGAACATTTTACCGAAAAAAATTTTGTAATGATTTGCCCGTATAACGATTCAAACAAAGTCGATTGGCAAAAATTAAAAGAAGAAGCAAATAAAATTTCGAATCTTAAATTTATTGAAAAAATACCTTTTAGAGAAATTCAAGAATATTTTAATAAAGCAAAGTTATTTATAAATACTTCGGATTTTGAAGGTTTTCCTAATACATTTTTGCAAGCCGCACAGGGCAAAACCCCCGTTGTTTCTCTGAACGTAAATCCCGACAATTTCATTACCGAATATAATTGCGGTATTTTTGCCGAAGGAAATCTTGAAAAATTACTTTCGGAAACAGAAAAATTATTGCAAAATAAAGCAGATTTGAAAATAAAAGGAGATAATTTATTCCGATATTTACAAGAAAATCACGATATAAAAATAGTCGGAAAACAATTTAAACAATTTATAGAAAGTGTATTATGATAAAAATAGCATCAAAAAATATTCGCTTTCTCGAAAAAGTCTCAAAAATCCCGATTTTGAAGCACTTTTTTATCTTGAAGATTTCCCAACAGTTTCCCGAAATTACTTCTGAGCCTGTTTTGCAAAAGTTCTATACCGATATTTACGTAAGCAACAGAACATCAAAGAGAACAACAAAAAATCGATTTCCCGATTTGAATAAAGTTTCGCTTGAATATATAAAAAAACAGGAAAATCCGATTATACACGATGTTGCCGTTTCGAGCGGAATAAGTTCGGCGGAATTTTCCGATTTTTTGAAAAATAACAGCATTAATCCTGATTTTTACGCATCAGATAAATATGTCGAAATTTTCGTAAAAAAAGGTTTAATTACAAAAGCATTCACTTCTGAAAATAAACTGTTATTTGCTTATGTAGGTAACTTTTTTGCAGGCGATAAAAATATCTTTTTCCCGCTCACGGTTCTCTTGCACAGAATTTTAAAAAAGAGCAAAGTTTCTGAAAAGTTTGATTATAAACTCTTATTGTTGCATCCGGAACTG
This sequence comes from Chlorobiota bacterium, assembly GCA_013152535.1. GTDB lineage: Bacteria > Bacteroidota > Bacteroidia > Bacteroidales > JAADGE01 > JAADGE01. Next base: position 28,868 of record JAADGE010000046.1, read on the forward strand.
TTGCAGAAAATAAATAATAACGAAATTAAATTTATAAATTACGATATATTCGACACCGAAATTAACGACAAATTTACTTTTGTTCGTGTAATGAATATTTTAAATCTTGGTTATTTTTATGAGGGAAAAATTAAAACAGCTTTGCAAAATATTTTAAAATCAATGAAAAAAGATGCAATTTTGCTTATCGGACGAACAAATTCCGACGGAATAAATAATGCTGGTTTTTACCTTAAGAAAAACGGGAAACTCATTCAATTAAGAGATGTGAATAAAGGAAGTGAAATAAAACAGCTAATTGAAAATTTATGAAATTTCTGATAGTTGCACCACGTTTTCATACAAATTTATATTATCGGGTAAAAGCATTGCAAGATGCAGGACATTCGGTAAAAATCGTTGTGCTTTATAAAGGCAAATCAGAGTTTTATGAAGATATTGATTTTCAAAAAATCAGACTGTCTTTTTTTTCAAGAATATTAATGAACACAATATCATTTTTTAAAAAGAATAACCTTAAAACTGCTTTTGAACTTCGCATACAATCACCGGGGAAAGAATTAAAACAAATTCTTAAATTCTATAAGCCGGATGTGATACTTCTCAAAGCGTATCAAAATATGCTTGCCGTTAAAACTTTGCTTACGGCAAAAATATGTAACACAAAAGTATTAATGTTGACACAAACAACTTATACACATATAAAAGGTTCACAACTTTTATTCAAATTCAATATTAAATTATTCAAATTACTAAAAGTTTTTGCATACATCACGCCAATAAAATCTAACTTTAATAGTTTCATAAATTTCGGTATTGAAAATGTATATTATTTACCTTTTGTTTTTCCTCAAAAAAAAATAATCCTTAACAAACAAAAAAAAAATATTAATATCTTATCTGTTGGCAAATTTCAAAATCGAAAAGAACAACTTCTTCTTTTAAAGGTTTTTAGACAGCTGTCTGATGAAAATTATAAAATAAAACTTTGTTTAATAGGTGAACTTGCTGATAAAAAATATTTCGATATAATAAGCAACTTTATTCAATCAAATTTGCTCTCGAATAATGTATGTATAAAAACAAATATAAGTTATTCGGAAATAATGAATGAATATCAAAAATATGATATTTTTATCTTGCCTGCATATAACGAGCCTGCGGCATATTCACCGGTTGAGGCTTTGGCAAACGGTTTGCCGGTTATATGTTCCGACGAAAACGGAACAAAATGTTATATCGAAGAAGGTAAAAACGGCTATGTCTTTAAAGCAAAAAAATTCAATGATTTATATGAAAAAATAAAACTTTGTATTTCCGATAAGGAAAAATTAAAAGAGATGAAAAAAAATGCATTATTTTCGGCAAAAGAAAATCATAATCCGGAACTTTTTGTAAAAAGAATTCTTGAAATTGTTAAATGAAAAGATATTACGACCAAAAAAACAAACGACTTGTTTATGTCGGAGAAGCATCAAATCCGACATACTGGGATAAGCATTGGGATAAAAATACAATTGAAAAACTTTACCCGAAAAAAATCTCACAATTTGATTATGTCGTAAACACAACGAAAAAATATTTACCGAAAAACAGTGTCATTTTCGAAGGCGGTTGCGGAACCGGACAACAAGTGTTTAAATTGCAAAATGCCGGATACAAAGTAACGGGAATTGATTATGCCGAGAAAACCGTTAAAACTGTAAAAAAAGCAAAACCCGAGCTTGATATTCGTCTCGGAAATGTTCGCAAACTTGATTTTCCCGATAATTATTTCAATGCTTATTGGTCATTCGGCGTTATTGAACATTTTTACGGCGGATATGATGAGATTCTGAATGAAATGTTCCGAATATTAAACCCGAGCGGATATTTATTTATAACTTTCCCGCACATGAGCTGCTTAAGAAAAATTAAAGCACGAAAAGGCAAATATCCGGTTTGGAAAAATTCCGAACAAGAAATTGAAAAATTTTATCAATTTGCTCTCGACGAAAAAAAAGTTATTTCGAATTTACGAAATATCGGATTTCAATTAATTCGAAAGCAACATTTAAGCGGAATAAAAGGTCTGAAAGATGAAGTGAAATTTTTGAAAAAACCTTTGCAGAAAATTTATGACAGCAGAACATTTTTCGGTTTGGCAGTATCGAAAATAATTTCTGTTTTATTTGCACCGTTTGCTTCGCATTCAATTTTGCTTATTTTACGTAAAAAGAATTAGTTATGAATATATATTTTAACGGAAAAGACGGAAAAGGTTGGGCAATTGATACAATGAGAACGGATTTTGAAAATGCTCTTGTTCGCTTGAATATAGCTCGAACGAAGAATTTTATTAAAGCGGATATTATTCATAATATTTGGTGGAATTATTTTTTAACTAAAACAAGTTTTCCGCTTCGATTTAAAAAAAACATCATACTCTCTGCCGTAAATTTTATTGATTTAGAAAATGAAAATTATTTTTTGAGAAAAGAATTTGAGAAAGCAAACAGTTATGCAACAGTCTGGATTTCACCTTCCGAAAAACAAAAACAAATTTTGGAAAAATATTCCGAAAACATTTTTGTATTGCCTTATTATATTGATTTTAAATTATTTAATGATGAAAACTTTGAAAAATACAGGATTTTAAAAAAATATAATATTCCTGCTGCATTGGTTGATAATAAAGTAATCATAGGATCATTTCAAAGAGATTCTCTCGGCAGCGATTTATCAAAACCTAAATGGCAAAAAGGACCCGAATTATTAATTGATTTATTGAAAGATTTACCGAAAGATAAATTCATCTTACTTTTATCGGGACCGAGAAGACATTTTGTAATAAAAGAGTGCAAAAAACACAACATTCCGTATGTTTATATCGGAAAAGAAATGTCGGAAGACGACATTCAAATAAACAGTCTGCCATTTCATAAAATGCCTGATTTATATAGGATTACGGATTTATACCTCGTAACGTCAAAATCGGAAGGCGGACCTAAAGCCGTGCTTGAAGCCGTTGCCTTAAAAACAAATATTTTCAGTACGGATGTGGGTTTGGCAAGTGATTTTCTGGAGCCGGAAAATATTTTTACGGATACCGTAAAATACAAAAAAGCCGTTTTCGACTTTGTCGAGAATTTTAAAAAAAACAAACAAAAACGAAAAATAAATACGGAAAAACAATATAAAACTTGTATTGATTTGTGCAACTACAAAACTTTGGACAAAAAACTGGAAGAAGTGTATAACTTTGTTCTTGACATTAAAAAACGATGAAGATAAACATATATTTTCCTTTTACGGACGGGCCTTTCGGCGGAGGCAATCAATTTCTGAAAGCCCTGCGCAGTTATTTCAGAAAACTATCCGTATATGAGGAAAATCCGGTAAATGCCGACATAATACTTTTTAACAGTCACCATAATATCGGCAAACTTGTTAAACTCAAAAAAAAATATCCCGAAAAAATATTTATTCACCGCATAGACGGTCCCGTTTTTTTTATTCGCAAGGACAATGTTTTTTTGGATAAACTTATTTACACTTTTAACGATAAAATAGCTGATGCTTCTGTATTTCAGTCAAATTGGTCAAAGCAAAAAAATCTGGAACTCGGCATTAAAAATAAACAATTTGAGACAATAATTCTTAATTCCCCCAATCCCGATATTTTTAACACAAAAGGCAAAATCCGGTTCGACAAAAACCGTAAACCCAAAATAATAGCCTCAAGCTGGGCGGCAAATATGAACAAAGGCTTTAATACTTATCAGTTTTTAGATGAAAATCTTAATTTTTCGAAATATGAAATGACTTTTTGCGGCAACAGTCCGGTAAAATTCCAAAACATAAAACACATTAAGCCTTTGCAAAGCAAAAAATTGGCTGAAATATTGAAAGAACATGACATTTACATCACGGCATCAAAAAGCGACCCTTGTTCGAATGCACTAATCGAAGCAATGCACTGTGGTTTGCCCGCAATAGGATTGAATGACGGCGGACATCCGGAAATTATCGGAAAGGGCGGGCTTATTTTCAACAACAAAAACGAAATTCCCGGCATAATCAATAAAATAAAAATTGATTATAAAAAGTACACTGAAAATATAAATTTACCGAATATGAATGAAACAGGAAATAATTATTTCAATTTTATAAATACTGTTTTTCAACAAAAAAAAGAAACTGACAAACTTAATGTTTTAGATATTTTTAAAATTGATTTACAAATATTACGCTATAAAATATTACGCAAAATTCAAAAGAAAAAACAAATTTAAAGAGCCTTAAATATTCGACAAAACTCACAGTCGATAATTTATAAAAACCTTTTATTTGAACTTTTTGTAAGTTTAACTTATTACTTTTACAAAACACACCGATTTCTGTTAAGATGAACTTTAAAAACCTAAAATACTACCTGCGAAGTACATACAGAAGGCAAATACTTGACAAATATTTGAAAGAATACTATTATATTTACAAAGGAACAGTTTTGGATATAGGAGGAAGAGACAGAGGTTTTACAAAAAAACCAAAAGGGAAAGTAGAAAAATGGATTTTTGCCGATATCGAAGCAAAACATAATCCGGACATAATTCTCGATGTGACAAATATGCAAAGTGTTGACACAGAGAGTATTGATATTGTTAATGCTATTGAGCTTTTTGAACACGTTGAAAAAATTGAAGACGGAATTGCAGAATGCCGGCGAGTTTTAAAAAAAGGCGGAAAGATAATTTTATCCGTGCCGTTTCTTTATCCGGTACATGCCGATCCTTACGATTTTCAAAGATGGACACTCACAAAATGGAAAAAAGAGTTAAAAAATAACAAGTTTACTATAGAAACAGCTGAAATAAACGGCAGATTTTTTACCGTCAGAAATTCGATGCGAAAAGATTTTATTTTGTCTTTACCGTCAATTTTCAGATTTTTAGGATATTTACTTTTGCCCGTTTTTGATTTAACAAATAAACTTGATAATTTTCATTGGGTTAAAAAACATAAAAAACTCGGGAATTATCACGGCGGATACTTTATAATTGCAAGAAAATAAGATATGTCAAACGAAATAATTTTTAATAAATACGAAACAAGAGGCAAAGATTATCATTATAAACAAATTAAATTGTTTAATCCGTTTACATTTAATGCTTTTGTCTATGCTCGCTACAAAAAACACATTTCATTGCTTAAAACAGCATTAAAAAAATCTAATTTCGACACAAAAAATATATATAATTTGTTGGATATGGGATGCGGAGATGCTGTTTTAATTTTTATGCTGAGAAAACACTTGCCCGAATATAAATTTAATATCTACGGAATAGATTTATCGGACAGTGCTTTGCAAACTGCAAAACATAAAAACCCTAACTGTTCATTTTCAACTGCAAGCGTTTATAAAACAGACCTTAACGATAACTTCTTTGATGTAATTTTATCTTCGGATGTTATAGAACATGTTAATTATCCTGATAAGATGTTAACAGAAGTTCAACGTATCGCAAAACAAAATGCCGTAATAATATTCGGTACTCCAATTAGATATACCGAGTTTCCGTTAGATAAAATGCACGTTAAAGAATTTTTTCCGGAAGAATTCAAATACCTTTATTCTGAATATTTCAACAAAACCGAAATTATCTTGACTCATAAACTTATTCATTTATTAAAATACAGAAAAACCTTAAAGATATTTAATCAAAAAATAGGGTTTAATAAATATTTATATTGGCTGATATCAATGTTGAACCTGAACCCTTTTTTAAAAAAACCTGTTTCCGATAATGATTTGTGTACATATATGTTTGCAACAGCAACAAAATAACACTTGAAATGAAAAAAATATACGACAATAATCCTTATCTTATACTCGGCGTACATCGTTCCGGAACAAGCTTAATGTCAAGAATATTTGAGAAAGCAGGAGTATTTACCGGAAAAAATCAAAATATCAATAACGAAGCTAAATTCTTTTTTGATTTAAATAATCAAACCTTAAAAAAAAATAACTCAACAGCTTATAATTTTGGAACTTTTCTGTCAAAATTGCAAAACGAAAAATTTATAAACGAGCAAGCCGAACAACTGAAAAAAACAGTTGAAAAAAAAATAAATTCAAATTTTTTCGGAATCAAAAAACTTATAAAATATCAATTTGCCGAAGAAAAAATAAAATGGGGATTTAAAGATCCGCGTACGGTTTTACTGCTGCCTGTTTGGGAAAAAATATTTGCCGAAGCTAAATTGCTTATAATTTTCCGAAACCCTGTTGATGTTTGCATGAGCATTTATTATTTCGAGCAAAAACGATATCTTAATAAATTGAAAAAAAGACCCGATTTAAAATTCGAAATGCAGCTTGAAAATGCTTTTGAAGTTTGGGAAAACTTTACGAAGATTCTTTTGGCAACATCAAAATCCGATAATCATAATTCGCTGACAGTCAAATATGAAGACCTGTCTAAAAACGAAGTTATACAAAATATAATCGAATTTACTGAAAGCAAAACAGACACAAAGGAAATAGCAAAAATGATAAAAAGAAAAACAACAGCTTACAAAAAACCGGAAGGTTACGAAAGATTCCTCAAGCTTGTGAAAAATGACGAACTTGTAAATAAAGTATATCCCGATTCAGAATTTTAATATGCAAAAAGAAATAATTAATATAAATAAATTATTTAAAACCGATGCGGCATTAAATACTCTGCCTGAAACAATAGTTGTGCATCACGATTTGAGATTAAACAAAAAAGCAAAAATTGACATTATCATCAACGGTTACAATAAACCCGAATTAAGTAATGCAACAGCACAGAATTATTTATTGCTCGAAGATAAAATTCCTGTAAATATAATCATTGTAGAATCTTCCGGAAGCCAAGAAGTGTTTAATAAATTGATTAATCTTGAAAAAGTAAGTAAAATTTTAATTGAAGACCATAAAGCAAGTCATCCGAAATACGGGGCAGGCTCGTACGGTATGTCAATTTCTTCGGCAGTTGGTTTTTTCTTCTCAAAATCGCCTTATGTGTTTTTTAGCCATAATGATATGATTGCGTTGAAAAAAGATTTTCTCGGACACCTTTTAAAGCAGTTAAATAATACGACACGAATTGCCTCTTTTACCCAAAGACACGTTGTCCCGTTTACCGGATGTATGCTGATTGACCGAAACGTAATAACTAATTCCGAAACCGACTGGTTGCTTTATGATGATAATCCGTATATCGAAAAATCTGTATTTTTGCAAAATTTATGTTCCCTTAAAGAAAATATACCAATGTTGAAATGCGACTGGATTGATTCCGGTGAAGCATTTATTTATGAGGAAATTGTAAACGGTAAAGATGTTTTCGTTGCTGCTTCATTTGGCGGAACAAAAGGTTTATGGAAAACAACTTTTGATTTAATCGGCTTAACAAAACAAGATATTGAAAAAGCAGGAAATGCAATTATTTATGAGAACTTGACTATTAATAAAAAAGACTTTAAAAAACGGTATAAATTTGTGCTGAAAGCCGGAAAAAAATGGGAAAATATACGATGGTTTTTGAGTAAACGTAAAAATTATTGGAGGTATTCATTAGACGATGAAGGCGATTTGGTATTTATTCATCACGGCAGAGGAACACGCAGAACTATTAATCGTTGGATGAAGTTTGTTGAATTGTTGAATAAAGATTTAGCTTAAACTGTATGTTTCTTTTTTACCGAAAAAGACAACAAAAGAAAGTTTAATATATTAAAAACAAAGAATTTTGTAAAAATAAAATAGTCTATATTCTTCGAAACAATATAAACCGTAACAGAAGATAATAAGGTTATTATCGGAATGGTAATTTTAAGATGAATTAATTTGCTCTTATTTTTATTTGCCAAAACTTTTTTTGATAAAACGGAACTTATCATAAATAAAGGCGTAATAAATACAAATAATTTAAAATAGTGTGCCGAAGGCAAATACTTATCGGTATAGAGCAGCAGAATTAAATTATCAGCAATAAAATAAAAAATTGTTGCAATAACAATGCCCGTAAAAAATATCAGCATTTTTTGTTTAAAACTAACAGTAATGTTGTATTTGGCAAATTTAGGAAAGGTAATCGCACTTATGCTTTTAATAAAACTTTTTATGATATTTATTAATCCCAATGCAATGGAATAAACTGCAAGTGCTTTAATATCAAGAATACCTATCAGTAATTTATCAAAATTGTTAACAAGTGTATTTAAAATTCCTAATTTTGTTATAAATCCGGCATAAGAAAAAGTGTCTTTTCCTTTTTTGTTATTTTTCGGCAATTTTGAGCTTTTAACATACCATAAAATATGAAAAAAGGCAGTCCCGAACAAATAAGCAATAACAACAACCAAAAGATTATCAGGAAATAATAAAATTGCAGACAAAATTAAAATCGTTTTGCCTGCAGTTTGTATGATGAGATTTCTTGTTAAAAAAGCGAATTTTTCCTGTCCTTTTAAAAAAGCCTGCCATTTGTCAAATGAGAACAATAACGGAAAAAATACGGAAGCTGACATTAATGCAAGAGCAATAGTTGTTTTTTGAAGGTAAAAATAATAGTAGAATGCCGTAATCAGAACAAAAATACTTCCTATTAAAGAATATTTAAACGAAAACTTAACTGCCGGTTTATAATCGCCTTGATTGTCATTAGCAATGCTTCGTATTAATGCCGGATTTAATCCGGGTACGGAAAAAAATGAAAAAAAAGCAATGATTGATAAAACAAATTGATATTGCCCGTAAACATCTTTGCTGAAATACCGTGCAAAAAGTATTGAAGTTGCCAATCCTCCCAGTAAAATTACTCCCTGGTTCAAGAGCATCCAAAAACCGTTTTCCACAAAATAGGGTAAGTCAAAACCAAACTTATCACCGGTTTTTTTTGAAATATCATATATTTTACGTCTGATTTTTTTCACAAAAAAGCTTATCCGATACAAATATAAAACATATCAACAACATTTTTTCGTTTTAAAAATAAATATCCTATTTTTGAAAGGTTAAGGTTAAAAAAATCAGTAACAAAGAACAGATAAAGAATGATTGTAAATTAAAAAATTAAGAGAGGAAATTGATAATAAAATAATATTTTTTCGATGAAAAATAATGAAACAGTTAAACAATTTAATGAATTTAAGTGGATTGATTTGCTTAATCCCGATAAAAAACAATTAAATGAAATTAGCCTGAGTTCGAATATCGAAGTGCATTTTATTAAAGATATTTTGAAATATGATCACTTACCGAAAATTGAAAAAGTAAATGACTATACTTTTGTTATTATGAGAGCATATTCTGCTGATGAAAATAAAAATGTAACGACCATAGGTGAGCTTTCAAATAAAATAGCATTTCTTTATAATGATACTGAATTACTTACTGTTCATCATGTTGATTTTAGTTTTCTTCACTCAAAAAAAATTCAGGTTCAGGACAGCGAATCTTTAGTGCTTGAATTTATAATGCAAATGTTGACAACTTATGAAACACCTGTTCAAATACAGAGCGATAACATGGATAAAATTGAATATAAAATGTTCTTAAAAGGCGGAAATTCTGTTTCTGTAGAAAGTTTGTATTTTCATAAATCAAAAGCAAGAATATCCAAAAAAGTGTTGATACTTACACAAAATGTGTTAAATCAATTTTCCGTTAAGAAAGAAAATAAATCCAAACTTCAAGATATAAAAGATACAGTACTTCAACTTATTCTGATGTATGATGAAATTTTAGAAGATGCAAACTCTCTGTTTAATACTTATTTAGCTCTTAAGGCACAAAAAACTAATGATGTGATGAAATTGCTTACTGTTTTTTCTGCTTTTTTCTTGCCGCTGACTTTTATTGCAGGAGTTTACGGTATGAACTTTTATAACATGCCTGAACTCAGATGGAATTACGGATATTTTTTGATTATCGGAATAATGAGTGTTATCGTTATAATTGTTTATTTTTGGTTTAAACGTAAAAAAATTATTTAGACTGACAGAAAATAAATGATTCTTATTCTTTAATTCCAATTACTGAAATATTTAAATATTAATAAATGAAAAGAGAAAAACGAAAGCCGTCAAATATCAAATATAAGGAGTTAAATAAAATCCGGAAACCGACTGAAAAAAAAATAACCGAACAAAAAACCGATACAAAAATTTTCCCTTTTAATGTTTGGATATTAAGCGGAATTATAATTCTTATCGGATTTTTTGCCTTCTCAAAATACCTCACCGGCGAATATTTATTCTTTTTTAAAGATATCGGCAGCGACAGTATCAACCAAAATTATCCGGCAATTATTCATAAAATAAACCTGCTGAAAGATGGTTTTTTCTCAAAATGGTCTTTTTATAAAGGGGTCGGAGACAGTTATGTCTCCGGAATTCCGGTTGAGCCATATGGTTTATTCCGCTCGGGCATTGACTATGCAGGTGCGTCTTTTGTCGGAGCAAATTTCTTTATATTCGGCAGATTTTTGCGCATCTTTATTTTTTATTTTCTCTTTACCGGGATAATTGCTTATTTTTATTTCAGAACATTATCCGTAAAGAAATTTGCTGCCGTAATCGGAGCTTTGCTTTTAACTTTTTCCGGTTATATGGTTGTCGGAGCCGGCTGGGGATTTTCTTCGCATATTTTTAAAGCAATATTTTTGCTGCTTGCTTTTGAACAGCTTTATTTGAAAAAAAGATGGTTCTTTTTCCCGTTTGCGATAATTTGGCTGTCGTCAAATCCTTTCGTATTATTTATTTACACCATATTTTTACTTTTATATTCTCTGTTCAGATATTTTTCTGAACAAGAAAACGGATTTACCGGCTATTTAAAGCTGACAGGCAAAATGATATTGCTTGGTTTTATCGGTGTAATGATGAATTTTGCCAATCTGTTTAAAGCTTTTTTAAAAATGTATTACAGTCCTCGCGTTGTCGGCGATGCTTCATACAGTAATTTGTTAAGTTCAGGACAAGACATTACCGAACACGGAAACCTCGGAGCAACTACTATCCTGCGATTTTTTTCAAGCGATATGCTCGGCTGCGGAAGCAATTTTCACGGTTGGTTTAACTACCTCGAAGCTCCGCTTTTTTATATCGGTTTGTTAACTCTGTTACTCTTTCCGCAAATATTCATTCATTTGAACAAGCGTAAAAAAATTATATTCGGAAGTTTTCTCGGTTTCTGGGCTTTAACTTTATTTTTTCCGTATTTACGCTATACACTTTTGGCTTTTACCGGCGATTATTTTCGTTACGGATTTGACTTTTTTATTCCGTTTACGCTTTTGCTTTTTGCCGTTTTGTCATTAAACGAAATTGATAAAACATTTAAGATAAATATCCCTTTGCTTACCGGAACTTTTGTCGTGCTTATGTTTGCATTGTTTTTTCCTTATACTTCCCTTTCGGGGAATGCCGTTCAAGGTAACTTGCAAACAATATCAGCAATTTTGCTTGCTGTATATACGATTTTGCTGCTCGCTTTTTCAAAATTGAAATATAAAATCCCTATAAAATCCCTGCACAATATGCAATTTTGTTGCTTGTTGTTTTTGAGCTCAGTTATTTTTCATATAAATCTTATGCCGGTAGAGTGCCTGTTACCAAAACCGAATTTAACAAAGACAAAGCCGGCTATGCCGACGGCTCAATAAAAGCTGTAAAATACATAAAATCAATCGACAGAATTCCTTTTTATCGTATCGAAAAAGACTATCAATCAGGCAATTCAATACACGGAAGTCTGAATGATGCTTTGGCACAAGGCTATTACGGAACAACAAGTTATTCATCTTTTAATCAACTGAATTATGTTCGTTTTTTGGAAGAAACAGGCTTAATCGTAAAAGGTGATGAAACGGCAACACGTTGGATTACCGGTTTCAGAGGCTATCCTTTGCTGCAAACTTTCGGAAACGTAAAATACCATCTGTCAAAATCCGAAAATCCGGAATTTGAAAAGTTCGGTTTTGAAAAAATAGCCCGAAAAAACGGAATTACAATTCTGAAAAACAAATTTTATCTGCCTTTCGGTTACACTTACGATAAATATATTGACTTTAACATATATTGACTTTAACGATTTTAAAAAACTGATAAATTATCAAATTTCAGTTCAGTCTTTAAACTCTGTTTATCAGGATTTGTCAAGAACGGTTGATGTTCAAAAACTTAACGTCATTATTGAAAAGCTGAAACCTTTACTCGGAAAAAAATACATTGATTATCAGACCTTTAAGAAAGATTTAAGTTTGCAGCTCGGTGAGGATGCTAAAAAATATCGTGTGCAAATTACAAAATATTCAACAGTAAACTTTAAAAATCAAATAGCTCTGTTAAACGGTTTTGTTTACGAAAAAGAATTTAATAAAAGCATTAATCTCAGCGAATTTAAAAAAATAATACCCGAAGATACTTCTGTTATTGTTTCTCCCGAACAATTTAACTTTGATATTTATAAACGCATTATCGACAGTTTAAAACAAGATACTTTGCAAATTACGAGTTTCAAACAGTCCGAAATATCCGGAAAAATCAGCTTGCAGAAAACAAAAATGTTATTTTTTACAATACCTTTTGATAAAGGATGGCATATAAAAGTTGACGGCAAAAACGAAACCTTACAACGTATAAATATCGGTTTTACGGGAATTGTTTTACCGAAAGGAAATCATAAAATTAAATTATATTATATTCCTCAATATGACAAACTTACAAATGGTATCAGTTTATTTGCCGTATTAATATTTTGGTTATATTCGGGATTTTATTTCTATAAAAAAAGAAAAGCAAAAACTCTTACCGGTCACGACAACAATAAACTTAAAGAGTAATTTTATGCAAAATTATCAAAACCTGCCTGAAGAATGGATAAATAATTATACCGATGAACTTTTATCTCGTGCTGTATATAAGCTTTCGAATGTAGAAAATGCAAAAGATATGGTACAAGATACTTTTTTAGCTGCTGCAAAAAATATTCATTCTTTTAAACAAAAAAGCAATCCGAAAACTTGGTTGTTTTCAATTTTAAATAACAAAATTTCCGATTTTTACAGGAAAAAATATCGTGAAGATAAAAAAATAAATACTGATATTTCTTCATTTTTTACTGTAAAAGGTGATTGGAAGCCCGATAAACAACCGCAAAATTGGGAACAAAACGAAAAAAATATTTTAGATAATATGGCTTTCATTGAAATTTTAGATTATTGTTTGGAGCATTTGCCGGGAAAATATAATTCAGTTATTAAAATGAAATATTATTCCGAAAAAACGCCGGAAGAAATATGTCAGGAACTGGAAATAAGCTCGACCAATATGTGGCAAATAATGCACAGAGCAAAATTAAAATTACGTGATTGTATTGAAAACGGTTGGTTTAAAAATAATTAGAAAAATGAAAAAATTAATACACATATTATTTCTGTCGTGTCTTAAAGCAACCGAACTTATTGAAAAAAAACTGCACGTTCAATTAAGTTTTAAGGAAAAACTGCAATTAAAACTACACAAATCTATGTGCAGTGCTTGTCGGTTATACGATAAACAAAGCTATATTATCCACAAAAAATTATCCGATCACTATATTCAAAACTCACCTATTAACTCGGAAGAACTAAAAAAAATGATTAAGAAGAAACTTGCCGAGCACTGATTTTATATTTCTTTTTCGAGCAACTCAGTTTTATTTATACATAATATTCTTATTGATTTGTGTTCCCCGGCAATCTTTTTTGTTGTAAATTTATCACCGTTTCCGGGACGAAAAAGATAAATTTATTGTCAGGATATTAATTTCTTGCCGACTTAATAATCGGAATATTTCAACAAACAGATTTAAAGAATTATGAGAATAGACATTCCGAAAAGTAAGCTAAAAAGAATTGTGATTGTAGGCGGTGGTTTTGCCGGTTTAACTTTGGCAAGAAAAATAAATAACAAACTTTTTCAAGTAGTTCTGATTGATAAAAATAATTATCACTCATTTCCGCCTCTGCTTTATCAGGTGGCTACCGCCGATTTGCCGGAAACATCTATTGCATTTCCGTTCCGACAAATATTTAAAAACAGGAAAAACTTCTTTTTTCGTCTTGCGGAAGTTAAAAAAGTTATTTCTGAAAAAAATACCGTTGAAACAACAATCGGAAAACTGAAATACGATTATTTGATTCTTGCTTCGGGTTCAAAAACAAATTTTTACGGCATCGAAGGATTGACAATTCGCTCAATGCCTATGAAAACAATAATTGAGGCATTGAATATCAGAAGTATGATTCTGCAAAATTTTGAAACGGCTTTGAGTATAAAGAATAAAAGAAAAAAGCAAAGTCTGATGAATTATGTTATTGCAGGGGGCGGACCGACGGGTGTCGAATTAGCCGGTGCACTTGGCGAAATAAAACAAAATGTTTTACCTAACGAATATCCGGAATTAAAAAGTGAAATGATGCAAATTACTTTAATTCAGGGTGATAAACGCATTTTACCGACTTTTTCAGAGAAAGCTTCTGCAAAAGCTGCTACATATCTTCAAAAATTGGGTGTTAACATTCAACTTAATTCATTTGTAACTGACTATTTCGGCGATTATATTCAAACTCACGATAATAAAGATTTGGTTGCACACACTCTTATTTGGACTGCCGGAGTTGTGGGAAATCCCGTTAACGGAATGGAAAGTGCTTTACAAAAAAACAGTCAGCGATTTTTAACAGATGAATTCAATCGTGTGGAAAAAAACGATAATATTTTTGCCGTCGGCGATATTGCGTTAATGATTAATGATAAATTTCCGCATGGTCATCCGATGGTCGCGCAAGTTGCTATTCAGCAGGCAGTTAATTTGTCTGGAAATCTTACAAAATTAATATCGGGGAAAGCTCTGAGAAAATTTCATTATAAAGATAAAGGTTCAATGGCAACCATAGGAAAGAACAAAGCAGTTGCAGAAGCCGGGAAATTTAAATTTTACGGAAGAACTGCTTGGTATGTTTGGATGTTTGTCCATCTTTTGGCTCTGGTCGGTTTCAATCGAAAATTACAAGTTTTTATTGAGTGGCTTCGTAATTATTTCAGTAAAAGCAGAGGCGTTGAATTAATTCTTCATCCGTTTGATTTTGTTAAAGAAAAGAAAGAACGAAAAAAAGAAATAGAGATTAAAAACAGAACAAACCACGATAAAAATTTATAATATGTCAATCAAAAAAGTTTTTGCGGCAATTATTAAAAAATCAACGGTCAAAGATGCTTTGGAGGTTTCTTTTATTGTCGGAATCATATTAAATATTGTAAATCAGGGAGATGTGCTGTTTAGATTAGAGTTTGAAAATTTGTCAATTCTGAAATTAATTCTGACATTTATCGTTCCGTATCTTGTTTCCGCGTATTCATCGGTAAGAACTCGGCTTTCTTTAAATTTGGAAGAAGAATGTGAGAACTTTAGTTCAGCTTAAGAATAATCGTGCACCTCGTTTGCTTTTTGTAATTTATTTGTTATATCGAATTCTGCTTATTAATTTTACACACAAAAGAAACTGCAACAACTTGTTTAAAATAAATAAATTCATTAAAATTTAAAAATATGCTTAAGGTAAAGTCTCCGTTTGACAATAGTCTGATTAAAGAAATTCCTCTTGCAAATGAGCAAGATATTGAAAAAGCACTTACTGTTGCTGATAATTTATTTCAAAATCAATCATTGTGGCTGCCTGCTCATGAACGAATAGCCATTTTAGAGCGAACTGCAGAAATAATGAAATCCCGAATTGAAGAATTGACCAAAACGGCTGCACAAGAAGGAGGAAAGCCATACAACGACAGTAAAGTTGAAGTTCTTCGAGCAATTAACGGTGTGAAATTGGCAGCAGAACACATCGGGCAAATAAAAGGCGAGCAAATTCCGATGGGCTTAACAAAAGCATCCGAAAACAGAATTGCATTTACAACAAGAGAGCCTGTCGGAGTTGTTGTATCAGTAAGTGCTTTTAATCACCCTTTGAATTTGACTGTTCACCAAACAGTTACGGCAATAGCGGCAGGGTGTCCCGTAATTATAAAACCGGCATCAACAACACCTCTGTCCGCTCTTAATTTTGCAAAAATTTTATACGAAGCCGGTTTGCCGGAAGGGTGGTGTCAGGTAACGG
Organism: Chlorobiota bacterium; assembly: GCA_013152535.1. Taxonomy (GTDB): domain Bacteria; phylum Bacteroidota; class Bacteroidia; order Bacteroidales; family JAADGE01; genus JAADGE01. Next base: position 45,043 of record JAADGE010000046.1, read on the forward strand.
TATGTAAAAATGATGTTGCGGAGAAATTAGTAACCGATAAAAGAGTAAATTATTTTTCATTTATCGGCTCTTCAAAAGTCGGTTGGTATTTACGCTCAAAATTATCTCCGGGAACACGTTGTGCATTGGAACACGGCGGCTCTGCTCCGGTAATTGTTGAAAAAGATGCAGATTTTAACGAAATGTTGCCTTCACTTTTAAAAGGCGGTTTTTATCATGCCGGGCAGGTTTGTGTTTCAGTTCAACGGGTATTTGTGCATGAAAGCATTGTTGATAATTTCTCCGAACAATTTGCAGAACCGGCAAGTAAACTTATTGTCGGAAACCAAACGGATAAAAAAACAGAAGTCGGTCCGCTTATTTCTCCGCACGAAGTTAATCGGGTAGAAGAGTGGGTAAATGAAGCCGTTGAAGGCGGAGCAAAATTATTGTGCGGCGGTAAACGGATTTCCGATACTTGCTATGAACCCACGGTTTTACTTAATCCGCCGGAAGATGCAAAGGTTTCAACATCAGAGATTTTCGGACCTGTTGTTTGTATTTATTCTTATTCCGACAGAGAAGATGCTATAAAAAAGGCAAATAGTTTAGACCTTCATTTTCAGGCATCTGTATTTACGAAAAATTTAGATATTGCATTAGATACCGTTAAAAAACTAAATGCAACAGCAGTAATGGTAAACGATCATACAGCTTTCAGAGTTGACTGGATGCCTTTCGGCGGAAGAGACAGCTCCGGTATTGGTATGGGCGGCATACCGTACACTATTCACGAAATGACAAGAGAAAAATTGATGGTAATTAAAAGTGATGTTTTATGATAGTAAATAAAAAATATTAGTCTGAAAAGTTTTTATTCCGGAATTTCGTATTTTCCGTTGCTTTTCATTTAAAAAGAGATTTTTTTGATTCTTTTTCTTTTTTTAATAATAAAATGTTTTTTTCCTGTTTCAACGGTTACTTTATAAAGATTACTGAACTTTGGATTCCGACTTTTATATGATTTGAAGTTATTAATATAGAAGGTTACAATATAATAATTATCTTTTTTCTCAGATTTTGGGTCTTTAATCATATTTAATGTCCTTTTGGATAATTTATTAACAGATTCTTTATTTAGATATTGAATGTGAGATTCATAATTTGCGAATAATAAGCCGCCTTTTTTGAGTATATGATCATCTCTGTTCATACAATAAATAATTAAAGAAGAATATTCTATTGCTTCTTCTTCAGTTTTAGGAAACAGTGCTGATTTTTTTAAAATATCCAATATTTCAGATGTATGATATATGCTGCCGTCAGGTAAAAGAATAAAAAGTATTGGTTCCGGAATCGGATCTTTTGCCAAAGTATGATATATGCCGTATATCTTAAATCCGTTTATCCGCAAAGGTTTTGGCGGAGTTATTTGGATTATTCGAGAATCCGTATTGTCTTTGTCTTTCAGATTGTCTTTCAGAAATTACTTTTCTTTCAAATAAATTTTTTCATTGTTTTGGGCAAATGAGATATTGTTGTTGCTGATCATAAATAAAATGCCTAAGATTATTGATAATATTTTTGTTGTTTCATTTTTCATTTTAGGAAGTAAAAAATTCTTCGTTATAAATTATGTATTTTTTGAAACTCGGATTTATCAGATAATATTTTGTGATTTGCAACTTGCCGGTGACCGCCGAACGGATTTTGCCAAGGCGGATAACCAAAATAGATGACTCCGTCTTCCTCCGATAATGATTTTAATTTTTTAATCAGTTGTTCCTGTCCGCGGACGTATTCAATTACATTTTTAAGAAATTGAAAAATCATATTTTTTTCAGGTACTGAAATGTGTTCATAGTTTTATTATTGCTTAATAAACTTAATAAATGAACAATCTCCTTTATTATCAGTTATTTTAAGAAAATACAGACCTTTTTTTAATTCTGAAATTTTTACGGAAGTATGATTTCCGAAAACAAGGTTTTGTTTAATTATTTGACCGGCAATATTATAAACTTCAAGTTTTTTTATTTCTCCTGTTGTTTCCAAATATAAAATATTACGAGCCGGATTCGGATACAATTTGAATTGAGTTTTTATATCGTTAATTCCGACTGTTCCGAAAATATGATAACCCAGATATTCAGAAGTACCCTCAACAGCATCGTCAGCTTGTGTAATTGTTATTTCAACCCATTCGCCTGTTCCGTCCAGCACACTCATGTTTCTGTTTCCGGCAAGAACATCCGGTTTACGATAAAATCCTTTATCTAATCCCCAAGTTGTAGTTTTGCCGTTTATAGATGCATAAATACAATCAACTCTGTCATCCCAAGTGTCACCGAATCTTGTTAAAGCAACGGGATCGTCTCCGTTATAATATGTTGCAACTGTATTAGCATATGCAGCAGAAACAGCATAAGCAGGTGCTGCAGCATTTGCATTTTTATAAATCAAAGTTTGCCCGGCATTTATTGTTCCGTTTAAGGCATCCCCATATTTAAATTTTCCGAACGGGGAATCAGTAGTTCCCCAAACTCCTAAATAATAATCACTTAAATCAACATCTGTATTTCCGACATTAGTTATTTCAATATATTTATTATTACTTGTTCCTTCATAATATTGAGAAATGATTAAATAATTTAAAACAGAAACATTTATAATAAATTCTTGTTGAATTGTTTTCTTAGTATCATCAGTAAGTGTTAAAATAACTGTGTCTGCACCAAGATCGGCAATATCAGGAATTCCGGATAAAGTTGCTGCATCTCCGGTATTATCGGTTAAAGATAACCACCCGGGGAGTTTTGTTCCGGTAAGAGTAAAATTTGCTCCGGCATCTCCTGTTGCTGTTATATTATAAGTATATTGTTCGCCGACATATACTGAAGTAATCGGAGTTGAAGTAAAAGTTATCGGATTTCCGTCACTTACCGTGATTTCAAAAACCTGCATTATTGTGTCCGTCGGAGAATGTAAATTTAAGTAAATCTTGTAAATACCGGTATCGCTAAGTGTCGGAGAACCGGTTAATGTTGCTGTTGCTGCATCAATTCCGTTTGTTACTGAATTAAATGTTAACCATGCAGGTAAAATTGAATCACAATCAATTGTTAAATCAATGCCGTTTGAACTGCTTGCGGTAATATCATATGAATAAGGAATTCTGTCAGTAACACTTGTCACCGGATAAGAAGTAAACCAATATCCGGTTCCTTCATTTTTCCAGATAAGATTTGCCCATTCAGGATGATCAATAAAAGGGTTTCTGTTGTGCTGATAATCATTATAAATAATATTATTTCTGTTTCTTTCCCAATCACTTACAGGATCTTGTTCATTCCAAAGCAATAAATCAGATAATTTAGCATGTAAAGGTAAGGGAGAGTTATTATCAGTCGGAATATAGTCAATAAGCTCTAAATCGGGTTCACCGTTTTCACCTTCGTAGCGAGCAGCCATGTAAAACATCATTCTTGCAACATCTCCTTTCACTTCGTCACGAGGTTTCCAAAGCCATTCCGTAGAACTTTCGTAACTTCCCGTAGGTCCGTCGGGATCAATATATTCTTCTGAACATTCAGCAAACCACCGATTGTTTCGTTCGGTATTAACCGAGTTATCAGCCGGTCGTAAATGATGAACATCTGTTCCGGGTCCCATAGAAGTTCCGAAATCTCCGTGTGATTTTGCCCAAACATGTTCTCGAGTCCATCCGTTTCCGTCGTTATATTCAGCGGCAGCATTTCGTGTAAAGCCGGAGTACAAACAGATCACATTATCCGGGTTTATTGTATCTCTGTCGGTTTCTTTTAAAATATCCCAAACATCGGTTGTATCTGCCGTATATTCATATTCTTTATGACCTTTAATAATGTTATATAAAGCTGTTTTAAGACCGTTACCGCCATAACCGGCAGCAGCATCATAATATCCGGGAGGAATTTGACTTTCAGCAATTAAATTGCTTAAAATTAAGAAAGTAAACAAGACTATTCGTTTCATAATAATAGATTTATAGTTTAAACTTAATACGAATAAATCGTATTAAGCCTGTAATTTCTGAATTACTCAGAGAAAAGTCAACAAACTTACTTAAATTATATTATTTTAAAAATAGTTATTTGTATTTATCCGATTCTAAATTAATAAATGCTTCTTATTGATTTTAAATATAAGATTTATTAACTCGTTTATACGTTTTAGTTTCTTCACGGTTTTTCCCGTAAAATTCAATAATTTATTTATTTCTTAAAGAATTAGATTCTTGCAAAAAAAATATTAATTTAGTTTGAAATTTTGATAAGAGTATGGATAAAGGACATGCTGAAAAAATATATAATTTTACATTACGAGGTAATTATCCCAATTATTATAATATTATGTTTTTTGTTCAAAACAGACATAATAATATAAAAGCCGGAGCGGGATATATTCCGCCTGAAGTTGAATATCAAAAAACAAAACAGTCTGTTCCGGAAAAAATAAATGTTGAATTTGCAGATATTCCGTATTTATGTCGGGAAGATACCGAACAAGCAAAAAATTATTTGTCGTATTTGGCAGCTTCTTTAAAAGGTGATACAGCAGCAAAAAAGAAAGTTGAATTTTATCGAGAACAATATTTAAACGATAAAGAATGGTATTATAAAGACATTCATCTTGTTGAAAATAAATATATTGTCCATTCCGGAACCGACAAAGATTATAATGTTAATCACATAAGTCATAAAGGAGCAAATCTTTTAAAATTAATTAAAGAAAGTTATCCTGTACCGGATTTTTCAATTTTAACTGTCGATTGGTATTCATTAAACGAAACTGAAAAAGAAAAACATTTAAGAACGGCAATCAGCAATTTGGAACAAATGACCGGTGAAAAATTAAAAGATACGGAAGACCCTTTAGTAATTGCTCTGCGATGTGCTATGCCGCAATATATTCCCGGTTTAATGCCGACTTATTTAAATGCCGGTGTCGTTTCCGAAACTGTTGAAAAATTAAAACGTCTTTACGGAATAAAAGTTGCCGGAAAAATATATTTGAATAATCTGCTGACATTATATTCGCTGCTGTATCACAAAAAAGAAATTCCGCATTTGAAGGAAACTTTATATTTAGCTTCTGTCGCCGAGATTTATAAGAATATTCAAATTTACTTTGACCTTATTGACGAAATTGATTCAAAATTGTTAACCGATCCTTATTATCAAATCAGTTTTTTGCTTAAAAAAGCAGTTGATTTTTTTGAAGATAATAAAGAATTGCCCTATACTTTGATAAAACGAAAAACTTTTCCGTCATTTATTTTGCAAAAAATGGTTTGGACTGTTCGCGATGAAAATTCTTATCCCGGAATTTTATACAGCAGACATTCGCGAACCGGTTTAGGTTATCAAATTGAAAGTTCTAAAAATATTTTCGGCGAAGATATTATGTCCGGCAATGTACAAACCACCGATAAAGAGTATTTTAATCGTGAAGAAATTAAAAAAACTTATCCGGAAGTATATCATTTTACGCCTTTGTTGCACGAATTGGAAAAAAGCAATAAATCACCTGTTACAATTGAATTTGCTGCCGAATCTTATGTAAATACTCATCTTTTTGCTGTTTTACAACTCAATAAATCTGAACTGACGGGCAGAGCAGCCCTGCTTTCGACAATTGATTTATATAACAAAAAAATTATTGGTAAAGATGAGGTAATTAAATTGGTTCAACCGTATCATTTGCGGCAAATATTTTCGGAAACTATTGATGTTAAGAGTCTTTCGGAATTGATATGCTTTTCGGAAGGTATTTCGGTATTGCCGCGTTCTGCTATTTCAACGAAAATATATTTCTCTGCAGAAAAAGTTACACAAGCGAAAAAAAGAGGCGAAAAAGTTTGCTATTGTAAAGATCGTTTTCTGCCTTCCGATACGGTTATTATGAAAGAAGTTGATGCTATTATCAGTATGAATCCGGCTGCAGTTCATGTAGTTACGGCTTGCAGAGGGTACGGAATTCCGGCGTTTTTAAATTTGGAAAATTTTAAAGTCCGATTAGAGAATAATTCATTAATAAATTCTCAAGGAATAAAAATAACGGAAGGGAATTGGATAACAATCAGCAGCAAGCGAAAAACCATTTATCTCGGAAAGGCAAATTATTCTCCGGCTCGATTTCAAAAATATTTGGATAAAGAAGAAATAGAATTAGATTCCAAAGAAGAAACTGTTTTTAAAAATATGGCAGGGGCATTCGAGACCTATAAAAAAATTGTAAATTCAATGAACTCTGATGATATTACGAGCATTGATGATTTGATTAAGTTTATTCGTACAGATTTAGACAACGAACCTGAAAAAGCAAATCAGTTTGTGAATAATTGGTTTGATACACACGAAGATTATTATGTTAAGCAAATTTTAGACAGTGAACTCGGAACACACCAAGACAGATATAAAATTTATCAGTTTCTTTCCGTTGAAAGACGAATTTTATTTCATAAAAAAGCAATTTTAATATGCCGAAAACACAATTTGAAAGGTTTTACTGCCGGAGCTTTTATGCTCGGACGATTTATTTGTATAACGCATCCTGCTGTGTTTTGGAAGACTTTGAGTTCCGAAGAAATTTGTTTTTTGCTTAACGAATATATCTTGTTTGAAAAATATATGTTTGCCCTTTATGATGTCGGCGAACGAAAAATTAACAGAGCAAAAACTGCTGTTCTTACGAAAGGATTACAAGGCATTAATATTAATAAAGCAAATGCTGCTGTTTTTATTACACTGAAATTGGTTTGTGAAAATTGGAATAAAATTACACAAATTTTAAATTCGGAATATGAACGCGAAACTTATGAATTAACAGAACTGTTGCAAAAACCTTATGGCTTTTTATTCGATTATTCGGCTCCTTGGTCAGTCAATAAACTTAAAAAACTTTGCATACAGGAAAATATTGAATTCCCCGGTAAAGATGATTGTTAATTTCTTTTAATAAAGTGTTAAATCAGTTTTATTCCGTCGTTTTTAAACTCAATTAAATGCTTTTTATATAAAGAGCCGATTGCTTTTTTAAAAGATTTTTTACTGATATTAAACAATGCTTTTATCATTTCGGGGGAACTTTTGTCATTTGCAGCAATAAAACCTTTGTTTTCTTTAAGTAATTGTATAATTTTCTCTGAAATACCGTCAATTTGTTCATATCCTGCTTTTTGCAAAGTAAGATCAATTTTCTCATCGTCTCTTATCTTTTTAATAAATGCCGATATTTTGTCTCCTTTTCTCAAATCTTTAAAGACTTCGTTTTCATAAAGTAAACCGCTGAATTTATTGTCAATAATTGCTTTGTAGCCAATATCTGTTTTGCTTTGAATAAGAATGTCAACTTCGTCATTAACTTGATACGGCGGAATTTCGGAGCTTAAAAATTTATTGATTTTTGCAGATGCTGCCAATCGCCGAGTTTTTTCATCAACATAAATATATACGATATGGTACTGACCCTCAATCATATCTGATTTTTGTTCTCTGAAAGGTACTAATAAATCTTTCAAAATACCCCAATCTAAAAATGCCCCGAATTTATTTACGGCTTTTACTTTAAGGCAGGCAAATTCATTAACTTTTGCAAGAGGAGTTTCCGTTGTGGCAATTAATCTGTCTTCCGAATCAGAATAAATAAATGCTTCAATTTCATCTTCCGGTTTTGTGCCTTCGGGAACATATTTTGTCGGCATCAAAATTTCGCCGTCTTCATCGCCGTCCAGATAAATCCCGAAATCAACTTCTTTTACAACGCGCAAAGTATTATAATCGCCTAATTTTATCATATTAATTTTTTGCAAAGATAAGCGAGATTTGTTGTAAATTTGTATAAGTTAAAAAAAAGATATAATTGTTTCATTTGAAATAATTTGACTTAACTTTGTGTTTGATAACTTGATGTTATATGATTGTTAATGTGCTGTATATTAGTATTCTAATATCAATGTAACCATTTTTAGGGCGAATAAAAAAATGCTTCTGTTTGTTTTGTGTTTTTCAATAATCCAACGTCATCCGGATACCGGCTTTAACCCAACGACCCGGCATAAGAATATTGCCGAATTCGTGATATTTAACATTAAAAAGATTAGAAGCATCGGCAAAAACTTCAATTTTTTTGCTTTTCCATAAAACTCTGACATCTGTTAAAATATAAGGTTTGTATTCTTCTTCTCCGGTATAAGTTCTTGTTTTTAAATCATATACAGAATAACTACCGTTACGATCTTCATAACGAAGATTCCAGTTTGCCGAAAATCTTTTATATAATTTATGATTTAAGGATAAAACGGCTTTATGATTTAAATAATCCAAAGCATATTTTGAAATATACTTCCTGCTTTGTTTCGTAATATTTGTGTAAGCATACGAGAACCTTATATTTTTAAAGACCGAATTGGGCAAAAATGTATAATTAACAGACAGTTCCGCTCCTGTAACTTGAAGTTCGGTAATGTTTTGAGCTTGCCAATCAACAGTGTCGGAAAGTCGAACCCAATCAATGGTGTTTTTTCCGTTTCTTCTGAAAACAGAAATATTTGAATGCAGTCCTTTAGTGAAATATTTTATACCGACTTCATAATTCAAAGCAGTTTCCGGTTGTAAATCAGGGTTTCCTTTATTGGTAGGTCCGTCGTAATATAAATCGGTAAAAGTAGGCAAACGAACTGATTGATTGAATGATGCAAATGTTCTGAAATTCTTTGTCAAAGCATAACTTAAATCAATACCTCCCGAAAAATTTCTCTTAAACATTTCGTCAAAATTTAAGGATGCACCGCCGGAAATGATAAATTTATTGAATTTTACAAGATGTTCAGCGTACAGGTTAATGTTCTTTCGTGATTTTGATTTAGTAAATAATCCGTCCGGTTCACCGGGTACGTTCTCAGGGTTTTCAAGCGGTTCCCCTAAAACATTGCTTTTTATTTCGGCATAAGAATATTCTGCTCCTATAGCGGATTTTCCCGCTTTTGTGTCTAAATTTAATTTCAGTTCTGTACCGAAATCGTAGGTTAAATGATAATTATGTCCGCTGTAATAGTTCCAATCTTCGTAAATTCCGGGAACGTATTTCGCTGTATCTGTGTCGTCAATAAAATACTTGCCTGTGTGTTTGTATTTATCTTCTCTGAAAAGTTCAAATCGGTCTTGGTGCCTTCTTAATGAAATGCGATGAGTAATTTTATAATGTGTCCCTTGTTTTTCTGATTTTAAAGCGGCAAAACTTGTTTTAGTTTCTTCGTATTGCCAAGGGAATTTCGGTGTGTAGAAACTGTTTGCCCCAAAAGATTTATCGGTATATCCGGCTTGTAATGAGATATTTGCAAATTTGCTGTGTAGTTGGTTTTGATAAAATATGTTTAATATTTTGAAATCGGTATCGTTAATACTGTCCGTTAAATAACCGTCGCTTTTTTTATATGATGCCGAAAGATAATTGCTGAATTTTTTATAAGTGTGAGAAATGCTGATATTGCCGCCGAAATAGTTGTGTTGTCCGGCAAAAATACCGGTCTTCAATTTTTTGGCTGTTTGGCTGTCGGTAATGAAGTTAATAGCTCCGCTGTAGGCGTTAATGCCGAAAATTCTATTGCCGGGACCTTCAAGAATTTCAATTTTTTCAATGTTTTCAATTTCAACCGGAAGGTCCATATTATGATGCCCTGTTTGCACATCATTCATTTTAAATCCGTTCAGCAGAATTAAAGTTTGGTCGAAATTACCGCCTCTTATATTTATATCTGCCTGAACACCTTCGCTGCCTCTTTGCCGAACATCAACATTTGCAACATATTCTAATAAATCCTGTAAACTGTGAACGGGCATAGCTTCAATTTCTTTTTTATCAATGGTGTAAATTATTCGTGCCGTTTCGGAATACACTGTCGGGATGCGCGATGAATTTATCTGAACCTCTTGCATTTGAAGAGTATCTGTTTGAGCTTTTGAAGTAAATGCCGATGCCGTGAAATAGGCGAGGGGTAATGCCGATATGATGATGTGTTTTCCGATGCTGCTGAATGTACTCCAAGCATTATTTTTCCAATGTTTAAAAACTTCTGTCTTTTTAAAGATTAATAATTTTTTGTTCATTTTAATTTTTTTAAGTTTGAAAATAATTTTGCAAAAATAAGTTTATTCCGGTAAGGAAAGATGAAGAATGTCACTTTTTAACTTTTCTCTTTAAACTTTAACTTTTATCTTTTTTTTAATGAAGTACAAACATATCATCTGGGATTATAACGGGACACTTTTAAATGATGTTGAACTTTGTGTCGATATTATTAATGAATTATTAGAAGCAAGATATATGAAAAAGATATCTGTTGCCGAATACAAACAATTATTTGATTTTCCGGTGAAAGCTTATTACGAAAAAATCGGGTTTGATTTTAAAAAAGAAAGTTTTGAAAAAGTAGGAACGGAATTTATTATTCAATATGACAAACGAAGCAATAAAACCAAATTACAAGCCGGAGCATATGAATTAATACAATCAATTTCCGATGCAAACATCAAGCAATCAATTTTATCGGCCAGAAAAAAAGAACAATTAGATGAAGAATTAACAAAGTTCGAAATTTTTAATTTTTTTGATTACGTTTTCGGGCTGGATAATCATTATGCCGGCGGAAAAACTGAAATCGGGAAACAATTGATTAAAAAAGTCGGATTGCCGCCTGAACAAATTTTGTTAATAGGTGATACGACTCATGATTGCGAAGTGGCAAGTATGCTCGGCATTAATGCACTTGCTGTGTCCTACGGGCATCATCCGAAAGAAAAATTTAAGCAATACGAAGTTGAAATTGCAGAATCTGTTAAAGAGCTTAAAGATTATATTTTTAAATAAAAAACTTCAAAAAAAATGATATGATTTTTAAATTGAATTTATATTAAAAACTTTCCGGAGGATCACTATTGTCCGAATATAATTTTGCAAATAGTAAATATGATTTTATATAAGGTTTCAGAAATCAGATAATTTAAAGCAATAATATTTCTGTCTGGTATAAAATGATAAAATTATTATCTTTGAACTCCCAAAAAAGGACAAATAATATTAAGAATATGATAACAAGATATTATACATCTGTATCAGTCTTTTTAGATTTTAAATACATAATAAACTAAGACTTTGAATAAAGCAGAAAAAATCGTTCCGTATAAAAATTCCGATATCGGAAAAAAAGAACAAGTTGCCGAAATGTTCGATAATATTGCCGGGAAATATGATTTTTTAAATCATTTTTTGTCTTTGAATATCGATAAAATTTGGCGAAGAAAATCTATCCGATTATTAGCAAAATCACAACCGAAGATGGTTTTGGATGTTGCAACCGGAACCGGTGATTTTGCTGCGGAAATATTTCGAAGAATAAAACCCGAAAAAATTATCGGGATTGATATTTCCGAAGGAATGCTGAAAGTGGGAGAGGACAAAATTCAAAAAAAAGAACTTTCGCAATTTATTGAATTTCGAAAAGGCGATTCCGAAAATTTGGAATTTCCCGACAGTTATTTTGATGCGGTTACGGCTGCATTCGGTGTCAGAAATTTTGAAAGTTTGGAAAAGGGATTAACAGAAATGTATCGGGTTTTAAAACCTTCGGGACAACTTATTATATTAGAATTTTCGCAACCTGAGAAATTTCCCGTTAAACAAATTTTCAGCTTGTATTCAAAATATATTTTGCCGCTTTTCGGTAAATTATTTTCCAAAGATAAATCTGCATATACCTATTTGCCCGAATCGGTTAATGCTTTTCCCTACGGAAAAGAACTCTGTGCCGTTCTTAAGAAAATCGGTTTCTCTTCCGTAAATTATAAAATTTTTTCTTTCGGTATTTCGAGTGTTTATTATGCATCAAAGTAAAATTCATTAACTTTGTACATAACTTTGATTTAAAACTTATAATAAATTGTTCTTATTATGAAAGATATTGTAAAACAATTATTTATTGATGTTGTTGAACAAAAAATTCCGATGGCAAAATTTATCGGAGTTAAAGTGTTAGAAATTGAGGAAGGATATGTAAAGCTTCTTTTTCCTTATCGTGAAGAATTTATAGGAGATCCTCGCTCGAAAAGATTACATGGCGGTTATACCGCAACAGCAGTTGATTTGGCAGGCGGAGTTGCGGCAATGACTTATATGACATCGCAAGATGACGATGTAGCAACCATTGATATGCGTATTGATTATGTCAGACCGGGAAAAGCAAAAGCAATTATTGCCGAAGGACAGGTGCTGAGTAAAAGACGTCGGTCAGTTGTAACTGAAATGAAAATTTTTCATCCCGATGAAGAAGACAAAATTATTGTTTTCGGCAGAGGTGTTTTCAGCATTAAACGGAAAGAAGACGAATGTTAATACAAACAGAAAAATTATATCTGAGTTTTAAATGCCAATTATTTTGGCATTTGTTTTTTATTTAATATCTTTACGGAAATTAATTATAAACTAAAAATATTACAGAGATGGGATTTTTCAAAAGATTATTTAAAATCGGACAAGCCGAAGCAAATGCAGCAGTTAATATGCTCGAAGATCCGGTAAAAATGACCGAACAAGGTATTCGCGATATGAAAGGCAAACTTGATGAAAGTATTAAAGCTTTGGCTGAAGTTAAAGCGTTGGCTATCAGATCAAAAAATGATGCAAATAAGTATCGTAATAAAATGAGTGAATATGAAAATAAAGCAATTGCTTTAATTAAAGGAGCTGAAAAAGGTACTGTTGATAAGGCTGATGCCGATCGTTTGGCAACTTCAGCTTTAGATGAAAAAGAACAAGCAGCTCAAAATTTACAAACAGCACTTCAAACTCAAAAAACTTATGATGCTCAAGTGGCGAAATTAGACCATACTATAGATCGTTTGAGAGCACATATTTCTAAATGGGAAAATGAAGCCAAAACACTTAAAGCAAGGGCAAAAGTAAGTAAAGCAACCAAAACGGTTAATAAACAATTGGCAAATATTGATGCTGACGGAACAGTTGCTATGCTCGAACGTATGAAAGAGAAAGTGGAACAAGATGAAGCTTTGGCAGAATCCTATGCAGATATTGCTTTTGAGAATCAAAGTATTGACGAAGAAATTGACAGTGTTTTAGAAAAATCTGCAGGAAGCGGCTCTGAAGCATTGGCTGCTCTAAAAGCAAAACTTTCAGGCGGAGATAAAGCTATTGAACAATAAAGTTAAATTTTATATTTGATACCGTATTCAAACAGAATACGGTATTTTTTATCTCAATTTTTGACAATAAATCGAAAAAAAAAACGGCTTTATTGTACAATAAAGCCGTTTTCTGTATTTAAAGTTATTTGTTATTTCAAAAAGAAATCTTTTTTAGATATTTTATCAGCAATATATGTAATTTTTAATGCTTTAGCTTTTCTTAGTTCTTGTTTCACATCCGTAACAATACCCATTCTGGCATTTTTGTCAATTCTTAATGCGGTTGTCATTTTACTTCTGTTTTCTGCATCCATATCACCTCTTACAGCATCAACCCAAGGTCCGATATCGCTTACATTGGCGAATGCATCATTCAATTGAATAATTGGTTCTTTACCGAATTTTGATTGATATTTTGCTATCGGAACGCCGATATTTATGTATTTTACCAAAGATTTATTTTGCAGTTTTTTGACTTCTGTTGCATGTGGTTTTTTTATAATAACCTTTAAATCAACTTCTTTCATAGTTGTTACTGTCATAAAGAAGAACAACAACATAAAAACAATATCGGGTAAAGATGCTGTGGAAATTGCAGGTGTACCGCCTTTTCCTTTTCTTGCAAATTTTGCCATTTATTTTAGATTTTATTAATTTAAAAAATTAATTATTTACCGGCTCCCGCCGTAATTCTTCTTGGTTCTGCTTCCGAAATATTTAAAGGATAAATTTGGCTTACAGCTTTTTGTTCATCTTTATTAACTTTGCCCAATTCATCAAATTTCATGCCGAATTTTTGCATTGCTTTTGTATCTCTCAACTCATCAATAGCACGAACCAATTCATTATTTACTTTCAAATATTTTCCGTAATTTGTAGCCCTGTCCGTTTGTAAGGAAATAATACCTTTTGAAACCGGATACTTACCGAAAAACGGAATATCTTTTATTTTTTTCTCGGGTAAATTTTTATCATTATTAGGATTTGTAAAAAAGAGTTTTGTTTTAGCACAAATATCTTTTAATTGAATCGGCTTGCCTTTAATAGCGATGTTATTATCTTTATTAATCAATACAACCATAACATTTCTTTCTTTTACCTTAGCTTCATCATTTTTTATTTTCGGATCCGGCGGCGGCGGTAATTTTCGTTGCATACCGGTATTCGTACTCATAGTTGTTGTTACCAAAAAGAATATAAGCAATAAGAAAGCAATATCAGCCATTGAACCTGCATTTATTTCTTGTAAGGGTCTTCTTGCCATGGGTATTTATTTTTAAATTAGAGAAAGTATGCAAGAAAATTCCTGCATGCATTCTCTTATTAATAGTTATTTAAAAAGTTTTGCAATTTCTGCATATAAAATAGAAAGTATTGCAAGACCAAAGAATATATATGCGGTAATTAAACCTGCACCCGACCATTTTAAAATTCCGGGAACATTATCAGTTCCTTCGTAGGTCGGCATATACAATACTTTATCTGAGGCATATGAATATGCAATTAAAAATACAACTCCTAAAATTACTATCGGGATTAATGAAAGCAATGCTTTTTTCGGTCGAGCTATCAAATTTAGAATAAAATTAAACAGAGAGAATAAAACGACCGCACCGACAGCAATATAGAGTAATACTTCAGTATATGTTAATGAGTTTACAATCCATTTCGGATTATCTGCTGATGCGTTGACGAACAACATAATAGCATAGAAAAGCGATAATGCAATTAAAACCCAAAGTAATATCTTCGTAATTTTGGCTATATTATCAGTCATAGCTGCGTAATTTATAAATTAAAATAATATTTATTTATTTTGATATTTTACTAAAATATCAATTAATGAGATAGATGCATCTTCCATATTACTGACTAATGCGTCAATTTTTGAAGCAATATAGTTATAGAAAATTTGAAGTATCATTGCAACAATCAAACCTGATACAGTTGTAATCAAAGCAATTTTAATACCGCCTGCAACCAATCCTGCGTTTACGTCGCCTGCTGCTTGGATTTTATCAAATGCATCAATCATTCCGATTACTGTACCCATAAAACCTAACATCGGAGCAAGTGCAATAAATAAAGATATCCAGGTAAATCCTCTTTCGAGTAAACTCATTTGAACACTTCCGTATGATTCAACAGATTTTTCAACAACATCAATGCCTTGGTCAGCTCTGCTGAGACCTTGGTAGAAAATACTTGCAACCGGACCTCTTGTATTTCTGCAAACTTCCATAGCTGCTTCAACGCCTCCTGTTTCAAGGGCTTCATCAACATTGGTCAGAAGTTTTTCTGTATTTGTTGTAGCCAAATTCAGGTAAATTATTCTTTCAATAGAAAGAGCTAAGCCCAAAATAAAAGCAATTAAAATAAAACTCATAAAAAACGGACCGCCTTCAATAAATTTTTCTTTAATTTTTTTGTGAAACTCTCCTTCCTTCTGTGCATCATTTGTTGTTGCAACTTTAGTGTCAGCGGTATTATCCGTAACGGTTGCATCATCGGTTTGAACAGTTGAGGCAGAATCACCCTCTGCTTTTTGAGCATAAGTTTGTTGCTGAACACCAAACATAAACATTCCCAAAATTGCTGCCAATGCAAATAACTTTTTCATGTCTTTTAAATTTATTTTTTTAAATAGTTATACAATTTACCGTCTGCAAGCGGAGAGAGAGGGATTCGAACCCTCGATACACGTTAATGTGTATACACGCTTTCCAAGCGTGCTCCTTAAGCCGCTCGGACACCTCTCCTTAGAAGTTAGCCGGAAACGGTTTTTTCAGTTGACGAAGTTAAACATTTTTTTTTTATCAAAAAAAAATAATTAAAAACAGTATTTATTTTATAAACTGAAATTTAATGTAGTTATAACGTATTCGGTTATATATTATTTTGTTAATTCTCCTGCAATTGAAACTTGCAAATAATTTTTAACTTCTTTAATGCTCATTTTTAAGCCGAGAAGATACATTAATTTTGTTACGGCAGCCTCTGTTGTCATATCGTAACCGCTTATTACTCCTGCTTCGATTAATTGCCTGCTCGTTTCATATTTTCCCATATCTACAGTGCCTCCGACACATTGTGAAATATTTAAAATTATAATGCCTTTTTTATCAGCTTCAGTAAGTAAGTTTACAAACCATTCGTCAGTCAGGGCATTTCCCGACCCGTAGGATTCAATAATTACACCTTTTATATTCTCAGTTGAAAAAATGCTTTTTAAATAAGGTTCCGAAATGCCCGGGAATAATTTTATAAGGGCAATATTTGTGTCCATCTTTTTATGAACAGCAGGCACTTTATTGTATTCCGGATACTTTATATATTTAGTATCATAATTAATGGTTATTCCGGCTTCTGCTAAATAAGGATAATTTGGTGAATTAAAAGCATCAAAATATTCGGCATTTATTTTTGTTGTGCGGTTTCCTCTGAAAAGTTTATTATCAAAATAGATACAAACTTCCGGAACAATAGGCAAACCGTTTTTTTTTGCAGCAGCTATTTCTACTGCAGTAATGAGATTCTCTTTGCCGTCGGTTCTGAGCATTTCAACCGGTAACTGGGAACCGGTGATAATTACCGGTTTATGAAAATCTTGCAGCATAAAGCTTAAAGCTGAAGCTGTGTATGCCATAGTATCAGTACCGTGTAAAATTACAAATCCGTCAAATTCGGAATGGTGTTTTTTCAGTATTTCTACTAATTTTACCCAAGTATCCGGTTTAAGGTCTGCAGAATCAATCGGTTTTTCAAAAGATATTGTCTCAAGGTGATAACCGAAACTTTTTAAAGCCGGAATTTGTTTTGAAATACTGTTGAAGTCAAACGGTTTGAATGAACCTGTTTCCGGATTAACAATCATACCGATGGTACCGCCGGTGTAAATTATTAATATTGAAGAGGAATTTTCGAGCATAAGGGTAAAATTAGTTGGTTGAAATATTTCTCAAATTTATAATTTCTTTTGTTTTTTATCAGTAAAAAAGAGAAATAAAGCTACGTGTTATTCTCAATTTTCAGTAAAAATTTCTTTTTATCTAGACCGGCGGCATAACCTGTTAAACTTCCGTCGGAACCTATTACTCTGTGGCAGGGGATAATAATTGCAATTTTATTTGCTGCATTGGCATTTGCTACGGCACGAACTGCTTTCGGATTTTTAATTTTCTTTGCAATATCCGAATATGAAGCAGTTTTTCCGTAAGGAATTTTCAATAATTCTTTCCAAACATTTTTTTGGAATTCGGTGCCTGAAAATTTAAGAAGTATAGTAAATTCTTTTCGTTTTCCTTGAAAATATTCGTTTATTTGGGTTTGAACTTCTGCAAGAAGCGGATGGTTTCCTTTGGTTATTTCCGAATTGAAATATTTTTTTAAACTGTTTATTTGCCTGTCATATTTTTTCCTGTCGTTAAATTCCAAAAGATACAATCCTTCATCAGAAACACAAGCAAGCATTTCTCCGAGCGGTGTTTCTATTTTTCCGTAAATAATCTTTAGGTTCATCATTTTACGTTTTTACTTCGTAAAAGTAATCATTCGTAAAGTTTTTCCGTCAAATTACCGAATATATTTTATTTTTACCTTGAAATTTAAAAAACACAAAAAATGAAACAACTTTTTTTAATAATCGTATCGATTTTTCTTTTCACAAATTCAAATGCACAAACACTCGAACAAAACATTCAGGAAATAAGAACACAATTTAACCGGGTAAACAGTCAAAAAGACTTCAAAAAAGTTTACCTTGAAAATGAAGAATTTACCGACCTAATTCCGAGTGAAGGCTGCGGATTGGACGCTTATTATAAGAACGGACAAATTTATAAGATTGTTGAAAGTGATGCTGTTTCACAAGCTGTGTATGTGAACGAATATTATCTGAAAAATAATGAGCTTATTTTTGTTTACAGAACAGAAACATCATATGAGCCTCCTGCAGAAGAAGGCGGCAATTTGAAAAAAAATACATTTTATCAGGAACGCGTATATTATAAAAACGGAAGAATTATTCGACATCTCGAAAAAGGAACTTCGGTCTTAAATACAAATCTTGATTTTCAAAAAATGTTTAAAGAGTATATGCCGTATCTGAATACAAAAATAAAATTTGAAAAACAATATGATTCGTTGCAAGGCAATTGGTTGAATATAAATGATAAAAAAGATTTCTTTGAAATAAAAGGTCTTATTTATCAAAAATATGATGAAGACTTTATTCCGGTTATTTCGCGTTTTAGTTTTGACGGAACATATTTGCAGGTTCATAATACTGAAACTAATGCAGATTATAAATACAAAATATTGAAATTTACCGATGATAAACTGGAAATGAAAAATACGGCAAGCGGAAAAATTATTATTTATGAAAGAATGGGAGAATAAGTAACTTTATCTTAAAATAAAAAGTAAAACTCGGAAAGTTTAATACTTTACCGAGTTTTATTCACTAAAAAAATATTTATTATTTAAGAAAAGCTTATTTACCCGCAAGAATGTTCTTTTGAAGCACAATTCTTAGCTTCACCGGTTGATTTGGAACAACAGACTCCTTCATTGGCTGATTCCATTGCTTTTGCCAGTTCTTCATCAGATTTTGCAATACTGATTTTACTGATTAAAACTTTCGTTTTTGCATTAAAAAAATACACCATTCCTGTTCCTTTAAATTCAGACATTTCATCACTTAATCCGAGTTCTTTTAATTTTGCTGACGATTTTAATTTGGTATCATCATTTGTAAGATTATTTATCACAAATTGAAATGCTCCGTCTTTATTATTTGCCTTAAAAGCTTTTATTGCCCTTTCACCGTTATGTTGACATGTCGGACACCAATCAGCTTCATTTATTACGGCAATAACTTTAGTTTTCGATTGTGCTGATGTTGATAATGTTGCTAAAACAATAAGCATAACACTCATAAAAATTGATTGTATTGTTTTCATTTTATTTGGTTTTAATTTATATTAATTTTAGTCGGGAAATTTTTAAAACCTGACATTTTTTTTTAATTTGTCTTTAGTTTTTCTTCAAAAATCTGAGTTAAATTTTTTCTTTTAATATAGCCGTATTTTTCAAACAGCAATTCGCCGTTTTTGTATAAGGCAAGATAGGGAACACCGATTAATTTAAGTTCTTTTACTAATTTCTTGCTGATATCCGAATTTGCTTTTACGATTTTAATTCTGCCGTAATATTCAGTTTTCAGACTGTCAACCATAGGCATCATTTTACGACACGGTCCGCACCAAGGAGCATAAAAATCTATAAAGACAAGAGTGTCCGAGTTTATAAGTTTTGAATAATCAGAAACTGACATAAAATTTTTCTTATCAAGTTGTGATTTATCTCCCTCAACTACAGGCAATTCCTTTAGATTACGTTCCATTATTCCGTGTTCGGCATTATAAACTTTTGTGTAACCGTTTTTTACCAATATTTCTCCTGCTTTTTGACTTCGATATCCGGTATTGCAATACAAATAAACAGGTTTATCTTTAGGAAGCATCAGTAACTTTTTCTTAAAATTAAGTGCGTAGTAATTCAGTTGTCCTGCTCCGGCAATATGTTCGGCATCGTATTCGGATTTTGTTCTGACATCAAGAAAAGTGCCGTCATTTTTTTGTATCAATTTGTCAAAAGTTATGGCATCAACTTCAATAACTCCGTTCTTTGTTTTTAAACTGTCTTGTGAAAAAGTACTTTTAACAATAAACAGACTTAACAATATCAGAATTGTATTTTTCATAGTTTAAAGACATTATAATGCAAATATATGATTACAGAAATGCAGTTACGGTGATTTTAATCACATTTCACAAAAAAATAAAAAAATTACATCAGCTAAAATTTAAATATTTTTAACTTTTTTAAATTTATCTTTGCATACTAAAAATATTTATTCACGTTTTAAAACAACAAAGACTTAATAAAATAAACTCTGATGAAAAAAAGTGTATTTATTTTTATTTTAATATTTCTGTATCACTTTACATATTCGCAAGAAATTACCGTAAACGGAATCGTAAAAGATGCAAAGACAAATGAACCGATACCGGGTGCTGCTGTTTTTGAACTTGGTGATGTAACGATTGGAACCGCCACGGATACAGAAGGTTTTTTCAGTTTAAATTTCTCAAAAAAGCATATTTTATTGAAAGTTGCTTATATCGGTTATCGGGATACGGTTTTTGATATCAGCTTAAAAAATGATACAGCTTTGATTGTCAATCTTATGTCGGAAACTGATATTTCTGAAGTTAAAATTGAAGATGATTCCATTAATTGGAAACCGGATGACAATCTGTTAAGAAGTGATAATAAACTGATTTATGCCGGCGGTGCCGATAAAAAGGATACATTCCAACCGAAATTATTTGTAATTCCTATAAAAAAGACCCAAAAGAAAACAATTGATAAATTATTTTTGAGTGATAATAACAATGCTTTCGGAAAAATGATTTATCTTGACGGGGCTCGAATATATATGCCGCAGCAATATTTCAGACTCATGCCTTTTATTACAAAAAACAGTGTGCAGGATTATAATTTTTATACAGCGGATTTTCCTGCCGAATACGGAGGACACCTTGCTCCGGTTTTGGATGTTACGGTAAAAGAGGGTAGTATGACCGATTATTCGGGAATAATTGATTTTAGCTTGTTTGGTGCCGGGATTAGTGTACAGGGACCTGTTATTGAAAATCAATCATCGTTTTTTGTTTCGGCACGAAAAAGTTTTTTAAATAATCCTTTTACTGATTTATTTTTGAAAGACAATTCCGAAAATGAAGAATATTGGTCGCAGCCGAATTTTTGGGATTTGAATTTAAAATATACGCATAAATTAAATGATAAAAATAATTTTTATGTAAGTTTTTTTCATAATTATAACAGATTAAAAACAGGAGTTTCGGAAGAAATTCAAGACAGTATTTTTACTTACGGTACAAAACGAGATATTAACTCAAGCTACGGAAATACGGCTTCAACCATAGGTTTTACACACAACTTTTCTGAAAAATTTATTTTTTCATCAGCATTAATATTCAGCCGATATGACTTAAAAAATACGTTTACGGGCGATTCAACAAGTTTGACGGGCTCATCCAGTTCATATATAAATCGTTATAATGCGGCTTATCATTCCGAAAACGGTGAAGTTTCATTAAAATTAGATGCCTCATATAATATTGAAAATCAACATCAATTATTGTTTGGTGTTAAAGCCGAAAATTATCATTTCAGACCTATAAAAGCCGATTTAACTTTAAACGATTTCGAACATCCTAATAATATTGATACTAATTGGGTAGCGGATGCAGTTAATGTACAGGAATATGCGATTTATGTACGTGATAAATTTCAAATTAGTGATGCCTTAATGATAAACGGAGGAATTCGGTTTTCTGCTTTTGTAAATAATAAAAATACATATTTTTCAATAGAACCGCGAGTATTTGCTGATTACAGAGTTTTTAAATTTTTATCGGTTCATGCAGCTTATGCGTATCATAAAGAGTATGTTCATTATCTTTCCGGAAGTGATGCCGGTTTAAGTACTGATGTTTTTATTCCGTCATCAAAAAATATTTTACCGCAGATAACAAATCATTTTGCAGTCGGAGCAAATTTGAACTTGCCCTTTGATATTAAACTTAAAGGAACCTTGTTTTATGATAATATTGCAAATATGCTTGAATATAAAGATAATTTCAGCTATTTTGATTTTCCCGGACAAATTATTTTAACAGGAATGAATACGGAAGAAAGAGTAACTCCTGCTACCGGAAATTATACCGGAATAAGAACCGTATTATCAAAAAAATACAAAAATTTCGAATTAAATATCGGACATACAATTTCTGATTTCAGTATGAAATCTGACAGTATTAATTTCGGTAATTCTTATTCGTATCGAAATAATCACCGACATGATTTTAATTTTAAATTAACTTATGCCGTTAATGAAAATATTACTGTTTTTGTTGATTGGAATTATCAGTCAGGCAATTTTGTAACATTGCATAAGCAACACTATATTCCCTATGAATATAATAACGGACGACTCGGAACGAATCCGGTTCCCGATGCAAGTACAATGTATTTAACCGATTACATACAAACACAACCCTTTAACCGCAATGATTTTCAGTTGCCTGCATACCATCGTTTGGATATTGGTGCTGATTATAAGCTCAATAATCATTCTTTCGGCATATATATATATAATGTGTATAATCGCAAAAATCCTGATTTTATTGATTTTAAAAGAAGTGTTTTGACGAATAGTGCAACAAATCAACTTGTAAAATATACAAATTTGCCTTTTTTCCCGACAATCACTTATTCTTACAGATTTGATTATTAATCAGAGTTATTGAATCGGTAACGGACAAATGTACTGTCTTCTATTTGAGTGCGTTCCTTACGCCCCTTGTAATCAACTAAATAGACATTATTTAGTTTTCTGAAGTCCTGACTTAATTTAACCTTTATAATATAAAAAGTGCTTTGTTTATCTTTTTTAAATTCTGTAACAGTCCCAATTCTCATTCCTTCCGGAAATATTGCAGAATAACCTCCTGTAACAACTTCATCTCCTTTATATAAAGATGTGTAAAACGGAATGTCGGTTAATAAAACATATTCAGGATTTTTTTCATCCCATTTAATAATTCCGTGAAAACCTGTTCGTTTAATTTTTGCACTTATTTCCAATTTAGAATTTAAAACAGAAATTACGGTTGTATATCTTTTTCCTGTTATTGCTGTAATACCTACAATTCCTTCATCAGAAACAACCGCCATATTTTCATGTATTCCGTCAGAACTCCCTTTGTTTACCGTAAGAATATTATTAGGTTTGTTTACGGAATTTTTTACAACTTTTGCATATTTATAATAATAACCGATATTTTCTAAATCTGCTGAGTACAGATGTTTTTCAGGTTTTAATAAGGTAATATAATTTTTCAGGCGATTATTTTCTTTAATTAATCTTTGATTATCGGATTTTAAAGAAAAATAGTCTGAGATATATGAAGCTTCTTTATGAAAAAAACCTGAAACAGAATTGGCAGAATTTAAGAATACAAGTTTTTTATCTGTATTTTTTACAATTAAAAAAACAGAAAAAGATTCTAAAACGAGGAATAAAAGAAAAAAATGAGCATTTTTTATAAAATTAATAAATTCTTTCATATTATTTCTCAATCATACTCAATAAAATATTTTTAACGCATTAAAAATTTAAATTTTTCAATATTTCTTAATGCAATTCCTGTCCCTCTTGCTACAGCATGTAAGGGGTCTTCTGCAATATGGAATTTAATATTTGTTTTTTCTGTTAATCGTTTATCTATGCCTCTTAACAGAGCACCGCCTCCTGTTAAAAATATTCCTTTCAAATGGACATCAGCATATAATTCCGGAGGTGTTTTTTCTAAAACATTGATAATTGCTAATTCTAATTTTGCAAGAGATTTATCAAGGCAATGGGCTATTTCTTCATGGGAAACAGGAATTTCAATGGGTAATGCCGTCATTTGATGTGGTCCTCTTACTATAAATTTATCAGGAATATCATCAATATCATCCATTGCGGCTCCGACTTCAATTTTAATTTTTTCTGCTGTGCGTTCACCAATTTTAATATTGTGTTGATGCCGCATATATTCACGAATATCTTGAGTAAAATCATCACCTGCAATACGAATGGATTTATTGCTTACGATACCGCCTAATGAAATTACGGCAATTTCCGTTGTTCCCCCGCCGATATCAACAACCATATTTCCGGAAGGAGCTTCAACATCAACACCCATTCCCAAAGCAGCAGCCATCGGTTCATAAATCATATAAACTTCTCTGGCACCGGCATGTTCTGATGAATCTCTTACCGCTCTTATCTCAACTTCAGTACTTCCCGAAGGGATGCAAACGACTAATTTTAAAGAAGGAGAAAAAAACTTAGATTTTGAAGTTCCGATTTTTATCATTTCGCGAATCATTAATTCAGCAGCCATAAAATCAGCAATAACTCCGTCTCTTAAGGGTCTTATTGTTCTGATACCTTCATGTGTTTTCCCGTGCATTTGTCTTGCCTTATGTCCTAAAGCAATTAATTTGTCTCCTTCTCCTATAGCAACAATTGACGGCTCATCCACCACAATTTTGTCATTTTCAATTATGATTGTGTTTGCCGTGCCTAAATCCATAGCAATTTCTTTATTTAAAAAGCTGAAAAATCCCATTCTTTATTCTATCGTATTGAATTTGTAAAATTAAAATCATTTATGTTTAAAAAAACTCTTCAGATAAACAGGAATTGAAGAGTTTCTTAAAAAATCTCCTGAACTTATTTATTCATAAATATGTGTCTCTGCTTTTGAAGACGCTTCAATCATTTTGTAATATTCAGCATCTGTTAAATCTTCATAATAAAAATTAATCGGATTTACCGGACGACCGTTAATTCGTACTTCATAATGTAAATGAGGAGCCTCCGATAAACCGGTACTTCCTACTAATCCGATAACATCACCTCGTTTTACACGTTGTCCCGGACGAACCAGTATTTTACTCATATGAGCATATACCGTAACATATCCGAATCCGTGATTTATTTTAACAACATTTCCGTATCCTCCGTGTGAATTAGATGCTCTGAAAACAATACCGTCACCGGCAGCATGTATATTAGTTCCTCTCGGAGCAGTTAAATCAACCCCGTCATGCATTCTCCAAATTTTTAATATGGGATGAAATCTCATTCCGAAAGAAGATCCGAATCGTGTTAAGTCATCTAAAGCAATTGGTTGAATAGCAGGAATACAAGAAGCTAATTTTTCGGTATTTTTAACCAAATCAAACAGTTCATTATAAGATTTGGATTGAACCAACATAACTTTTGATAAGATATCAGTTTTTTGAATGGTGCTGTTCAGTAAATCAGAGTTTTCGATATTCGTAAAAATTTTAGGACGAGTGCTGCCTCCGAAACCTGCTCTTCTTTTTGATTTCGGAATGGGTTCGGTTTGAAAAATCATCCTGTACACATCATCATCGCGATGCTGAAGTTCTGCTAAGGTTTTAACTGTATAGTCAAGTTCTTTATTAAGAAGCTCATACTTCAGTTTTAAAACATTGCTGTTTTCGTCTGCCAAAAAATCATCCGGGCTTTTAATATAAACAGAAAAAGCATAAAAGAACAACATACCTACAGCCAAAGAAACAAGAAACTTAGGTAAGAATGATTTGAAGAACATTCTCGAAAACTCAGGCTTTTGAAGTTCATAAGTTAACGTATCAGGATTAAATCGAAATTTTTTCGTTCTCATGACATTTTAATAAATAATTAAAGCCATAGTAATTTGATAGTTTTGTCGGTTGTATGAAATAATTTGCAAATTTATATATAAATAATTTAAAATCATAATGTTTCATTGATATTTTTAATTCCGTTTTAAAATAAATTTTGAGATAATTGAAAATTTTTACTCCTGTTATTCATCTTAATTTTCTTATCTTTGCAAAATATATACCAAAGTATGGCAAATATTGCAGCAATAGTAGGAAGACCTAATGTAGGTAAGTCCACTCTTTTTAACCGATTGACACAGCAAAAAAAAGCAATAATTCATGAGTCTAGCGGTGTTACTCGAGATCGGCATTACGGACAATCGGAGTGGAACGGAACACAATTTTCGGTAATTGATACCGGCGGTTATGTTCATGGTTCGAATGATATTTTTGAAGAAGAAATCAGAAAACAGGTATTAATTGCTGTTGAAGAAGCTGATGTTATTTTATTTGTGGTTGATGTTACTACCGGAATTACGGATTTAGATGAATCGGTCGCTAAGATGCTGAGAAAAATTACAAAACCGGTTTTTTTAATTGTTAATAAAGTAGATAATTCAAATTTACAATACGAATCTCATGTTTTTTATAAATTCGGTTTGAAAGAACTGTATAATATTTCATCAATAAACGGATCCGGAACCGGAGATTTGTTGGATGAGGTTGTAAAAGCATTTCCGGCTGACGAAATTAATAAAGAAGAGGAGGACTTGCCCAAATTTGCGATTGTGGGCAGACCGAATGCCGGAAAATCATCATTAATAAATGCTTTTCTCGGAGAGGAAAGAAACATTGTTACCGATATTTCAGGCACAACGAGAGATACGGTTAATACCCGTTTCAATAAATTCGGCTATGAATTTGTTTTGGTTGATACTGCGGGTATTAGAAAAAAGAATAAAGTTTTTGAAGATATTGAATATTATTCTGTTATGCGTGCCGTAAAAGCAATTGAACATTCCGATGTGTGTTTGTTAATGATTGATGCGGAAAGAGGTGTTGAAGCACAGGATTTGGCTATATTTAATCTTATTATTAAAAACAGCAAAGGAGTTGTAGTTCTTATAAATAAATGGGATTTACTGCAAAAAGAAACACATACCTTAAAAAAATATGAAGAAGAAGTAAAAGAAAAACTGGCTCCGTTTAATGATGTTCCTGTTTTATTTGTTTCGGCTTTAACTAAACAACGTATTTATAAAGCAATAGAAACTGCTTTGCAAGTCTATAAAAACCGAAAAAGACGGATACCCACTTCAGAACTTAACAGAGTGATGTTGGAGGAAATTGAAAATAATCCGCCTCCGACCCATAAAGGAAAATATATTAAAATAAAATTCGTTACACAATTACCGACATATTCGCCGACATTTGCATTTTTCTGCAATATGCCCAATTATGTGAAAGAATCGTATAAGCGATTTTTAGAAAACCGATTACGAGAACATTATGATTTTAACGGTGTACCTTTAAAGCTGTTTTTCAGAAATAAAAAGAAAGAAAAAAGATAATGTATTTAAAAAACGGATATCATATTTCTTTATTAATTGCTTTTTTAAGTATTTTAACAGCTTGCCCCACACCGAAACAATACCCTTCGGAACCGCAAATTCAGTTTGAACAGGTTCAGTTGAAAGATTCTGTTGATTTGCTCGGTAACACAAATAAAGTTTACAGATTAAAATTCGGGTTAATTGACGGTGATGGTGATATCGGGCTGACAGAAAGTGATACCTCAGGTATTTACAGTCCGGACAGTTTGTATTCAAATGATTTATTCACAACTCTTTATGAGATTGTAAACGGTGATACTCTTAAAATTGATTCGAGTAAGCAGCGTAATTTCAGAGTTCCTTATGTGCAACCGCAAGGTCAAAATAAAACATTAATAGCCGATTTATTTATCAATATTAATTTTTCTTATAACGGAGACGGAAAATTAGCTTACGATTCAATTTATTTCGATTTTTATATTGTTGACAGAAAATTAAATAAAAGTAATATACAGTTAACACCTGTTTTAAAATTAGATACAGTAGGAATTTTCCCTTCCCTTCGTATCGAATAATTTTATCTGCGTAATTTCATTTTTTGTAAACTATTTTATATATTTGAATGCTGAAATAAGTATTAATCTAAAATTGAATTATTATGAGCAACTATTTTTCAAAAATAAAAGAATATTTAAATGAATTAGCTTATTCAATCATTAAAGAAAGTGAAGAAGAAGGTTTTTTTGTCATTGACAAGGAAGATGAAGGTATTAAAAATATGGTTATTGTTGTTGATGATCCTATTTTAATAATGGAACAACTTCTTTTTAAAGTTAAAAATGATGATATAGAAATGTATAAGGCATTATTAAAGAAAAATCATGATATTCTCCACGGTGCATTTGTTTTAAGTGATGACGGTAAAAATGTTTTATTCAGAGATACGCTGCAAGTTGAAAACCTTGATTTGAATGAATTAGCAGGTTCATTAAATTCATTATCTTTATTACTGGGAGAATATTCGAAGGAAATTATCAAATTTTCTGCCTGATTTTTTATAAACATATTGAAAGTGCCGAACGATGATGTAGAATACTGAATTGCTCGGCATTTTGTCTTAAAAATAATATTATGGGAATTATCAGAAAAACATACGATAAAGGGGACAAGTTTCTTAATGATATAAAGAAAAAAATTCAAAGTCCTTTAAAAGAATTTGAAAAAGAGCTTAATAATTTGAAAGCATATCTAAAAGAAACAGAAAATTTAACAGCACATTTTAATGCTTTAAAAATAAGAGCTGAAAAAGACGGCGTTGCATACAAAGAACAAATTAAAAAGTATGTAAAAAAAGCCGAAGATGCAATAAAAAATGCGAATAATAATTCCATTTCGGAAAAAGCGGCAAAAACAATCGCCGTTAATGCATTAAAATTTAAAAAATCGTATGAAAAACGCTTGGAAACAGTTTTAGCTAATATCCCTAAATATAATGAAGAAATATTACTTTTAAAAGATAAAATTGAAGATTTACGACTCAAAATTGACCATTACGAAAGTGAATATAAATTTTTAAAATCCCATTCCGGATCTTCCGGAAAAGATAAAATCAGTGATTTTTTTTACGGAGACTCCGGAGTACTTAAGCGATTGGAAAAACTAAAAGAAAATCTTTTGAAACAAGAAGAAAAAGGAGACTTTTTAAATACATATTCCGAGGATTTATATTCGGGTATCTGTAATGATGATGTGTCGGAAGAATATGAAAATTTAAAAAAGACGATTAAAAAATAAAAGTAACGCCGAATCGGCTGCTCAAATATTGATACGGTAAACCGGGAACGTAAACATTATCATCTCCGAATTTTCCGTTTGCAACATCAACAGCCAAAAACAATTTTGTTGTTTTTCCGTAATTATTAAGATTAACACCTGCCTGAAACCGAAAACCTACGGAACCGGCATTCAAAAAACTTATATGTTGATATTGCGGACCGAAACCGGCAAAAATTGAGTGATTACCCGTTCTGTCAAGTTTAATATGATAATTTAAAAGCACCGAAAACGAAAATCTGTTCAATACAACCGATTCGGTAACGGCAGTTGTATCAACAAATTTTGCAAAATTTAAACCGTCTTCCAAAACAGTCTGCAATTCAAAATTTTTATGAAACCTGTAAAATAAATCGGCATGTAACGACACAGGAGTTAAAACAACTTTTGTAGTATCTCCGCTTTCCGCAAACACCAAAAACCGTGATGTTCCCAATGAAATACCCGTACCGAAACGAAATTTCTTATATTGAGCCGGAGTTAATTTTACATTAATATCGGTAAAATTTTTAATTCTTACCGTTTTATCTGCCATACCGGAATATGAAAAAACCAAACTCGTAACTTCTTCGGGAATTTCAATTTTATAATTTCCGTGTTCATCACTTAAAGTAAAAATCGAAGGAGCATCTTTTGCTGAAATTTTTACTCCGGCAAGAATACCGCCGCCTCTTTTTGTTACTCTTCCTGAAATGATTTTTTGAGCCGAAACATTAAAACTTAAAAATAAGGAAACAATAATTATAAAATATCGCATGGTTTTTATTTTTCACCAAAATTAAGGAATAATTATTGATTATTAATAAAGTAAAATGAAAAAATATTAACTTTGATTTCGCTTCTGTACGAAATATTTAAATCGGCAGTATAAATAATTTAAAAGAATGAAAAAAAAGATACAAAAGTTTAAAGATTTTATAAATAACGAATTATGGTCAATTGATATTACAAAAAAACCTAAACCGATGCGTGCATTAATAAATTTTTTACGTACTGTATCTTTGGGATTTAAGGGTTATAAAGAAGATAAGCTAAGTGTAAATGCTTCTGCCTTAACATATTTCACTTTACTGTCAATTGTTCCGGTTTTGGCTTTGGGTTTTGGTATTGCCAAAGGTTTCGGAATGGATAAAATGCTTGAGGAAGAAATAACTGCAAGTTTTCAAGGGCAGGAACAAGTGCTTAATTACATTCTTAATTTTACCAGAACTATGCTTGAAACTGCAAAAGGCGGAATTATTGCCGGTTTAGGTTTTATTCTTTTATTGTGGTCGGTTATAAAATTGTTGTCGAATATTGAAAGTATTTTTAACAGGGTTTGGGATATAAGAAAGTCGCGAAGTATTATTCGTAAATTTACAGACTATATGACAATAATGTTGCTCGGTCCGATATTTATGATTATGGCGAGCAGTACAACGGTATTTATTTCAACACAATTATCACATTTTTCGCAAACCGGGATGTTTGATTTTGCCACGCCGCTTTTTTTAAAATTTGCTAAAATTATTCCTTTTGTTATTGTTTGGATTGCCTTTACGATTTTGTATTTAATTATGCCCAATACCAAAGTTAAATTTCGTTCAGCCGTAATTGCAGGGATAACGGCGGGAACAATTTTTCAAATTTTTCAGGGATTGTATATTTATTTTCAATCAGGAGCTACGCGTATAAATGCTGTTTACGGAAGTTTTGCTGCTTTGCCTTTATTTTTAATTTGGTTGCAAACGGCTTGGTTCGTTGTTTTGCTCGGGGCAGAGATTTCTTTTGCTGTGCAAAATATTAAACTGAAAGGCTCCGGTTTATTGCTTCAAAAATTAAGTATTCATTATCAAAAAAAAATTGCCTTATTTTTGCTTCTTTTTATCATTGATTTTTTTAAAAAAGGCAAAAAAGCACCGACTTTACAAGAGCTCTCAACATTAAGCACGCTTCCGGTTCCTACAACGGAATATATTCTTAATAATTTAGTAAAAGCCGGAATAGTTTCGCAAGTGTTGTTAAAAGACAAACACGCATTTCAACCGGCAATGAGTCTCGAAAATCTGACAGTTGCAAAAGTTATTAATAATTATGAAAATTTCGGAAAAGATTATTCAAAATACGTAAAAAACACTGTGTATGCCGAAATTGAAATGCGTTTAAAAAATATTAAAGAATTTCAGTCAAAATCTGAAGACAATATTTTAATTAAAGAAATTGAATTATAAACTTTGATTATTGTCTCAATATTCATTAAACAAATTACAAACGTTTTGTTTTGAAAAAATTCCAGACTTCTGTCGTCATCTCAATATCATGGTTTTGTTTGTTAAAGTCCGCTTCAAATAATGCAGAATATTGTTCTTTAATACTTGGTGCCGAATGCCCGCCTCCGTTTACTTTATAAAATATTACTTCGGTTCCTTCTCTTCCGTTTAAGTAACTGTATTTGTTGACAATTCCGCCGTCATCGGTATCTAAATCCGGGAAATTATATAAAACAGGAATCGTATCGGTTTGATTAAATTCTGTCCAAATTTTTACAGATTGTTCTGCCGAAAATACAGAACCGAAATCAGGATTTGGAGGATTTGAAACATAACCGCCGTTAAACGGAAGGTGATTATCATCCGTTCCGTTCATAAACAAAACAGAAATCGGATTGACGGGCATACCGCATTCTGAACTGTCGGGCATTGCTGCCGCAACTGCCGCAACCGCTGCAATTTTATCAGATAATTGCACAGCTAAACGCAAAGCCATAAGTCCGCCGTTAGAAGTGCCGGAAACATAAATACGGGAACGGTCAATTTTATACTCTTCGGCAATCTTATCAATTAAAAATGAAATAAAATGAACATCATCGGCATCGGAACTTACCTGTGAATTTGCACGACAATCATTCCAAGTCGGCTTACCGTACGAACCGTTTAATCCTTCGGGATATACAACAATAAATTTGTTGTTATCTGCCAGATTCATCCATAATTTATAGGGTGTTTTATAGCCGCTTTCTCCGGTCATATCTTCAATATAAATACCTCCCCCGTGTAATTCAAAAACAATCGGGACGGTAAAATTTTCAATATTATCAGGAATATAAATTGCATATCTTCTTGTTTGCCTGTCAACATTAACAGTTTCTGTAAATAAACCGTTTTTTGTTGTTTGCGGTGTTTGTGTTTTTTTACAACTTAATGATAAGAAAACTAAGACTGATAAAAATAAATATTTCATAAATACGGATTGTTTAACAAATTAATAAAAAAAGATATTACCGCATCAAAATTATTCGATACGGCAATAATCTTAAAAATACTATCTTATTAGTTACAATCAATGTCAAGAAGTGTCTCATCCCAGCAATGCCATACATCATCACCGAATTTCTTTATATCTTTTACTCTGCCGTTTTTAACCGTTTGGCTCCATTCAATTTGAATTAAATTATCCTGTCCTTTATTGTAAATATTATAATAAGCATTCAAATCTGTTTCGCTGTCATTGCCGTATAAAATATAACCGCCGTTTTCGGTTCCTCCGGGAACAATATTAGTATATTTAATATTTCCCGTACTGTCCGTTGTTCTGTTCCATTCAATTCCCAATAATTCCGAAGGGTCGGTCGGTTTGTTGTAAAGTGTCCAAGTACCGTGTTTTCCGTCAATATTACTGACACCGCTGTACCATAAGAAATGTGTATATTCGCCCGATTTTGTAATATACATTTTCCATTCAACTGTTTCCGATTTTAATACACCGTATAATTCTGCCGTAAACGAATTTGAACCCACATTAAACGAATAAGTCCAAAGCCATGTGTTGTCTCCCTGATAATCAGCAGGGTGATTTTTTACGGCTTCAACATAAGATGCAACAGGAACAGCCAGACCGACTGTAATTATTACATTCCAAACTCCGACATTAATCGCTGAATGTAACCAATTTACCGATGTTGTATCGGTAATATTTTTTGCAGCTTGATTAAAATCCGAGAAGTTTGCTGTAAATGCTGATTCCGGCGGTAACGCAGGAGCATCTTTATCTTTTTTACACGAAGAAAATAAAGCAGTTGATAAAATTAACAACAAAGAAATTGATTTTAAAGTTTTCATAATATTAAGAGTTTTAAGTTAATAAATTATTTTTTCGAATCTAATACACATTAAATTTAATTTACCCTGATTTTTCCGGTATTTTTTTAATCAGACTAAAAATACAATTAAAAATTAAGAAAGTCAAATTTTCCGGAAATTGTTTTTATTTCTTAAATACGATATCCCAAGTATATTTTGATGCTCTTTTTTTACCGTTCTTATCTAATATTCCTGTATTTCTCCATATTTTTCCTAAATCTTTTACTTCTTCCGGGAAAGTTTCCCAAAGTGCATCAAAATCTCTGTAGGACCACCAAATAATAAATTCGTAATTATGTTCTTGTGCATTTGTTAATAATGTTTCCATATATTTATTCTGTTTTTTTTCAGAACTTTTGATATGTAAATCAAGGCTTTTTATATTTAAATTTTCTGCAAGATGACAAGTTTCAACAAAAGCAATCGGCACATTAATACGACTGTTAATCAAATCAAATGCTTTTTGAAAATCGTTTTTTGTTTGCATCCCTTTAAAACTTATTGATGCAAAATCCATGTTATTCATATAATTAATCATCTCGTTTGTATATGCTTCGGGATTTTCGGTTTCGGGATTATAAATATTATGAAGCGTTATTGATTCGGATATTTTCAAATCAGGATATTTTTCTTTCACTCTCAATTTAACATTTTTTATAAGATTTTTATATTGCTCCCATTTAACTTTCGAATGCAGCTTCAATTCATTGGCTTCTATGCAAATTACCAAATATTTAGGATTAAGTTTTCCGAGAATATAATCAACATGTTTAAAATAAGCATCTTCTATTTTCTTATCATCCATAGAATTATATTGAGGAATCGTACCGTCAAAATCTTCTGCCAAATCGCTCCTGTCCATATTTAACAAACCCAGAGAAACGCATAAATCAATATTTGAAATTTTATCAGAAACAGTTCCGTTAATCATATCTGTAAATTCAACGGGTAGCTCCGTATTGTTAATCCAAGCTTGCCAAGGAATTTTATCATCCGGATGTTCAATATAAATATCAGAATTATTTGCAATAAAGTTATAAGTTTCGGTTTTATCTTCCGGATTTGGTCCGAAAGACCAAGTTGTAAAACCCATTTTAAAATTTCTTGAAGAATATTCAGAATAAAAATTAAATTATACAATTTTTCATGCAAAAAAACAAGATTTTAAGTGTTTTTTTTAACTTTACAAATCATTCACTAAAATGACAGAAAGAAAAACAATACTCGGTATTATGTCCGGCACTTCGCTTGACGGACTTGATTTTGCATTATGCGAATTTGAAAAATCAGATAATAATTATTTATACAAAATAATTAAAACAGGATTTTTTAAATATGACAAAAAACTGAAAAAACAATTAGAAACAGCACACAAGCTTAATGCTTATAACTTTATTAAATTTCATAAAGAATACGGAAAATACATCGGTAAAAAAGCAACCGGGTTTTTAAAAGATGTAACTAAACCTGATTATATCGCATCGCACGGGCATACAATTTTTCATAAACCCGAAGAACAAGTAACATTTCAAATCGGTGACGGAGCATTTATTACTGCTGAAACCGGTATTCCTGTTATTTCTGATTTCAGAAATCTTGATACGGCACTCGGAGGACAGGGTGCACCCTTGGTTCCGATTGGTGATAAGTTGCTGTTTTCGGAATATGACTATTGTCTTAACCTCGGAGGTTTTGCTAATATTTCTTATGATAAGGAAGGTGTAAGAATGGCTTTTGATGTTTGTCCTTTTAATTTTATCATAAATAAATTTGCACAACTTTCAGGCAAAGAATACGATAAAAACGGAGAATTAGGAAAATCCGGAAATGTGAATGAACTCCTTTTGAATGAATTAAACCGTATTGATTATTATAATCTTAAATCGCCGAAATCACTTGCAAGAGAATATGTTGAAAAATTTTATCTTCCCGTTTTTAATAAATATAAAATTCCGATTAAAGATGTAATTCACACTTTTTACGAGCATTCGGCTTTTCAAATAAATAAATTCATTGCCCCGGATAAAAATATTCTTATAACCGGAGGCGGTACTCACAATACTTTTTTTATTTCTTTGCTGAAAAAAAAAACTGAAAATGAATTGATTATTCCTGACAATAAGTTAATTGATTTTAAAGAAGCAATAATTTTTGCATTTCTCGGTTTTTTAAGGAGTATGAGAAAAAACAACACATTAGCTTCAGTAACCGGAGCAAAAAACAATTCATCGGGCGGAAATATTTTTATTACGCATATTTAATTCTAAACACAGCACTTTTAACTTTTAACTAATTTTCTTATCTTTGCTTAATTCAACAAACACTTTTATCATGAGATATTTTAAAACCGCATTATTTTCATTTTCTTTTTTATTGTTGGTAACGCTTTCGTTTTCACAAAAAAGAATGATAAAAAAAGCAGATGAAGCTTTTGCAACAGGAGAATATTTTCTCGCTGCCGAAACATACGAAAAAGTTTATGAAAAATTAAGTTCCAAACAGGATAAGGCAGAAACTGCTTTTAAATTAGGAGAATGCGGAAGACGTATGATGAATAACCGGAAAGCTGCAAAATGGTATCGAAAAGCTGTTCGTTATAATATTGACAAACCGATTGCATGGTTATATTACGGCAATGCTTTAAGAACAGAAGGCAAATATGATGAAGCTAAAATTCAATATAAGAAATATGAAAATTTGGTACCGACAGACGAAAGAGGAAAAATAGGCGAGAAATCCTGTGATTTAGCTATGGATTGGTTAGCAAATCCTACCGGATATACAGTCGTAAAAGCCAAAGATATTAATTCTAAATATGCCGATTTTTGTCCTTCTTTCGGAAGAAGTAAAGCTGAAGTGTATTTTTCATCGACTCGCGAAAGTGCTCATGGAAAAGATGCGAGTAATATTACCGGACAAAGTTATTCCGATATTTTTGTTGCCAAAAAAGACCGAAAAGGAAAATGGAGTGTTCCTGTTCCTGTTGACGGGAATGTAAATTCTCCCGGCAGTGAAGGTGCTGCAGTAATTTTGAACGGAGGCAGTACTATGTATTTTTCAATGTGTAAGCAAATTGATAAAGCAAATATGGGATGTAAAATTTATAAATCACGAAATAATGCCGAAGGATGGAGCGATCCGCAAGAAGTTGAATTAATCGGAGACAGCAGTGTTACAGTGGCATATCCTGCTGTTTCAAAAGATGAGATGACTATGTATTTTGTCAGCGACAGCATTCCCGGAATGAAATGTCGCGGCGGAAAAGATATTTGGGTCGTAAAACGCTCAAGTCCTAACGGAAAATGGAGCAAACCCGAAAACCTCGGTTCTAAAATTAATACCAAAGGCGATGAAAAATTCCCGTATATAAGCGATGCAGGTATTCTCTATTTTGCTTCAGACGGACATCCCGGAATGGGCGGATTGGATATTTTTAAAGCCAAAAAAAACGGAACCGTATGGGAAGTTGAGAATATGAAATCTCCGATTAACTCGCCTAAAGATGACTTCGGAATTTGTTTTTACGAAAATAAGAAATTCGGATATTTGACATCCGACAGGGACAGATATATCAATTTGTATCAATTTTCTTTGCCCGACTTAATTTTTGTGATGAAAGGTAAAGTAACAAATTCAAACACGAGCGAACCTCTGGCAGGAGCTGTGGTGCATTTAACAAGTCCGAGCGGGCATGAAGCCGAAATAACTTCGGCATCCGACGGAACTTTTCGTTTTAATTTACACCCTAAAACAGATTATACGGTAATTGCTTCTAAATCAAAATACCTCAGTGCCGTTGTTGATCGTTCGACAAAAGGATTGAAAAAAAGTAAAACTTTTGATGTGATTTTAGATTTGGCACCCATAAAAAACACTTTTGAATTGCCTAATATCGAATACGATGTGGCAAAAACAACCTTACGACCGGAATCTATGGTTTCGCTGGATAAACTGGTGAAAATTTTAACCGTAAATTCTCATATTACCATTGAACTGTCTGCAAATACCGACTACAGAGGCGGTACTGAATATAACCAAAAACTTTCCGAAGGCAGAGCACAGTCAGTTATGAAATATTTAATTTCGAAAGGTATTAAATCTGACCGATTAACTTCCGTAGGAAACGGAGAAAAAAATCCGAAAGTGATTTCTTCCAAAACAAAAGAAGGAAGAAAACTCTTGTCTAAATACCGATTTTTGAAAAACGGTGATGTGCTGACAAAAGAATTTATCGATAATTTAGAAACCGACACGCAAAAAGAAATTTGTCATCAAATAAATCGACGAACTGAATTTCGTGTATTGCGTGACGATTACGGTATTAATGCCGTTAAATTCGGCAGCGGAAAATAAATTTCATAAAGTTTCCTGTTAAAATTTTATTGCCAGATTACAAAAATATTCTTGTTTCGGTCCGGGTTGATAAGAATTTCCGTCCGGGTCCGGTTCGGTAAATGCCATATAACTTGTACCTGTAAAGTTACGAGCAGATAAACTTATTTCTCCCTTTATATTTTTAAATTTTCGGTTATAAGATATTCTTGCATTATATAAATTAAAGCCTTGTTGCCAATTTTGATATATTTTCGGGTCTAATTCTCCGTTATATGCCTTTGCATCTGTATATATTGCCCATTTCGATTGATATTCAGTTCCTATACTCAAATTAAAATTTTTAGTTAATCGGTATCGTATTTCTGCATAAAGTTGGTGTTTGGGTGAATTAGGCAGATATTGTCCGTCGGCAGGCGGTGTTGTTAAAACATAATTTGTATCGGTATAAACAGGGTCGATTTTAGCCGATGTATATTTAAAATCAGAATATGTATATGCTATTTGTAAATTCAATTGTTTAAGAATATCAGCAGAAAAGAATATTTCTGTACCGTATCGTTGACTGTTGCCTGCATTTCCGTAAAATACTTCTTGATTCCCTCTGCCTGATTGTTTGAAACGGAAAAAATCATTTTTTGTATTCATCGAAAAACCTGTAATATCATAATATATTTTTTTACCGATATAACCGCGTGTTCCAATTTCAAAACAATTAGAAGTTGCAGATATTAAATGTGTGTTAAATCCTGAATATCCTTCCGGATTCGCTGCTAATTCTTCGGTTGAGGGAGGCATAAATCCCTGACTGAAATTTGCAAAAAAAGTTATTGCATCTGAAAAATTATAACTTGTACCTAATCGGTATGATGTGTGTGAAAAATTCATATCGGTTTTGGCAGTATCTGTCCGCATCATTTTATCGGTAAGTTCATTTTGTAAATTATCATATCTGATATTTCCCGTTATATTAAGTTTGCCTAATTCCAATCTGTACAATCCGAAAACGCCTGTGCTGTTTTGTGCAATTATCTGGTTTGCAAGCAAAGTGTCTGTTTCTACGGTAGTTTCATCTATACTTTCAATTCTGTTAGGATTAGCAGCACTTTGCAATTTGTACATATTAATGTTTTGAAATTTTAAATCGGAGCCGATACTAAAAAAGTGTTTTAATTTGCCTGTTGTAAAATTAAGATTGTATTGAATTCCTGCACCGGGGTCTGAATAATTTCTGTATTCAGCATTTTTATTACTTGTTTCTTTGTAGTTCCAAGTTCTGTAATACGAATATGCCTGAACATTTTGCTTATCATTAAATTTATAAATTCCTGTGAATCCAAGAGTTGTTCGATTTGTTTTTTGATATTCGTTAAACGGACAAGCATCCGGATTTGCTTGTTTAGGGTTATCAAGCTGTTCAAGGCTTAAACCCTCCGGGTTTTGGTGAAAATAATCGGTATGTGAGATGATTTGAGTTATTGACAGTTTTTCGGAAGGATGAAAGTTAAATTTTTCGTAAAATTGATTTCCCCAAAATGCCTGATGATCTCTGTAACCGTTTCCTCCGGTTCTTGAATAACTTATTCTGTAATCGGTAATCTCTTTTGAACCGTTTAATTGAACAAGTGTTTTATAGAAACCGTGAGAACCAAAACTTTGGCTTAAAGTTCCGCCGATCGGTTTATTACCGCCGACATCTGTAG
Organism: Chlorobiota bacterium; assembly: GCA_013152535.1. Lineage (GTDB taxonomy): Bacteria > Bacteroidota > Bacteroidia > Bacteroidales > JAADGE01 > JAADGE01. The sequence continues at coordinate 84,117 of JAADGE010000046.1, forward strand.
TTATGTTTAACATTCCCGCAGAACCGCTGCTGCCGTATAAACCTGCTGAAGGTCCTCGTAAAACTTCTATTTTATTTACCGTTGCCCAATCAACATCGTATAAATCGGGAGCAAAACCGGAAGGATCATTTATCGGAATTCCGTCGAGTAATACGCCGACTCCTCTTAAACCTCTTTCTGTTAATATCCCTTGTCCTCTGATTGAAATATGTACACGTTCGCCGTTATGTTGATTATCAATACGAACTCCCGGAACTAATCGAAGAGCTTCTTCGGCTCCGATTGTTTTGGGCATTATTGATAAGGTTTTTGAAGTAACAACAGATATGGCTCTCGGAGTATTTTTCAGTGTAGCCGGCATTCTGTTTATTGTTATAATAACTTCGTCAATGTTTACTGTGTCTTGTTTCTTATTTTGACTAAATAAGGAACTGCTTATGCATAGTAATGCAATAATATATATTATTTTATTCATTATATTTATTTTAATATTTAACTTTTAATTATTTGATTATGTATTCTTTATGTGTTTACATAATGTTTTATAAAATACAATCAATATTGCATATAATCTCATTCTGTTCGAGTTAAGAACGGAAATGTTTTAATCAATTAAAAATTGTATTTTATATGTTAAAGTTAAATTTTGGAGGAGGGGAAAGAACTTCAATAGTTTGTGAGTTGTAAAATTGTTGATGTTCACAGAAATAAATATCTGATTTACTTATGGCTGCTTGAAATGAAAATTTCTCGAAAAAATATTTATTATTTAAAACTTGTTTTATTTTATATAAAGTTCTTTTTCTTCTTCTGTTATTTTTCGAAAAACTTGTAATTAATTGTTTTTCCTTGATATCGTTTATACAATAATAATAATTCTTTTTATTCTTTATTTTTGTTTTAACAATATCATACATTGATCCTTTATACTTGAATTCCTTATTTTTTTTTGTCCAAATAATTTCTTTTTCATTATTGAAAGGGACAATAATTAATGTAAGGTCTTTTTCGTCTAAACCTTTTTTGATTTCTTGCTTTACTTCTTGATGAATATTATATTGCAGATATTTAAAATACAGGTAATATTCGTTACTCACGAATAAAATAATAATTAATAATATGAGTGATGTATATTTTTTCATATTTTTTTAACGGCAGACCAAACAGTGTTGATAAAATTAAAAAGTATTTCTCCGTTGTGCCTGCAGCAAAATTTTTAATGTGCAATTTTAGTAATTTTTAATTACAAATCACAAATTTTGCTGTTTTAATTTCTTTTTCCGGTTTTATTTGTAACTTCTGCTTGATATTTTAGCTATTGTGTGTGCTCGAAATGTAAATTCCGAACCTTTTCACCTAAAGATAAAGGAAATTTTTTAAAAATGACTGAGTTTTGTCAGTAGCACTCCGCCGAAAACTTTATTACTCATTTATAAATCTTGCTAAAAGTTTCATTCTGAAAAATTGATTGCTTAACATTAAATTGATTCGGGTTTTAAGTAAATTTTCAACAGTTCCGTTATTCAATTGTTTTAAACTTTTTAACTCTTCAGTTTTTTCATCAATTTTATCTGTCAGTTTTGCTGCTGTCCGGTCTATATATTTTTTGTTTCTCGGTTCTTTAATTAAATTTTCTGAAATGGTTCCTCGTGTCAGTTTATTAAAGTTGAAATTATCTTTGATTGCATTTTTAATCTCAGTATTCGAAATATTATCTATAAGTAAATCATTTGATAACTTATTCTTGAAAACATTAATATATTTCTTAATTCATCAATTGTACTTATGGCTGCAGAAATCCAATTCATAATTTCAATTTTTCAATTTATTTTTATTTTAACGAATTGTCTTGGAATTTTATATTCTGAGAATTATCCGGTTTTAAAATAATTCCTTTACTTTTTTTACTGTCAATTTTTATTAATAATTCATTGTCAAATCGAATGTGTTTTACAAATTCATCTTCATATACGGGATTAAGGGAATTCAGGTATTCTAAATTCCAAAAACCGTCATTTTTAAACGGATTAATAGTGAAATATCCGACTTTGAATGAGGTCAAGTTTTGGAAGAAATGTGTTCCTTGGCTTGGTTCAATCTGATAATTTTCCAAACCGGATTCTACAATCAGTCGAGCAGCTGAGATTTGTGACCACACAACAGGTATACCTAACCACGAGTCACTTGAACCCCATCTTCCGGGCCCGATTAAAATATAATTTCGGTCTTCATCCGTCATTTGGGTGTTTAAACCTTCAATAATTTTAACAACTTTTTGATTATTTACGGAATCGAACTTGTCCGGTTTTACATAAATTAAGTCGGTAATACCTTTTATCACACCATGTCCGAGTACTTTTTTTGAAAATAATACCGAATCTTTAGAATTAATATTTGAAAAGTCAATATCATCTTCAATAATATCTTCAACTATAGGTCTTATTTGTAACAGATTAAAGAATTTGAAAGGACTGTTTTCAGGATTAAGATTTACGGCAAATTCTATTTCTACCGGATTATTCATGGCTTGTTCACAAATTCTCATTATTTCTTTAACGATATCAGCAAGAGGAAAAGAATTGTGTTTCAGAACATTTGCAAATGTAATAATACGTTTTCCTTCGTACATTCTGCCTTCTTTCAGAACATTATCATGAAAATCATATACAGAAGAAATATCATAAATTGAGCCGTCCTTTTCTGCCTGTTTAATACGATGCAATTTGTAATTAATACTGTCGTTAGTAGATATTTTAAAGCTTTCGGGGGATAAATCCAGAGCAAAAAATGTTTTTTGGGTATCCCGTAAAGCCATCTCGGGCGAGGAAAGTTGCAATATCTTTTTCGGATGACCCGGTGCAAACCGTAAAGTGCGTTTCCCTTCTACAATATGTTTTCCCAGGCCTAAAGCAATATTTACAATTCCCTCGTCGGCTTTTTCACCTTCAATCGGGTAAAAATTTACCGACCGTGCTACGCCGGAAAAGGTCGGATAAAATTGATTTTCATATTTTGTTCCGCAAACTTCCTGAACAACAATACCCATTTTCTCTTCATCAATTAAGTTCTTAGTTGCTTTCATATATGCTTTGGTTTCTTTATAAAACACTGAAGCATATACGGATTTTACGGCAATATAAATTTGTTCTGCATTTATTTCCGAACTTCCGGTATTTGCCATCATATAGGTTGAGAAAACTCCTGCAAAAGGCTGATAATGAGAGTCTTCTAAAACGCTGGAAGAACGAATGGCTATTGGTTTTGTTACAATTTTTAAGAAAGCTTTTAAATCGTCTTTTATTTCCGGTCTTAATTTTGAATTGACAAATTTTTCAAGGATTTCTTCATTGCTTTTGTTTTCTAATGCAAAAGGATATAAATTATTATCTTCCATAAAATCATCAAAACTTTCAGTTGAAATAACAACGGTTTTCGGAATTTTAATGATAATATTTTCAAATGAATCTAATTGCGGATATTTTTTTATCAGAGAATCTAAAAATGCGAGTCCTCTGGCTTTTCCGCCTAAAGAGCCGCTGCCTATTCTGGAAAAAATTAAAGAATCATCATAATGGTTTTTGTCAAATTCGGCAATAACACCGCGAGATTGTGATTTTCTGAAATTTGTTATATTGTTATAAATAAATTTTCTGATTTGAGATAATCCTCCCGAAAAATCTTGTTCTCTTAAGCCGACAAAGAAATCAGCTAAAGGAAATAATGCTCTTGCGTACAACCATTTAGAAATATGATTTCTGGAAATATGGTAATTGAGACAGTCATCGGGGATATCCTTAATGCTCTCTTGTACTTCTTTTAAATTATATGCTTTTCGTATAACTTCTTTTGTTTTCGGATTAATAAATTGAAAAGCACCAAATGCAAAATACAGATTCATAAATTTCTTTAATTCCTGAGCTAAATTTTCAGAATATTTATGAATAAATCCCACCCTTATTTCTTTTGCTCGTTTTTTATTTTCAATATCAGAAGATTGGAGCAGCAACGGTAAGTATCTGTTATCTTTTTTTATCTTAGATAAGAATCGAATTCCGGCATCGGGGTCAATTTTTCCGTTTCGCGGGAATTTTGTATCGGAAATTATTCCGAGAATATTGTTTTTATAAGTTTGGTAGATATCTGCGGCTTCTTCATAATTTTTTGCCATCATTATCTTAGGTCTTCCTCGCATTCTTCTCATTTGCTGGTGTTCGTTCAATCCTTCTTTCATAAATTTCTTGGATTGAACCAACAATATTTTGTACATATTTGTTAAATAGCCTGAATAATATCTTACTGAATCTTCTACTAAAAGAATTACTTGTACGCCTGCACGAATATCGTGTTTAACATTCATTTTATCTTCGAGTAATTTTATGATAGCAAGTAAAATATCAGCACTGCCGAGCCAACTGAAAACATAATCAATGCCGCTTAAATCTTCATGACTCAACATTAAAGAAACTTCTCGTGAGAAAGGTGTCAGAACGACAACCGGTTTACCGGGATATTTTCGTTTAATTTCTTTTGCAAATTCAAATGCGTCAAATTTCTGACCAACATTCAACATGGTAATAACCAAATCGATGTAGTTTTTTTGCATTTTTTTCAGTGCTTGTTCCGCTGTATCGGCATGCATAATGCGAGGAGGATAACGCAAATTTAAAGAAACATATTCATTAAAAATTTGTTCTTCAATTCTGCCGTCTTCTTCCAAAGTAAATGAATCGTATTCGCTGCAAACAATCAAAACACGATGAATCCTTTGTTGCATTAGGCTGTCAAAAGGCGTTTCCGAAAAATGTATTAACTTTTTAATTTTATCTTGCATTGCCGGAATTTTCGGATAAATATAAATAAAAAAGGCGGAATTGAAAATTCCGCCTTTAACAACTAACCTAAAACTTACTATGAAAAAAACACTTTATGAGTATTAAACTCTTTGCAAATTTATGCTAAAAATTATTAAAAAGAAAAAAAATAAACATATTTTAACTTAATTATTAAAGAAAATATCTTTGATATTACATAAGAGGCAGAGTATCTTATTGTTACAGCAATAAGAAAATGTTTTTTTTTTTGATGATTTTACCAAAATACTTGATAAATTGTAACAAACTGTTGACGAAATAATAAAAATTGATGATAAGTGGAATTTTGAACTGAATTTAAGCAAGCTGTGTTAAATAGTTTCAGAAAATATCTTTAATTAAAGTTGCAAATTTTCTGATCTTACAATATCAACGAAACTACAATAAATTTATTGATAAACAGTGTTTTACATGGTTAAATCTATATTTTTGAAAATTGACATATCAGTATTCCGGTTTTTTTAATTGTTTTTAATTTTTTATAATTTTATATTTGTTTTTTAATTTTTATATAAGAATATGCGGATTAATTGGTTTTCTGTTTTTTTAGCTTTTTTACTTGTATTTGTCTCTTGTAAAAATAAGAAAATATATAAAAAAAGTAAGCAGGGATTTCAATATAAATTCTTTTTCGAAAATCCTGAAGGGATTAAACCTCACGAAGGAAATATTATTACCTTGAAATTAAAATATTTCAATCATTCTGATTCATTACTGTTTAGTTCCGATGAGTTACCCGCAAAATTCAGAGTTCAAACAGAAAATGCAAAAGATTACGGAATAATGCAGGATGCACTTAAAATGATGAAAACCGGAGACAGTGCATCATTTTTGATTCCGGCTTCCGATTTTTATTTGAAAACCAAGCACGACAGCATCCCTCATTTTATTTTACCCGGCGAACTGTTGAGGTTTGAAATAAAAATTGTTGATATTGTAAGCGAGGATCAGTTGAATACGGAGTACAAACAATTTATGTTGAAAAAAGAAACCGAAGAAAACCGAATATTAAATGACTATTTATTCGCTGAAAATATTAAAGAAAAACCAACTGACGGAGGTATTTATATTATTAAAATAAAAAACGGGAAAGGAGAAAAAGCAGAATACGGTAAAAAAGTTACCATCCGGTTTACCGGCAGTTACATCAACGGAAAAGTTTTTGATTCTTCAATTGAAAAGGGAGAACCTCTTACATTTGTTTTGGGTAATGAGCATGTTATCCCGGCTTGGAATGAAGCTCTTAAAACTATGCGTGTCGGTGATAAAATAAAATTAATTGCTCCCTCAAAAACGGCTTACGGCAAAACGGGATTAAAAGATTATGTACCGCCGTTTACAACTTTAATATATGAAATTAAATTATTGAGTGTCAAATAAATATTCTGTATATGTTACATGATAAAAACCTTAAATTCATAAAAGAAAAAAATAAATTTTATACCTTTATTTGGTTATTTTTATTGTTTGAATTAGCAGTATTTTTTAGTTTATTATATTTCTATCTGATTCCCGAAATTCCGAAAACAAACCTTCAATACGAAAGTGATTTTAATACCATATTCTTATACCTTTCTTATTTGGCGGTAATTATTGCAATACCGCTTGTTTATAAAATTTATGCCGTTAAAAAGAAACAAGCTGATAAGCTGACAAATTTAAAACAAATTGCGGATAAATATTTTATGACTTTACTGATAACTTATTCAATATTTGAATTTGCGGCACTATTAACTTTAATATCATTTTACATCAATAAAATGTACGAACCGTTGTATATGTTCGGAATTGTTTTTACGGCAGTTTTACTGAATAAACCGTCATTAAAGCGATTTATGCAAAAAATTATGAAAGAAGAAGATTCACAAGGAATAATATCGGAAGAAGAAAAAACGAAAAAAAAACAGTCTGAAAATAAAATTGAAGACAAATAATTTATTCATTTAAATCTGAAAATATGTCAATTCATAAAGCAGCTCGAAAAATAACAACCCATGTTTTACAAGCTATGAAAGCGAAGAATGAAAAGATTGCGATGCTTACGGCTTATGATTATTCCATTGCAAAATTAGTTGATCAAGCCGGTGTGGATGTTATTTTGGTTGGCGACTCTGCGGCAAATGTAATGGCGGGATACGACACAACTTTACCCTTAACTTTGGATGAGATTATATACCATGCCAAGTCGGTAGTGCGTGCTGTAGAAAAAGCTCTGGTAGTAGTAGATTTACCTTTCGGAACTTATCAGGGAAATTCTAAACATGCTTTGGATTCGGCAATCAGAATTATGAAAGAAACCGGGGCACATGCCGTAAAATTGGAAGGAGGAAAAGAAGTTGAAGAATCTGTTGTCAGGATTTTATCTGCGGGTATTCCTGTAATGGGACATTTGGGATTGATGCCCCAGTCTATTCACAAATTCGGAACCTATGTTGTGCGTGCAAAGGATGACAAAGAAGCCGATCAATTACGTAAAGATGCTATATTACTTGAAAAATTGGGCTGCTTTGCTCTTGTATTGGAAAAGATACCGGCAAAACTCGCTGAAGAAGTTGCAAAAAGTATCTCGATTCCCGTTATCGGAATAGGTGCCGGCGGCGGTGTTGACGGTCAGGTTTTGGTTATTCACGATATGTTGGGATTAACACAAGAATTTTCTCCGCGGTTTTTACGGCGATATCACGATTTAGCAACAGAAATTAAAGGTGCCGTCTCAAATTATGTAAAAGATGTGCGTTCCGAAGATTTTCCGAATGAGAAAGAACAGTATTAAACAGTAGGAAGTTTCTAAAGTTAAAAGTCGTTATGCAAAAACACACCTTTGAACTTGAGCTTAAAGTGCGTGATTATGAATGTGATATTCAGGGTATAGTTAATAATGCCGTTTATCAAAACTATTTGGAGCATACCAGACACGAATTTTTAATTGCTGCAGGTTCCGATTTTGCCGGACTGAATAATGAAGGAATTAACCCTGTTGTTTACCGAATTGAAATTGATTATAAGTATTCTTTAAAAAGCGGTGATGATTTTATTTCTGTGTTGAATTTTGAAAAACAAGGGAATTTAAAGTTAATTTTCAATCAGGAGATTTACAGAAAACAGGATAAAAAATTAATTGTAAAAGCAAAAGTAATTGTTGTTGTTTTAGAAAACAGCAAACCTGTAAAACCGGATTTTATTATTGAGAAATTAGAAAATTACAGAAAGAGTATTCAGTAAAAGAACCTGGATTTTCCGGCGATTTATCTGTTAAAAAGTAATTCGCGATATTTTGGCAAAGGCCATATTTCATCATCTACAATAAGTTCTAATTTGTCAATATGATACCTGATTTGATCGAAATAGGGCTTTACCTTAAATTCGTAATTTTCAATACGTTCATTACAGTTTTCTTTAACATTGGCTTTTTTTCGCTCTCTAATCATTTCTTGTGTTAAAATGCTGATTTGCGTTGTATGGTGTGAAATTTTCTTAATAGTTCCTATTCGCCGGCTTGCTAAGACTTCCAAATCTTTTTCATCTTCAATAATTCCTTTTAGCTCCTTTACACTGGTAATCAGAGTATTTTGATATTTAATTGCTGTCGGGATAATATGGTTTACTGCCAAATCACCTAAGATTCGAGATTCAATTTGTATTTTTTGAACATATTCACAAATACGTATTTCATATCTAGAATGTAACTCTTTACCGTTTAAAATATGATTACGTTCGAAAAGATCGACTGTATCTTTGTGTATATAAGCCTTAAAAGCTTCACTTGCCTCTTTGATGTTTGTTAATCCGCGCTTTTCAGCTTCTTTTATCCATTCTTCACTGTATCCGTTTCCTTCAAAACGAACCGACTTTGATTCTTTAATGTATTTTCTCAGAATTCTTAAAACAGCATCATCTTTTTTAATATTTTCACTTATTAGTACATCAACTTCGGTTTTAAATTTTCTCAGTTGATCGGAAAGTGCCGTATTCAAGGCAATCATAGGACCTGCATTATTTTCGTTTGAACCGACGGCTCTGAATTCAAAACGATTTCCCGTAAATGCAAAAGGAGATGTTCTGTTTCTGTCGGTATTATCCGGTAAAATTTCGGGGATTTTAGAAATGTCTAATTTTAATTTTTGAGAAATTTCATGCGATTTCTTTTTATCAGGAACTTTTTGTTCTATTTTATTCAGCATTTCATCAATTTCTCTGCCCAAAAAAACAGATATAATTGCCGGCGGGGCTTCATTGGCACCTAAGCGATGTTGATTTCCGGCAGACATAATGGTAGCTCTTAATAAATCGCTGTGTTTTTTTACGGCTGTGATAATGTTAACTAAAAAAGTTAAAAATAACAAGTTACTTTTCGGTGTATTTCCGGGTTTTAATAAATTAATTCCGGTATCGGTAGCAAGCGACCAATTATTATGTTTTCCGGAACCGTTTATTCCTGCAAAAGGTTTTTCATGAAACAATACTTTAAATCTATGTTTTTTTGCTGTTTTTCTCATAACCTTCATTAACAGTTGATTATGGTCGTTAGCAAGATTAGCTTCTTCAAAAATTGGGGCACACTCAAATTGGTTAGGAGCGACTTCATTATGTCGTGTTTTAACAGGAATGCCTAATTTATGTGCCTCATATTCAAACTCTTTCATATATGCCAGCACACGTTCGGGTATCGAACTGAAATAATGATCACTTAATTGTTGGTCTTTTGCCGAAGCATGTCCCATTAAAGTTCTTCCGGTAAGCATCAAATCAGGGCGAGCATTAAAGAGTGCTTCGTCAACAAGAAAATATTCCTGTTCCCAACCCAAAGTTACAATAACCTTATTAACGCTTTTATCAAAATATTTGCAAACAGCTGTGGCTGTTTTGTCAAGCACGTTTAATGATTTCAGCAAAGGCGTTTTATAATCAAGTGCTTCGCCTGTATATGAAACAAAAATAGTGGGAATACAAAGTGTTTGGTCAATAATAAATGCCGGAGAAGCCGGATCCCAAGCCGTGTAACCTCTTGCTTCAAAAGTATTTCGCAAACCACCATGCGGAAAACTTGAGGCGTCGGGTTCTTGCTGTATCAATAATTCGCCGTCGAAAGTCTCGAAAGAGTTTCCTTCTTGATCAATATTAATGAAAGAATCATGTTTTTCTGCCGTATTTCCGGTAAGCGGATGAAACCAGTGTGTATAATGCGTTGCTCCTTTACTCATTGCCCATTCTTTCATTCCGGAAGCAATTTGATCGGCTGTTTTCCGATTAATTTTTGCCCCGGTTTCAATTGATTCTTTAACATTTTTATAAGCATCTTTCGATAAATATTTTTGCATTTTCGGTAAATTAAAGACTTCGGAGCCGAAATAATCGGATATTTTCTCAGAAGGAAAATTAAAGGAAGGAACCGGTCGATTGTTTAATTCTTTAAGTGCACTAAAGCGAATTGTTGACATTTTTTATTTTTTATAAAGTTTAGTTTACAAATTAATGATATTTTTGCGGAATAAACAAAAATAATACTTGTTAAATCGGAAAATAATGTAAAATAAACGGATTTATATTGAAAAATGTAAAGTTTATTTTGAATTTTTGTTAAAATATGTTCGTTGCTTCTTTGTTAATTATTCTTTTTAACTTTGAGATTGTAAATTTATTAAAAACAAAATATATGATATCAAATAGGTTTTGGCTTAGAACTGCGGGATTGGCAGGTATTTTAGGCGGTTTAATTTTATTTACGGGCGATATGCTTTTTTATTATAATTCGGCGGGAACAGATATGAAAATGAATATGGGACATGTTTCTGATTTAAGAATTAAACTCAGTGCTGTTTCCGCATTACTTGCAACATGGTTTTATTTGTTCGGTTTGTTGCAAATACATTATGCTTTTAAAACTGCTTCCCGAACGGCAAGAAATATTGTAATAATCTGTTTTGTAGGTATTTTAACTGCATACGGAATTATACACGGAGCTTATGTTGCAATTGCCGTTTCATCTAAATTAGCTGTTCAATATAATCTTGATATCAGTTCGGTAACAGAATTGGCAACGGAAGCAAATCAACTGCTCAGATTGTTTGTTTATCCTGTTTTTGCAACTCTTTCTTTTGTGTTTATTAAAGAGGTGTGGAAAAGAAATACTTTGTATCCGCGTCGAATGGTATTTTTCTTTCCGCTTATTCCGTTCTTATTTCAGGGAATATTGGATAAGTTCTTATCAGGTAGTTTGAAACTTGTGATTATGGGAGGATTTTTAAATATAATCTTAGTAATTTTTTTTACGGCATCAACAATTCTATTATGGCATCATAATCCGAAAACGGATTAATTTAAATTGTTTGGTTCATAATTAATCAATTTTTAATTTCATTACATAATTATAACCGATATCAAAAATTTCTTTTGCTTTTTTATTGCTGAAATAGGGTTGCCCGTACAGTGCCGGCGGTTCAATTAAAATATTGCATTCCGAAATGTAGGTTTTTTGATTATGGTAAGTTAAAACATCAAAAATACGACCGTAAACTTGTTTGGAACTTTTAAAATCGTTTTTGTATTTTAAATAAATAAGATTGACACAAATAATTTTTTCACATTTTCCGAGTAAGGGCTTTATCGGTAAATTATCGATCAGTCCGCCGTCGGTATATGTTTTTCCGTTAATTTCGACCGGTTTAAAAATAAAAGGAACAGAAGAAGAGGCTGTTACAACATCAAGCAAATTTCCGCTGTTAAAATATTCAGCTTTACCTTCGTTAAGATTTGATGCACAGGCATAAAAAGGTATTTTTAAATCTTCGATATTTTCAACAGTATATATATCTTTTAATATTTTTCTGAGATTTTTGAAATTCAGTAATCCTTTTCTGAAAAAGTTAAAATTTGTATAGGAAAGAAATTTTTTTCCTGTTTGTTGAGTGAAAATTTCATCCGGACTGTGTCCGTCGGCAAGTAAAGAACCCATTATTGCCCCGGCACTGCTTCCGGAAATTACATCCGGGAAAATACCTTTTTCATTAAGTGCTTTAACAACTCCCAAGTGGGCAATTCCTCTTGATCCGCCGCCGCTTAATACCAATCCTGTTTTATATTGCATTTTTATTGAAAGCTTTAAAGTTAATAAGTGCGAAGTTACTAAAAATCAATTAAAAATCATCGGGTTTAAAATCAAATGCCGCATTCCGATAAATACTTCGTATTTTTGCAAATTAAATAAAAGAAAAATTATGGCGGAAGCAAATTTTATAGATTATGTAAAAATTCATTGCACATCGGGAAAAGGCGGAGCCGGGTCAATGCACTTTCATCGTGATAAACGAACGACAACAGGCGGACCGGACGGCGGTAACGGCGGCAGAGGCGGGCATGTAATTTTAAGAGGAAATCGTCATCAGTTCACATTGCTTCATTTAAAATACAGAAAACACGTAAAAGCCGAAAACGGAAATCCCGGAACGGCAAATAATAAATTCGGTTCGGAAGGGGCTGATGTTATTTTGGATGTTCCGTTAGGAACGGTTGCCAAAGATGCCGAAACAGGAGATACTTTATTTGAAATTACCGAAGACGGAGAAGACCAAATTTTGATGGAAGGCGGCAGAGGAGGTTTAGGGAATACGAATTTTAAAACATCCGTTAATCAGTCTCCGCGCTATGCACAACCGGGGGAAGAAGGTGAAGAGTCTTGGATTATTTTAGAGTTGAAAGTGTTGGCAGATGTGGGATTGGTCGGATTTCCAAATGCCGGAAAATCTACTTTATTATCGGTAATTTCTGCCGCTAAACCGAAAATTGCAAATTATGAGTTTACAACGCTTGCTCCTAATTTGGGAATGGTTGCTTATCGTAACAATCATTCGTTTGTAATAGCTGATATCCCCGGTATTATCGAAGGTGCTTCAGAAGGGAAAGGGCTGGGGTTGAGATTTTTAAGACATATTGAAAGGAATTCTGTTTTGCTTTTTATGGTTCCTGCGGATGCCGATGATATAAAAAGCGAATATCATATTTTACTGAATGAACTGAAAGAATATAATCCCGAACTTCTGGATAAAGAAAGAATTTTAGCCGTTACAAAATCGGATTTAGCTGATGAAGAATTAATTGAAGAAATGAAAAAAGACTTGCCGGATATTCCGCATGTTTTTATTTCTTCGGTAAGTCAAAAAGGACTGACAGAATTGAAGGATATTATTTGGCGGGCTTTGAACAGTTAGGATTAAAAGAAAATCTAAAATTAGTATATTTGATGTCTGAAAACGTATTGCGTTTATAATTGAAATAATGGTAATACTGTTATATTGATGTTAGAGTGCATAAGAAAAACAGCAAAGAATAAATTCATAAAATTAAGAACTGCATTGTTTTACCAATCTTTTCGTTGTACTAAACTTTATCAACGTCTTGTAAATTTTTCCGGTTGACAAAAAGCTGATAATTGTGATATTTTCACAAATAGTTGCATATTCTTGTTTTTATTATTATTTTTACCCCGGAAAATAACTAAAACATTTAATATTATGTTAATAGATTTTAAAGTCAGCAATTTTTTATCATTTAATGAAGAAGTTACAATGAACATGATTGCTGCAAATTCAATAAAGGAACACGAAAAGACTACAAAAAGTTCATTAAATAACATAATTTTTGATAAAAATACAGATAATAAATTATTAAAATCAAGTGTTATTTATGGAGCAAACGCAAGTGGTAAGAGTAATCTATTATTTGCAATGTCGTTTTTTAAGAATTTTATTTTGACATCGTCAAGTGATAAAAATGAAGGAGACGAAATTGAAGTTATAAAATTTCTTTTATCTCCAAATACTGAAAATGAACCAAGTTTTTTTCAAATTATTATTATTATTGATGATGTCAGGTACAGATATGGATTTGAAGCTGACAATGAAAAAATACACTCTGAATGGTTTTTTTCTCTAAAAAGCACACCTTACGCAAAAGAAACAAAGTTATTTATTCGAGAATATCAAGAAATAAGAATAAATAAACAATCATTTTCGGAAGGTAAAGATATAGAGAAAAAAACTCGTTCAAATGCCTTATTTTTATCGACAGTAGCACAGTTTGACGGAGAAAAATCTAATATTTTCAGAAACTGGATAAAAAACAACTTTATCTTAATTTCAGGTTTAGAAGATGAAGATTATAAAGATTTCACTATCAATAAATGGAAAAAAGAAAAACAATTCAGAACAATTTTAATCGAGTTCTTTAAAACAATAAAAATAGGATTTGAAAAAATAGAATTAGAAGAAAAAGAACAAATCCTTGATAAACTGTTGCCTGATTTAATAGCAGAAGAAGAAGATAATGAACTTAAAGAAATACTTGAAAATCTACAAAGGTTAACAAAAAAGATTTCACAAAAAGCTGAGATATTAAATAAATTAGATAAAAATGTAATTACAAAAATTAATTTCTTGCATCCCAAAAAAGACAATACAGGTAATTTAATTAATTTTGTAAATATTGACTTTTGGCTACAATCCAAAGGAACTCAAAAACTATTTAATATTTTTGGGATTTGGATTGATGCTATTGAAAACGGAAAAGTTTTAATAATAGATGAATTGGCTTCAAGCCTACACACCTTGATTACTATTGAATTAATTAAAATATTTCATTCAAACAGAAATAAATCTGCACAATTAATATTTGCAACTCATGATACTAATCTTTTAAAAAAAGAATTATTCAGAAGAGACCAAATTTGGTTCACCGAAAAAAATAATTTAGGTGCAACTGACTTATATTCACTTGTAGAATACAAAATAAATCAAGCAAAAGTGAGAAACGATGCTTCTTTTGAGAAAGATTATTTGTTAGGAAAATACGGTGCTATTCCATTTCTTGGAGATATTGAAAACTTTAAAAATAATTTTATCAATGAGCAAGAGGACTAAAAAAAACAAATATTTTTCTTCGCAAAATTCTCTTTCAAAAAGAAAGATAAATATAAGAGATGAACATCTTGTTAAAGAAGATGCACCCTTTATGCTTTTTAGTTTTAAAGATTTTCAATATAACAAGCAAATTCCGCCAGGACAATCTTATACACAATGGCAAGAGAAAAAATTACTTGCATATATGCTTGATAAGTTTGGATACATATGTAATAAAACAAGGGTTGAAGCAGAACAGGAAAATTATATAAAAGTATATTATGATTTTCCTGCAAATTCAAGGTTTAAAAATCCGTTTCCTGAAACAAACCTAAATTGGGCTGTAATAATGAAAATAAAAGGGCAAAAAGCAAGAGTAGTCGGACACATTATTGGCACTGTATTTTATGTTGTATTTTTAGATGCAGAACATGTCTTTTTTCCTTTAAATAAAAAATAGTAGTTATAAAATAATAATAAACGCACTCTAACACCGTGTAAAATCACAAACAGAAAAATTAAAAAAGTAACAAACACCATAAAAGTTATGCGATTTTGTCATTATTATAACTTTCAAAGGTCAATAACACATAACTTTTATTACCTTTGTAACTTGTAATGCAGTAGCGGTTTAGCCTTTCTTTTACACACACGTTACATGCAAGCACAAGAACAAAATAGATTATTAATAAAATGAAAGAAAGAATATACATAAAAGAATGGTTAGAGTTAAAACCATACGAAACACAGACAATAACTGATGGTTATTATTTGAAATTAAGTAATGAGATAAGGGAAAAGCTAATAAGTAACCACTATGATATTTTATCTGAATATTTTGATAATGAATACATTAATATGCTTTCTTGTTTCATAGCGTCCTATTTTGAGGATATAATAACAGAAACAAATATATGGACTTCATTTGTTGAGCTTCATCAAGAGCTTTATAAAAAAAAATTGCCTTTCTATGATACCAATGAATATTATGAAAATGAAATAAATTATCAAGATGTTAGGTTTTTATTATGGTATTTTTTTAACACGGCACAAACTGATAAATTTATCAATCCAAAAAATTACTTTTTTCTCGAAATGACATCTGATATAATTGAAATATTAGATGAAGCTTATGAATATGCACCTGAAAATAAAGTTTTAAAAAAGTATTATGAAATAAATGAAACTGAAAATAATTTTTACGCGGCTCGAAACTTGATTGATACTATACTTTTTAAAACTTATCTGTTTTATCCCGATACATTTTTAGATTTGCACGAAAATGAAGCTAAACTAATTGAAGAAAATAAGGATAACGAAAATATTATTCATTATTTAAATGAAAACAGAGATGCCGAATTACATAAAAGCCACACCCGACTTTTAAGTTTAACAGGAAAGGAATGGGCTTCTGAAATAATAGGAAAAGAACACCCTTTAAGCACAGATTTTTTAAATATGTCTAAAAAAATCAGTGGTTTTTTTCTTTACAAAGGTCAAGACAACAATAATATATTTATTGAACATATAGCTTCAAGCAAAAAATTTAATCTAACTAAAAAATCATTCGATTATTATGAAAATTTAAAAGAAATTGATACTATTTTGTTTCTGGGAATTGCCGAATGGAAAGGCGAATGGTGGTTTTCAGGTATCTATTTTCAAAATGATTTTAATGCGGATTTAATATTAGACGAAAAAAACTCTGTGGAGAGTAGAATGGCTGTTAGTTTTTTAGACTACCAAACTGAAAAAATTGATGAAACAATTAAATTACAGTTTGACGCTTTTAAAGACTTTAATAATGGTTCTCAAATAGCTTTTATGCCATCCAATAAAATTGATGAATTTATAAGAAAATATACAGAGTATTTTAATCGGTCATTAAATTTAACAAAAAAGGAAAGAGAAGAAGCAAAGAAAAGAGCACGTAAAGATGGTTTTTTCGGAACTGATGATAATAAAACAAAAAACTATTCAAAAATCTCTGAAACAGGTTTAGTATTTTTTAACCCGAAAAGCGGAGTAGAAATTGCATTAGCCGTAAACAGTGCATTTCCTTTGTCTGAAAATAAATATTTCAATAAAAAAGACAGCACTGAACATATTATGCGATTGCTTTTTGCAGAAGAAATATCAACGGAATTAGCTATGTATTGTATTGATAATTACAAGACAAAGTTACCATTCTTTAAAATAGGTAAAGGAAAAGAATTATTAAATGATATTGATTTTTTATTAAGGTTTTGGAAAAAGAATAATTACCATACTGTTCCGGCAATAACATTTACAGGGAAAAATGATGAATAACCGGCAGGTAACAAAGTATGAAAATAATTTTTGATAGTATCAAATGATAGTATCAATGAAACCGTCTTACGAAATAATCGGAGATAAAAATAAAACAAAATACAGATTAAAATAACAAAAATGCTATCTTAGTTACCAAAAGAAAAAACCTTATTTATCTGAAGGTTTAAAACAAAAATAAGAAGGAATAATGCCTGTTTTGAATGTGTTAATGATTGTTCCGTCTGATTTGTAATGATAAACAATTCCTTTTTGCAAATAATCAATTGCATCGGAAACATAAATATCGGATGTTGCAGGGTCAATACCCAAACCGTAAAACAATTTATCGCCTTGCGGTATAAATGCAACATCGGGTAAATTATCTGAATTTACGGGCATTCTGTAAATTCCTTCGCTTTCGTTTCCGCCTGACGGAGAACTGTTTAAGAAATATAAAGTGTCTTTTGTTCCGTTAATTGTAAGTCGGGCAGGAGAAGTTTCAACAGACGAAAATGTGTATTCTTTTTCAATCGTAAATGTTTCGGCATCAATTTTTGTGATAGACGGAATTTCCTGTCCGCCCGGTATTCCGGAAAAACCGCCGTCGGATAATACCCATAATTTATTGTTTTTATCAAGCACAATGCTGTTTGGTTGTTTTGTAACTGTCAGCGAATCTGTTAATTTATCGTTGTCGGTATTTATTTTATATACTTTGTTGTTAAATGACCAGCCGACCGTAAATGCAAAATTCTGATATTTAACAATTTGCTCGCTTCCGTTTCCGATAAAAACAGAGCCGGTTTGTGTAAAAGTTTTCGGATTTATGACGGCGATATTTTTGTTGTATAAGTCTGTTACATAAGCTTTTGTATCGGAAATGAATAGTATGTAACGCGGAGAAGTTAATCCGGAAATTGTTGCACTATATTTAAACGTATTTGTATTTATTACCAATATTTTTCCCGAATTATTAACGACCAAATAAGCCGAAGTGTCTTTAATTGCCATTGACATTGCCACATCTCCGGGCGGAAAATTGTTTGTATTGTAAAAAATATCATTTTCGACCGTATTTGTTTCGGGTTCGTAAAAAGATAATGAGGCATTACCGTAGGTGAAATTTCCTTCGTTACAGATGAATACGCCGTTTGATTTTTTGTATTCAACGGGTTGTTCGGGCAGTGTTTTTTTGCACGAAATAAAAATTGAAGTTACGGTTAATAAAAAAAGAAACAGTTTTGTTATGTCGGTTTTGTTTTGCATCATTTTATTAAAAATCTGTTTTTATAATCAGCATAAATTGTCGTCCGGGCATTGCTCGCCATAAAATTTCCTGATAATTTGCGTTAAATACATTCTTTATTTTCAGTTGAACTTCGGCTTTAATTTTTTTATAATAAAATTTTCTCCCGACTGTTAAATTTTCGATATGAAATGCCGGTAGAGTATGTCTTATTTCTTTGTTAGACGAACTTGTATATCGTTGTCCCGTATATGTTTGCGAAAAATTTGCAAACCATTGTGAATATTCGGCATTTAAAAACATATTTGCTTTATGCACGGGAATATAGATTAATTGTTTTTCGAAAGAATTGCTTTCGGTATCGGTTTCATCCGTTGTTTTTGTGTAGCTGTAATTACTGTTAAACCGGGTTTTAAATTTATTGTTTTCGTATTTTTCCGATAATGAAATTTCAATACCCCTCGAAAAAACTTTTTTAATATTTTCGGCTTTCCAATATAAAAAATCACTTGGTTTCCACACTATCCAATTGCTTATGTGTGAGGCATATCCGCTGATTGTTGCGTTTGTCGTAAAATCGCCTTTTTTAATTTGCTTCACATTCAAACTTAAATCTTCGGTATATCCGCGTTCGGGTTTTAAATTTTTATTGCCGCCGGGTACCCAATACAAATCGTTCAAGGTCGGGTTTTTGAAATTTCGGCTTATGCTTGTATAAATTGTAAAAGGGACTTTATAAAAATTGAATTTAAAACCTGCCGAAGGCATCAGCGGCAAAAATTTGTTGTCGGTAAAATTTATCCTTAAAAGGGAAAAGGCATTAATATTTTTATTTATTTTAAAATCGGAATAAATCAAAAAATCGCTTGTTTTTCTGTTTGCATTGTATGCTGTTTGTGTTTTTTTATCTCTGTATTCGGCTGTTTGGTATTCTCCGGTTAATTCAGTTCTCAGAAATATTTGTTTGTTAAGGGTATAGTCCGAATTTATTTTTGCAAAAAATCGTTTTGTCCTGCTTTTTGAATATGTATGAATAAATAATTCGTTTTCTGTTTGGTCTCCGGAAAAATACAGCAAATTTTCATTTATAAAACCGGCGTGTATGTTCGTTTTAATTTTATTTTTTCGGTAAGAATATTTTGCAATTGTCCTTATGTCAGCATCTTGCTGATATTCAATTCTTTCGTTTCCCTGAAATGACATAATGGGCGGAATATTTCGGTTCCCGAATTGCAGCCAAGTATTTACAATCAGATTTTTATTTTTTGAAAAATTTAAAGCTGTCGTATTCAGCAGTGCATTTTTTTTGTAGTCGGCATTTTTTTGCCTTACATATTCCGGATTTCCTACGGCATTATTATAGAATAAGAAATCGTTTTCGGATTGTTCGTGATAAAGTTTAAAAATGGTATTTATTTTTGAGTTTCCGCCGGCAATTTTTGCAAATGTTTGAAAAGTTTTGCTGCTGCCGAAAGTTTGTATAAGTTCCGAATAAATTCCCGATTTAATTTCGGAGCCGGAATGCAGCAATATACCGCCGCCTAAAGCTCCGCCTACGGAAATAAGAGAACTGCCGCCTTTCAGAATTTCGGCTCTGTCGATAAAAAAAACCGGTATCAGCGAAAAATCGGTTTGTCCGAGCATCGGATTGTTTAAGGAAATTCCGTTCCACAGAACTTTTGTGTGAGAAGCTCCGGCTCCGCGTATTGATGCCGTTGCCAATGAACCTTGTCCGTAAGATTTAATAAATATTGATGAATTTTCGGATAATAAGTCGGCTAATGATTTTGTGATGTTTTGTTTAATTATTTCGCCGTCTAATTTTTGCGGTTCGTAACAAATTATCAATTCGCCGTCGGGTTTTAATATTTTTGCTTCCGTAATTTTAACTTCGCTGATATGCAAAATTGTATCTTTTGAATTTTGAGAAAAAAGTTCAAAACAGAATAAAATGAAGATTAAAATTATAAGTGTTTTTCTCAAAATAAGATTGTTAATTTTTAATGACTTTTTTAATGAAAGAATTGTTTTTGTCTTCTATTTTCAGAAAATAAATTCCTTTTGATAAAGTTTCGATATTAATTTTATCTGTTTCCGAACAGTCGAGGATTTTTTTTACACATTTCCCATAACTGTTATACATTTCAACATTTAAATTTTTTGAGTTTTTTATTTGAAAATAAGAAACGGCGGGGTTCGGATATATTTTATATTTGTCTTGTTTAAGGTGTTCAATGTCCGCTTGTTCCGTAACTTCCGTAACGAAGTTTGCAAAAATATCCGGATTGCTTTCAAAACTTGCCGTTAAAACCAATGTTCCGACTTCGCTTACATTTAAGATGTTGTTTTCGTTAATAACAGTTCCGGCTAAATTTGTTGTCCAAATGATATTTTCAGTCGGTATTATTTTTCCGAGATGAAAGGCAAATGCTTCTAATTGATAAGGTGTATTTGTTAATATTTTTTTCGGTAAATCTTTAATTACAACCATATCTTCCGTCCCGTTTACCGAAGCATCAGGAGCAACATCAAGAGCTCTCGTAATTTCGGTTGACAGTTCGCCGAGCCAAGCTAAATTTGCATTTACTGCACATTGCACTTTTATAAAATCTGCTTCGTTTAAATCAACATAGTTTCCGTTTTCGTCAACAGCCCACGAAATATCGAAAGCATCTCCTCCGGTTCCTTCAATGTCTTCGGTATAAGGATTATCCGGTAATGGCGAATTAATATTTCCTCTCGTGTGATTATCGGCATATCCGAAAGCTCGCCTGTAAGATTTAATATTTGCGGCATCGGATAAGTCAATTGCAGCTTCAATTTTTGTTCCGCTTAAAGTATATTCGGATTGATTTACGGCGGGAAAATTTTCGGAATTCGGGTAATACGGTTGTGTATGAAAATCATTTGCATATACAAAACCGCTCGAATTTTGATTATCAGTCCAAGGGACATCGGCAGCAACCGATTGATTGGGATTGGTATAGCTTATTTCATAATTTTTAATTGAAGATGAAAAAAAATAATCGCTTCCGGCAAGTTCATACCAAGTATCGTCAGGCAGCCCGTTGTTATTTTTGTCTTTCATAACAAAAACGCTTGCCGGTTCGGCACTGTTAACCGATGCAGGATTTCCGAAAACAGTAAAATCAATGCCGTAGGGATTATCCGGATTGTTTTCGACCGGATTTTGAAATTTAAAAACAATATAACCGCCGAAAGCACCCAAACTTACAAGTCCTGTTGCAGTTCCTGTAATTGATTGTGCCGCTTCCGGATTTCCGTATGAAGTATTTATAAATTGACCCGGAGCGGGTGTGTATTCAATAACTTCGGAAATATATTGTGCATTTACTTTAAATCCGACGAGCAATAAGAATAAGAAAAAAGATGTTTTTTTCATCGTTTTTGTATGTGTAAACATTATTCACAAAATTTATGTCGGATTTTGCAGAAACGATGAGGCAGGATTAACATCGAATTTGCTTGCCTGTTCTCCGCAGACTGCAAAACCGGGGTTGTTATCGGCAGGTCTTCTGACTTACTCTCGGATTATGCACCTTCCCGTCCGTTATTTTCAAACAGTGGTTTATTGCATTTCCTTAAAAAAGAGCTTACAGCAGCGGGAACTGTTGCCGATTTTCACGGCATTCCCTATTATCTCGAAATTGAGACCGACATCTTTTGCAAAGTTAATATTTTTTATTGTGCTTGAAACAAAAAACCCGACTTTTGTCGGGAATTTGATTTTGATATTTTATGAAGCGTGTTTTATTTTCTTTTTTTAGTAATTATAATTGTTGCGTTCGGATTTCTTTTTTGCAGAATTGTTTCAAATTCTTTTATTTCTGCATCCGAAATATTAATATTTTTAGCACGAAGCATTGTTAAATTAGGAAGTCCGATAAGATAATCCAAACTTTTCGGTTTTATTTTTGTGCCTGAGCAGTCAATATCTTGCAGAGTTTTAATAAGTTGCACGGGTCTTAATGTTTCAACTTTTGTTTTTGAGATATCCAAACGCTGCAAAGTCTTTAATTTTGATAAGGGTGTCAAATCATCAACATTGGTTTCACTGCAATTTAAATAGGTCAGTTCAGGTAAATAATTTAATCCCTCAAGAGAAAACAGTGAAATGTTTTGTGATACATCAAGAGTTGTAAGTTGTTTCAGATTTTTTAAAATTCTTAAATCAACAATGGTTGTAAAATGGGCATCTAAATGGCTTAATTTGTCAAGGTTTCTTAGTGGTACAAGGCTCTTAACCATAGTATTACCGCAATTTATCTTTTCAAGATTATTTAAAGCTGCCAGAGGTATAACCGAATTAATGTTATCATTATCGGAACAGTCAATTTCTTTTAGGTTTATCAGACCGTTAATTCCGTCTAAACTCAGAAGTCCGCTGTTTCTTGCTTTAATTATTTCCAAAAGTTGAAGAGCTTCTGCCGGTGCCAAACTTTTTATTTCTTTATTATTTTCGACATCTAAGAACACCATTTTTCCGATTTCCTGAAGTTGCTCATCGGTAGGGTTTACATCTTTTCCTTTAAAATGTTGTTTTTGAATAACTTTTTTCCAAGCCGGCGACAAGCTGTTCCACCAATCATGGTCAGTTGATTGAGCTGCAGCATTTAAGATAAAGCTTAAAAAAAAGAGTGTAATCAGAGAATATTTTAATAGATTTTTCATAATGATTTTCTGAAAATTTAAATTTATTATTGACGATATCCTAATTTTGCTTCATATTTAAATCCATAACCATCATCAAGTCCAATAGTTGTCGGATAATATAAATTTTGAAGTTCTTGCGATGAAATATAAAATATTTTTTCAGGATTACCATCATTTGCAGATGACCATAATTCAAATTCTAATAAGCTCGAATCATAAATACCGTTGAATGCAAAAAGTGTATGACTCATATTAAATGTTATAGGAAAAGAACTGACGGAATTTGCCGTTGAACTTCCTCCCTCATTATTTCCTGCATAGTATAAATTAACCCAAACATCAGTTCCTAAATATGTATCGGGCATCCAAATTGTAACGTCTAAAATATCAATTTTATGAGGTGGTGCTTTAATTACAATTGGGCGAGAAAATTTGGAAGTGTCTCCGTGGCACATTGCATTTAGCAGGCAAGTATAAGTTCCCTGAGACTGATAAATATGTGTCGGATTTTTAACCGTTGAAGTATCACCGTCTCCGAATTCCCAAAGAAAAGATGTTGCATGTTTTGAATAATTTTGAAATTCAACATTTGCAGGAGCCCACAAAGAGTCGCTGTAAGAGGCATAATCAAAGTCTGAATACGCAGAGGTTGAATCTTCTGTCAAATACAATGAAATACTTTTTGAATCAAAGGATTTATTTTGTTTGATTGATAAAGTTACTTTATAAATTCCGTAATCTGTATATTTATGCATCGGTTCTTGGTCGTGTGATTCTGTACCGTCACCAAAATCCCAAGTATATTCAAGATCTTTTGTTCGATGTTCGGCATCAGCATAAAAATACACAATATAGGGTGCTGAGCAATTTTCAATACTGTCGGTAACACCGAAAATTTCAACATGCCCTTTACAGTTTGATAAAGACACTGCAAGGAATATTATAAATACAGGAATAAGTAAGCTTAACAGCTTGAAAGGTACGTTTGTTTTCATTTGATTAAGGTCTTTAAGTTAATACTGTGTAAAGATACAAAAAAAGAACCAAAATCGAATTTGAGAATATGTTTTTAAATTAATTTTTAAACATTAAATCGAATATTCAGAATATCACCGTCTTGTACTACATAATTTTTTCCTTCGACATGAAATTTTCCGTTTTCTTTGCATTTTTGTTCAGAGCCGAGTTCAATAAAATCATCGTAGTGCATTACTTCGGCACGGATAAATCCTTTTTGTAAATCGCTGTGTATTACTCCGGCTGCTTCGGGAGCCGTCATACCTTTCTTTAATGTCCAAGCTCTGTTTTCTTCATGTCCTATTGTAAAAAAAGTTTGTAAATTTAATAAATCAAAAGCGGCTCTGATAAGTTTATCAACACCGGGTTCGTTTAGTCCGGCATCTTCTAAAAATTCTTGTCGTTCTTCGTGTGTTTCTAATTCGGCAATGTCAGCTTCTAAAGCAGCAGCAATAATAAGCACTTGTGTATCTTCGTTTTTTAATGCTTCCGTAACTGCTTCTGTATATTTATTGCCGTTTATTGCCGATGCTTCATCAACGTTGCAGGCAAACATCACAGGTTTAATTGTCAGAAGATTAAGGTCTTTTACATATTTATCGTCTCCTTCTTTAATAGGAGCCGAGTGTGCCGGTTTAAAATTTTCAAGATGTTCTTTATAAATTTTTAAAACTTCTAAGCCCTTAATTGCATCTTTATCATTAGACTTTGCAATTTTTTCGAGTCGGTTTATTTTTTTTTCAACAGATTCTAAGTCTTTTACCTGAAGTTCAAAATTAAGAAGTTCCATATCTCTGACCGGGTCAACGGAACCTTCAACATGCGGTAAATTATCATCATCAAAACAACGAAGTACATGAATAAGCGCATCGGTATTACGTATATCTCCCAGAAATTTATTGCCTGTTCCTTCTCCTTCATTTGCACCTTTTGCTATTCCGGGTACATCAATAATATCTACAACGGTATGGACTATTTTCTCTGACGGCTGCAGTTTTTCAAGTTCGAATAATCTTTGGTCGGGAACTTTTATTGTTCCGAGATTTGATTTGTCCGTACTGAAACTGAAATTCGTAACTTCAGCTTTTGTTTCTGAAAAGCAATTAAAAATTGTTGTTTTTCCTATGTTTGTAAGTCCTACTATTCCGCACTTTAATGCCATTGTTTAAGTTTTTTATTTTTCGGACTGCAAAATTAGTCATTTATTTTATAATATTGAATTTTCATAATAATTAACAAAAATATGATATTATTCTAATCTGCAAATAATGTAATCAATTATAAAATTTAAATATTTACCGGAATAAAATAAATATAAATAAAATTTTCCGTAAATTGTTAACAATTAATAAAAAAATAACTAATTTTGTGTTATCCAAAAATGAAAAAATGAAAAGAACCATAATTATTATTCCGATATTATTCTCAGTTGTTATTTCGGCTCAATCTATAGTTGGTACTAACCCGTCATACGGAAGACGTTCCGAATCTTTAACGGTTACAATCAGCGGTCAAAATACTCATTTTAATCAAGCAACAAATACAATTGTTTGGTTTTCGCAGGGATCTGAAACAGTTCTTATTCCAAACAATACGACTGTTACAGACGATACAAATATTGATGCATTATTTACATTTTCGAGTTCCGAATTATTAGGATTATATGATGTTAATGTATATTCCGGATATGACGGTTTATTAGTATTAGAAAACGGATTTCTTATCGGATCAGCAGTTTCTGTTAATACCCCTGATGATATTAATATTAGAATTTTGCCTAATCCCGGGAAAGGATATATCAATTTAAAATCGGAAAAGATTATTAATTCCGTTAATATTTTTGATATAAACGGCAGGCAGGTTAATTTTTTTAATGTTAATTCAAAACAAAAATCTTTAGACTTAAGTTCTTTGGCAAAAGGAGTTTATATTTTAAAAATAAAGACACAAGGGAACATTGTTACAAAAAAAATAATCATTAATTAGCTGATAATTAGCATTTTATAAATTGCATTTGATGGTTTTTCTTATTCAATAATTTAAGAATTTTGTGTTTAAGATTATAAATAAAAAATATATCCCTCTTTATTCAGTAAGTTTTATAATTATTTTCTTTTCGAATGTTACTATTGATTCGGCATTACTTCCCAGATTTATTGCATTGGCTGTTATATTATTTTTTTTGATACTGTACCTCATTTTTAAAAACAAATCATCTCTTCAGATAAATTCATTTTATGTTTTTCTGATTTTATACATTATTTATTCTGCAATTACCGTAACTTATTCAATTAACAAAGCTGACGGTGTTTTTGAGTTCTTAAAAATAGTATTGTTTTCAACTTTGATTTATACATTTACCCTTTTCTATAAAGATAACTTGATATTTTTTAAGAAATTTACGGATATTATTTCAATTTTAACTGTCTTGGTTTTATTTATCGGAATTTTTCAATTATTCTCATTATACGATAAAAAAGAGTTCTCTCATCAAGCAATGTATCAAATTAAATCTGTTTTTACGAATAAAAATATTTTTGCGGAATTTTTATTACTTCTTCTCCCGGTTTCCGTTTATAAAATTCTTTACGGAAAGAAAATTCTCAAAATAATAAGCTTTTTAAATATTGTTTTTATAATTTTTTTTTCTATAGTTCTCTTATCTCGTGCAACTTGGGTTGCATTTATTTTATCAGTATTTTCAACTTTTTTATTTTTATTTTTTTTTATAAAAAATGATTTTTACAAATTAATTAATAAAGCTTTTAAAAATAAGTTCACTTGGATTTTTCTGTTATTTTTTTCTGTTATAACTATATCATCAGTTATCTTTTATTCAAAAAAAGATACTTTTGAAACATTTGAGAAGCAGGTTTCTACGTTTACGAATTTTGACCGGATAAAAAAAGAAGACAGAGTACAACTATGGGAAAAAACACTTTCGCTTATTAAAGAAGATGTAATTTTCGGACACGGATTATCAAGTTGGAAAATAGAAATATTAAAATACGGGAATAAAAATTTACATTCGGAAGATAATATTACCTTTTATCAACGACCTCATAATGATTATTTATGGATTCTTGCTGAACAAGGTTTAATAGGTTTGTTTTTGTATCTGTCACTTTTTATAATTCTTTTTTATTATATCGTAAAAATTATTAAAACAACCGAGAATAAGGAAATTAAAATTTATTTTATTTTAAATATTTGGATTTTATTCTCATTTTTAATAAGTTCTGTATTCAATTTTCCGAGAGAAAGAATAGAACATAATATTCTGTTATCAATACTGTCAGCTGTAATTATAATTTATTATAACAAACAAAATATCAATAAAAGATTATCTGTAAATAACCGGCAAGTAAGAAAAATCTCGCTTATCACAGCCCCAATAATTTTATTTGCTGTATTTGTAGGTATAATGAGGATGAAAGGTGAATTTTATGTTAAAAAAGCTTTTGAATCAAGATTAAAAAATAATTACAAAAAAACGATAGAATATATTGCTGATGCAAATTCTGTTTTTTATAGAATCGATCCTTTTTCAACCCCGATAATTTGGTATCAAGGAGAAGCAAATTTTTATTTAAATAATATTGATGCAGCATTTAAAAATTTTAAAAACGCAAATGAAATAAACCCGAATCATATTCACGTATTAAATAATTTAGCAACTTGTTTTGAGTTAAAAAAAGATCATTCATCTGCAATAAAATATTATAAAAAAGCAATAAAAATTTCCCCGAATTTTGACGAATCATTATTAAATCTTTGTGCTGTTTATTATAATACGGGAAAAATTGACAGTGTCTTTTATTATTTTAATAAAGTTGATACTTTAAGTTCAAATGTTAAATATTCTCAATTTATGTATCCTGTTCTGAAAGCTGTCATATCATCTGTCAGTAAGACTGTTAAAGATGAAACTCAAAAAGATATTCTGTTAAAAATTCAAAATTCCGAAACATGGACAAATCAAGTTTATTTTAAATCATTGAGAAATAAAATTGATTTTAAAAAACAACTTTTGCTTGATGTTAACTATCTTTTAACGAAAAACAATCCTTCTCAATATAAATAAGATTTTAAAGATATTATATTCAACAATAGATTATTCTCAATATAAGAAATAAATTTTCGCGAATATTTTTATGATTAATACAAGTATTTATAAATATTCATACTGAGTTTTCATTTTCCGTTTAATCTTTTCGTTTGTAATATTTATTATGTGATATTTATAAAAATCGTCTTAATTTTACTACTTTTGCCGGAAATTGGAAATCTATAAATCTAAATATAATGTTAGAACAATATTTAAAACACGAAGCCGAAAGAAATGCAATGGGAATTCCTGCTTTGCCTTTAAATTCGGAACAAACTGAAGGATTGTGTCAATTACTCGAAAATCATGAAAAAGGACAGGAAGATTTTTTAATGAATTTATTTGTCGAACGTATTTCTCCCGGAGTGGATCCGGCAGCAAAAGTAAAAGCTGAGTTTCTTCATAAAATTATTAAGGGAGAAAAAAACTCGCCGCTAATTTCGAAAAAGAAAGCTGTGGAAATTCTCGGAACAATGCTGGGAGGTTATAATGTAGCACCTTTGATTGATACGTTAAATAACGATACTCTTGCTGAAGATGCTGTTGCAGCATTGGGACAAACAACTTTTGTATATGATGCTTTTGCAACGATTGCAGAATTATCGAAAAAAAATACTTATGCAAAAAATGTTCTTGAATCATGGGCAAATGCCGAATGGTTTACATCAAAACCGAGTTTACCGGAGATTATTAAAGTAAAAGTTTTTATGGTTGAAGGTGAAACCAATACTGATGATTTATCACCGGCAAGTGATGCTTGGAGCCGCTCGGATATTCCTTTGCATTCATTATCAATGTTGAAAGCACGTAAAGCCGGAAGTATAGAAGAAATTTCAAATTGGAAAGCTGCGGGGCATAAAGTAGCGTATGTGGGTGATGTTGTAGGAACCGGTTCTTCCCGGAAATCAGCAACAAACAGTGTATTATGGCATATGGGTGAAGATATTTCTTTTGTTCCGAATAAAAAACGAAATGCCGTAATCATAGGAAGTGTAATTGCCCCTATTTTTTTTAATACGGTTGAAGATTCAGGCGGATTACCTTTAATTGCAGATATTTCAAAATTACACCACGGCGATATTATAAGTATTAATACTGTTAAAGGTGAAATTACCTCTGAAAAAGGTGAAATATTATCAACTTTTGAATTAACACCCAATACTTTGGCAGACGAATTCAGAGCAGGCGGTCGTATTCCTTTGATAATAGGAAAAAAATTAACATCGGATGCAAGAAAATTTTTAAACTTGGAAGAAACCGATATTTTTGCCAAACCAAACAATCCGGTTCCGAAACCGAATCAAGCATACACATTGGCACAAAAAATTGTGGGAAGAGCTTGTGATACAAAAGGTGTACTGCCGGGTATGGCTGTTGAACCGAAAATGACAACTGTCGGTTCGCAAGATACTACGGGTCCTATGACAGCTGATGAAATTACAGAATTAGCATGTTTGAAATTTCAATCGGATTTTTATTTGCAAACATTTTGTCATACAGCAGCTTATCCGAAAGAAACGGATACTAAAATGCACCAAATGTTACCTAAATTTACAACTGAAAGAGAGGGAGTCTCTTTATTTCCCGGAGACGGTGTTGTTCATTCGTGGTTAAACAGAATGTTATTACCCGATACAGTAGGTACCGGAGGAGATTCTCATACACGTTTTCCTTTAGGGATTTCATTTCCTGCCGGCTCGGGACTGGTTGCTTTTGCCGGGGCATTAGGTAAAATGCCTTTAGATATGCCAGAGTCTGTTCTTGTAAAATTTAAAGGTAAAGCTAAACCGGGTATCACATTAAGAGATATTGTAAATGCAATTCCGTTATGGGCTATCAGGCAGGGATTAATGACTGTTGAAAAAGAAAATAAAAAGAATGTTTTTAACGGCAGAATTCTTGAAATGGAAGGAATGCCGAATATTACTGCTGAACAAGCATTTGAGTTAACGGATGCAGCCGCAGAAAGAAGTGCTGCTGCCGCTACTTATAAATTATCAGAAAATTCGGTTGTAACTTATCTGAAATCCAATGTTGCCTTACTGAAAAAAATGGTAAAAGAAGGATATAATTATGCTCCGACTATTGAAAGAAGAATTAAAGCGATGGAAGAATGGCTGAAAAATCCGCAATTATTATCGAGAGATGAAAATGCGGAATATGCTGCCGTTATTGAAATTGATTTATCGGAAATTAAAGAACCGATTGTGGCTTGCCCGAATGATCCGGATGATGTAAAATATATTTCGGAAGTTGCAAATACACCTGTTAACGATGTTTTTATAGGTTCGTGTATGACTAATATCGGTCATTACAGAGCTGCTTCTAAAATTTGGGAAGGTTTTGAAAGAAATGCTGCAGTACGAACTTATATTGTTCCGCCTACCAGAATGGACCAAGCAAAATTGAAATCCGAAGGTGAGTTTTCTAAATTCAATAAAATGGGTGCTCGAATTGAACTTCCGGGATGTTCTATTTGTATGGGAAATCAATTGAGAGTGCCTGACGGTGTTACTGTTTTTTCTACATCTACCAGAAATTTTGATAACCGAATGGGTCAGGGTGCACAAGTTTATCTGGGATCGGCAGAAATGGCTGCTATTGTTTCCGGTTTAAACAGAATCCCGACAGCTGAAGAATATTTTGACTATTATAATAAATATGTTATGCCGAACGAAAGTAATATATATAAATATCTTCAATTTGATGAAGACACTGATTTTGACAAAGTTTATCACAGACGTGAGATATAAAACAATTTTTTTTGGTGTTTGAAGAGCTGCAAATTATTGCAGCTCTTTTATTTGAAAATAATTAGAACTGTATTGAGTTGTTTTTTTAAACGTATTGTTGTAAAGATTAATCCGATT
Source organism: Chlorobiota bacterium (assembly GCA_013152535.1). Taxonomy (GTDB): domain Bacteria; phylum Bacteroidota; class Bacteroidia; order Bacteroidales; family JAADGE01; genus JAADGE01. The sequence goes on from JAADGE010000046.1 coordinate 115,085, forward strand.
TCAATAAAATATAAGACCGATTAGAAAAAGAACTGTGCTGATGTATGACCGAGAACCAATATTAACATCATTTGCATACCGAATTTAAGCAAATTCCAAAATCCTGTTTCCCGTATATTTAAGATATAAAATATCGATGTTTCGGAAGAGGTAAGAAAAGGGCTTAAAAATAGGAATATAGTGAGAATAATTGCGATACTGAAAGGAAAGGGGGAGATTATTTGTTAAACTTTTCAATAATTTACCGGAGAATGACATTTTTAGAAAGTTTATTATTTAATGTATTTTTTTAAAGCATTTTTTAATTCATTCTGTTTAATTGGTTTTGTAATGTAATCATCGCATCCTGCTTCAAAACTTTTTTGTATCTCATTTTCAAAGGCATAGGCAGATTGTGCAATTATCGGGATATTCGGAAATAATTTTTTTATTTCGGAAGTTGCATAATTGCCGTCTTTCCCCGGAAGTTGAATATCCATTAAAATTAATTCAAATTTAATATCTTTTACAATTTGAATAGCTTTTAAAGCCGTATTTACATGATGCAGTTCCATTTTGTATTTGTCAAGAACTTCTGAAAGATAAGCAAAATTTAAGGGATCGTCTTCAACAATAAGAATTCTTTTTCCCGTAAGATTTACATTTTTATCTGTTCTAGGCGTTTCTTTGTAATCTTTTGCTTTTTTATAAGGAATTGTAAAATAAAAAACAGAACCTTTTCCGACATCAGATTTTAACCAAATGCTGCCGCCTAAAAGTTGTGTACAGGCTTTTGATATTGAAAGTCCCAATCCGGTACCTCCGTATAATTTTTCTGTGTTTATGACGGCTTGATTGAAACGTTCGAAAATTTCGGATTGTTTATTTTTCGGGATACCTATTCCGGTATCCTTAACAAAGAATTTTATTGTATTCTTTTCAAAACTGTAACCGAATTCAACATATCCGTCTTCAGTGAACTTTAAGGCGTTATTAATTAAATTAGATAAGATTTGTTTTATTCGGGTTTCGTCGGTATAAATAATAGGCTCTTTTTTTTGTTCGGGAATGTTTAATTTTAACTTTATATGATGTTGTTGCTTTCTTGTTTTATAGGCTTGGAAAAACAAAAGTTCTTCTTTGAGTAAGTTATTCAAATTTACAGGTGCTTTTGTAATATTGAATTCGCCGGCATCTAATTTTGAGATGTCAATAATATCATTGATAATATTAAGAAGATGATTTCCGCTGTTATTAATAATATTTGTGTATTCTTGTATTTTTTCTTTTGAAATATTCGGAACGTTTAATAATTGTGCAAAACCTAAAATACCGTTCATAGGGGTACGGATTTCATGCGACATATTAGCAATGAATGCAGATTTTAAACGATTGCTTTCTTCAGCTTTTTCTTTTGCAATCAGCAGTTCTTCATTTAAGGACATTAATTTTCGACCGGTTTCTTTCAGTTCTTCATTTAATGTTAAATATTCTTCATTTTGTGCTTTAATTTCTTTATTTTTTTTCAATAACAGTTTTTCTGCTTTTATTCTGTCGGTTATATCTACACTTAAAGTTAAAATAAATTCAATTTTTCCGGCACTGTTCTTTATAGGTTGACCTGCACGGATAACAGTAATTTCTGTTCCGTCTTTTTTAAGCAGTTTTGTCTCTGCAGTTTGTTTTTCACCTTGTAATAATAAACGAAATTTTTTCTCATATTTTTTTATAGAATCGGGAGGTAAGATTTTGTATAAATGATTTCCGATAAGTTCCTCTTTTTCGTAACCCAACATTAAAGATGTTCCCGGACTTATATCTGTGATAATTCCCTCTGTATTAACAATTTCCCCTCCATATGGCAGCAGCTCAAATAATAAGCGGTATTTTTCTTCACTTTTTTTAATTTTTTCTTCAGCATTAATTCTTTCGCTAATATCTCTTGAAACTGTATGTATAAATTTTGTAGTTCCTATATTAATAATCTTTGCCGAAATTTCAGCAGGAAAAGTTGTTCCGTCTTTTCTGACAAGTTTCGAGTTAAAAGATACTCTTTTTTCTTGTATTAATTCAGCTGAGTATGTATGATAATCTGTTTTTGTTTTACCTGTGAAAATTTCAGAAATTTTTTTACCGATCAGTTCTTCTTTTTTATAATTAAGAGCGGATAAAGCGGCATTATTAGTATCACTAACTGTAGGCAGTCCTTTATTTAATTTATAAATAATCATAATATCAGCGGCATTATCGAAAATCTCTCTGAATTTTTCTTCATTTTCTTCTAATGCAATTTGAAGATTTGTTTCTTTGGAAATATCTTGCATAATGCAGATTAAACTGCCGTCTGAAAGTTTTTTAGAGGTCATTTCAACCAATGCAATATGACCGTTTTTTTTTGTGATATGTCTTTGGTTTTTTATTGATTGTCCGGCAAGTATTAAATCAAATCTAAGCGGTTTTTTATTAATTACAGAAGAAGTAAACAGCTTTGTAATATTCATTCCGATTAATTCATCCTCGGAATAACCTGTTAATCTGCAAGCATAATCATTAACTAAAATAAATTCGCCTTTTTCATTTCCTTTAAAAACAGCGTCAGTTTCCTGATTAATAATTAAATCATAGTCATCGGCACTTAAATTTTTTACGGGGCTGAAAAATTTTGTATGCAAGCGTTGTTTTAACTCACTGTTTTTTTTTGTAAGTTTTGCTATTTCTGCTATGAGATTTTTTTTAGATTTGCTTGTAAAGAGTTTCATGAAAAATTGCACACAAATATTAAAAAATTTTCAGATTTAAGAATTTACTGTTACAAATATACAAAATCAAATTAAAAATAACGAAATTATTATATGAATGAAATAAAAAAAAGCACACTTATAAAAATTAAGCGTGCTTTGTACCTGAGGCCGGGGTCGAACCGGCACGACATTGCTGTCATTGGTGTTTGAGACCAACGCGTCTACCAATTCCGCCACTCAGGCAAA